>NZ_CP177357.1:2400000-3000000 GCF_046845755.1 Rubrivirga halophila
GGTCTTGGACAGGAAGCCGAACACGTCGTCGCCGGGGATGGGCCCGCAGCACGCCGCGTACTGCACCGCCAGATCCGTGTGCCGCTCGCCCTCGATGACGAGCGCCGTGCGCCCGCCGCCGCGTTCGCGCGCGTCCTCGCGGAAGTCCACGTCGTCGACTTCGAGCAGGGCCGGCGAGACGCCCTCGGGCAGCGCCTCGGCCTCGGCCTCCTCGACCGGCGGCCCGGAGCGCAGGGCGCGGACGACCTCGCCGGGGTCGTACTGGCCGGACCCGACCTCGAAGTACAGCTGCTGGAGCGATGTGAACCGGAGCTTGCCCGCGAGCTGGTCGAGCGTCTGGTCGTCGGGCGTCAGCTTGGCGCGCGCCAGCTTTTTGGCGACCTGCTCGCGGCCGTGCGCGACCGCCTTGCGGCGGCGCTCGTTCATCCAGTGGCGGATGCGCGACTGCGCCTTGTGGGTCACCACGAAGCCGGCCCAGTCGGGGTTGGGCGTCTGGCGCTTCGAGGTCAGGATCTCGACCTGCTCGCCCGACTGCAGGCGGTAGCTCAGCGGCACCATCTTGCCGTCGGCCTTGGCGCCGATGCAGTGGAAGCCGACCTCGGAGTGGATCTGGAACGCGAAGTCGACCGGCGTCGCGCCGCGCGGCAGCGTCACGAGGTCGCCGTTCGGGGTGAAGACGTAGATCTCCTCGCTGTAGAGGTTGAGCTGGAACTGGCGGACGAACTCGTCGGCGTCGTCGGGGCGGGGGTTCTCGAGCAGGTCGCGCACCCAGGCGTACATCTCGTCGACGCGCGCCTCGCTGGCGCCGGCCGTCGCCGCGCCGTCGCCGCCGCCCTCCTTGTACTTCCAGTGCGCCGCCACGCCGCGCTCGGCGACCGCGTGCATCTCGGCCGTCCGGATCTGGACCTCGACGGGCCGGCCTTCGGGCGTCATCACCGTCGTGTGCAGGCTTTGGTAGCCGTTCGACTTGGGCTTGGAGATAAAGTCGCGGTGCCGCCCGTCGACCGGCGGGTACATCGCGGTCACGGCCGAGTACGCGCGCCAGCAGTCCTCGCGCCCCTGCTTGCCCTCACTGTCCAGGATGACGCGGATCGCGAACAGGTCGTAGACCTCGTCGAGCGTCACGCCCTGCCGCTTCATCTTGCCGTAGATCGACGTGATGCTCTTGGGCCGCCCATAGATCTCGAACGAGAGCCCGAGGCTGGCGAGCTCGTCGCGGACGGGCTCGATAAACCGCTCGATAAACCGCTCGCGCTGGCGGCGCTTGGCGTTGAGGCCCGTCGCGATCTCGCGGTACGCCTCGGCCTGGAGGTACTTCAGTGACAGGTCCTCCAGCTCCGTCTTGACCTCGTGGAGCCCGAACCGGTGCGCGAGCGGGGCGAACAGGTCCTGCGTTTCGGCCGCGATCCGCATCTGCTTGTCCGAAGGCACCGCTCCGAGCGTCCGCATGTTGTGGAGCCGGTCGGCGAACTTGACCAGGATCACGCGGACGTCCGAGGCCATCGAGAGCATCAGCTTGCGGACGTTCTCGGCTCGGCCCAGCCGGCGGTCTTCGAACACGCTCCCGATCTTGGTCACGCCGTCGGTGATCTGGGCGACCTCGTCGCCGAACTCGCTGCGCAAAAGGTCGAGCGAGAGGTCGGTGTCCTCGACGGTGTCGTGCAGCAGCGCCGCCACGACGGTCACGTCGTCCATCCGGATGTCCTTCGCCGCGATCAGCGCGACCTCGAGGGGGTGCGAGATGTAAAGCTCGCCCGAGGCGCGGCGGTCGTCGCGGTGGGCCCAGTACGCGACCCGGAACGCGCGGCGGACGAGGGCCTCGTCGACCGACGGCAGGTTGCGCTCGCAGTGCTCCAGGAGCACGCGCAGGCGGCGCTCGTACTCGGGCGCGACGACGAGCGCGTCGAGCTGGCGGTGGAGGTCGGTGGAGGCGTGGATCATCGGTCGTCCAACGTCCGGGCGCCGGACATGGGGCCCGGAAGGTAGACCCCTCCCCGACTCTTCGTAGACCCCTCCGCCGCGACTCCTCGGGGACCATCGTGGGCCGCTCGGGGAACGTGGGGGCGCGTCCGGCCGGCGCGCGCTCACCCCTCCCCCACTAAAAAACGGGGCCCCGCCCGAAGGCAGGGCCCCGCAGGACCGGCCGCTGGCGACGGGCGCCAGCGGTCAGCGTCTATCGATTGTCGTGGCTCCGGCCGAGGTTCTCGGCGTCGGCGCCGGGGCCGGGCTCGCCGGTCTCGGTCGGCGCGCCCTGGGCGGCGTCCGGGTGGTCGTCGCCGGACGGCGGGACGACGGTCGAGCCGGCGCCGTCGGGCGTCGTCTCGTCGGCGCCGGCCGCGATCGTGGCCGGGGTCTCGGTCGTCTCCGACTCCGGGACGTCCGTCGCCGGGGCGTCCTCGACGGGCGTCGAGGCCTCGGCGGCCGGGGTCTCCTCGACCGGGGTGGACTTGGCCGCAGCCTTGGTGTCCGACGAACCGGAGCGGCGCGAGCGGCGCGTCTTCTTCTTCGACGAGGCCGAGCCGTCGGGCTTGACGTCGTTGTAGTCGACGAGCTCGATGATGGCCATCTCGGCGGCGTCGCCGGCCCGGAAGCCGAGCTTGACGATGCGCGTGTAGCCACCCGGCCGGTCCCCGACCACGCCCGCCACCTCGTCGTACAAGGTCTTGACGGCCTCCTTGTCGTTGAGCTTGCGGAAGGCCTGGCGACGCGAGTGCGTCGAGTCGTCCTTGCCGTGCGTGATGATGGGCTCGATAAAGCGCCGGAGCGCCTTGGCCTTGCCGAACGTGGTCGTGATCCGCTTGTGCTCGAGGAGCGCGGCCGACATCGACTGGAGGGTCGCCTTCCGGTGGGAGGCGTTCCGGCCGATCTTCAGGATCTTGTTTCCGTGTTTCATAACAGTGTTGAGTTATGAGTTCGGAGTCTGGAGCCCGGGCCCGAGCGAACTCGGGACCCGGAACTCGAACTCAAAACTCTAGGCCTGGTCGCCGTAGCGCTCGACGTCCATCCCGAAGCGCAGACCGCGCTCCTCGAGGACCTGGACGAGCTCCAGAAGGGACTTGCGGCCGAAGTTGCGGAACTTGAGCATCTCGCTCTCCTCGCGACGGACGAGGTCGCCGATCGTCTTGATGGACGCGGCACGCAGGCAGTTCTGCGCGCGGACTGAGAGATCGAGGTCGTCGACGGACTGGCCCAAGATGGCGCGGACGCGCTGGACCTCGGCGTCGACCTCCGTCTCCTCGGCGTCCTCGCCGGTCGACGTGTCGACCTCGACGAACAGGCCGATGTGGTCGCGCAGGATCGCCGCGGCGTTCGTGAGCGCGTCCTCGGCCGTGATCGAGCCGTCGGTCTCGACCTCGAGCGTCAGGCGCTCGTAGTCGATCTTGTCGCCGACGCGGGTCGGCGTGACGTCGTAGCGGACGTTGAGGATCGGCGTAAAGATGGCGTCGATGGCAACGACGCCGATCGGGTCATCGGACCGCTTGTTCTCGTCGGCGCCCACGTAGCCGCGGCCCTGCTCGACCCGGAGGTCGATGCGGACGTCGGCGTCCTCGGCGAGCGTGGCGATGTGGTGGTCGGGGTTGAGGACCTCGAAGTCCGCCGTGTTGTCGGCGATGTCCTTCGCGGTCCAGGCGCCAGCGCCTTCGAGGTGGATCGAGACCGATCCCTCGTCCTCCTCCTCCGCGCGGAAGCGGACTCCCTTGAGGTTGAGGATGATGTCGGTCACGTCCTCTGTGACGCCGGGGACGGTCGAGAACTCGTGCTGGACGCCGTCGATGCGGACGGCCGTGATGGCGGTGCCCGAGAGGGACGAGAGGAGGACGCGCCGGAACGCGTTCCCGATGGTCACGCCGTAGCCGCGCTCGAGCGGCTGCACGACGAACCGCCCGTACGTCTCGTTCATCTCCTCGACCTGGACGCCGTCGGGCATCTGAAGCTGGATCTGGGCCATAATGGAGTGTGTTGTCGGAATGAGAGCTGACGCCCGGCGCACGGCCGGGCGTCGGGCGGATTACTTGCTGTAGAGCTCGACGATGAGCTGCTCCCGGATGTTTTCCGGGATGTCCTCGCGGGCCGGGACGTCGAGGAACTTGCCCTTGAGCGAGTCGCGGTCCACCTCGAGGTGATTGAAGGTGCGCCGGTTGACGGTCGCCGCGTCGCGGATCGTGTCGAGGTTCTTCGACTTGGGCCGGATCTCGACCATGTCGCCGGCCCGGAGCGTGTGGCTCGGGATGGCGGCCACGCGGTCGTTGACCATCACGTGTCCGTGGGTGACGAGCTGGCGGGCCTGACGGCGCGTCCGCGCGAAGCCGAGCCGGTAGACGACATTGTCGAGGCGCGACTCGAGAAGCTGGAGGAGGTTCTCGCCGGTGACGCCCTTGCGGCGGGCGGCCTTCTCGAAGAGGTTCCTGAACTGCTTCTCGAGCAGGCCGTACGTGTACTTCGCCTTCTGCTTCTCCTTGAGCTGGACGGAGTACTCGGACTCGCGGCGGCGACGGGCGTTGCCGTGCTGGCCGGGGCCGTAGGGCTTGCGATCGAGGGACTTGGAGGGGCCGAAGATGGGCTCGCCGAAGCGGCGGGCGATCTTCTGCTTGGGTCCGCGGTAACGGGCCATGGTGCTGTGTTGTCTCGTGAGATCGGCCGTCCGGGGCTAGCGGGCGGCCAGTGAACTACGTGCGGTCCGCCCCCGAGCACCGCGAATCGCGGGTCGAGGCGGGCGCAACCGGGCTTAGCGCTCAGCGCTGCGCGCGTTCGCAGGGGCGAGGATCGAGGAGTGAGGCGCGAGAGGGATTCCCTCGCTCCTCGTTCCTCAGCCCTCGCACCTCGTCAGACGCGGCGACGCTTGGGCGGCCGGCAGCCGTTGTGGGGAATCGGGGTCGTGTCGCGGATCGAGAGGACCTCGAGGCCGGCGATCGCCAGCGCGCGGATGGCGCCCTCGCGGCCGGAGCCGGGGCCCTTCACGTAGCAGTCGACGCGGCGGAGCCCGAGGTCGTAGGCCTCCTTGGCCGCCTCGGTGCCGGCGACCTGCGCGGCGTACGGGGTGTTCTTCCGCGACCCGCGGAAGCCCATCTTGCCCGACGAGCTCCACGAGATCGTGTTGCCGTACGCGTCGGTGATGGTGATGAGGACGTTGTTGAACGACGCCTTGATGTAGGCGTTGCCGTTCGACTCGACCTGGACCTTCTTCTTGCGGGGCCCGCGAGCGGGGCGCTGTGCCTTGGCCATGGTTCTGCTGGAATGAGGTGGTCGGTGCGGGCGCGTCAGGGGTGGGCCCGTCAGAGCGGGCTGCCTGCGTGCGGGCGCTCCCGAGGAGCACGCCCCGACAGGTGCCGGGGCGCGAGCGCTACTTGCGCGGGGCCTTCTTCTTGCCGGCGACCGTCTTCTTGCGGCCCTTGCGGGTGCGGGCGTTGGTCTTCGTCCGCTGGCCGCGGACGGGCAGGCTGCGGCGGTGGCGCAGGCCGCGGTAGCAGCCAATGTCCATCAGCCGCTTGATGTTGAGCTGGGTCTCCGTGCGGAGCGAGCCCTCGACGACGTAGTTGTCCTCGACGAGCGACCGGACGCGCCGGGTCTCATCTTCGGACCACTGGTCGGGGTACGTGTCGGCGTCGAGGCCGGCACGCTCGAGGATCTCGATGGCGCGGCTGTTGCCGACGCCGAAGATCGTCTGGAGGGCGATCACGCCGCGCTTGCGGCCGGGGACGTCGACTCCTGCGATTCGAGGCATAGTGCTGGATGCTTGTGTGTCGAGCGTCGCGCACGCCGTCAGCCGAGTGCTGCGGCAAGGCGCGAGGCGCTCACCCCTGGCGCTGCTTGTGCTTGGGGTTCTTCTTGTTGATGATGTAGATGCGGCCCTTGCGGCGGACGATCTTGTCGTCGGCCGACCGCTTCTTGACGCTGGCGCGAACCTTCATGGGTCTCTCTGGCTGAGTGGGGACCGGCGGGAAAGGCCGGCCTGGAAGAACGCTCCCGGGCCGTGGGGAATGGTCGGACGCGGCGTGAAAACCCCGCCAGACTCGTCCCCCACCCTCTCCACGGGCAGCGCCGCGCGGAGAGCCGACTGGCTACTTGTAGCGGTAGACGATCCGGCCCTTCGTCAGGTCGTAGGGAGACATCTCGACCGTCACGCGGTCGCCGGGCAGGATGCGGATGTAGAACTTCCGCATCTTGCCGGACAGGAGACCCAGGATCTCGTGTCCGTTCTCCAGCTCCACGCGGAACTGGGCGTTCGGGAGCGCTTCGGTGACCTTGCCGTCTTGTCGGATCGCAGGCTGCTTCGCCATTCGGGAGCGCGGGGTGCGCAGGTGGTGAGTCGTGTCGGTTAGGCGGCGGGCGCGGGCTCGCCGTCGCGCGCTCGGAGCGCGGCTTCAATGGGGTCGTACGAGGAGAGGACCTCCGCGTGTCCACGCTGAACGTGAACCATGTGCTCAAAATGGGCGCTCGGCGCGCCGTCGGCGGTCCGGACGGTCCAGCCGTCGGCGTCGACGGTCACGTCGCCCGTACCGCCGTTGATCATCGGCTCGATGCAGATCGTCAGCCCCTCGCGGAGCCGCTTGCCGACGCCGCGGCGCCCCACGTTGGGGACGTTCGGCGGCTCGTGCAGGTTGGTGCCGACACCGTGGCCCACCAGGTCGCGGACGACCCCGTAGCCCCGGCTCTCGCAATACGTCTGCACGGCGTGCCCGATGTCGCCGACGCGGTTGCCCGCGTGCGCCGCCGCGATCCCCTCGTAAAGCGACGCCTTGGTGGCGTCGAGGAGCGCTTGCGCGGACGCCGAGATCTCGCCGACGCCAAACGTGTAGGCGTAGTCGCCGAAGTACCCGCCCAGCTCGACGCCGCAGTCGACAGAGAGCACGTCGCCCTCGCGGAGCTCGTACGCGCTCGGCATGCCGTGGACGACCACGTCGTTGACCGAGATGCACAGGCTGCCGGGGAACGGCGTTGTGTCGGGCCCCATCTGGTAGCCCTTGAACGCCGGACGGCCACCCGCATCGCGGATGACCGCCTCGGCCGCCTGGTCGAGGCGGAGCGTCGGGACGCCGGGACGGATCTCAGCCGCCGCAGCGGCGAGCGCCCGGCCGACGACCGCCGCCGCTTCGCGGAGGCCGGCGACGTCGGCGGCGCTCTTCAGCGTGATCCGTCCCCGCGCCACTATCGGCGGCGGCCGCGGACGCGGCCCGTCTTCATGAACCCGTCGTAGTGGCGCATGAGCAGGTGGCTCTCGATCTGCTGCAGCGTGTCGAGCGTGACGCCGACCAGGATCAGCAGGCTCGTGCCGCCGAAGAACTGGGCGAAGCCCTGCTGCACGCCGAGCTGCGCGGCGAACGCCGGCAGAATCGCGACCGCGCCGATAAAGAGGGCGCCCGGCAGCGTGATCCGCGTCAGGATCGTGTCGATGAACTCCGAGGTCTGGCGACCCGGGCGGACGCCGGGGATAAAGCCGCCCTGGCGCTTCATCGTGTCGGCCATCTCTTGCGGGTTCACCGCGATCGCCGTGTAGAAGTACGTAAAGAAGACGCAGATGACGAAGAAGATCGCCGAGTACCAGAACCCGAAGATGTCGCCGGTCGCCGTCCCGATCGTCTGCATCACGCCGTTCTCGGGGAAGAAGGCGGCGATCGTGCTCGGGATGAACATGATCGACTGCGCGAAGATGATCGGCATGACGCCGGCCGCGTTGACGCGGAGGGGGAGGTACTGGGTCGTCCCGCCCATCTGCTTGCGCCCGATGACACGCTTGGCGTACTGCACCGGGATCCGTCGCGTGCCCTGCGTCACGTAAACGACGCCCGCGGTCACCAGGAAGAGCGCCGCGATCTCGATCAGGAAGATGAAGATGTTGGTGTCGCTCCGGCCGATGCCGCCGAACTGCGGGACCTCGTTGAGCAGCGCCTGCGGCAGGAAGGCGATGATGCCGATCATGATGATCAGCGAGATGCCGTTGCCGATGCCCTTCTCCGTGATCCGCTCACCGAGCCACATCACGAAGACGGTGCCGGCCGTGAGACAGATCACACAGACGACCGTGAACGCCCACGCCGGGATGACAATGGCGCCCGCCGACGTCGACTGCAGGTTGATCGCGTAGCCGATGGACTGGAGCGCCGTGATGACGATCGTGCCGTACCGCGTCCACTGGGTGATCTTGCGCCTGCCGTCCTCACCCTCGCGTTGCAACTTCTGTATCGGGGCCCAGACCGCGCCGAGCAGCTGGATGATGATCGAAGCCGTGATGTACGGCATGATCCCGAGCGCGAAGACGCCCGCTCGGAAGAACGCGCCGCCCACGAACAGGTCGAACAGCCCGAACAGGCCGCCCTGGTTCGGGTTGGCGTTCGCCAGCTCCTGGAGCGCGATCGCGTCGACGCCCGGGAGCGTGACGTACGAGCCCAGGCGGTAGACGATGAGGATGCCCAGCGTAAAGAGGATCCGCTGCCGGAGCTCGTGGATCTTCCAGATGTTGCGGACCGATTCGGCGATCGAGGCCATTCGTTCAGGGGGTTGCTGGAGCCCGGGGGCTCAAAGTGCGGGGAACGGGGAGCCGGGGCGACGCCCCGGCCGGTCCCCTCTAGGCCTCGACGACGGTGGCGGTGCCGCCGGCCGACTCGATCTTCTCCTTGGCCGCCGCGGAGAACGCGTGGGCGTGGACGTCGAGCTTGGCGGAGAAGTCGCCGCCGCCCAGGATCTTGTAGCGGCCGTTCTTGCCGCCCATGCCGAGCGCCTTGAGCGTCGCCGGCGTCAGCGTGGCGCCGGCCTCGACGCGGCCCTCCTCGACGAGCTGCGCCAAGCGGCCCAGGTTGATCGGGTCGTAGGCGACGCGGTTGCGGTTCTTGAACCCGAACTTGGGGACGCGGCGCTGGAGCGGCATCTGGCCGCCCTCGAACCACGTCGGGACGCTGCCGCCGGAGCGGCTCTTCTGGCCGTTGTGGCCCTTGCCGACGGTGTGGTTGCCGTGGCCGGAGCCCTGGCCGCGGCCGATGCGCTTCTTGGTCTTGGTCGAGCCCTTGGCGGGCTTGAGGTTGCTGAGGTCCATCGTATGGGGGGCTAGTGGCGCCGGCCCGGAGTGGGCCGACTCGCGGTGCGCGAGCGGGAGGTCCGCTGGCGCGGCGCCGATGGCGGCGCGGGTTAAAGATAGACCGGCCGGGCACGGGGCCGGGCCGGTCTCGGTTGGGTTTATCGGTGAAGCGTCCCCGCGGGGACCGACACGGCGGGGTCTCCCCCAGCCGGTCGCCTAGGCCTCCTCGACGGAGACCATGTGCTGCACCTTGGCGACCATGCCGCGGATCTGAGGCGTGGCCTCGTGCTCGACGGTCTTGCCGATGCGGCCGAGGCCGAGGGCCACGAGCGTCCGCTTCTGGCCCTCGGGCCGGCGGATCTGGCTCCGGGTCTGGGTGATCTTGAGAGTCGACATCGTTTTCGGGTGACGTGGGTCGTCGGACAGCGAACGGGGCGAGGCGGCAGGCCGCGCCCAGGCGCTAGCCCTCGAACACCTGCTTGATGGTGATGCCGCGACGGGCGGCCACCTCGGCGGGGTCCTGGAGTTGCCCGAGGGCCTCCATGGTCGCCGAGACCTGGTTGTGCGGGTTCGACGAGCCCTGGCTCTTCGAGAGCACGTTCCGGATGCCGGCGCACTCGAGGACCGCGCGGACACCGCCACCGGCGATGACGCCCGTACCGTCGGAGGCCGGCTTGAGGAGGACCGAGCCCGCGTCGTGGCGGCCGCGGACGGCGTGCGGGATCGACCCCGTGCTCGTCACGGGGACGGCGACCAGGTTCTTCTTGGCGTCCTCGGTGCCCTTCGAGATCGCATCCGCGACCTCGTTGGCCTTGCCGAGGCCCTGCCCGACCTTGCCGTTGCCGTCGCCGACGACGACGACCGCGTTGAAGGAGAAGCGCCGGCCGCCCTTGACGACCTTCGCCACGCGGTTGACCGCGACGAGCTTCTCGATCAGGTTCGACCGGTTGGCCTCGTTGTCGCGCCCGTCGTTCCGACGACCTCCGCGACCGCCTCGGTTCTGCTGCTGTGCCATGGTGAGATTCGGTTTAGAGGGTGAGGCCGGCGGCGCGGGCGCCTTCGGCGACGGCCTTGACGTTGCCGTGGTAGCGGTAGCCGCCGCGGTCGAAGACGGCCCGGTCGATCCCGGCCTCCTTGGCGCGCTCGGCGATCCGCTCGCCGACGGCCTTGGAGGCGTCGACGCTGATCATCGCGTTCGCCTCGCGCGACGACGCGGCCGCCAGCGTGGTGCCGGCGAGGTCGTCGATGAGCTGGGCGTAGATGTGCTTGTTCGAGCGGAACACGGCGAGGCGCGGGCGCTGCGGCGTGCCGGCGATCTTGGCGCGGATGCGGCGACGGATGCGCTGCCGCTGCGTCACCTTCTTGGCGGTTTTGGACATTGGAGTTGCGCTGGGGGCCGACGGGTTGGCCGTCCGGCCGCGCGGGAGAGGAGCCGGCCCGCGAGCGCGGGCCGATCGGGGTTAACGAGCGGCGGTCTTGCCGGCCTTGCGGCGGACGAACTCGTCGACGTAGCGGACGCCCTTGCCCTTGTAGGGCTCCGGCGGACGGAGGGCGCGGATCTTGGCCGCGACCTGGCCGACGAGCTGCTTGTCGATGCCGGAGATCTTGATGACCGGGTTCTTACCACGGATGGTCTCGGCCTCGATCACGATCCCCTCCGGCGGGACAAAGTAGATGGGGTGGGAGAACCCGAGCGCGAGCTCGAGCACGTCCATCCCGGCCATCTTAGTCGCGTCGGCGCGGAAGCCGACGCCGATGACCTCAAGCGACTTGGTGTAGCCCTCCGAGACGCCCTGCATCATGTTCGCGATGAGCGAACGGGTCAGGCCGTGGAGCGCCTTGTGGCGCTTCTGCTCAGTGGGCCGTTCGACGACGATCTCGTCGCCGGACGTGTCGATGGTGAGGTCGGGGGCGGCCTGGAGCGAGAGCTCGCCCTTGGGCCCCTTGACGGTCACGTGGTTCTTGTCCGACACCTCGACGGTGACGCCGTCGACCGACGGGATGGGAAGCTTTCCGATTCGGGACATGAGGGTCTGTAGCTGTGGACCGTGCGGCCCAGGATCTCTGGGGGCCGGACTAGTTGACGGTGGCGATGACTTCGCCGCCGATGCCGGCGCGTCGAGCCTCCTTGTCCGTCATCACGCCGCGGCTGGTCGAGATGATGGCGATGCCGAGCCCGTTCATCACGCGCGGCAGGTCCTTGGCGCCGACGAAGCGGCGCAGGCCGGGCTTCGAGACGCGCTTGATGGTCTGGATGACCGGCTTGCCGCCCCGGAGGTACCGGAGGTAGACCCGGATCAGGCCCTGCTTGTTGTCCTCGACGTTGACGTAGTCGGCCACATAGCCCTTGTCGACGAGGATCTGGGTGACCGCACGCTTGAGGTTCGAGGCCGGCACGTCCACGTAGGGGTGGCGGGCCTTCTGGGCGTTGCGGATCCGGGTGAGGTAGTCCCCGATGGGGTCGCTGAGAGCGCTCATTGGTTCTTCGGCCGGTTCGGACGCTCGCGACGCGAGCAGGCCGCCTGGCCGCTAGAGGTTAAAAAAAAGGGTGGGCGAGGGTCGGGGCCGCGGCCCCGACCGTTCTACCAGCTCGACTTGCGGATGCCGGGGATCTTGCCCTCGACCGCGAGCTCGCGGAACACGTTGCGGCAGACGCCGAACTTGCGGATGTAGCCGCGCGGGCGGCCCGTCAGGGCGCACCGGTTGTGGAGCCGGACGGGGCTGGCGTTGCGCGGGAGCTTCTGCAGCTTCTCGGCGATCGCCTGGGCCTCGGCGGGGTTGAAGTCGTCGCTCGACTTGAGCGCCCGCATTTCCTCCTTGAGCTGCGCGCGCTTGTCGGCGTACTGCTGGACGGTCTTGCGGCGCTTCTTTTCGCGCGCGATGACACTGGTCTTAGCCATAGTTCTCTCTGTTGGGTTACGCGGCCTGGGCCTCGCGACGGACGAAGGGCATGCCGAGCGCCTTGAGCAGCGCGTGGGCCTCCTCGTCCGTGTCGGCCGTGGTCACGAACGTGATGTCGAGGCCCGAGATGCGGGGCGTCGAGTCGATGTCGATCTCGGGGAAGATGATCTGCTCCTTGATCCCGAGCGTGTAGTTGCCGCGGCCGTCGAAGCTGCGGTCCTTGACGCCCTTGAAGTCGCGGACGGCGGGGAGCGCGAGCGTCACGAGACGGTCGACGAACTCCCACATCCGGTCGCCCCGCAGGGTGACCATGGCGCCGACGGGCATGCCCTCGCGGAGCTTGAAGTTGGAGATCGACGTCTTGGCGTTCCGCGTCGCCGGCTGCTGGCCGGTGATCTTGCGGAGCTCCTCGATGGCGTCGTCCAGGACCTTCTTGTTCTGCGAGGCCTCGCCGATGCCCTTGTTGACGACCACCTTCAGCAGGCGCGGGACCTGCATGACGTTGTCGTAGCTGAACTGCTCGGTGAGCGCGTCGACGATCTCGGCGCGGTAGCGCTCCTTGAGACGGGGGGTGTAGTTCTCCATGGTGCTTAGCTGTCGATCTCGTCGCCGGTCGTCTTCGCGAAGCGGACCCAGCGGGCCTGGCCCGTGTTGGGGTCCTCGACGCGCTTGCGGCCGATCCGGGTGGGGTTGCCGCTGCCGTCGACCGGCATGACGTTCGAGACGTGGATGGGGCGCTCGGCCTCGATCCGGCCGCCGTTGGGGTAGGCCTGGTTGGGCTTGGTGTGCTTGAGCCGGAGGTTGACGCCTTCGACGAGCACCTTCTCCGTCGAGGGGTACACCTCGAGGACGCGGGCCTGGTAGCCCTTGGGGCGGTCGTTCGAGCCGCCGCCGTGGGCCGTCACGCGCTTCGTCAGGGCGACGGTGTCGCCCTTCTTGACGTGGAGCTTCTTCTGCTTGTTCTTGGTACGGGGCATCGCTCTAGAGGACTTCAGGGGCGAGGGACACGATGCGCATGAACTGGCGGTCGCGCAGCTCGCGGGCGACGGGCCCGAAGATGCGCGTGCCGCGGGGCTCGTCGGCGTCGTTGAGGAGGACAGCCGCGTTCTCGTCGAACCGGATGTAGGAGCCGTCGGGGCGACGGAGCTCCTTCTTGGTGCGGACGACGACGGCGCGGGACACGTCGCCCTTTTTCACGTTGCCGCCGGGGATCGCGTTCTTGACCGTGACGACGATGATGTCGCCGACGCGGGCGTAGCGTCGGCCGGAGCCGCCGAGAACACGGATGCACAAGACCTGCTTGGCGCCACTGTTGTCGGCGACGTTGAGTCGGGACTCTTGCTGAATCATTGGGGGTGCCGAGTGCGGGCCGCCAGCGAGCGCTGGCCAGCCACGAGGACAGTTATCGGGCGCGCTCGATGACCTCCACGAGCCGCCAGCGCTTCGTCTTCGACAGCGGGCGGGTCTCCTGGATGCGGACGGTGTCGCCGGTGCCGGCGTCATTCGTCTCGTCGTGGGCCTTCAGCTTCGTCGTCTGCTTGACGTACTTGCCGTAGATGGGGTGCTTCACCTGGCGCTCGATGGCGATGGTGATCGTCTTGTCCATCTTGTCGGAGACGACGAGGCCGACGCGGAACTTGCGCGCGCCGCGCTCGGCGACCGCCGTGTCGGCGGTCTGGGGGTCAGTAGCCATAGCCTGGGGCCCTTGCGGGCGAGTGTGCTAGTCGCTTGGTGGGCCGGTACCCCACCAACTACGGAAACGACGCCGGAGCGTCGGCGGCCCGTGTGGTGCGGGCCTGGACCGACGAAAGTAGCGTCGGTCCCGGTGGAGGTTCAGTGAGAGCCGCGCCGGACGCGGCCCCGCACTGAAGCTTCACTAGGCCTGGTCGGAGGCGCTCGCGCGCTCGGCCAGGATGGTCTTCATGCGGGCGATCTCGCGGCGCTTGTGGCGCAGCACGATCGGGTTCTCGAGACCGGTCACCGTCCGCCGGAAGCGGAGGTCGGTGAGGTCGCGGGACTCCTCGGCGATCCGCTGTTGGATCTCGGCCTCGCTGAGGTCTCGGAGCTCGTTGGCTTTCATATCGGTCATGGAAAGGCCCCGGGCGACGCGCGCCCGGGGCCGAGTGGTGTCGGTCGGGGTTACGCGGCGGGCTCGTCGGCCGGCGCGTCGCCGTCCTCGGAGGTCGCCGCGTCGGCGGCGTCGACGGCGGGCGCGGGGGCCTCGTCGTCGGCGTCGGGCTCGTCGATCTCGACGACGTTGCCGTCGGCCTCGCGGAGCCCCTCGACGTAGTCGTCGTAGGCCTCGAAGTCGCCGTCGGCGAGCAGGCGGGCCTGCTTCGACCACGTCTCCTCGTTGACGCCCTGGTCGTCGGTGCCGTCGGCGGAGATGATCTCGCGGAGCGTGTCGAGGTCGGCGTTCGCCAGCGCCTCGAACGAGTCGACGCCCGCGGCGGTCAGCTTCTCGGCGAACGTGTCGCCCAGGCCGTAGATCTTGGTGAGGTCCTCGGTCGTGACCTCGGCCGTCAGGCCGGAGGCGTCGCCGGTCGCCGACTTGGGCGCCGGGACCGGTGCGGACTCCGGGCGGACGACGATCTTGGCCTTGATCGGGAGCTTCTGGATGGCGAGCCGGAGCGACTCGCGCGCCAGGTCCTCGTCCACGCCGCCGATCTCGAAGAGCACGCGGCCCGGCTTGACGACGGCCACCCAGTACTCGGGCGAGCCCTTGCCCTTGCCCATGCGGGTCTCGGCGGGCTTCTTGGTGATCGGCTTGTCGGGGAACACGCGGATCCACACCTTGCCAACGCGCTTCATCTTGCGCGTCATGGCGATACGGGCGGCCTCGATCTGGCGGGACGTGATCCAGCCGGCCTCGAGGGCCTTGATCCCGTAGTCGCCGAAGGTCACGCGGGCGCCGCGCTGGGCGAGGCCCTTGACCCGGCCCTTCTGCATCTTGCGGAACTTGGTCCGCTTCGGCATCAACATGGTTTACTCGGTCTCGATTGGAAGGTCAGAAGGGTGATCTAGCGGCGTCCGCCGCCGCCGCCGCCGGAGCCGCCACGGCCACCGCGGCCGCCGCCCCCGCCGGAGCCACCGCGGCCGCCACGGCCACGGCCGCCGTCACGGCCGCCGCGGTCGTCCCGGCCGCCGCCGCGCCCGTCGCGGCGGCGCCGCTCGGGGACGCTCGGCGCCGCGTTCTGCTGGCGCTGGGCCGTCGCGTTCGGCGAGAGGTCGGGCGTGCCGATGACCTCGCCGTGGAAGATCCAGACCTTGACACCCGCCGTGCCCTGGATCGTGAACGCGGTCGCCTGGGCGTAGTCGATGTCGGCGCGCATGGTGTGGAGCGGCACGCGGCCCTCCAGGTACTGCTCGACGCGGCCCATCTCGGCGCCGCCGAGCCGACCGGCCACCTTGATGCGGATGCCCTGGGCGCCCATGCGCATCGCGGCGCCGAGCGCCTGCTTCATCGCGCGGCGGTAGGACACGCGGCCCTCCAGCTGCTGCGCGATGTTCTGCGCCACCAGCGAGGCGTCCAGCTCGGGCCGCTTGATCTCGTTGATGTTGATCTGGATGTCCTTGTCGGTCAGCGTTTTGAGCTCCTCGCGGAGCTTCTCGACCTCCGAGCCGCCGCGGCCGATGATGACCCCGGGGCGCGAGGTGTGGAGCGTCAGGATGACGCGCTTGGGCGTCCGCTCGATGATCGTGCGCGACAGCCCGGCCCGCTTAAGGCGGGCGTCGAGGTAGCGCCGGATCTCGTGGTCCTCGACGATCTTGTCGGCGTAGGAGCCGCTGGTGTACCAGTTGGAGTCCCAGCCTCGGATCACACCGAGACGGAAGCCGATGGGGTTGGTTTTCTGGCCCATGTCTAAGTCAGGGTGTAGGGTTACGCCTCGTCGCCGAGGTCGGGGGTACCGACGACGACCGTGAGGTGGCTGGAGCGCTTGAGGATCGGGTGGGCCCGGCCGCGCGAGACGGGCTGGAACCGCTTGATGACCGGGGCCTCGTCGACCATGATGGTCTTGACGATGAGCGCGTCGTCGTCGATCCGCTCGTCCTGGTTCTGGTCGACCAGGTTGCCGTAGGCGTCCTGGATGGCCCGGCGGACCATCGCGGCGGCCTTCTGGGGCATGAACTCGAGCGTCTCGATCGCCTTCTGGGCGTTCTTGCCCCGGACGACGTCGACCACGATCCGCATCTTGCGCGGGCTGATGCGGAGGTACCTCCGCTTGGCGATTGCTTCCATTGGATTAGTCAGGTTGGGGGTCGGTGGCCGGCGGCGGTCAGGGACCGGGCGCCGATCACCGAGGGCCCTTAGCGGCGGCGGTCCTTCTTGCCACCAGCGTGGCCTCGGAAGGTGCGCGTCGGGGCGAACTCGCCCAGGCGGTGGCCGATCATGTTCTCGGTCACGTAGACCGGGATGAACTGCTTCCCGTTGTGGACGGCGAAGGTGTGGCCGAGCATGTCGGGCGTGATCATCGACCCACGGCTCCACGTCTTGACGACGCGCTTTTTGCCGCCGTCGTTCATCTCCTCGACCTTGCGGCGGAGCTTGTAGTGGACGAAAGGTCCCTTTTTGAGCGAGCGTGCCATATTCGGTTACTTCTTCGCCTTGCGGCGGCGGACGATGTACTTGTTGGACGGCTTGTTCTTCTTGCGGGTCTTGAAGCCCTTGGCGTAGACGCCGGTCGGGCTCTTCGGGTGGCCGCCGGAGGACTTGCCCTCGCCGCCGCCCATCGGGTGGTCGACCGGGTTCATGGCCACGCCGCGCGTCTGGGGGCGGATGCCGAGCCAGCGCGAGCGGCCCGCCTTGCCGATGTCGATGTTCATGTGGTCCGGGTTCGACGTCTGGCCGATCGTGGCCACGCAGTCGACGGGGACGCGGCGAACCTCGCCGGAGGGGAGCTTGAGGTTGGCGTACTTGCCTTCCCGCGCGGTCAGCTGCGCCGACGTCCCGGCGGACCGGGCCATCTGGGCGCCCTTGCCGGGCTTCATCTCGATGGCGTGGACCGTCGTGCCGAGCGGGATCTCGCTGAGCGGCAGGCAGTTGCCCACGTCGGGCGACGAGCCCGGGCCCGAGAACAGCGTCATCCCGACCGTCACCTTGTCCGGTGCGATGATGTAGCGCTTCTCGCCGTCGGCGTAGGACAGCAGGGCGATGCGGGCGCTGCGGTTCGGGTCGTACTCGATCGTGGCGACGCGCGCGGGGATCCCGTGCTTGTTGCGCTTAAAGTCGATGATCCGGTAGCGGCGCTTGTGGCCGCCGCCGCGGTGGCGCGAGGTCTTGCGACCGTGGTTGTTGCGGCCGCCCGTCCGCTTGCGCGTGTCGAGGAGGCTCTTCTCCGGGGTGTCGGTCGTGATCGTCTCGAAGGCCGAGATCGACTTGTGCCGCTGACCCGGAGTGGTCGGCTTGAGTTTGCGGATTGCCATAGTGTAGAGGGCCTGCCTGCCGGCGGCGACCGCCGGCTTTGCGCCCTGGTGGGGTTATACGGACTCGTAGAAGTCGATCTCGCCGTCGGCGAGCGTCACGATGGCCTTTTTCCAGCCGGCCTGGCGGCCCTGGACGAGACCACGCTTGGTGGCCTGGCGGCGGCGCTTGCCGCGGACGACCATCGTCCGGACCTCCTTGACGGAGATGTCCGGGTACCGCTCCTCGACCGCCTTGCGGATCTCGAGCTTGTTGGCGGTCTTGGCGACGCGGAAGGTGTAGTGACGGCCCTCGTCGATGAGGCGCGTCGACTTCTCCGTCAGGACGGGAGCGATGAGGATCTCAGGCATGTCTAGGCGTCGGTGTCGGTGGCGGTGGCCTTCGTCGGGGGACGGAGGGCCTCCGTGAACGACGCGACGGCGCCCTCCTGGAGGAGGATCGTCTTGGCGTTCATGAGGTCGAGCGTCGAGGCCTGGTCGGCCGCGAGCACCTTGATGCCGGCGATGTTGCGGGCCGAGCGGAAGAACACGTCGTCGCGACCGTTCGTCAGGACGAGCGCCTTGCCGCCGCCGTTGTTCTTGAGCATCCCGGCGACCTCGCTCGTCTTCGGCACGTCCAGCTGGACGTCCTCGACGATGCGGAAGGCGTCGTTGTTGAGCTTGTGCACGACGGCGCTGCGCCGGGCGAGCCGCTTCGTCTTGAGGTTGACGCGGACCTTGTACTCGTGGGGCTTGGGCCCGAAGATGGTGCCGCCGCCCTTGCGGAGCGGGCTCTTGGCATCGCCGGCGCGGGCGTTGCCCGTGCCCTTCTGGCGGTACAGCTTGCGGCGGGACTTCGAGACCTCGCCGCGCTCCTTGGTCTTGTGCGTGCCCTGGCGGCCGGCGGCCTGGATGGAACGCACGTCGAGCCAGATGGCGTGGTCGTTCGGCTCGATGCCGAAGACGGCGTCGTCGAGCTCGACCGTGCGGCCGGCCTCGGCGCCCTCGCGGTTGTAGACAGTCAGTTTCATGGATCTAGGCCTTGCGGATCTCAACGATCCCGTTCTTGTGGCCGGGCACGGCCCCCTTGACGAGGATCAGGTTGTTGTCGGGGAAGGTGCGGACGATGCGGACGTTCTTCTGCGTCACGCGGTCGCCGCCGGTCCGGCCACCCATCTTGGTGCCCTTGAAGACACGCGACGGGTCGGACGCCTGCCCGATCGAGCCCGGGGCCCGCTGGCGGTTGTGCTGGCCGTGCGTGGCGTCGCCGACGCCCTTGAAGTTGTGGCGCTTGACGACGCCCTGGAAGCCCTTGCCCTTGGACGTGCCGGTCACGGCCACGCGGTCGCCCTCGGCGAACGCCTCGACCGTGATCTCGTCGCCGAGCGTCACGTCGCCGAAGTCGACGCCGCGGAACTCCACGACGTGGCGCTTGGCGGGGACGCCGGCGGCCTCGAAGTGGCCCTGCATGGCCTTCGTGGTGTGCTTCTCCTTCTTGTCCTGGTAGCCGATCTGGACGGCGCTGTAGCCGTCCGTGTCGGGCGTTTTGACCTGGGTGACGGCACAGGGGCCGGCCTCGATCACCGTGACGACGGTCTGCCGTCCGGAGTCATCGAAGACGCTTGTCATGCCGACCTTGCGGCCGAGAATCGCGCTCATTGAACCTGGGGTTAGTTAAGCGTGGGGCCGGCGCGGGCGCCGGCTAAGAGAGTCTGATCAGACCTTGATTTCGACGTGGACGCCACTCGGAAGCTCGAGCTTCATGAGGGCATCGACGGTCTTCGACGAGGTCGACAGGATGTCGATGAGCCGCTTGTGATCGCGCGTCTCGAACTGGTCGCGCGCCTTTTTGTCGACGTGCGGCCCGGAGAGGACGGTGTAGATCTTCTTGCGGGTCGGGAGCGGGATCGGCCCGCTCACGACGGCACCGGTCGACTTGACCGTGCGGATGATCTTCTCAGCGCTCTTGTCCACAAGGGTGTGGTCGAACGACTTGAGCTTGATCCGGATCTTCTGGTTCGCCATGAGTCAGGCTGGGTGAGTACGGCGGAAGCGGCCGTCAGGGAAGGTCCCGACGGCCGCTCCGTCCGTGTGTGCGTTAGTCGAGGATCTTGGAGACGACGCCGGCGCCGACCGTCCGCCCGCCCTCGCGGATCGCGAACCGGAGCCCCTGCTCCATGGCCACCGGCTGGATCAGCTTGACCGTGAACTGCGTGTTGTCCCCGGGCATCACCATCTCGACGCCGTCGGCCAGCTCGATGTCCCCCGTCACGTCGGTCGTCCGGAAGTAGAACTGCGGGCGGTACCCCTTGAAGAACGGCGTGTGCCGGCCGCCCTCGTCCTTCGACAGGATGTACACCTCGCACTCGAACTCCCGGTGCGGAGTCACCGCGCCCGGCTTCGTGAGCACCATCCCCCGCTCGACGGCGTCCTTCTCGATCCCCCGGAGCAGGATCCCCGCGTTGTCCCCGGCCTGCGCCGAGTCGAGGAGCTTCCTGAACATCTCGACGCCCGTCACCGTCGACGTCATCTTCGGCTCCCGGATCCCGACGATCTCGACCGGCTCGCCGACCTTGATCTGCCCGCGCTCGACCCGGCCCGTGACCACGGTCCCGCGCCCCGTGATCGAGAACACGTCCTCGACCGGCATCAAGAACGGCTGGTCGACCGCCCGCTCCGGCGTCGGGATGTAGTCGTCGACCGAGGCCATGAGCTCCTCGACCTTGGCGACCCACTCGGGCTCCCCGTTGAGGGCGCCCAGCGCCGAGCCCTGGATGACCGGCAGGTCGTCGCCCGGGAACTCGTACGAGTCCAAGAGCTCGCGGACCTCCATCTCGACGAGCTCCAAGAGCTCCTCGTCGTCGACCAAGTCGGCCTTGTTCATGAACACGACGATGTACGGCACGCCGACCTGGCGGGCGAGCAGGATGTGCTCGCGGGTCTGGGGCATCGGCCCGTCCGTGGCCGCGACGACCAGGATCGCCCCGTCCATCTGGGCCGCGCCCGTCACCATGTTCTTGACGTAGTCGGCGTGGCCGGGGCAGTCGACGTGGGCGTAGTGCCGGGCCTCGGTCTCGTACTCGACGTGGGCCGTCGCGATCGTGATCCCGCGCTCGCGCTCCTCGGGCGCGTTGTCGATCTCGTCGAACCCCTTGGCCACGCCGCCCGACTTCTCGGCGAGCACCTTCGTGATCGCCGCCGTCAGCGTCGTCTTCCCGTGGTCGACGTGACCGATGGTGCCCACGTTGACGTGGGGCTTCGTCCGCTGGAATTGCTCCTTAGCCATTGTTCTCTTGGTCTGGGTTGTGAGTCGGTGCGCTGGCGCTCGGCGACAGCGTGCGTGTGTGTGCTACGCGGCGGCCTTGCCGGCCGCGGCGATCTCCTCGGCGATGGCCGCCGGGACCTGCTCGTAGTGGTCGAACTGCATCGAGTAGATGGCCCGGCCCTGGGTGTTGGACCGGAGGTCGGTCGAGTAGCCGAACATCTCGCTCAGCGGGACGAAGGCGTCGACGACCTGCGCGTCGCCGCGCTGGCCCATGCCCTCGATCCGGCCGCGCCGGGACGAGAGGTCGCCGATCACGTCGCCCATGTACTCCTCGGGCGTGATGACCTCGACCTTCATGATCGGCTCCATGATGACGGGGCTCGCGCGTCGCGTCGCCTCGCGCATCGCCATCCGGCCGGCGATCTCGAACGAGAGCTGGTCGGAGTCGACGTTGTGGAACTTGCCGTCGTAGAGGCGGGCCTTGATCGCCTCCATCGGGTAGCCCGCGAGCGGGCCCTGGCCGAGCGCGCTGCGGATGCCCTTCTCCACCGAGGAGATGAACTCCTTGGGGATGGCGCCGCCCTTGATCTCGTCGATGAACTCGAGCCCCTCGGTGCCGGGCTCGGCCGGCGAGAACTCGATCTCGACGTGCGCGAACTGGCCGCGGCCGCCGGACTGCTTCTTGTGCGTGTAGGTGTGGTCGACCGTCTTGCGGATGGCCTCGCGGTACGAGACCTGCGGGTCGCCGACGTTCGCCTCGACCTTGAACTCGCGCTTGAGGCGGTCCACGATGATCTCGAGGTGGAGCTCGCCCATCCCGGCGATCAGGGTCTGGCCTGTCTCGTCGTCGGAGGTCACCTTGAAGGTGGGGTCCTCCTCGGCGAGTTTCTGGAGCCCGACGCCGAGCTTGTCGATGTCAGCCTTGGTCTTGGGCTCGATCGCGATCTTGATGACCGGCTCGGGGAAGTCCATGGCCTCCAGCACGACGGGCGCGTTGGGGTCGCAGAGCGTGTCGCCCGTCTTGGTGTCCTTGAGCCCCACGATCGCGCAGATGTCGCCGGCCTTGACCGACTCGACGTCCTCGCGCGTGTTGGCGTGCATGAACAGGAGGCGACCGGCGCGCTCCTTCTTCTCCGTCGTCGCGTTGATCAGCGCGTCGCCCTTGTTGAGCGTGCCCGAGTAGACGCGCGCGAACGTGATGCGGCCGACGTAGGGGTCGGTCGCGATCTTGAAGGCGATGGCCGCGAACGGCGCCTCCGGGTCGGCCTCGCGCGTGACGATCTCCTCGGTCCGCGGCTTGTGGCCCTCCATCGGCGGCACGTCGTGCGGCGAGGGGAGGTAGTCGATGATGCCGTCGAGCAGCTGCTGGACGCCCTTGTTCTTGAAGGCGGACCCGCAGAAGACCGGCGTGATGTCCATCGAGATGACGGCCTCGCGGACGGTCGCCTTGACGACGTCGACCGGGAGCTCCTCGCCCTCGAGGTACATCATCAGGAGCTCGTCGTTGTGCTCGGCGACCGCCTCCAGCAGCACGATGCGCGCCTTCTTGGCCGTCGGCTTGAGGTCCTCGGGGATGTCGACCTCGTCCCAGGTCGAGCCCTGCGTGGCGTCGTCGAAGATGAACGCCTTGTTGGAGATCAGGTCGATGTGGCCGCGGAAGAGCTCGCCGTCGCCGATCGGGATCTGGACGGGCACGGCGTTCGCGCCGAGCCGGTCCTTCATCATCTGGACGGCGTTCTCAAAGTTGGCGCCCGTCCGGTCCATCTTGTTGACGAACGCGACGCGGGGGACGTGGTACTTGTCCATCTGGCGCCAGACCGTCTCGGACTGGGGCTCGACGCCGCCGACCGAGCAGAACAGCGCGACGGCCCCGTCGAGCACGCGGAGCGAGCGCTCGACCTCGACCGTGAAGTCGACGTGGCCGGGCGTGTCGATGATGTTGATGCGGTGGTCCTTCCACTCGGCCGTGGTCGCGGCCGAGGTGATGGTGATGCCGCGCTCCTTCTCCTGCTCCATCCAGTCCATCGTGGCGCCGCCCTCGTGGACCTCGCCGATCCGGTGCGTCTTGCCGGTGTAGTACAGGATGCGCTCGGTCGTCGTGGTCTTGCCCGCGTCGATGTGCGCCGAGATCCCGATGTTGCGGGTCTTGGTGAGCGAGTAGGTCTTGCCGGTGATGTCGGACATGAGGGTCGTCGGTTCGGTGGGGGGAGCCGAGAGAACGGGCCGGCCTCTGCCGGGGGCAGAAGGGCCCGTGACGGTCTGGTTAGAAGCGGGCGAAGTGGGCGAACGCCTTGTTGGCCTCGGCCATGCGGTGCGTGTCGTCCTTCTTCTTGACGGCGCCGCCCTCGCCGCGCGAGGCGGCGATGAGCTCGGCCGCCAAGCGGTTGGCCATCGACTTGTCGCCGCGCGACTTGGCGTACTGGAGGAGCCAGCGGAACGCCAGCGACGTGCGGCGCTCGGGGCGGACCTCGATCGGCACCTGGTAGGTCGCGCCGCCGACGCGGCGGCTGCGGACCTCCACGAGGGGGGCCGCATTCGTCAGCGCCTGGCGGAAGACCTCGACGCCGGGCTCGCCGATGCGCTCCTCGACCAGGTCGAAGGCGCCGTAGACGAGGCCCTGGGCCACGGACTTCTTGCCGTCACGCATGACGGCGGCGATGAACTTGGCGACGGTGACGTCGCCGTAGATCGGGTCCGGCGTGGGGATCCGCTTTTCTGCTTGCTTCCTGCGCATGGGGTCGGGAGGTCGGTAGGTCGGGTATTCGGTGGGTCCGCGAGCGGGGCGGCGCAGAGCGCGCCGCGCCTCCGTCCGCGGGGGAAACCGACGTACTACTTGGGCTTCTTGGCGCCGTACTTCGAGCGGCTCTGGCGACGGTCGGCGACGCCGGCCGTGTCGAGCGCGCCACGGACGATGTGGTACTTGACGCCCGGGAGGTCCTTGGCGCCGCCGCCACGGACGAGCACGATGGAGTGCTCCTGGAGGTTGTGGCCCTCGCCCGGGATGTAGGCGATGACTTCGTAGCCGTTGGTGAGGCGGACCTTGGCGACCTTGCGGAGCGCGGAGTTCGGCTTCTTCGGCGTCGTCGTGTACACGCGGGTGCAGACGCCACGGCGCTGCGGGTTGCCCTGGAGCGCGATGGCCCCGGAGGTCTTGCGCTTCGGGGTGCGGCCCTTGCGGACGAGTTGGTTGATCGTAGGCACGGCGGTGCGGGCGGGTGGGGCGCGGGGCAATCCCGCGCGGCGAGTCAGGACCCACAAAGTACCCGGCACCAGGGCCGACCCCAATGCCGGGACCTTCACAAAGGCGAGGCGGAACGGCTCCAGCGCCCTCCAAAGGGCGAAGCTTCTGTGCAGACCGACCACTGGTCTAGTTCAGAGTACCAGGTTTACCATTGCCTCCACACGGAGCTCGCCAGCCCTCCGCCCTCTCCTCTCAGCCGCCGCGGCCTGCCCCTTTTGCGTCACGCCATAGGGTAGTCCGTTTGCACCAAGACCCCCTGGGGAGGGAGGCCTATGTTTTCACGCACACACCGCGCACATCCACGCGCGCGCGACGTACTCTGTCCTTGATGTCTTTGCGCCTCCTCCGACTCGCCCTGTCTCTGGCCGTCGTGGCCGCCCCGCAGGCGGTGCGTGCGCAGTCGCCGAGCGACTTCGACGCCCCCTACGAGCGGCTGGCGCTTTCGGAAACCCAGACGCGGGTGCTGGCCAACCGCCGGGCCATCTTCCTCGACCCGGGGCGGCAGGACGGCACGCCCGAGGCCGATCCGCTGCGACCGCTCCAGTGGGAGGTGCTCTACGGTCAGATGCGGACGGCCGCCGAGGACGTCCGCTCGATGCCCTCGGCGGAGGCGCTCGCGGCCACGGCGGCCACCTTCCGGGCCCGCCGCCAGCTCCCGATCGCGGTCGTCTGGCAGCCGTTCGACTTTATCGATCAAGCGGCGGTCGACGACGGCCGGCTGCTCGTCGACGAGTCCGGCCCCACGCCCCAGCTCTACCGCCCCGACACCGACGGCTTCTCGGCCGCGAGCCCCTACCAGCAGGCGTCCGTCTTTGCGGCGGGCGCGCTCTACGGCGGCGACCTCTCGGCCGCTCTCCACGGGCCCGTGGCGGTCGGCGCCACGCTCACGCTCGTCCTCCCGCGCAACCTGTTCGTGGTGCCGGCGGGCTGGGCCCGCCCCGCGTTTGTGGAGGTGTTGGCCGGGAAGCGAGGCGCGACCCAAACCGTCGCGCTCGACCAGCCGTTCACGGTCTCGTTTGCGACGCCGGGCACCAAGTGGATCCGCTTGACCGCCGTCGTCGGCGGGGCCACGCGCCATGCGGCCTTCCAACTGGAGGTCCGCGAGCCCGGGCCGGCCCGGGCAGGGGCGCTGGAGAGCAGCGTGGGTGCGAGCCCGGCCGAGGCCTGTGCCACTCGGGCGGTCGAGTTCGCGTGGTCCCGCATCGTGTGCGGGGTCACCCCGGAGCCGTCTCTCCGCTGGCGCCCCCGGCGCCGCTACGCGACGATCAACGACCACTACCACGGGCGAAAGTCGGCGGACTACGACTACGGCGTCGTCTACTCCCCGTACAACTTCTCGGGTCGGCTCCGCCGCCCGATCGTGATCGTCGGCGGGTACGACTCGATGGAGGACGCGGGCCTGGACGACCTCTACCGCCAGCTCGTCCAGTTCGACAACCCCGAGACGACGGGCCCCGTCGTCGAGTTTGACCAGGCGCTGCTAGAGGCCGGCTACGACCTGGTCTTCATGGACTACGCCGACTCCCACGACTACATCCAGCGCAACGGGCTCGCGCTCGTGGACCTTCTCCGGCGTGTGCAGACGGAGGTCGACAGAAACTCGCAGGGCGAGGAGATCGCGGGGGTGATCGGGTACAGCATGGGCGGGCTGGTGGCCCGGTACGGCCTGGCGTACATGGAGTCGATCGGCGAGGACCACGGCGTCGGCCTGTTCGTCTCCTACGACACGCCCCACCAGGGCGCGCTGATGCCGGTCGGGTTGGAAACGCTGCTGGCGGACCTCTACGCCGTTCTCGACCGCGTCCTGGACGTGTCCGCGCTCTACGCCTCCGATGCCGACGGGCCGGACTTCGTCGAGCGTCGGCTCTATGGTCCGGCGCTCCAGCAGCTCCTCACCTTCTGGGCCGGTGCCGACGTGAACGCCTCCGACCCCCGCGCCGTGCGGACGCGGATCCGCCGGGACTTTTACGACGACCTCATGGCGGTCGGCGACTACCCGGAGCAGTTGCGTCGGGTGGCCATCTCGAACGGCAACGGGCGTGGACGCCGGCAAATCAAGGGTGACCCCAACGACCGCAACGGCGTGGAGCGGATGCAGCCCGCCGAGCAGACGTTGCTGGTCGAGGCCGGGCTCTCGCTGCTCTGGGGGGCCTTCGGCACGCGGATCGAACTGAAGGTCCAGAACGCGCCGGCGCCCGGTGGGACGGCGCAGGTCTATCGCCGCCGCGACGTAACCCGGTTCCTCGGGGTCCCGATCTATTCCACGGCCCAGCAGAGCACCCTCGCGCTCCCCAACCCCTACGATATCGTCCCGGGCAGCTATACCGAGACCTACAGCGTCATCCGCAAGCGGACCGGCGGCCGCGACACACGCGAGTCCCTGCTGGGCACGCTCGCCTTTACCTGGCTCGGTGCCGGCGCTTACTACGACGTGCGGGTCGACGCCGCCCGCCACGCGTTCGTCCCGACCGCGAGCGCCCTCGACTGGAACACCCGGGGCGGCTCGCGCGAGACGTTGGTCGCTTCCACGTTCCGGCGGCAGGACCTCTCCAGGTCCATCGACCGCACCACGACCGAGCGGCGCACCCCCTTCGACGCCATCCTCACAGCGGACGATCTGTACTTCGACAGCGGCGTCGGGCCGGAGAATCAGCCGCACCTGTTCGTCACCGAGGGCATCGAGGCGTTCGTGCTCGACCAACTCGGCCGGGAGGCCCCAGACCGCTCGGCGCCGTACATCCGGGCCCTCGTCACGGGCGCGGGGAGTCTCGAGGCCGGCGCTGCCGCAGCGTGGCGGGTCCACACCCGCCACGGGACGCCGCCGTTCACGTATCGGTGGAGCTGGCGCTACACCTGCGAGCCGTCCAACGACCCCGACGACGGCGCCGTCCCGACCTCGACGTGCGACGAGACGCTTCGCGACGGGGGCTCGGACGACCGCCTGAGCGCCACCCTGCCGGACCACGGCACGGTCCTCATAGCGGTCTCCATCGAGGACGCGGCCGGCCAGATGACGGAGGCCTTTAAAACGGTCTCGGTGACGTGGGCCCCGACGCCCGAGGCCACCCTCGCCCCCGCCGAGGCCGCGCGGACTGGCCTCCCCCTCGTGTTCGCGGCCCGCGTCACCCCGAACCCGTCGCGCGACAAGGCCACCCTGCGGGTCGACCTCCCGACGCCTGCCGACGTGACCGCCGAGGTGTACGACACGCTCGGGCGCCTCGTCCAGACGACGACGGGGGCTTACCCGGCGGGCTCGCACGCGCTGAGAGTCGAGACGACCGAGCTGGGCCGGGGCACGTATCTCTACCGCGTCCGCGCGGGGGCCGAGGTGACCTCGGGCACGTTCACCGTCCTTCGCTAGCGAGCGGCCGGCGCCCTCCCCCCCCCCCGCTCGCGTCGGCCGACGGGCACCCGGCCCCGCCGCGAATCGGGGCGGGCTTACGTGGGAGGTAGAGCCGCTGCCCCTGGCCGGGACGGCGCCCTCGGCTCAATCCTCGCTGACCGACACCCGCGCCACGGGCTGCTAGTCGCGCGAGGCGTCGGCGCTGGCGTCGTCGGCGAGCGGCGGCGCGTCCGTCGCGAGCCCGTCGCCCTCGGACGACGGCGGGGTCGACGAGGCCGGTCCCGGGGGCAAGTTGACCGGCTCGCCCTCGGCCGTCACCCCGACCTCATGTTCGGGGCGCGCATAGGGGCGGGGCCCGAGCACCTCCTTGAGGTCGTTCTCGTTGAGCACCTCCTTTTCGAGCAGCGCCTGCGCCAGCCGCTCCATGTCGTCGGCCCGCTCGTCGAGCAGCTCGCGCGTCTGGACCCGGACGTCCTCGATGATCCGCTTGACCTCGATGTCGATGCGGCGGGCGAGGTCCTCGGAGAACGGCTTGTTGAACTGGGGCTGGTCGCGCTGGCCGGAGAGGTTGAACGAGACGTAGCCGATCTCCTCGCTCATCCCGTAGTCGACCACCATGGCGTACGCCATCTTGGTGATCTTCTCGAGGTCGTTCTGGGCGCCGGTCGTGATCTGGCCGAAGATGATCTCCTCGGCGACCCGGCCGCCCATTGTCATCACCATCCGGTCGACGAGCGCCTCGCGCGTGTAGAGGTAGCGCTCCTGGGGCAGCGACTGCGCGTAGCCGAGCGCGGCCATCCCGCGCGGCACGATCGACACCTTGACGACGGGGTCGGTGTACTCGCGGAACCACCCGGCCACGGCGTGCCCGGCCTCGTGGTAGGCGACGATCCGCTTTTCCTCGGGACTGATGAGCTTGTTCTTCTTCTCGAGCCCGCCGATCACGCGGTCGATGGCCCGCTCGAAGTCGATCATCTCGACGGCGTCCTTCCCGTCGCGCGCCGCCAGCAGGGCGGCCTCGTTGCAGACGTTGGCGATCTCGGCGCCGGCGAACCCAGGCGTCTGGCCCGCCAGCAGCTCGACGTCGAGGTCGGGCGAGAGCGTCAGGTTGGCCGTGTGGACCTTGAAGATGGCCGCGCGCTCGCGGCGGTCCGGCCGGTCGATCAGGATCTGGCGGTCGAACCGGCCCGGGCGCAGGAGCGCCGAGTCGAGCGTGTCGGGGCGGTTGGTCGCCGCCATCAGGATGACGCCCTTGTCGGTGTTGAACCCGTCCATCTCGACGAGCAGCTGGTTGAGCGTGTTCTCGCGCTCGTCGTTGCCGCCCATGATGGAGCCGCGCCCCCGGCTTCGGCCGACGGCGTCGATCTCGTCGATGAAGATGATGCAGGGCGCCTTTTCCTTGGCCTGCTTGAACAGGTCGCGGACGCGCGCCGCGCCGACGCCGACGAACATCTCGACGAAGTCGGAGCCCGAGAGCGAGAAGAACGGGACGCCCGCCTCGCCGGCGACGGCCTTGGCGAGCAGCGTCTTGCCCGTGCCGGGCGGGCCGACGAGCAGGACGCCCTTGGGCAGCTTGCCGCCGAGCTTGGTGAACCGCTGGGGGTCCTTGAGGAACTGGACGACCTCCTCGACCTCCTCCTTGGCCTCGTCGAGCCCGGCCACGTCCTCGAACGTGATCGGCGCGCCCTCGGTCTGGTCGAACAGGGTCGCCTTGTTCTTGCCGATGTTGAGGACCTGCTGGCCCGGGCCGCCCATGCGGCGCAGGATAAAGATCCAAAAGACGGCGAACAGGCCGATCAGCAGCACCCACGACAGGATGCCGCTCCAGACGGACGACGTGTAGTCGGCCTGGAACTCGACGGGCGCGCGGTCGGCGGCGACCAGCTTCTCGTTGACCCCGGTGACGAAGTCGGTCAGGTCGTGGTCGTCGGGCTTGGTGGTCCGGAACCGGCGCGCGGCCGACTCGTCGGGCGCCCGGCCGAACGACGGCTCCGGCGCCGCTGCCTCCACGCGGCCCTCGGCAACGGCCTCCTCGGTGTACGTGCCGCGGATGTCGACGCGGTCCTGGACTTCGAAGGTCTCGATGTCGCCCGCCTCGAGCTGCTCGAGGAAGGCGGAGTAGTCGACCTCGGTCGCCCCGCCGGACCCCGTGAGGAACGTCTGGACGGCGAGGAGGAGGAGGGCGATGAGGACGAACAGGTAGAACGTCCCGAGCGACAGGCGCGGGCGCTTGCTGCCGTCGGGGCGCTTTCCGCCGTCGCGGGGGTTCTGGGGCACAGAGGGCATTCGGGGGCGCGGTCCTGCCCGCGCGTTCAGAGCAAAGGGGGGCGGTACCCGACCCTTCGGGAGGGGGTTCCGCGAGCCGTCGGTGCGCGACCGTCTAGAAGTCGTCGGCGGGGCGCTCGTCGTCGACGCCGGCCCCCGCGATGGCCTCGTAGTCGGCGAGGGGGACGACGCGGCCCCGGAGCTGCGCCCAGGCGGGCAACGCATCCTGAGCGGCCGACGCGGCCGCCTCGGAGGCGAACTGGCCGATGACGATGGCGTACGCGCCGCCGCCGGCGTCTCGGACGATGGCCGCCCGGTAGCCGGCGCCGGTGAGCACGCCAAGCATCGCCCCCCCCTCACTCGGGATCGACAACGACCGGACCTGCCACGTGTACCCGTCGCCCCCGGCCTCGACCGGATCGGCGCCCCGCAAGCCAGGGGCCTCCAGCAGCGGCCCCGTCTCCGGGAACGCGTCGGCGGCCTCTGGAGCCGTGTCGATCGCCTGTGGCGGGCCGGCCGCCAAGCTGTCGGCAGCGGGCTCCGCAGGGTCGGCGGCGGGCGGCACCGGCGGGACGGGGCTGGCCACCGTGTCGACGGCGGGGGCGGGCAGCCCGGCGACGAGTGCGTTTGCGCGGGCGGCGTACGGGGTCTGGGCGTAACGGGCGGCCAGCGCCTGGAGGTGATGGCGGAGCGTGAACGTCGTCGAGTCGACGGGGACGGCGCGCAGAGTGGGCGGGGGCACGGCCTCCTCGGGTGTCGCCGTGGCGGCCTCGGGGGGCGCTCCGGCCTCCACCGGGGCCGGGTCGGCGGCCTCGGGCTCTGGCTGAGCAGGTGGGGTCGGCCGCTGGGCCGCAGCGGTCTCCTGCCGGGCGCGCCCGGGCAACCGCTTGCCGGTGTCGAGGACGCGCTCCTCGATCTCCTCCAGCACCTCGGGCGCCCGGCGCTCCGGTTCGACGCGCGGCGCCCGGCGAGCGGCCGGCGCCTGCCGAGCCGGAGCGGCCCGCACCACCTCGCCCCGCGACACGGAGTCGGCGATGGCGCGCAGCAGGGGCGACTGGAGCGAGTCCGGGAGCGGCCGGGCCAGGCGCAGGGTGTCGCCATCGGCCCACTCCAGCAAGGCGATGGCAGCGCCGAGGTAGGCGCGTGGCGCGCCCGCCGCGTCGGGGTTGGCATCCCCGAGGGCCACCAGGTCGGTCGCGGCGCCGATCACGTCGCCAGCGGCCCACCGCGCGCGCGCGGCGACGTAGGCGGGCGAGGCGTCGGGGGCAGCAGGCTCGGTCTCGGCGGGCGCGTCCGGCGGCTCCAGCCCGAGCCGGATGCGCGAGGCCCGGCCCAGCGCCAGCGTGTCGGCGGCGGCGACGGCCTCGTAGTACGGCCGTGCGGCGTCGTCGCGCCCGGCGGCCCGCTCGATCTCCGCCAGCGCGTACTGCGCGCGGACGGCGACGGGCAGGGTCGGCGTGTCGGCCAGGATCGAGCGGTACAGCGCGGCGGCCGTGTCGGCGCGGCCGAGCGAGAGGAAGAACGCGTTCGCCAACTCGTAGCGGAGCGACGCGAGGTCGGTGATCAGCTCGGAGCGCTTCTCGGGCGTCCGGGGCACGCGCGTCATGTCGAGCGGCGGCGGGCCCTCGCCGATCTCGAACCCGCCGGTCTCCGTCCCGACCACGCCGCGCGCCGCGGCGATGTCGCCCGCCTGCGCGGCCGCGCGGCGGCGCCAGTTGGGGACGAGGGGGCGGTCGCCCCAGGTCTGCTCGAAGGCGATCAAGCCCGCCTGCACCGAGGTCGGCGAGCGGTACGACAGGAAGCCGACGTCACCGCCTTGCCCCGGCGTACCGGGCGTGCCGGCCGTGGCGCCCGTGCCCCGGCCCGGCTGAACGACGCCCTCCCCACCGTCGTCGAACGAGCCGCCGCCGGAGCCCGAGAAGGCGGCCGCCGTCCGGGCCGCCTGGAGCCGGCGCTGCTCCTCGCGGTAGACGCGGAGCCGCTCGGCCTCGATGGACGCGATCCGCGCCTGGAAGTCGGCCTCGGAGAGCGCGCCGAGCGCGAGCAGCGAGTCGGTCTCGGCGATCTGGCGGGCGGCACTCGCGAGCGTCGCGTAGACGCGGGCCTGCTCGGTGACGCGGAGCAGCGCCCCGGCGGCGGGCCGGACCTCCGGGGCCGGGGCACGCACGACCGTCGCGGCGGAGTCGAAGTGGGCCGAGGCGCGGACGAAGTCGTCGCGCTGGTCGCGGTAGAACTCGCCGAGCCGGTAGTGGGCCTCGCCGGCGACCGACCGCCCGTTGAGCTCCTCGTCGTAGAGCACGGACCGGAAGAGGCGGTACGCGCGGTCGGGCTCGCCGGCCGCCGCGCGCAGGCGGGCCTCGACGAGCGCCAGCTCGCCGCGCCGCTCGTAGTTCTTGTCGTCGCCCCGCATGTCGCGGATGATCTGGAGCCCCTCCGCCGGCCGCTCGGCCGACAGCCCGATCACGAGCGCCCGGTTGACGCGCGCGGCGTAGCCGAGCTCGTAGGCCGGCTTGCGCGAAAGCGCCTCGGCGTACGCCGCCGCCGCCTCGTCCCAATTCGCCGTGTGCTCCTCGACCTGGCCCAGCAGCACGTACGCCCGGGCGGCCACGTCCGCGTCGCCCTCGGCCGGCGCCCCGGCGAGCAGCGCCTCGGCGGCCTCGTCCCAGCGCTCGGCGCGCGCGTAGAGTTCGCCGAGCGCGAGCTGCATCCGGGCCGTCCACCGGCGGTCGCCGCCCTCCGACGCCAGCCCCTCTTCGAGCACGGTCACGCCCTCCTCGAAGCGGTCGGCGGCGGCGAACGTGCGGCCGAGCCAGAACCGGGCCTCGTCGCCGAGCCGGCGGTCGCCCGCGGCCTCCGCCGCCGCGAGCGTCTCCCGAAACTTCTGCTCCGCGCCCGCGAAGTTGCGCTGGTAGAAGTAGGCCTTGCCGATGACCAGGAGCGCGTCGTCGGCCCACTTCGAGGTCGGCCGGTTGCGCAGCAGCTCGGCGCTCTTGTCGATGGCGTCCTGGAACGGGCCCGAGGTCGAGCCCGCCGTGGTCGCCGGGAAGACCGACACGAGCGCGTTCCGGTCCAGCGTCACGGCCTGCCGCTGCAGCGCCTCCTCCCCGCTGTCGAGCGACCGGGTGGCGTTGTAGTACGTGTTGTAGTACGCCCGGAAGTTGTTGTAACGGCTGTGCAGCGCGGTGCCGGGGCGGCACCCCGACAGCGCGCCGGCCCCGAACAGGGCGGCGACGAGACACAGACGGACCGGCGGCGCGAAACGCATCGATACCTGAGGCGGGACGAAGACTGCGGGGTAGCGGAGGGGCCGGTCGGTCGGGGGGCTCGTGTTCGGAGAAACTACGCCCCCGGCTCGGGGGCGCCAGGGCACGAACGGGGCGCCAGCGCCAAGCGTGTGCGCCGTCCGCCGACTCTGTGCGAAGGCCGGGCTACGCCGAGGCGTCGGCGCGGACGAGCACGCGGCGGCGGTCGAGGGCGACCACGCGGACGCGGCTCCCCGCGGCCACGAACGAGCCCTCGGTCTCGACCTCGACGCGGACGCCGCCCAGCTCGACCACGCCGCCGGGCCGCAGCGGCGTGATCGCCACGCCGGTCTGCCCCAATAGCCGCGCGCGCGACTCCGTCTCGACGGCGTCGGCGTCCGCGTCGCGGCGCAGGCTGTCGGACAGGATGAAGCGGTCCCAGGCGCCGGTCTCGTACAGCACGTAGCCCACGCCGCACGCGGTGATCACGGTCGCCGCAAGCGCGCCGAGCCCGCCGGCCACGCCAAACTCGACGAACGCGATGACGATGCCGACGGCCGCCCCTAGCACGCCCGCCACGCCGACCACGTTGAGCCCGGGCACGACGGTCACCTCGACCACGACGAGCGCGAGGCCGACCAGGATGAGCGCGACGGGGACCAGCAGTTCCATGAGGGCAACCTAGGGACGGGCACACGCGTGTGCCCTATGCGACCTCGCGGACGACGACGACGGCGCCCCGCGCGCGCACGACCTCGACGGCCGCGCCCGCCGACACGAACCCGCCCTCGGACACGACGTCGACGCGCCGGCCGTCCACCTCGACGGTGCCCGACGGACGCAGACCCGTCAGCGCGGTCCCGGTCCGGCCGACGAGGTCGGCGCCGAGGTCGGCGGACGTGTAGCCCTCGGCGGCGGAGAGTTCGGGCGCCAGCACCAGTCGGTTGAGGCGTTCGGAGCGGGGCAGCATCCGGCCGAGCGACATCGTGAACAGGACGAGCAGCACGAGCGCCGCCGCGAGCGTGGTCGTGGCACGCGCGATCTCGCCGTCATCCGGAAACTTGAACCCGACGTTCGGGACCAGGGCCACCAGGAGCGCGCCGAGCACGAGGACGAGCCCGGCGATGCCGAACACGCCGAAGCCGGGCGTCACGAACACCTCGACGAGGAGCAGCCCGACCCCGACGGCGAAGAGCGCGATCTCCCAGCTCTCGACGAGCCCCAGCAGGTAGTGCGGCGCGAAGAACAGCGCGGCCCCGACGAGCGCGACGGCGCCCGCGAACCCGACGCCCGGCGTCTGGATCTCGAAGTACAGCCCGCCCATCATCATCATCAGGAGGAGCGACGCGAGCACGGGCGAGCCCAGAAAGCGCAAGACCTGCTCGGCGCGCGTGGCCGCGTGCGGCGTCTGCTCGCGGTCCGCCAGCCCCAGCGCGTCCACGACGGCGTCGGTCGACGGCAGCACGGCGTCGGCGATGCCGAGCGCCAGCGCCTCGTCGGACGAGACGGTCAGCAGCGTGCCCTCCTCGACGACGCCAGGGATCGAGAGGCGCTCGTCGACCATCGCCTCGGCGATCCGGGGGTCGCGGCCCGTCGCCTCGGCGGTCGCCCGCATCAGCCCGCGCGTGTAGCTCTGAATCTTCTCCGGCGCGTACTCGCCGGTCTGGTTGACGGCGGTCGCCGCGCCCATCGAGGCGCCGGGCACGAAGACGATCCGGTCGTTCGCGTAGGCGATCAGCGCGCCCGCCGAGGCCGCGTTCCGGTCGATGACGGCGACGGTCGGGACCTCGCTCGACAGGATCGACTTGCGGATCTGGTCGGCCGCGTCGAGGAGGCCGCCGAACGTGTCGATGCGGAAGACGACGACCGCGGCGTCTGCGTCGGCGGCGTCGGCGAGCGCGCGGTCGACGTACGACGCGAGCGCATTGTCGATCATCCCGTCGATCGTGACGCGGAAGACGGGGCCGTCGCCGGTCTCGAGCGCGAGGTCGGTGGGCTGGGCGAGCGCGGGGCCGGCGGCCAACGTTAGCAGAGCGAGGAAGCCGGCGAGGGCCGTGCGGAGGGCGGTCATCGGTGTGCGGGATCGGTTTGGCGAGGTACGACCTCCGTGCGGCCCGTGTTGCGCAGAGAGACCGGGCCGGGCCACCTCGGCGCCGACGCGAGTCCGCTCGCCGACAGACGGCCTCGCGGGCGCCCCTCTCCCCTCCCCGACCGGCCCGAGCTACGGCTCGATGACGACCGGCGTCCCGACCTCGACGTAGGCCCACAGCTCGTCCATGTGGACGTCGCGCAGGGCGACGCAGCCGCGCGTCCAGGCGCGGCCTCGGCCCGAGCCGTGGCCATGGATCTCGATGAGGCCGCCGAGCGGCGTGCCCATCGGCGGCTCACGCCCCTCGGCGTCGGCACGCAGGATGGTCTGGTACTGGGCTGGCGTGATGATCCCCTCCGACAGCCCGCGCGCGGCGTGGACGGGGCCGGGGTAGCTCAGCACGAACGCTCGGTAGTAGCTCGAATTGGGGTTGCGGCGCGTCACGTAGAAGGTGCCCTCGGGGATGCGGTACTGGTCGAGCTCCTCGCGGCGCGAGCGGCGCACCTTGTCCTCGGGGCTGACCGACACGTCGGCGGGGAGCGTCCGCAGCAGCTCGGCACCGCGGTACACGAACGTGGTCCGCTCGCTCTTGTCGACCCGGATCCAGACGTTCGACAGCGCATCCGCCGGGACGTAGCCGCGCACGTCGTCGGCCTGCACGAGCCGCCAGTCGCCGACGGCGTCGAGCACGCGGACGCCGGCGCGCGTGCGCAGCGACCGGACGGCCGGCGCGCCCGCCTCGGGCCGCTGGCGGACCGTCGTGCCTGCCCCGATCACGTAGTACGCGGGGGCGGCCTCGACGTCGTAGAGGTCCTCGGGCACCGCCCGCTCGGCCGTGAACCCGCCGCCGTCGGCCTGGGCGAGGGCCGCGGGGGCGGCGACGAGCAGGGCGAGGACGAGGAGGCGGGACATGAGGCGCGGGGACGGGCCGAAGGTATCAAATGGGGGCCGGGCAAACGACGTGCCGCCCGGGCCGCGGGCGCTCCGCCAACGCAGCGTCTACGGCGATTCGTCCGCGACGCCGTTGTGCCGGAGGCAGGCGCGGTACGCGTCGAGCACGCCGTCGAGGACGGCGCCAGCCGTGACCACGTCCGCGGCGGCCTGGGCGTCGGGCGAGCCGTTCGAGGGCGCGAAGCCGAGCCCGGCCGCCACGATCGCGGCCGCGTCGCCGTTCGTGTCGCCGATGAACGCCAGCGACTCTAGCCCGACGCCCTCGGTCTCGGCCAGCCACCGCAGCGCCTGCACTTTCGTCAGCGCGCGCGGCACCACGTCGACCGAGTACGGCGTGTGATACGCGACCAGCTCCGGGGCCGTCGCGGCCACGAACGCCTCGATCTCGGGCAGGAACGTCTCGCACTCGCCCACGACGGGGCTCACGATGCCCGCCTGCGAGCGCTTGCCGTAGTCGTACGAGACGGTCTCGGACCGGCCAATGACCTCCGCCAGCAGGAACGCGCGACACGCCGCGAGGTCGGCCTCCGTCTTGGCGTCGAGGGCGGGATTCCACGTGATGCGCGCCAGATCGAGGTCGAACCGCCCGCCGCCGCTCTCGAACAGCGCCGGCCCGCCGAGCGCGAGCGCTTGCGCGGTCGCCTCGACGTAGGCGTACGAACGGCCGGAGCAGATCCCGACGTGCGGGTAGCGGCCGTCGGTCGCCGCACGCGCGCCCCAGGCGCGGAGCTGGCGGAAGCCGTCGAGGCGGAAGGGGACGTAGGGCTCGCTGAGGCAGCCGTCGATGTCGGCCAGGAAGAGTCGGATCACGGGTCGATCGGGGGGGCACCCACAAGGTCGCCGGTCTCGGCGACGGGTAGTGCGAACGGACCAGGGATCCGCGCGCCACGCCGCCTCACTTTGGGCATCCCCCTTAGCCGATGCGCACCCCTCTCCTGCTCGCCCTCGTGCTCCTCACAGGCTGCACCACCTCGCGCGTGGTCGACCTGTCCGCGACGTCGACGCGTGCGGAGGTGAACGGCCGCGCGGAGCGGGGGTATCCGGTCGTCCACCTCGTCGGCGAGCGGGGCCGCCAGGTCCGGTCGCTCCACGTCGCCCCGGACGTCACCACCTGGGTCGACAAAAAGACGGGCGAGTCCCGGTCGGCGCCGACGGCGGATGTGGAGGCGATCGCGTTCCGCCGAGATGGCCTGGGCGCGTTGCAGGGGACTGGCATCGGGGTCGCCGTGGGCGGGTTCCTCGGGGCGTGGATGGGCACGCTCGACGGGAACGGAACCCTCACCTACACGCCCCTCTTTGGGGCCGTCTTGGGCGCGGTGGCTGGCGTCGAGATCGGCGCGATCGCCGGGGCCATCCGCTCCGACCGGTTCGTGTACGAGGCCGATCGGTGCCCCGGCGTGCCGCTGGCGTGCGCCGCCGGTCCGTGAGGGCGGCGGTTCAGCGCCGGACCTTGAGCAGCACACCGACAGGCTCGACATCCGGGCGGCGGTCGCCGGAGGGCGTGAACACGCCGTCGGTCACGGGGACGAACCAGACGTCGTCGCCCTGGGCGATGCGGAGCTCGAAGGGCAGGTTTGCGAGTGAGTCGTCGTCGCCCTCGATCTCCCACGCGAGCGTGCGCGTGTCGCGGTCCCAGCGCGTGCGCAGCGTCGGGCGGCCCTCGCCCCACACCCAGTAGTCGAAGATCGGCCCGAGGTCCCGGCCCGACGTCTGCTCCAGCGACGCCTGGAAGGCCTCGGTCGAGAGCGGGCGGTCGGCGAAATCGGCGGCGGCGGCGCGGAGGGCGGGGTAAAACACGTCCTCGCCGAGCGCCAGCGACAGGAGGTAGAAGACGGACCCGCCCTTCTGGTAGACCGTCGGGGAGAGCACGTCGGCGGGGTCGGCGTAGGCCTCGGGCACCAGCCTCGCGTCGGCGTCGTCGCCGCCGATGGCGCGCGACATCAGCGTGAGGTACGCGCGGCCCGCGTCGCGGCCGTCGAGCGTGTCGTAGAGCGCCGTCGTCAGGAAGGTGGCCGCGCCCTCGGCGATCCACAGGTCGCGCCAGTCGGCCGGCACGACGGCGTTCCCCCACCACTGGTGCACGATCTCGTGGACGTTGACCTCCTCGACAACCACGCGGCCCGGCAGCGTCTCGCCGTAGAGGTCGGCGCGCAAGAACGCGGCGGTGGCGTTCTCCATCCCCGCGTAGACCATCGGCACCTGGACCGTCGCGTACGAGGCGTACGGGTAGTCGCCCAGCATCCCCTCGAGCGTCGCGAGGATCTCGGGCGTCCGGGCCAGCCGGCTCGCGTACGCCGCGTCGCCCGCCAGCAGGGCGTGGCGGATGGGCACGACGCCGGCCTGCTCGGTGATCGAGAAGTCGCCGACGGCGAAGGCGAAGGTGTAGACGGGCGCGTCGCCGTCGAGCACGAACCGGGCGCGGCGGCGGCCGTCGGCCACGTCGTCGGAGACGAGCGCCCCACTGGCGACGACCTCGTATTCGGAGGGCACGTCGAGCGTGAGGTCGAGACGCGCGGGGTCGGAGGGGTGGTGCACGCCGGGGAGCCAGCCGGCCGTGCGGTCGGGCCAGCCGTCGGTAAAGACGACGCGGGCGCCACTGACGTCGTCGGCGTAGAGCCCGGCGTTCGGGGTGCCCGAGTAGACGACCTCCACGACCGACGTGCTGTCGCCGACCGTCACCGCCGGGTCGAAGAGGGGGACGTGGAGCGCGTCCCCGTCGTGGACGAACAGCACGCCCTCGCCGTCGACGCGGACGGTCGCCACCTCCAGCACGTCGTCGAGCCCGAGCACGAGCGACACCAGCGACGGCGGGTGGGCGACGGTGAGCGCGACCGTGCCGTCGAGCGCGAGCGTGGCGGGGTCGAGCGTGATCTCGGCGCGGACTTCGCGCACGTCGACGTCGGCCTGCGGGCCGGGCGCCTCGACGCCGTCGCTGGGGGCGTCGCCGCCGCACGCGGCGAGGAGCAGGAACAGCGTGAGAGCGGAGAGGCGGGGCATGGGCGATCGGGCCGGGGCGCGACCAGACCCGCCAGCGATGGGCGGGGGTCCCGCGGTTCGGGAGGGCAGGGAACCCCTCACCCTGGCTTCGCCGACGCTGCGCGTTGTCCCTCTCCCGGCCGGGAGAGGGGACGGCGTAGGAGTGGCCGTGCTTCTTCCCTCTCGTCGGGCTCACCCCCACACGCCGGCGGCCCACAGCACCGCCGCGATCAGCACGGGCTGGAGCGGGAGCCGCGCCAGCAGCGCCCACCGCGGCGCGAGCCCCGCGAACCGCGGCCAGTCGCGCGCCATCTCGACGTTGGCCGGGAAGACCGCCACGAGCAGCGCCGCCAGCCCCCACGCGGCCGCCACCCGCACGCCGGGGATCAACAGCCCGACGCCCCCGGCGATCTCGGCGACCCCGCTGATGAGCACGAGCGTGCGCGCCGACGGCAGCCACGCGGGCAGCCAGCGCGGCACGATCGCGTCGAACATCCGGGGCTTGACCAGGTGCAGCACGCCGGCGCCGACGAACACCGCCGCCAGCGCCACGAGCGCGGCTGCCCGCCAGACGTCGTCGGGCAGCCCAGGCATCGGCTAGGCGTCCTCGCGGATCTTCATGTCGGTCAGGCCCTCGACGAGCGCGTCCGAGATGCCCATCGACGAGAAGCCGCCGTCGTGGTAGAGCGTCTGCATCGTCACCATGCGCGTGTAGTCGCTGAGCAGCGTCACGCAGTAGTCGGCGCAGCTGGCGGCGTCGGCGTTGCCGAGCGGGGCCACCTTTTCGGCGAAGTCGAACATGGCGTCGAAGCCTGCGATGCCGCCGCCGGCCGTCGTCTTGGTGGGGCTTTGCGAGACGGCGTTGATGCGGATCCCGCGCCGGCCGAGCCGGTAGCCGTAGGACCGGACGATCGACTCCAGGAGCGCCTTGGCGTCGCCCATCTCGGAGTACTCCGAAAAGACGCGCTGGGCGCCGATGTAGCTCATCGCGAGGACGGAGGCGCCGTCGGCGACGGCGTCGGCTTCGAGGGCCGCGGCCACCATGCGGTGGAGCGAGATCGCCGAAATGTCGAGCGAGCGGTGGTACCAGTCGTAGTTGAGCGCCTCGTAGGGCTTGCCCTTGCGGACGTTCATGCCCATCCCGATGGAGTGGACCACGAAGTCGAGCGGGCCGCCGAGCGCGTCGGTGGCCTGCGTGAACAGGTCGGTCAGCTCGTCGCCCTTGGTGGCGTCGGCGTAGACGACGGGGCTTCCGCCGGTCTTTTCGGCGAGCTCGTCGAGCCGGCCGAAGCGGCTGGCGACGGGGGCGTTCGTGAGCACGAACCGGGCGCCCTCGCGGTGGGCGGCTTCGGCGAGCGCCCAGGCGATGGAGTCGGGGTCGAGGGCGCCGGAGATGACGCCGGTCTTGCCGGCGAGGAGCCCGTTGGAGTCGGCCATGTGAGATCGGAAGAGAGGGCCCGCAAGCTACGGGCGTCCGCCGACCGCGGGCCCCGCTACCCACTCACCCCCTCGGCCCCGAGGCGAGCGGATCGCTCGTCTTATGGGGCCGCGAGCGAGCTTCGCCGCTCTTGGCCCTTGAAGGGCTTGCCGCCGTGCGGTTACGCCAGCAGCTCCTCGACGGCCGCCAGCATCTCCTTGCGCATGACCGGCTTCGAGAGGTAGGCGTCGAAGCCGGCGTCGATGTACTGCTGGCGGTCGCTGGGGGCCGCGTGCGCCGTCAGCGCCATGGTCGGCAGGGCCGCCATCGTGGGCGTCTGGCGGATCTTCTGGACGAGGTCGACGCCCGACATGCCGCCCTGGTAGTTGATGTCGAGCAGGGCCGCGGCGATCCCGCCCTGGCCGAGCCGCTCGAACGCCGCCTCGGCCGAGGCGACGGACACGACATCGTAGGCCCGTCCGAGGTAGATCTCGAACAGCTTGCGGTTTTCAGGATAGTCGTCGGCGACGAGCAGGAGGGGTCGGTCGGACATGTGCACGGTGGGAGTCGCCTGTGTATCGGCGGTCCGGCGCGTGTCCAAAGGGCGGGCGGATTATCCCCCGGCTCCATCGAGGGCCGCGCGGTAGGCGAGGCCGAGCGGCGCGACCGCGTGCGCCAGCGCCTCCGCGATGCCCGGCCCGCTGGCGACGAGCCCGCCCGTCGTCACGGGGTCGGCGCCGTCCCACAGGCCGCGGACCGTGCCGCCGGCGGCCTCGACCAGCACGACGCCCGCCGCCACGTCCCAGGGCGCGAGCCCGGCCTCGAAAAACCCGTCGAAGCGCCCGGCGGCCACCCAGGCGAGGTCGACCGCGGCGGCGCCGTGGCGACGGATCCCGCGCGTCGACCGCATCACGGCCTCGAACGCGGCGAGGTAGCCGTCGACGTAGCGGTAGTCGCGGAACGGGACGCCTGTGGCGATTAGCGAATCGTGCAAGCGGGCGGTCTCGGAGACGCGAGCCGGCGCGCCGTCGACGTCCAGTCCGGCGCCGCGCGCGGCGGAGAAGAGCGTCCCGCTGGACACGTCGAGCACCACGCCGACCGCGCCGACGCCGTCGACGCGCAGGCCGATGGAGACGGCGTACGGGGGGACGCCGTGCGAGAAGTTGGTCGTCCCGTCGAGCGGGTCGACGATCCAGACGCGGCCGGCGTCCAGGTCGTGGCCGGCGTCGGCGCCCTCCTCGCCGACGAGCGTGTCGTCGGGGAAGGCGTCGGCGAGCGCCGCCAGCACGATCCGCTGGGCGCCCTCGTCGACGAACGTGACGTAGTCGTGGACGCCCTTCTGACGGAGCGCGTCGGCGCCCAGCCCGCCGGCGTGGGGTCGGATAAAGTCGGCGGCGGCGCGGGCGGCCTGCTCCGCGACTTGGCGCTCGGCGTCGAAGGGCATGGCGGTCTCGGGGGGAGGCCGCTGCAACCGTGGCGACGCCGCCGTGTTCTGACGGCGCCCCCCGCTCCGCCCGTGCGCCTTCTCGCCCTCGCCTTCCTGCTCGCCGCCTGCGCCGACGCCCCGGAACCGGTCGCCGCGCCCGCCGACGCCGACGCCCTCGCGCTCCTCGAAGCGGTCGACGGCGACGCCTTCGCCGACGCCTTCGCCGCGCTCGACGCCGCCGGCTACCGCGCTCGGCTGACGGTCGACGCCGACCCGCCCGCGGGCGCGACCGTCATCGTGGCCCCGACCGGCGACGTGACGCTGGACGACGTGACCGGCGCGCTCGACGGGACGCCCCGGCTGCGCGACGTGGTGGTGCAGGCGCTGTCCAGCGACCCGCCGTATCTCGATCCCGCCGCGCGCGAGCACTACCGCATCGCCGTCGTCGGCGACACGACGATCGGCGACGTCGCCTTTCGGATCGTCGAGGCCGTCCTCGCCGACCCCGCCTCCGAGTTGGGCGTCCGCCGCGTCCGCGCGGCCGTGACCGAAGGCGGGCTGGTGGGGGCCATCGAGATCGACCGCGCGGCCGACTCGATGCTGTTCGACGAGGCCAGCCGTGTGACAGTCGGGCTGGCGCCATACGCCGGCGGCTGGGTCCCGCGCCGCGTCGTCACGGAGTCGCGGACCGACGTGCCCCTGTCCGAGCCCCGCCGCGTCCGCGCCGAGTGGACCGTCGAGGCGGTCGGAGTCCCCCAGGGCGGCCTCGCACGCGAATGACGCTCGGCCACCCGGCCCGCCACCTCGCGTCCGTCCCGTCGACGATGGACGCGGCGGCGGGGTGGATGGACGCCCCGCACGGCGCCATCGTCGTGGCCGAGGCGCAGACGGCCGGGCGGGGTCGGCACGGGCGGGCGTGGCAGGCGGCGCCCGGCGCGAACCTGCTGGTCACCGCCATTCTGCACTCGGCGTCTGCCAGCGTCGGTCTGATCCCTCTCGCGGCAGGGCTCGCGGTCGCCGACGCGGTCGGCGAGTGGGGGATCGACGCCCGGCTCAAGTGGCCGAACGACGTGCGCGTGGGCGGGCGCAAGCTGGCGGGTGTGCTGGCCGAGACGACGTGGAGCGGGGCCCAGGCGCGCGTGCTCGTGGGGATCGGCTTGAACGTGGCGCAGACCGATTTCCCGCCGGACCTCGCGGCCACCTCGATGCGGCTCGAAACCGGCCAGCCCGTGGCGCGGCTCGCGCCCCTCTCCCCCATCTTGGCGCGGCTGGCCGAGGCGCTCGACCGCGCCGAGGCCGACCCGGCCGGGCTGCTCGCGGACGTTGAGGCAAGAATGGAGTCGATCGGCGAGACGGTGACGGTGCGCGAGCCGTCGAGCGGAGGCGCCCTTCGTGGCACCGTGCTCGGGCTGGCGCCCGACGGCGCGCTCCGGCTGGCGACGGCGGCCGGCGAGCGAGCCGTGTACGCCGGCGAGGTGACGCTCTCGTGACGGCGCTCGTCACCGGCGCAACGGGGTTCGTGGGCGCGGCGCTCGTCCGCCAGCTCTTGGCCGAGGGCGACCGCGTCCGGATTCTGCGCCGCCCGTCGTCGGCGCTCGACCTGCTAGGCGATTCCGCGAACGAGGTCGAGCACGCGATCGGCGACGTCACCGAGCCGGAGTCGCTGGCGCCGGCCGTCGTGGGCGTCGAGGCCGTGTATCACGTGGCGGCGGCGGTCGCGTTCGGGGCGTCGGCGCGCGAGCGGCTGCGACTCGTCAACGTCGCGGGCACGGCGCACGTAGTGGATGCCGCGCTGGCTGCGGGTGTCGGGCGTCTCGTCCACACGTCGAGCATCGCGGCGCTCGGGCGAGGCGGCAGCGGGGTGATTGACGAGACGGCGACATGGGCACGGTCGCGGGAAAACACGGCGTACGCGGTCAGCAAGCGCGAGGCCGAGCGCGAGGTCCAGCGCGGCGTCGCCGAGGGTCTCGACGCCGTGATCGTCAACCCAGCGCTGGTGTTTGGACCGGGGCGCGCGGGCGAGGGCACGCAAGCGATCCTCGACCGGCTGGCGGCCGGCCGGATGCCGTTTGCCCCGCCGGGCGCGACGGGGGTCGTGGACGTGGAGGACGTGGCCGCGGGCCTGCGCGCGGTGCACGCACGGGGTGCGACGGGCGAGCGCTACGTGCTCGCGGCCGAGAACCTCGCGTGGACCGAGATCCTGTCGACACTCGCGGACGCCCTGGGCGTCGAGGCCCCGAGGCGAGTCGCGCCGCGTGGGCTCCTGCTGGCGGGCGGTGCGCTGGCGGAGGCGTGGGCCGCACTCACCGGCTCCGCTCCCACCCTGACCCGAGAGACCGCCCGGACGGCGGCGGCCACCCACCGCTACGACGGGTCGCGAGCGACGCGCGAGCTCGGGCTGGTGTACCGCCCGTTCTCGGCGACGGCGGCGCGCATCGCCGCGAGCCGGGCGGAGGGTCGCCGGGGCGCCTGAACGCGGGGCCCGGTGCGCGCTCCGGCGCTCGCGCACTCCCGGTATCTTCCGCCATGCCCCTGCACCTCCGCACCGGCGAGCAGTCGCTCGCGCTCGACCGCCCCGACGGCACCGTCACCGCCGACGGCGCCGCCCTCGACGCCCGCCGCGCCGTCCTCGGCACCCGACCGACGGCCGAGACCGCGCTCGTGGTCGTCGACGGCCGCCCCCGCACCGTCACCGTCGAGCGCGACGGGGCCGCCACCCGCGTCTGGGTTGACGGCGCGCCTATCGAGGTCGACGTCAAGACCGACGCCGACGTACTGCTGGAGCGGTTCGGCTTCGACACCGCCGACGCCAGCGCCGACCGCGAGGTCCACGCCCCGATGCCGGGCCTGGTGCTCCGCGTGCTCGTCGCGCCCGGCGACGCGGTCGAGGCCGGGCAGGGCGTGGTCGTGCTGGAGGCGATGAAGATGGAAAACGAGCTGACCGCCCCGGCCGCCGGGACCGTCGCCGCCGTCCACGCCTCGGCCGGCGACGCCGTCGCCAAAAACGACCTGCTCGTCGAAGTCGACGTGTGACCCCTCGGGCGCCCCCTCTCCCCCACCCCGCCCGATGCCGATCCTCCTGCTCAGCAACTCGTCCTCCGACGCCGGCTACCTGACGCACGCGCGCGGCTGGATCGCCGACGCGCTCGGCGACGCCCGGCGCGTGGCGTTCGTCCCCTACGCCGCCGTCACGTTCAGCTACGACGACTACACCGCCCGCGTGGCGGACGCGCTCGATGGGCTCGGGCTGTCGATCACCGGCGTGCACACCGCGAGCGATCCGGCGCAGGTCGCCCGCGATGCCGACGCCGTGTTCGTCGGCGGGGGCAACACGTTCCACCTCTTGCGCGAGATGTACGCGCTCGGCCTGGTCGCCGCCGTCCGCGAGCGCGTCGCCAGCGCGCCGTACGTGGGGTGGAGCGCGGGCGCGAATGTCGCCGGGCCGACGATCCGGACGACGAACGACATGCCCATCGTCGAGCCGCCGTCGTTCGACGCGCTGGCCCTCGTGCCGGTCCAGATCAACCCGCACTACACCGACGCGCACCCGCCCGGCCACCGGGGCGAGACGCGGGCCGAGCGGCTGGCGGAGTTCGTGGCCGCGAACCCTGGCGCGCCCGTCGTGGGGATGCCCGAGGGCACGGCTGTCCGCATCGGCGACGGCGTGACGCTGCTCGGCTCGGGCACCCCGCGCATCTTTGACCCCGCGAGCCCACAGGGTCGAGAGGCCGGGCCAGGGGAGGCCGAAGCGCTGTTCGCCCCGTAGCCGACCGGCCCATGCGCCTGCGCTTTTCCGCCCCGTGGTCCACGCCGCTGACGCTCATCAGCACACTGATGGTCGTCATCGTCGCGGGCGCATGGTTTTCAGGCGCGACGCTGGCCGTGGTTCTGCTCCTCGCCGTGCTCGCCCTGGCGGCGGCGCTGTCGGTCCGCGGGTACGTCGTCGAACCCGACGCCGTCGTCGTGCTCCGGCTCGGATGGGCAACACGGCTGCCGCTGGAGGGCCTCGAGTCGGTCGAGGCCGAGCCCGAGGCCATGCGGCGGGCTCTGCGAACGTTCGGGATCGGCGGGCCGTTCGCGTTCGTCGGCCGGTACCGGACCGCCTCGCTCGGCGACTTCACCGCGTACGCCACGTCCCGCCCGCACGCCGTCGTCCTCCGGTGGCCCGAGCGAACCGTCGTCGTGACGCCCGACGACCCGGACACGTTTGTCGCCGCCGTCGAGGCTGCGGTCGCAGAGGCGTAGACGAGGAGAGGCGACGTTTGACGCACCTCCTCATCTTCTCTTCCCTCCTCTACTCCCTGTCTCTTTCCTCGGCGGCGCGCTGGGCAAACGCCATCACCAGCCGGGCGTGCGCGGCCACCAGGTCGACGAGCCCCGTCTCCCCAAGCCGCGCGTCGGGCGAGGTCGGCAGCTTGGGCGGCGAGACGCGGCCCATCCAGAGCGGCAGCTTGTCGCGGAGCAGCGACGGCCCGGGAAACCGGCCGGGCGCGAGGTGGGCGGTGTAGAACGCCAGCTTGCGGTCGAGCCGCTCGTACACCGACTGGTCGGGCTCGACGTCGCCCTCGCCGCCCGCCGCCACGACCTGCGCGCCCAGCAGGAAGTCGTGGTACAGGTACGGCACCTCAGCGAGCGCCGGGCCGACGGCCGCGAGCACCTCTGGTCGCTGGCGCAGGCCCACCTCGGCCGCGCGCGCGGTGACCGTCGCCACCATCGCCAGTGTCTCCTCGGCGACGAGCCCGGCGTCGGCCTGGTCGGTCAGGTGCGGCAGGACCGTCCGGGCCACGTCCTGGGTGGTCGACAGGGCGGCGGGGGCGGCGAAGGCCACCACGCGAGCGGTGAGGACGGCGTCGGTCATCTAGTCGGTGATCGTGAGGGCGTGCTCGGCCAGCGTCTCGCCTGTTCGTCCATCCCGGACGACCACGACGACGGGCTCGCGCGGGACGTACAGCGTCACCGGCCCGCCCGTCGTGGCGACGCGGTCCAGCGGGACGGCCTCGGCGCTCTCGCCCGAGCGCCGGACAGCGACCTCGCACGTCTGTGGGCAGGGTGCGATGTCGACCTCGACGCGCGTGCGGTTCGGGAGCTGTGCCAGCCACGCCGGGCGCCCGCCGACGTCGCCCGCGCGGGGGCGGAAGACGTGGAGGTCGACGGCGGCGTCGGTCGGCGCCCATGGGGTCTCGTCCGACCCCACGATCACGACGGGCGACGGGCCGAGCAGGCCGGCGGCGGCGCGGTACGCCGGGTCCTCGTAGGCGGGCATGCTCGCCTCGCCCAGGGCCGTCTGGTTGACGGTGAACGGGTCGATGCCGGTGCGCTGGCGGAAGTACAGCCCCATCGGCGTCCAGTACTCGGTCGCCGCCTCGTTGATGTGCGCGTACCCGGCGTGGACGAGCACGCGGGCGTCGGGGTCGAGGCCGACGGTCCGCTCGGCGAGGTGGCGGGCCTGCTCGAAGTCCCGGCGCTGCTGCCGGCTCAGCGTGTCGCCCTCGGGCTCGTCGCCGTGCTCGATCTCGTATGGCACGAGCGTGTAGCCCAGGCGGACGGCCTCGCGGACGAGTGCGGCGAACGTGGGCTCGCGCGTATAAAGGCCCGTCGAGTCGACCGGGTAGCCGCGCGCGTTAAGGGCGGTGTCGCTGGCGGCGAGCGATTCGGCGGCGAGGTACCGAAAGCCGCGCTCGTAGAGGAGGGGCAGCAGCTCGATCGTCAGCAGCCGGCTTGACGCGTCGTGGTGCGCCTCGTTGACCATCACGACCCGCTCGCGCTCGGCGGCCTCGGCGATGTACCGGGCGGCGTCGACCGCGCGGGCGCTCGGGGGCACCGTGCCGACCGAGTCGCGGGCCCAGCCACCCGTCTCGTCGAACCACGCCAGCGCGTCGCGGTGCGCGCCGACCTCGGCCTCCATCCAGGCCCGGACCTGCGTGTAGCGCGACCAGTAGTCGAGCGAGTCGCCCGCCGCGCGGTAGTCGGCCTCGGCGTCGCGCAAGCGCAGGAGCGCCGAGAGCGGGCCGTCGCCGTCGCGCGGGAACGTCACGCCGTACGGGCTGGGGAGGGCCTGGCCAGCCACGTCGCCAACGGCGAGCGCCGCCAGCAGGACGAACGGGAGCGTGCGGGTCATGCGTCGGTTGCTGGACGGCCTCCGGACCCGCCGCTCACGGATGGGGTGCTACGACTGCTCCTCGGTCCCACCGGTGCCGCCGCCGATCTGGGTCCGCATCTGGGTGTCGGCCTCGATGTTGCGCATGTTGTAGTAGTCCATGATCCCGAGGTTGCCCTGGCGGAACGCGTCGGCCATGGCCTTGGGGATCTCGGCCTCGGCGGCGACGAGGTTGGCCCGCTGCTCCTGCTCGGATGCCACAGCGGCCGCCCGGCGCTCCTCCGCCTTGGCGCGGGCGACCCGGAGGTCGGCCTCGGCCTGGTCGGTCTGGAGCTTGGCGCCGATGTTCTCGCCGACGTCCACGTCCGCGATGTCGATCGACAGGATGTCGAAGGCGGTCCCGTTGTCGAGCCCCTTCGCCAGAACGGTCTTGGAGATGTTGTCGGGGTTCTCGAGCACCTGGGCGTGCGTGGCCGACGAGCCGATCGTCGACACGATCCCTTCGCCGACACGGGCGATGATGGTCTCCTCCCCGGCGCCGCCGACGAGCCGCTCGATGTTGGCGCGGACCGTCACACGGGCGATCGCGCGGACCTGGATGCCGTCCTTGGCGATCGCCGAGATCGGGGGCGTCGTGATGACCTTGGGGTTGACCGACACCTGGACGGCCTCGAACACGTCGCGGCCCGCCAGGTCGATGGCCGTCGCCCGGGCAAAGTTGAGGTCGATGTTGGCCTTGTCGGCCGAGATCAGCGCGTTGACGACCTGCTGGACGTGGCCGCCCGCGAGGTAGTGCGCCTCCAGGAGCGGCGGCGAGACGGGGATGCCCGCCTTGTGCGCCGTGATCAGCGGCCGGACGATCTGGGCCGGCGGCACGTTGCGCAGCCGCATCCCGACGAGGTCGCGGAAGAGGCCCAACTTGACGCCGGAAAAGATCGCCGTGATCCACAGGCGGACCGGGACGAAATACAGGATGACGATCCCGAAGAGGAGCGCCCCCAAAATGATGATGAGGCTGCCGGCGCCGAGGAGTTCTTCCATGGATCTGGGGGGTGTCGTCGGGTCGGTACGGCCCGGCGGGGGCTAGTTGTTTCGCGGGGCGCCGCGGCGGTAGTCGCCGCTGCGTCCGCCGCTCTTGGCGAGCAGGCGGACGTCGGTGATCTCGATGTCTTTCGTGACCGACTTGCACATGTCGTAGACCGTCAGCGCGGCGACGGTCACGGCCGTCAGGGCCTCCATCTCGACGCCGGTCGGGCCCTCGGTCTTGGTGATCGCGCGGACCTCGACGGCGCCCGCGTCGTCGTCGAGCTCGAACTCGATCTCGACGTTCTGGAGCACGACGTCGTGGCAGAGGGGGAGCAGGCGCGAGGTCTGCTTGGCGCCGAGCACGCCGGCGACCGAGGCGACCGTCAGCACGTCGCCCTTCAGGATCTCGTTCTCGCGGATGAGCCGGAGCGCGTCGGCGCCGACGAGCACGCGGCCGGCCGCGACGGCCGTCCGGGCCGACGAGGACTTGTGGGACACGTCGACCATCCGGGCCTGGCCCTGGTCGTCGACGTGGCTAAGGGCGGGGGAGTCAGTCATGGCCGGCGGTGGGGGGATGCACGAAGATAGCCGGGGCGGGAGAACGGATCGGGGGGTTCGGGCGAGAACCGCAGGGGCGCATAACTCGCGGGCGGCGGCTCGGCGTGCGCGCCCGCCAACCTGACCGGCGGCGCCCCTACCCTCCGATCCGCACCATCGGCCGGACCGCCTGCGCGGCCAGCCCGTCGAGCCCGGCGTGCGCGGCGGCCTTGCCCGCCAGCGAGGCCTGGACCATCGCGAGCACCTCGGCGTCGCTGGCGCCCGCCCGGAGCGCGTCGCGCAGGCTGACCTCGGTTTTCCCGAACAGGCACACCTTGAGCGCGCCGTCGGCCGTCACGCGCAGGCGGTCGCACGTGCCGCAGAACGGGGTCGACATGCTGGCGACGAACCCGACGCGCCCGCGCCAGCCGGGGCGGTCGAAAAGCTGGGCCGTCGCCGTTGGCCGCGCAGCGACGGGCGCCAGCGGGCCGTGCACTGCCTCGATCGCCGCTCGCGTCTCGGCCATCGTCACGACCGCGCCCGGCGTCCACCCATTCCCCGCGAACGGCATCTCTTCGATAAAGCGGACCTCGACGGGCTCGGCCGCCGCGAGCTCCGCGAAGTCCGCCGCCTCGTCCTCGTTGACGCCCCGCATCGAGACGACGTTGACCTTGACCGATCGAGCGGTGCCGATGGCGTAGCCCGCCGCGAGCGTGGCCTCGAGCGCGGCGAGGACGCGGTCCAGGCCCGGCCGCCGGGTGATCTCCCTGAACCGGTCGGCGCGCAGCGTGTCGAGCGAGATCGTGATCGCGTCGACGCCGGCCGCCGCGAGGTCGCCCAGCCGGTCCGCCAGCAGCAGGCCGTTCGTGGTGATCGCCAGCCGCCGGAGCCCGAGCCGGCCCAGCCGCCGGGCCACCTCGACGGCGTCCTTGCGCACGAGCGGCTCCCCGCCCGTCAGCCGGATCGTCTCGACGCCGGTCGCGACGAACAGCCGGGCCAGCCGCTCGATCTCGTCGGTCGTCAGGTGCGCGTCGCGTGGCGTCAGCGGGACGCCGCTGGCGGGCATGCAGTACGTGCAGCGCAGGTTGCACCGCTCGGTCAGGCCGAGGCGCAGGTACGTGTGGCGCCGCCCGAAGCGGTCGGTCAGGCTCACTCGTCGCGCCGGAAGACGGTCCGCGCGATCGCAATCGCGACCCCGACCGCCAGCCCCGCGAGCAGCATGACGATGTACCAGCTTGTCGATCCGGGCTCCATGGGCGGATGGGTCTGTGCGTCGGTCGTCGGTCGTCGGTCGTCGGTCGGAATGTGCGGCCGTTTTGGTGCCAACCCGCCAGCGAGCGACAGGGTTCAGGCCCTCTCCAGTCGCCGACGTGCTGAGCCCACGTGCTGACCGGCCCGAGGGCTCACCGGCCAACCGATCACCGCCTCTCCGAACCCTGACCACCGGCTACCGGAAGTCCTCGACGTAGACCACGTCGCTGTCGGCGCGGTCCTGGCGCGAGAGCACGAGCCGGCCGTCGGGGAACGCGCCGAGGCCGGAGTCCTCGGGCACGTCCTGCACGATCGCCAGCCGGGTGCGGCGCCCGGTCGCCACGTCGAAGCGGACGACGGAGGCGGCGCGGTCGTATTGGCGCTCGAGGGCATAGACGGCCTCGCCGACGACGGTCCAGTTGGCCCAGTCGGCCGGCGACACGTTCGCGGGGAGCTGGCGCGCCTGCACGTCGCGCGGCTCGCCGTCGACCTCGCGGAGCAGCCACAGGCCGCGCTTGTCGGGGCGGAGCACGATGAGCCCGCCGCCCGGCGCCTCGGCCGCCGCCACGCCGCCGTGGACCGTCATCGGCGCCGCCTCGCCGCCGCTGGCGGGGACGCGATAGATCTGCCACGTGTCGCCGCGGTCGCTGGCGAAGTAGACCCACGCGCCGTCGGCCGACCACGTCGGGGCCACGTCGTCGGCGGCGCCGTCGGTGAGCTTGCGGACCTGGCCGTCGGGGAGGACCAGGAACACGTCGGCGTCGCCGTCGGCGCGCGCCGAGACGACCAGGTTGCCGTCGGGCCCCCAGCGCGGGCCGCTGACGCGGCCGCCGCCGAACGACGTGAGCTGGCGGGCGTCGGAGCCGTCGGGCTCGGCGGTCCAGACCTCGTGGCTGCCCGAGCGCGTCGAGACGAAGGCGACGCGGCGGCCGTCGCGCGAGACATCGGGCTGGCGGTCGTCGCGCGTCGAGGGGACGAGCGGGCGCGGCTCGCCGTCAACCACCTCGGCGAGCTGGGAGCGGACAAGCTGGCGGGCGAACACGACGCCACCCCGCCGGCCGACGGACGGGCTCGCGATCTCGCCGCCATCCGCGCCGAGCGCCACCCAGCGGGGGTCGCCGCCGTCGAGCGCCACGCGCCACAGCCCGGCGGCGCCGTCGCGGTTGGCCGCGTAGACGACCTCGCGGCCGTCGGGCGTCCAGTCGAGGCCGGTCACGCCCTTCTGCTCGCGCGCCAGCCGCCGCACCCGCCCGCCCTCGACGGTCACCACGGCCACGTCCTGGCGGCCGTCAAGCTGGGTGCGGACAAACGCGAGCTGGCGGCCGTCGGGCGAGAACGCGGGGGCGAGGTCGCCGGGGTACGTCGAGGCCGGCGCCGTGAGCCGCTGCGTCGGTGAGCCGTCGAGCTCCAGAAGGTGGAGCGCGAACGCGCCCTGCCGCCCGCGCCGGCCCGAGAACGCGAGCCGCACGCCGTCGGGGCTCCACACCAGGTCCGAGATCGCAAGGTCGGCCGCCGCCAGCAGCGTCCGCTCCGTGCCGCCGCCGACCTCGACGACGTGGACCCCGCACTCGCCCCCGATCCCGCACCGGATGTACGCCACGCGCTCGCCGTCGGGGCTCCACGCCGGGCTCGTCTCGTCGGCCGGGTGCGTCGTCAGGCGGAGCGGTGCGCCGCCGGTCGTCGCCTGGACGTAGATGTCGAACTGGGGCTCGTCTCCGCCCCCGTCGCCGTCCCAGGCGAAGGCCACGCGCGCGCCGTCGGGCGAGAGCGCCGGGTCGCGCTCGTCGCCGGGCGTGCTCGTCACCGGGACGGCTGAGAGCGGCCGGACGCCGGCCACGCCCGCCCGGTACGCGACCAGCGCCCCGACGGCCACGACCGCCGCCAGCCCCAGCCCCCACAGCACGACCGAGGGGCGCGTCCGCGTGGGGAGAACCGGCCGGCGCAGGTCGAGCCCCGTCACGGCCGGCACCACCTCGGCCCCGTCGCCGCCGACGGCCACGTCGTGCTCGACGGGCGCGATCAGCGCGTAGCCCCGCTTGCGCAGCGTCTCGACGTACGTCGGGTTGCGGGCCTTGTCGCCGAGCGCCTTGCGGAGCTCCGAGATGCACCGCGCCAGTACGTCGTCGGTGACGATCGTGCCGGTCCAGACCTCGGCCATGAACTCGTCCTTGGTCACCGTCTCGCCGGGCCGCGCGGCCATCGCCGCGAGCACCTCCATCACCTTCGGCTCGACGCGGCGGACGTCGTCGCCTCGGGTGAGCCGGTTCGCCATCGGTTCGGCGATCCACTCGCCGACGCGGAACGGGTCGGTGACGGACGGCTGGTCCGTCCGCGTGTGCGTGTCCATCAATACTGGGGAGCCAGGGGTCGGGGGGCGTCCGCGGCGGGGCTGGGGCCCTCGATTCCGCCCCGCAGCGGACGCCCTCACGATACGCCCGAGCCTCGCCGGGGAGTATCCGCCGGCGCCCGCCGCCCCGAAATGGGGCCTTTTCCGTCCCCTGAGGGGGGTCCATCAGACAACCCTCAGGCGGCTCGCACCGCGTCCCCAAGGTTTCCGGCTCTCCGCGCCGCACTTTGTGACCGTCCGCCACGGGGCCGCCCACCACCCTGGGCCTCGCGGCAGACCCCGTTCTCACTACGGACGCCGGGGCTTCGTGAGCCACCCCGCCGTCCCAGGTCGGCGCCCATCACATTGCCGACCGCCCGGGCCGTCCCTGGCCCAAGCGCCAGCCCCCACACGTCGTCGGGGCTGGCGCTTTTTTTGGTTGGATGGCAGGGTCGTGGTCGAGAGCAGCGCCGGGCCTCCACGGGCCTAAGAGACCGGCAAACGAGAGCAGCGGTGAGGGGCGGAGCCGAGGGAGTCGCGCATCGCGAGCCCCTCCACTTTCCCTCCCATCCTCTACTCCCCCCCTTCCTCCCAGACCGCCTCGCCGTCGAGGTACGTCGCCACGACGCGCGTGTCGAGGATCGCCTCCGGCGGGACGGCCATCAGGTCCTGGGAGAGCACCACGAAGTCGGCGCGCTTGCCGACCTCGATGCTGCCGACCTCGTCCTCCATGAAGCCTGCATAGGCCGCGTCGAGGGTGAAGCCGCGCAGGGCCTCGGCGCGCGTGAGCACCTGGTTGCCGTACCAGCCGCCGGCCGGGGCGTGGCTCGCGTCTTGGCGGGTGACGGCCGCGTGGAACCCGAGCAGCGGGTTGGGCCGCTCGACCGGGAAGTCGCTGCCGAGCGCGAGCCGGGCGCCGCTGTCGAGGAGCCGCCGCCAGGCGTAGGCGCCCACGAGCCGGTCCGGGCCGAGCCGCTCGCCGGCCCACGGCATGTCGCTCGTCGCGTGCGTCGGCTGGACGCTGGCGATGACGCCCATCGGCGCGAACCGCGCCAAGTCGTCGAGGTGCAGAATCTGGGAGTGCTCGATGCGGTGGCGGCCAGGGCCGCCGCCCGTCGCCGCGATCGCCTCGGCGTAGGCGTCGAGCACCTGGCGGTTGGCGCGGTCGCCGATGGCGTGCGTGTTGACCTGGAGCCCACACGCCATCGCCGCTCGAATCGTCGCCCCGATGGCATCGTCGGCACGGAAGAGCAAGCCGTGGTTGCCGGGGTCGTCGGCATAGTCGGCCAGCAGGGCGGCGCCGCGGCTCCCGAGCGCGCCGTCGGCGTAGACCTTGACCGAGCGGACGACGACGCGCGCGTCGGTGATGCCGGCCGGGAAGGCGTCGCAGAACGGGCCGATCTCGCCGGGCGTGATCATGGCGTAGTTGCGGATCGGGAAGCGGCCTTCGGCGGCGAAGCGCTGGTAGACCGGCAGCATCTCCATCCCGATGCCGGCCTCGTGGACGCCGGTGAGGCCCAGCCGCGAGGTCTCCGCCAGCGCGCGCGTCAGCATCTCGGCGGTCGTCGCGGCGTCGGGCGCGGGGATGGCCCGGGCGACCAGCCCCTCGGCGGCGTCGACGAAGACGCCCGTCGGGCGGCCGTCGGCGTCGCGCAGGACGGCGCCGCCCTCCATGTCCGGCGGGGCCGGGGCGTCGGGGTCGATGCCGGCGGCGCGCAAGGCGGCCGTGTTCGCCCAGCCCGCGTGGCCGTCGATCCGGCCAAGCCAGACCGGCCGCGTCGGGAACGCCGCGTCGAGGTCGGCGCGCGTCGGGAAGGCGCCGTCGCCGCCCCAATCGTTCTGGTCCCAGCCGCGGCCGGTCACCCAGGCGCCGTCGGGGAGGTCGGCCGCGAAGGCCACGAGCCGGGCGACGATGTCGGCTTTCGAGGTGGTGCCGACGAGGTCGGCCGACAGCAGCGCCTCGCCGAGCCCCATCAGGTGCGCGTGGGCGTCGATAAAGCCCGGCGTGACGGTCCGCCCGCCGAGGTCGACGGTCGGCCAGTCGGGGTACGCCGCCGCCAGTTCGGCCTCGCTCCCGACGGCGACGAACCGGCCGTCCTCGACGGCAAACGCCTGGGCGACGGGCCGCGCCGCGTCGACGGTGTAGACGGTCGCGTTCGTGGCGACGTAGCCCTGGGCCGCGAGCGCGGGGGCGAGGAGGAGAGCGAGAAGGACGGCGCGGAGCATGGGTCGGCGGATGGGAGACCGGAAGGTCCCACCGTCGGAGGCCGTTCGCCAAGCCACCCGCGCGCGCCTCGTGGTTACGCCGCGCGCGGCGGGCGATCGAGCCACAGCGTCACCGGCCCGTCGTTGACGAGGGCGACCGCCATCGACGCCCCGAAGACGCCGGTCGCGACGGGCCGCTCGAGCGCCTCCGCGAGCCCGGCGGCCACGTGCTCGTAGAGCGGCTCGGCGAGGTCGGGGTGCGCGGCCTTGGCGTAGCTGGGGCGAGTCCCTTTGCGCGTGTCGCCCGCGAGCGTGAACTGGCTCACCACGAGCGCGTCGCCGCCCACGTCGACCAGCGAGCGGTTCATCTTGCCGTCGGCGTCGGGGAACACGCGGAGCCCGGCGACCTTGCGCGCCAGCCACTCCGCCTCGGCGGCCGTGTCGCCCACGACGACGCCCACGAATACGAGCAGGCCCCGACCGATCTGGCCGACGGTCTCGCCGTCGACGACGACGGAGGCGGAAGAGACGCGTTGGACGAGGGCGAGCATGGGCAGGGCGGCGGGGCGACGCGCAAGATGCGGACGGGTTGGGCACCCCGCCTGGGCGCCCGGTGACATTCGGTGACATCTGGAGACCGCGCCCTGACAGGCGCCAGGCGCCCCGCCCCTAGCTTCCCGGCGATGCCCTCCACGCCCCCGCGCGCGCTCCGGCGCCTGGCCGTCGCCCTCCTCGCCCTCGCGATCGCGCCGGCGGCCGCGTTCGCCGTGCTCCAGGGGATCGTCCAGAGCGAGAGCGACGCACGGCTGGCGCAGATCCGCGACGACCAGCTCGACGGCCTGCTGTTCTCGGTCAACCAGAACGCCTGGGACACCGTCAGCGCCTGGGCCGACCGGCTCGCGCGGACGCCCGGCCTCGACGGCGACGAGGCCCCGGAGGCCGCCGCGGACTTCCGGGCGACCGCCCCGCCGGTCCGGTTCGTCGTCGTCGCCGACGCCGCGCGCACCGATGTCCGCGTTTTCGGCGACGTGCCCGGCCCCGCCAACCTGGAGGCGCTGCTGCCGGACACGCTCGTGTCGCGGCTGCTGTCCCAGCGCGCGGCCGGCTACCGCAAGCTGGAGCCCGTCCCCCTCGCCGACGGCCGGCTGGCCCTCGTCTTCGTCGCCGACGCGCCCCGTCCGGGCGGCCCGCCCCGGCTGCTCGCGCTCGCGCTCGACCCCCAGGCCTTTGTCGAGGCGTTCATGATGCCCAAGCTCCGCGAGGTCGCCCGCGGTGGCGTCGAACTCGGCGTCTTCCACGGAACGCGGCCCACGCCGATCGCCGCGACAGCCGCCCTCACTCGGGGCGACATCGAGCGCCAGCGGCCGCTGTGGCTGCTCCCGGACTACGCCGTCGGCGCGCGCGTCGGCGAGGGGTCGGTCGAGGCCGCGCTCAGGCGACGCGTGGGCCAGAGCCTCGGGCTGCTCGGCGGCGTGTCGATGATCCTGGGGCTGGGCGCGCTGTTCGCGTGGCGCGGCGTCCAGCGCGAGGTGGCGGCGGCCCGGCTCCGGGAGGACTTCGTCTCGAACGTGAGCCACGAGCTGCGGACGCCGCTCGCGCTCATCCGGATGTACGCCGAGACGCTGGCGGCCGGGCGCGTGCCGCCGGGCCGGGAAGCGCGGTACTACGCGACCATCCTGGCCGAATCGGAGCGCCTGAGCCGCCTGGTCGGCAACGTCCTCCACTTCAACCGCTTCGAGCGCGGGACCGCCCACCTCGCCCGGCGGCCGCTCGACCTCGGCGCGCTCGTCTCGGAGGTGGCCGAGCGCTACCGGCCGGTCGTGGAGCAGGCCGACTGCACGCTGGCGGCCGAGACTGCTCCGCTCCCCGTCTCCGCCGACGCCGACGCCCTTTCGGAGGCCGTCGTCAACCTGCTCGACAACGCCGTCAAGTACGGCGGCCCCGGGCCCATCGAGGTCTCGACGCGGCGGACGCGGGCCACGGCGGTCGTCGAGGTGTCCGACCGCGGGCCGGGGCTCCCCGCCGCCGACCGCGAGCGCGTCTTCGAGCCGTTCGTCCGCGTGCAGCCCGCGAGCGCCGACGGGCTCGTCCACACGGCGAAGGGCACCGGGCTCGGGCTCGCGCTCGTCCGCCGGATCGCGCGTGCGCACGGCGGCACCGCCCTCGCCGCCGCGCGCGACGGCGGCGGGGCCACCTTCACCCTCACCCTCCCCCTGACCGATGCCGGCGCCTGACCGCCCCATCCTCGTCGTCGACGACGAGCGCGCCATGCGCGAGGGGCTCCGCGACAACCTCGAGTTCGAGGGCTACGCCGTCGACGAGGCGGCCGACGGCGAGGCCGCGCTCGCCAAGCTGACGGCCGGGGCCTACTGCCTCGTCGTGCTCGACGTGATGATGCCGAAGCGGTCCGGCTTCGAGGTGCTCCGCGAGGCGCGGGCGGCCGGGGTCACGACGCCGGTGATCCTGCTCACGGCCAAGGCCGAGGAGTTCGACACCGTCCGCGGCCTCGAGTTCGGCGCCGACGACTACGTCACGAAGCCGTTCGGGCTCGGCGAGCTGCTCGCGCGCATCCGGGCCGTGCTGCGCCGGGCCGAGGGCGCTGGCGCGCCGCACGGCGGCGTCCTCGAGGTCGGCCGCCTGCGCGTCGACCTCGCCAGCTACCAGGCCACCTCGGACGGCGAGCCCGTCGCGATGACGCACCTCGAGGTCGAGGTGCTCCGCTACCTCGCCGCCCGCCCCGGCGTCGTCGTCTCGCGCGACGAGCTGCTGGCGGAGGTCTGGGGCAGCGACGTCGCGCCGACGGCGCGGACCGTCGACAACTTCATCCTCAAGCTGCGCCGGAAGGCGGAGCCGACGCCCGCCGCGCCGCGCCACGTCCTGACCGTCCACGGGGTCGGCTACAAATTCCTCCCGTGACGCTCCGCGCCCTCCTCGCGCTGGCCGCCGCCGCGGTCGGCGCCGCCGTACCGGGGTGTGCCCCCGAGGCCCCGGCGCCACCGGGCCCCAAAGAGATCCGCGCGCCGCTGGCCCCCGACGGGCCGCCCGAGCCGGCGGACTGGCAGACGCTGGTCGACCTGCGCGGCGTGTGGGCCTTCCGCATCGGCGGCGACTCGACGTGGCAGGGGGGCAAGGCCTGGGACCGCATCCCGGTCCCCGCCGCGTGGGAGGACGCGGGCTACCACGGCTACGACGGCACCGCGTGGTACCGGACGACCTTCACCCTGGACGCGGAGGCCGCCAGCCTCATCACGAAGGAGCTGCCCCACCTCCTGCTCGGCCGCATCGACGACACGGACGAGGTGTGGCTCAACGGCGAGCGGATCGGCGCGAGCGGACGTCCCCCTCCCGACTACAAAACCGCGGCCTTCGATTTTCGGATCTACCGGGTCCCCCCTGCCCTGCTGCACACCGACCGCCCCAACGTCCTGTCCGTCCGCGTCTTCGACGGCGGGCTGGAGGGCGGCCTCCTGGAAGGCCCCGTCACGCTCGCCGTCCCGAGCGCGAGCAACCCGGCCGGCGTCCCGATCGTGGCCGACCTCGAGGGCCTGTGGCGGTTCTCGCCCGGCGATGGCCCGTGGGCCGCGCGCGCGATCGACGACAGCGGCTGGGCGCAGATCCGGGTCCCCGGCACCTGGGAGCCCCAGGGGTTCAGCGGGCTCGACGGAATCGCGTGGTACCGCGCCCATGTGTCGCTCTCGACCGACGACACCTCGCGCGACCTCATCCTCGTCCTCGGGGCCGTCGACGACCTCGACGAGGCGTTCGTCAACGGCGTCCGGGTCGGTGGCACGGGGGACGTCGACGCGCGCGACGTGACCGGCGAGGAGTGGCTTGTCGAGCGGGCCTACCGCGTGCCGGCGTCGGCCCTGCGGGCCGGCGACAACGTCGTGGCCGTTCGCGTCTACGACGGCCTGATCGACGGGGGGATCCACCGGGGCCCGGTCGCCCTGATGACGCCGGAGGCCTACGCGGAGCGCCGCCGCCGGGTGCTCGGTGACACGTGGTGACGGGCCGGTGGCGTCCAGTGACGGAGGCTGGCAGGGCGGTGACAACCCGGGCAACGCCAAGCCCGAATGTGGTCCCTCACCACCCCCCTGGTCCCATGACCCGCCTCCTCACGCTCGCCGCCGTCCTCACGCTCGCCCCGACCGCGGCGGGCCAAACGACCTACACCCTGCCGGTTTCCACGCCGCTCCCCACCACCTCGGCGGCCTACGCCGGCCTCTACGCCGTCGACGGCGGGATGCTGGAGGTCCGCGCGCTGGGCGCCGACGTGGTGCTGATCGCGCACGGCGCGCCGGTCGCCGCCCGGCTCGCGGCGCTCGCCCCGACCGACGCCGCCACCGACGCCCGCACGGTGTCCCTGCTCGACGCCTGGACCCTGGGCGACCTCGCCCCCCTCGTGGCCGCCGCCCGCCCCTCGCAGCGCGTCGCGATGGGCCAGACGCTGGCCGACTACCACGCCGCCCTCGTCCGAGGGCGCGGCGCGCTCGTCGCCGGCAGCGTGATCGGCACGTTCACCCAGATCGACGGCCGTCGGGCAACGCTCGTCCAGATGGTCTTCGAGCGGGGCTCGGAGTTCGCCACCTTCGTCTGGGACGAGGCCGACGCCCTGGTGGCCGTCCGCCGCGGCCTGCCGCCCGTCCACATCGGCATCGCCCGTGCGGTCGGGGGCGACGCCTTCACGACGCCCGGGACGCCCGTGACGTTCGACCGCGAGTCCGACGGGGGGGTCTACGCCGTCCACGTCGGCGAGCGCTTTACCGCGGTCCGCTAGGACGATCGGGCCCGCTCCGTCAGCCATCGGGAAAAGGCGTCCAGCGCCCGGCCCCGGTGGCTGATCGCGTTCTTCTCGGCCGCCGTCATCTCGGCGAACGTGCGGCCGTCGCCGTCGGCCGGGACGAAGAGGGCGTCGTAGCCGAACCCGCCGTCGCCGGACTCGGCGCTCGCGATCGTCCCCTCGCAGACGCCGTCGAAATAGTGGACCGTGTCGCCGTCGGCGAACGCGAGCACGGTGCGAAAGCGGGCCCCACGGTCGGCGGCGCCGTCGAGCGACGCCAGCAGATGCGCGCGGTTGTCGGCGTCCGTCGCCTCGGGGCCGGCAAAGCGGGCCGAATGGACGCCAGGGGCGCCGTCGAGGGCGTCGACCTCCAGGCCGGTGTCGTCCGCGAGCGCCGGCCGGCCGGTGTGGGCGACGAGCGCGCGGGCCTTTTTCTCGGCGTTGCCGCGCAGCGTGGGGGCGTCCTCCTCGACGGGCGGGGCGCCGACCTCGGCGGCCGTCACCACGTCGACGCCCAGGCCGTCGAGGCGGGCCGCCAGCTCGGCGACCTTGCCGGGGTTGCGGGTGGCGAGGACGAGGCGCATGTCGGTGGGGGCTTGGACCGCCGGAAGGTGCCTCGTCTCGGCGGGGAACGCCAGCCGAGACCGACCGAATTCGGCCCGAGGGGCGTCCGCTCCGCCCCCTCGCTTCCCCCCGTCTTCACCGATCCGTCCCCGTACATCCTTGGTGCACTCGCGGCAGGCCTCTAGCTTTACCGATTGCGCCCGACGCTCTGCCTCCCTCTTCAAACAGCCCCCCTGCGCCTTGGCCATCGGTATCAAAGTTCGCGACAAGGAGTCCATCGACCGCGCCCTCCGGCGCTTCAAGCGGACCGTGAACCGCGCCCGCGTCTTGCGGATCTACCGCGAGAACATGGCCTACACGAAGCCGTCTGTCGTGATGCGCGAGAAGCGTAAGGAGGCCGCCAAGAAGGCCCGCCGCGCGAACCGCCGCCGCTACTAGGCCCCGGCCCACAGGCTCGCCAGCGGTCGCCGCTGGCCTGTCGCCGCCCGCCCCGGATTCGGTCCGCGGCGGGCGTTTTTTTGGCTCGGCCGACACGGCGGCGCCCGCCCCGACGGTCCGGGGCGGGCGCGAGCGGGAGAGGTGGGATGGGGCCTACTACGCCTCGCCCATCCCGAGCGCGGCGCGCAGGAGGCGCTCCTGCTCGGCGGCGTGGACCTTGGCCGAGCCCGTCGCCGGGCTCGCGGCGGCCGACCGGCCCGCGTACTCTACGCGCGTCGTCTCGCCGCCGACCTCCGCCAGCAGGTCGTCGAGGAGCGGGCGGACGAACGTCCACGCGCCCATGTTGGCCGGCTCCTCCTGGAGCCACACGACGGGCTTGCCGGCGAACCGCGCCAGCTCCTCGCGGACGGCGGCCTCGGGGAACGGGTAGAACTGCTCCAACCGGGCGACCGACACGGCCCCGTCGTCGAGCGCCTCGCGCGCCTTGAGCACGTCGTAGACCACCTTGCCCGAGCAGATCACCAAGCGGTCCGCCCCGGGCTGGTCGCCCGCGATAAAGGGCTGGTAGCCCGCGTCCGCGAGATCGTCGACGGACGAGACCGCGCCGGGGTGCCGCAGCAGCGACTTCGGCGTCATCACGACCAGCGGCTTCTTGTGCTCGCGCAGCACCTGACGACGAAGGGCGTGGAAGTAGTTGGCCGGCGTCGAGTAGTTGGCGACGATGATGTTGTCTTCGGCGCACGCCTGCAGGAAGCGCTCCAGGCGGCCCGACGAGTGCTCGGGGCCCTGGCCCTCGTAGCCGTGCGGCAGCAGCATCACCAGCGACGACGTCTGGCCCCACTTGGCCTCGGCCGCCGTGATAAACTGGTCGATCATGATCTGGGCGCCGTTGACGAAGTCGCCGAACTGGCCCTCCCACATGACCAGCGCCGACGGGTCGGCGACGGTGTAGCCGTACTCGAACCCGAGCGCGGCGTACTCGCTGAGCAGCGAGTCGTAGACCTGGAACCGCGCCTGCCCGTTGCCCGGCCCGCCCTCGGCGAGGTGGTTGAGCGGGATGTAGCGGTGGGCCGTGTTCTGGTCGTAGAGGATGGCGTGGCGCTGGCTGAAGGTGCCGCGGCCGGAGTCCTGGCCCGAGAGCCGGACCGGCGTGTCCTCGAGGAGAAGCGTCCCGAACGCGAGCGCCTCGGCAAAGGCCCAGTCGATCGTCCCGTCCTCGAACTGCTTGCGGCGGCGGTCGACGACGAGCCGCGCCAGCTTTTTGTGGACCGCGAAGTCGTCCGGCAGGCCGACGACCGTTTCCATGACGTGCGTGAGGGCCTCGCGGCTGGCAGCCGTCTCCACGTCGCCGGTCGTGGTCGTGACGGGCGACGAGACGGGCTCGAGGTCACGGCGCTGCTCGGCGAGGTCCTTGGTCTCCTCGAAGGCCCGGTCCAGGATGCCCTTGAAGTCGTCCAGAATCGCCTCGGCCTCCTCGGGCGTCAGCTCGCCGCGGCGGAGCAGCAGCTCGAGGTAGAGCTTGCGAACCGAGCGGTGCCCGCCGATGTCGGCGTACATCAGCGGCTGCGTGTAGGACGGCTCGTCGCCCTCGTTGTGGCCGTACTTCCGGTAGCAGACCATGTCGATCACGACGTCCTTGTTGAAGACGTTGCGGTAGTCGAGCGCGAGGCGCGCCACGCGGACGGCCGCCTCGGGGTCGTCGCCGTTGACGTGGAAGATCGGCGCCTGGATCATGCGCGCGATGTCGGTCGCGTACGCCGAGCTCCGGCTGTGCATGGGGAGCGTCGTGAACCCGATCTGGTTGTTGACCACGAGGTGGACCGTCCCGCCGGTCCGGTAGCCCTCGAGCTGCGACAGGTTGAGCGTCTCGGCGACCACGCCCTGCCCGGCGAACGCGGCGTCGCCGTGGATCAGGACCGGGAGCACGCGGTCGCGGAGCAGCTTCTCGCTCGCGCCCGGGTTGGCCTCGACGATCTGCTGCTGCTTGGCCCGCACCATCCCCTCGACGACCGGGTTGACGGCTTCGAGGTGCGACGGATTCGACGCCAGCGTGAGCCGGGTCGTCGCGCCGCCCGGGGACGTGTGCGTGCCGTGCTGGCCCATGTGGTACTTCACGTCGCCCGAGCCCTGCACGGCGTCCGGGTTGATGGTCCCCTCGAACTCGCCGAAGACGGCGTCGTAGGGCTTGCCCAGGATGTTGGTGAGCACGTTGAGGCGCCCGCGGTGCGCCATCCCGATCACGACCTCCTGGGTCTCCTGGTCGGCGGCGTCGCTCAGGACGGCGTCCAGGAGCGGGATCATCGTCTCGGCGCCTTCGAGCGAGAACCGCTTGTGGCCGATGTACTTGGTGTGGATAAACTGCTCGAGCGCCTCGGCCTCGTTGAGCTTCTCGAAGATGCGCTTTTTGCGGGCCGTGTCGATGGGCTCGCGGAAGTTCTGGGGCTCGATCCGCTCGATGAGCCAGCGCTTCTCTTGGGGCGACGACAGGTGCATGAACTCGCTCCCGACGTGGCCGGTGTACGTGTCCCACAGGATGTCCAGGATGTCGCGCAGGGGCAACTTGCCCTTGCCCGCCAGCCCGCCGCCGACGCCCGCCATGCCGCCGGTAAAGAATGTTCGGTCGAGGTCCCAGACGGTCAGGCCGTAGTTGCTGGGGTCGAGCTCGGTGTGGTTGCGGGGCTCGTACCCGAGCGGGTTGGTATCCGCCAGCAGGTGGCCCCGCACGCGGTAGGCGCGGATCAGCTCGTAGACGCGGGCCTGCTTTTCGACCTTGGAGGCCCGACCGCCCGAGCCGAGCGCCGACTTGCCGAGCGACGGCGTGGAGTCGGACCCGGTGCGAAACGGGGGCGTGTGGAGACCCAGGCTCTGGAAGACCTCGTCGTAAAACCCGTGGCCGCCCTGCAGGAGGTCCGCGATGTGGTTGAGGAACTCGCCCGACTCGGCGCCCTGGATGACGCGGTGGTCGTACGTGCTCGTCATCGTCATGACGGGGCTGAGGCCGAGGCGGGACACCTCACCGGGGTCCATGCCGGCGTACTCGGGCGGGAAGCCGATGGAGCCGACGGCGATGATGACGCTCTGGCCCGGCATCAGGCGGGGAACGCTGAGCTGGGTGCCGATGCCGCCCGGGTTCGTCAGCGTCGCCGTCGTGCCCGCAAAGTCGTCGAGGTCGAGGGCGCCGTCGCGGGCGCGCTTGACGATGTCGTTGTAGCCGGTGAGGAAGCCGCCGAACGACAGCGAGCCGGCGTCCTTGACGTTCGGCACGAGGAGCGACCGCCGCCCGCGCTTCTCGACGTCGATCGCCAGCCCGAACCGCGTTGTTGCCGGCTCGATCCGCTCGCCGACGCCCGCCTCCTCGCGGTACGCCGCCTTCATCGCCGGGACGGCCTCCATCGCGCGGATGATGGCGTAGGCGATGAGGTGGGTAAACGAGACCTTGTTGCCGCCGGTCGCCCGCTGGTGGCGGTTGATGAGCCGGCGGTTCTCGCTCAGCAGCTTGACGGCGATCTCGCGGACGGAGGTGGCCGTCGGGATGGTCAGGCTCGCCTCCATGTTCTCCACGATCCGCCGCCCGACGCCCTTGATGGGCGCCGCGCCGGCGCCCTCGGGGAGCGGCACGCTGGGGGCCGCCAACCGCGACGGCAGCTCGGCCGGGGCCGCGCTGGGCGACGGCGCACTTGGGGCCGGGGGACTGGGGGACGGAGGCGCCGCCGGGGGCGGGGTCGCCGGGGCGCCGTCGCCGCTGGCGGCGCGCGCGGCGCCATTCCCGGACGGCTCGGGCGCCAGCATCGTGGCCTTCTGGTCCGACTCGGACGCATCGGCGCCGATGCTGTCGGCGTAGCCCGGTCCGGGGTCGAAGTCGGCGAAAAAGTCGCGCCAGCTCTCGCTGACCGACTCGGGGTTCTGGCGGTACTGGGCGTAGAGGTCCTCGACGTAACCGCTGTTGAATCCGAACATACTAGGCATCCGCTGCGCGCGGGAAGGGGCGGGGGGCTCGCCAGAACGTACGCGCCCGGCAGGGGGCGGATTCCCCCAGGCCCGGCGGAGCCCCCATGAAACGCGGGCCGCCCCCGAGAGGACGGCCCGCGCGGGTCCTGTGAGTCGTGCCGAGACTACCGCCGACGGCCGTCGGGGCGGCCCCCACGCCCGCCACGGCCCGCAATCGCGGCGTGGACGAGGACGACGGCGCGCTGGTCGTCGGTCAAGACGGGCTCGCGCTCAGTCCGCTGCTCGCGCTGGGCCTCGCGGAGGGCGCGGCGGTCGAGGCGGCCCTGGTCGTCGAGGTACGGGCGGAGGTCGGGGCGCTCGCGGCCGAGCCGCTGGCCGACCATCGCCTGGCGCTGAGCGGCGCTCAGGCCGAGCGCGGCGTCGCGGGCGTCGGCCTCGGCGTCGCGCTGGGCGGCCCGCTCGCGCAAGCGGGTGGCGGCTTCGGCGGGCAGCAGGGCCGCGCTCCGCGTCAGGGCGTCGGCGCGGAGCTGGCGGACGCGGGCCGTCAGCTGGTCGGCCGAGAGGTCGCCGGCGCGGTACTGGTCGGCGAGCGCCTCGGTCCGCGTGCGCGTCTCCTCGCGGATGGTGCGGAGCGCCGCGCGCTGGTCGTCGGTGAGGGGCGTGCGCTCGGCGCGGTCGCCGCGATCGGTGCGGTCGCCCCGTCGAGCACGGTCGCGACCGGCGCCGCGCGCGCCACGGCCGTCACGATCCCCGCGCTCCGAGCGGACGCCGTCGCGGCGGCCTCGGGCGTAGGTCTGAAGCTGGGCGGTCTGCTCGTCGGTGAGCACGTCGGCGACGGCGGCGGCGGCGGCCCACAGGTCGGCACGGTCGGCGTCGGCGTACCGGGTGGCGACGGCGTCGAGGGCGGCCTGCTGGCGGGCGTCGAGCGAGAGGCCCTCCGCGAGACGGTCGAGGCGGGCGTCGAGGGCGGGGGTGGCGGGCTGGGCGTCGGCGGCGACGGCCACGGCCAGGCCGAGGAGGAGGGCAAGGCCCGCGTGACGGGCGAGGCTGGTGAGATGCGTCAAGGGTCCGGGGGGAAGGAGTGAGCAGGGGTCCGGCGGTGTGCCGGGCGGACACTACGGCGCTCTCGCCCCGATTCGTCTCGCGCTCCGGTGATGCCGCAGAGTGACCGTCGGGCGGCGACAACTCCGCCACATCCGACGCGGCTCGGGGATAGGAACGAGGAATGAGGGACGAGGAGTCGGCACCCCTGGGGTCGAGATCGCCGGAGGCTGTCCGCGAGCCGGCCCGGATTGTGAAGCGCGTCCGTCTCTTGTTCCGGAGCGCCCACCACGTATTCCGGAGTGCCCGCCTCGTAGTCCGGAGCGCCCGACTTGCATTCCGGAGCGCCCGGGGCGTATTCGCAAGCGCCGGGGACGCGTTCGCGAGCGTCAGGGGCGTGGTCGCAAGCGCTCGGCTTGCGATTTGGGGCTTGCGCCAGCCGGGCCGGCACGCCACCGGCGTGCCCCTACAGGTGCCCTCGGGGCTGGCGCCAGCCCCGAGGGCACGGCACGCTATCCCCCTTCACGCGTCCCCCTTGCCTCCTGCCCCTATGCCGTCCGCAGCCAGCGCCACAGGTCCGCGACGGTCGCCTTCTTGCCGTACATCAGAATCCCGACGCGGTAGATCCGCGCCGCGAGCGCGATGACGCCGACGAACCCCGCGACGAGCAGCACGAGCGACAGCCCGATCTGCCACGCGGGCACGTCTGTGACCGCCATCCGCACCACCATCAGGATCGGCGAGGTCAGCGGAAAGAGCGACATGAACAGCGCCAGCGGGCCGTCGGGGTTGGCGGCGACGGGCCCGAGGAACAGGATCGGCAGCATGATGGGCAGGATCACCGGCATCTGCAGGCTCTGCGCGTCGGCCTCCTGGTCGACGGCGCTGCCGACGGCGGCGAACAGGCTGGAGTACAGCAGGTAGCCGCCCAGGAAGAACACCACGAACGCCAGCATCAGGCCGGGCGCGAACATGCCGGAGAGCTGGGCGGGGTCGAACGGCAGGTCGCCGGCACCGGCGGGCGCAGCGGCGGCCTCGGGCGCGAGCGCAAGGAACAGCGGCCCAGCCGCCAGGCTGAACCCGACCATCAGCGCGGCCCAGGCGATCAGCTGCACCAGCCCGACGGCCCCGATCCCGAGCACCTTCCCCATCATCAGCTCGAACGGGCGCACGCTCGACGCGATCACCTCGACGATCCGGTTCGCCTTCTCCTCGATCACGCCGCGCATCACCATCATGCCGTAGATCAGGATCGACAGGTAGATCAGCAGGCTCAGGAAGTTGGCCAGCAGAAAGCGGCCGAGTGCGTCGTCGGCCGCGTCGCCGTCCTCGGAGACGGTCACCCGGCGGACGGCCACGTCGGACTCGAACGCGGCCACGGCCTCGGCGTTGGCGCCCGCGACGCGCGCCCGCTCGCGGCGGACCGACTCGCGTACGGCCGACCGCACCGACGCCCCGGACTCGAGCCCGCCCTTGGCGTAGTACTGCGCGTCGTCGGCCCCGGCCACGATCCCGGCCGGCAGCACGAGCGCGCCGTCGACGTCGCCCGCCAGCACGAGCGCGCGCAGCGTGTCGAGCGGCGCCTCGCTCCGGGTCACGACGGCCATCTCGCCGAGCGCCGCCTCGACGTCGTCCGCCAGACGGCCGGTCTCGTCGACGACGACGATCCGCGCGCCCTCATCCTCGTCGAACGCCAGCAGCGGGAGCGCGAGCGCGGCGACGGCCAGGAACGGCACGAGCAGCGTTGCAGCGATAAACAGCTTGGAGCGGACGCGCCGCAGAAACTCGCTCTGGGCGATCAGGAGGGTCTTGTTCACGAACTCAGGGGAGCGGAGGACAAACGGCAGAGGGACGGGCGATCGGTCGGGTCAGGCGGCGACGGCATCGGACGGCGTCGGCTCGCCGAGCCCGTCCATCCCGGCGCCCTGGACGGCCTGCCGGAAGATGTCCGCCAGCGGCGGCTCGTGGACCTCGAACCGGTCCACGTCGACGGCCGCGTGCGCGGCGCCGAGCACCTCACGCGGCGTCGCGCCCGCCAAGCGGACCGAGACCTGCCCGTCGCTCTGGCTCAGCACCCGGACCGCGCCCGCCTCGGCGAGCGGGTCGAGCCACCCGCCGTCGCCGACAAAGTGGACCGAGACGGTGTCGCGCCCGAACCGGCGCTTGACCTCGCGCAAGCCGCCCGAGAGGACGACGCGGCCGTTTGCCATCAGGCACAGGTCGTCGCACAGCGTCTCGACGGACTCCATGCGGTGGCTCGCGAACAGCACCGTCTTGCCCTTTTCCCGCATCTCGCCGATCACCTCGACGAGCAGGTCGGCGTTGATGGGGTCGAGGCCCGAGAACGGCTCGTCCAAGATGATGAGGTCCGGGTCGTGGACCATCGTGGCGATAAACTGGACCTTCTGCTGCATCCCCTTGGACAGCTCCTCGGTCTTCTTGCCCGCCCACGAGCGCGCGTCGAAGCGGTCGAGCCAGCCCGCGACGGAGCGCTTGGCCTCGCCCTCGGGCATGCCCTTGAGGCGGGCGAGGTAGACGAGCTGCTCGCCGACCTCGAGCTTGCGGTAGAGCCCGCGCTCCTCGGGGAGGTAGCCCATCCGCTCCTGCGACGCGCGCCCGACGGGCTCGCCGCCGAGCGTGATCGTCCCGCTGTCGGGCGTCGTGATGTACGTCACCATGCGGATGGTCGACGTTTTGCCGGCGCCATTCGGCCCGAGCAGCCCGAACAGGCGGCCGGGCTCGGCGGTGAACGAGACGCCGTCGACGGCCGTCGTTTCACCGTATCGCTTGGTCACATTTTCGAGACGGAGGGCGGTACTCATTCGACAGCGGGATCGGGGGGAACGGCGCGAGCAAAGGCCCGGAACGGCCGGGCGCCCCGAAGGTTACCCTCTCCCCCGGCGCCGTGCTCTCTCCCCCACGCCCATGCCGCGCCTCCTCGTTTTCGCCGCCCTCCTCCTCACCGTCGCGGCCTGCGACTCGACGGACAGCCTGCTCGGCGAGTTCGTCGGCCGCGTCACCGTCGGCGACGCCTCGCGGCCGGTCGAGGGCGAGGCCGTGTACACCGTCGTCGAGACCGCCGACGGGCCCGAGTTCGTGCTCGGCCTGTTCGTCGGCGACCTCTTCGACAGCGACCGCGAGGACTACGACTACGTGCTCTTCCGCCGCTGGGGCGGCGTCCCCGGCCCAGGCGGCTACGCCGTCGACGATGACCCGACGCGTGCGTTCGGCGCCACGATCGCGGCGGTCGAGGACGCCGACGAGCCGCTCGACGCGACCGGCGCCGTGCTCGCGGGCGTCGACGGCACACTCGCGATCACGTCGGTCGACAGCTACGGCTTTATGGCGGGGACCTACCGCTTCACGGCCGAGGGCCTGGCGCTCGGCGCGCCGGGCCGGACGGTGCAGGGCGCCGCCAGCGGCGTCTTCGAGGCGCGCTACGAGCGGCCAGAGGTCTTCGCACGGATCGGCCTGTAGGCCCGCCGTTCACTCGCTGGCGATCCGCTCGAAGGTGAGCCCGTCGACCGTGAAGGACTCGCCCTCGGGGCTGGCGAAGACGACCGTCGTCGCGTCCCGCCGGTCGAAGAAGGCCGTCGGCGACTCGGGCGCCAGCTGGATCGCGCCGCCGTCCCACTCGCGCGCAAAGATCAGGTCCGCGCCCGCGACGCGGATCGAGACCACCAGCCCCGGCCGATCGACCGCGCGATAGCGGCCCGCCAAGCGCCCGAGGGCGGCCGGCGCGAGCGCCACGACCGTCTTGCGCGTCGGCCCCGGCTCGTCCCACCCGAGGTGGTCAGCGACGGTGATCAGGATCTCGTGCGCGAGCACGCCCCCGAGGTCCGCGTTCGTCATCACGACGATGGCCCGGCCGCCGTCGGTCTCGGCCGTCATCACGGCGTGGAAGCCCTCATTCGCACCGCTGTGCCCGAAAAAGCCCCCGCCGGGGCGCACGCCCGGTCCAAGCCCGTGCCCGCCGACGGGGTCGGGCGTCACCATCTGGCGGACCGTCTCGGCGTCGAGCACGGGGTGCGGCTCGCCCGCGAGCGAGCGCTGGATGGCGAGGAGCCAGCGCGCGAGGTCGGTCGGCGTGGTCCACAGTCCGGCGGCGGCCTGCTCGGGGTACGCGCGAAAGCGGCCGCCGACCGGCGTGCCGTCGGGCCGGTAGCCCGTCGCCGCGAGCGAGCGGACGGCCTGGGGGAGCCGCAAGGCGGCCGTGCTGTTTCGCATCCCGAGCGGCGCCAGCACGCGCGCCCTCAGCACGTCCGCGAAGGGCTGACCGGTGACGTCCTCGATCATTAGCTGGGCGACCGTGTAGCCGCCGCCGGAGTACCGGTACGCCGTGCGCGGCGTCTGTGCCACCCGGACCGCCTCGGAGTTGCCCTCGCCGCGCAGGACGCCCGCCGTCGTCGGGACAGCTTCGCCGGGGCCATAGCCGGGGAAGCCGTGGACGGTCAGGCCTGCCATGTGCGTCAGCAGGCCGCGCAGCGTCACCGGCGCGCCGTCGGTGAGCGGGGAGTCCGGGACGCGCCACGAGGCCAGGGCCGTGTTCACGTCGGCGTCGAGCGCTAGCCGGCCGTCGTCGACGAGGTCGAGCGCGGCGGTCGCGGCGATGGGCTTGCTGAGGGAAGCGGCCTGGAACCGCGTCTCGGGCGTGACGGCGGTCCCGGTCGCGACGTGCGCCAGCCCGTACGCGCGCGCCCACACGATCTTGCCTCCCTCGACGTAGGCGAGGCTCGCGCCGGGCACGCCGAGCTGGGCCATCCGCGCCTCGATGCCGACCGGCTCGCGCGGCTCGTTCGCGACCACGAGCGACGGCACGAGGTCTGCCTCGATCCGCTCGATCAGCGGGTGGGCGGGTTGGGCGGCGACGGGCGCGCACAGCGCGACGACGATCAGGAGAGCCAGGCGCATACAGTCGGGGGGAGACCTCAGAGACGTCAGCCGCCGCCGATCGTTGCACCGCTCAGATCAGCGCCACGCGGTCGTCCGGGATCGGCAGGACGTACTGCGGCTCCAGCGCCTCCTTGTGGACGCCGAGCTGGCCGGTCCCCCGGAAGTCGACGAGCACGTGCTCCTCGGTCTGCGAGACGACCTCGCCGATGCCGTAGAAAGCCGGCGCCGGTCCGTAGTACACCAGCTCGCCCGCCTGCACCGCCGAGGCGCGCGCGCGCCGGTAGAACGGCGGCACGACCGGCAGCAGCTCCAGCCGATACGGCGGGCGCGGGTTGGGGAACGCGGGGCGGGGGGCGGGCATGGGCATCGGCCCCACCGAACTGTGGCGGGGCGCCGGTAGTATAGGGGCCGCCCCTCTCGGGAGTCCCCTCTCCCCCGCCCCTCCGATGCCGTACGACCGCCGCATTCTCGACCGTCAGGTCGGCCGCAACGCCCAGCTGCTGGCCGAGGCCACCGGCGCGCTCGGCACACCCGCCGACCGCTTCCCCTACGTCCGGATCCTGGTGTCGCTGATCGAGACGGCGCACCCGGAGTGGACGCAGACGCCCCGCAAGGCCGAGCGCATCGCCGAGCTCGTGGTGTCGATGTCGGACGGCGCGCTCGACGCCGCCGAGGTCTCCGACGTGGTCCGCGTTCGCGACGAGGAGCGGGGCCTCGTCACCGCGACGTAGGCCCCATCACGGACAGGTACGCGGCCCACGGGCCGACCTCGTCGCGCGAGGCCCGCGCCAGCGTCCGCGCGATCTGGACGAGGTGGCCGTGGTCGTGCGCGACCCACGTCGCCAGCAGCTGGCGCAGGGTCACGATGCCGAACCCAGGGTGGACGCCGGTGCGGTCGAGGTCGCCAGGCGTGACCGTCGCGCGGAGCCAGGCGACGTTCTCGGCGCGCGCACCGGCGAACGCGTCGAGCAGGTCGGCGACCGGCTGGCGGTCGGCGTCCGCGAGCGAGGCGTCGCGATCGTAGGGCGCGAACCGGGGCGCGGTCTCGGCCAGCATCCGCCGCGCGCGGACGGTCCAGTCGGTCCGCTCGCCGTCAACGAGGTGGGCGACGACCTGCCGGGGCGTCCAGGTGTCCGGGCCGTCGTCGGCGTCGAGCCAGTCGGCGGGAAGGTCCGCGAGCAGGGCGCTGAGCACGGCGGGCGTCCGAGCGAGCGCGGCCGCGGCGGTGTCGAGGCGGAAGGGGACGGCGGACACTAGCGGACGCGGCCGGGGTTGGCTTTGATGAAGGCGGCCCAGTCTTTCGGGGCGCCTGCCGCCGGGCCCGCGTTCGCCCGGCGCGCGTGGCAGAGCGCGACCGCGAGCGCATCGCTGGCGTCGAGCTTGCCGGAGTCGGCCAGCCCCAACTCCGCGCGGATCATGAAGGCGACCTGCTCCTTGGCCGCGCGCCCGTTCCCAGTGACGGCCTTCTTGACCTCGGCCGGGGCGTACTGCACGACCGGGATCTCGCGGTGCATCGCCGCCAGCATGACGGTCGCCTCCACGCGGACCAGCTTGCGCAGCGTGTCGACGTTCTGACCCAGAAACGGGACCTCGACGGCCGCCTCGTCGGGGTGGAACTCGTCGACCAGCTCGAGGATGCGGGCGTAGATCCGCTGGAGCCGCAACGCGTGGTCGAGGTCGGTGGGCAGCTCGATGGTGCCGAACGCGAGCGCGCGGTCCTTTTTGCGCCCCGCGCCCGCCTCGACGACGCCGTAGCCGGCGGTGCGCGTGCCGGGGTCGATGCCGAGGACGATCATGGGGAGGAGGGATACGGGATGCGGGATGGAGGGATGCGGATCCAGGCGACAGTCTGCCCATGCCCCATCCCTCCGCGCCTCTATCCCTCGTATTCGGCGAGCGCGGCGTCGTCGACGTGGAGGGTCGAGAAGACGGCCTGGACGTCGTCGTGGTCGTCGAGCTGGTCGAGCAGGCGGAGCACCTTGGCCGCGTCGGCGGGCGCCAGCTCGGTCGTTGTCGTGGGGATGCGGACGAGCGACGCCTCCGACGGCTCGATGCCGGCCTCGGCCAGCGCGGCCTGGACGGCGCCGAACGCATCCGTCGGCGCCTCGATCACGAACACCTCGCCGTCGTCGCCCGGCTCGCGGCGCAGGTCGGCCGCGCCCGCATCGGCCACGAGCAGAAACAGGTCGTCCTCGTCGACGCCGTCGGCCGGCACCTCGAAGTGGGCTTGGGGCTGGAACAGGAAGGCGACCGAGCCCGACGAGCCCAGGTTGCCGCCCGCCTTCGCGAAGAGGGATCGCAGGTCGGCGACGGTCCGGTTCGTGTTGTCGGTCAGGGTGTCAATGAAGACGGCGACGCCGCCGGGCGCGTAGCCCTCATACGTGCCCTCTTCGTAGTCGGCCCCCTCGATCTCGCCGGTGCCGCGCTTGATGGCCCGCTCGATGTTGTCCTTGGGCATGTTGGCGCCCTTGGCCTGCTCGACGGCCAGCCCCAGCCGGGCGTTCATGTCGGGCGAGCCGCCGCCCTCACGCGCCGCCATCATGATGTCGCGCGTGATGCGCGCCCAGACCTTCGAGCGCTTGGCGTCGGCCGCCCCCTTCTTGCGCTTGATCTTCGACCATTTGTTGTGGCCCGCCATGTCGTCGCCTGCAGTGTGCCGGCAAGATACGGGGGCCGTGGCGCCAGCCGGCTCGCGCCGACGCCAGGAATCGCTACCGCGCGGCCACCTGCGCGGCGGGCGCCGGGCCGGGCGCCGTCGCCACCGAGACCACGTTCGCGGCCGCAAACGTGGCGATCGCGGCGAGGCAGAGCAGGATGGGCTTGAGCGTGGTCATCGGGGAGGGTGGAGCGGTCGGATCGGTACCGGCCCTCCTTGACAGCCCCGTGCCATCGGACCGCCGACCCGTTTACCCGCGCCCGCACGGAATGCCAGCCCACCCATTCCGTCCACTCATTTTGGACCGCCCGCCGACTGAGACGGCGCCTACCGCGCCACCACGTCGAGCGTCTCGACCACCTCGTCGCCGTCGACGAGATACAGGTGGCGGCGCGTGGCGACGGCGACGCAGGCGTGGTTGGGGACCACGAACACGGGGTCGGCCACGTCCCAGATCGCCCCGCCCGGCGTGTCGACCCAGCCGTGCTCCTCGCTCAGCGCCGAGACGACGGCGTGGGGGTGCGCGATCATCGTGCGCGGGCTGTAGAGGACATCGCCGAACGTGTCCAGGCCGGGCGCGAGGTCGGAGGTCAGCACCTTCTTCCCGGCGTCGGTGATGACGCGCTCCGTCCCGTCGTCGAACCGCTTTTTCGACACGACGGTCGAGACGCAGACCAGGGCACAGTCCAGCAGGCTCGCGGCCCCGAGGGCGACCTGCATCCGGTCCATCAGTGCGTAGGTGCCCGGCCGGATCTCGGTCACGCGCAGGCCACCGGCGGGGGTATTGGTGAACACGGTTGCTCCGGGCGTCGAGCCGACGGAGACCTCGGCGGCAGCGGCGTCGAGCAGGCCCGCATCCGCCAACGCCTGGGCGACCGCGAGCGTCCGGTCGCGCTCGGTGTCCATCGCCAGCCGGCGCGCGTCGTCGTCCTCCGCCGCATACGCGTCGCCGCCGTGCGAGAGGACGCCAACGAGGTGGAGGCCGTCGGCCGCCGCCGCCCGCCCGGCGACGTCGATCGCGAGGGGGAGGTCGTCATATGCGACGCCGCAGCGCCCGTACCCCCCGTCGACTTCCACCAGCACGTCGGCCGTCGCGCCCGCTGCCGAGAACGCCTCGGCCGCGAGCGCGACGCCCCGGGCCGAATCGACGGTGAACGAGATGCGCGTGCCGGCGCTCGCGAGCGTCGCGAGCCGGTCGAGCTTGGTCGGGCCCACGACGGGCGACGCCAGCCGCAGGTCGTCAAAGCCGGCTTGGGCGAACGCCTCGGCCTCGTCGACCGTCGCGACGGTCAGGCCGCGCGCGCCCCGATCGGTCTGCATCCGGGCGATGGCCGGGCTCTTGTGCGTCTTGACGTGGGGCCGGAGCGCGACGCCCTGGGCGTCGGCGCGGGCCGCCATCGCGTCGAGGTTGGCGTGGAGCCGGGCGCGGTCGACGAGGAGCGCCGGGGTGGGGAGGTCGGAAACGAGCACGCGGTCGGGGGAGGGGGCCGCCCCTCAACCCCGACCGCGCGGTGTCTGATCCAGGGCGGCTAGTCCTGGACGGGGCGCCAAATGCGGGGGTGGCGGTACCACTCGCCCTCGTTCGCGCGGATCGCGCCGTAGGCCGTGCCGATAAACCACCACGCGACGACGCCGATGAGCATGGGGATGCCGACGACGACGGCGCACAGGATGCCGGAGACCACGGCGGCGGCGACGATCGTGATCTGGAAGTTGAGCGCCTCACGCGCCTGGTCCTCCACGAACGCGGACTCGTCGCGCTTGAGCCAGTACAGCAGCGCGGGCCCGAGCAAGCTGCCGAGCGGCAGGACGAGCCCGGCATACCCCGAGAGGTGGGCCATCAGCGCGAGCGAGCGTTCCTCGGTGTCGGGCTCGTAGGGGCCGAGGTCGGACTCACCGAAACGGTCGTCGTCGAAGTCGGAGTCGTAGGGGCCGGTGTGGGGGACGGAGCTGGGCATGGCCTCGGTGGGGGAATCGGGGTGCTCTACGGCGCCCCTACGTCGGGGTTACGCCTGGAGACACCGCACGCCCGGACTACGCGCCCGCGAGCTCGGCCTCGAGCTGCTGCTTGCGGTACAGCGTCGCGTACGCGCCGCCGGCGCTTACCAGCTCGTCGTGCGTGCCGCGCTCCGCGACATGGCCGTCGTCGAGCACCAGGATCTGGTCGGCGTCCTGGACGGCCGAGATGCGGTGGCTGACCACGATGACCGTCCGCTGCCCGAACTGGGCCCGCAGGTTCTCCAGGATCGTCGCCTCCGTCCGGGTGTCGACGGCCGAGAGCGCGTCGTCGAAGATCAAGATGGGCGCGCGGCGGATGAGGGCGCGGGCAATCGCCGTCCGCTGCTTCTGGCCGCCCGACAGCGTGATCCCGCGCTCGCCGACGCGCGTCTCGAACCCGCGCGGGAAGCCTTCGACGTTCGCCAGCAGGTCAGCCTCTCGCGCCGCGTCGTGGACGGCCGCCTCGGGCGAGTCCGGCACGCCGAAGGCGATGTTGTGGCCGATGGTGTCGGAAAAGAGGAAGACCTCCTGGGGCACGTAGCCGACGGCGCTCCGCAACGCCACGAGCGGGATCTCGCGCACATCGCGGCCGTCGACGCGGACCGTCCCGGCGGTCGGGTCCATCAGCCGAGGGATCAGCTCCACGAGCGTCGACTTGCCCGAGCCGGTCCGGCCGACGATGCCGAGCGAGGTGCCGGCCGGCGCGTCGAACGAGACGCCGTCGAGCACGGCCGGGCCGTCCTCGGTGTAGCGGTACACGACGTCGTCGAACGTGACGCGGCCCTCGATCGGCGCACCGTCGGTGACGCCCGGCGCATCGGAGACGACGGGCTCGGTGTCGAGAATCGTCGCGATCCGGTCCATCGACGCCGAGGCCTGCTGGACCATCGAGACGACGTAGCCGAACGAGGCGACCGGCCACGTCAGATTCGCGACGTAGATGATGAACTCGGCGATGTTGCCCAGCGACAGCGCCCCTTCGATGACGAGCCGCCCCCCGACGCCGACCACGAGCACGGTGCTCAGCCCGATCAGGATGAGCAGAACCGGGCGGAAGGCCGCGTCGACGAGCGCGAGGTCAAGCGCGCGGCGCTGGTAGTCGTCGCTGGCGGCGTCGATGCGCCGGCCCCACGCCTCCTCCTGGGCGTACGCCTTGACGACGCGGATGCCGGACAAGGCCTCCTGGACGCGGCTCGTGAGCGCGCTGTAGGCCGACTGCTGGCGGTCGGTGCGGACGTGGACGAGCCGGCTGACAAAAAAGACGGACACCGCGAGCACGGGCATCGGCAGGACGGCCCAGAACGTCAGCGTGGGCGAGATCGCCAGCATGAACGTGAGCGCCATGACGATGGCCGCGATGGCGCGCGAGAGGTACATCAGCGCCGGGCCGACGTAGCGGCGCACCTTCTCGATGTCGCTCGTCGCCCGCGTCATCACGTCGCCCGTCGCGAAGCGGTGGTAGAAGCTGCCGGAGAGCCGCTGGAGGTGGGCGTAGAGGCGGCCCCGAAGGTCGGCCTCGATCCGCCGGCTGGCGACGACGACGAGCCGCCGCATCAGGAACATGAACAGTCCCGAAACAGCCGCCAGCGCCAGGATCATGGCCCCGAGCAGGACGAGGGAGGCGCGGAAGTCGGCGAAGAGCGCCTCGCCGGCGGCCGTGCCCGCGGCGTAGCCCTGGACGGCCACCATGCGCGGGATCGCGTCGATGGCCTCGCGGACGAGCCCGGGGATAAAGAGCGTGAACAGCGCCGAGGCGAGCGCGCAGAGCAGGCCCGGACCGAGCGTCCAGCGGTAGCGCCAGAGGTCGGCGTCGAGGCGGCGGAGGGGGGAGGCCATGCGGTGCGGAGCGGGCGCCGGCGGTGGCGCGGGTCCGGTACGCGAGCGTGGGGGCGTGGGTCCCTCGCCGCGTGACGTGCCGCGCAAGCCGTCTGGACCCCGTGGGGAGAGGGCTCGAGCCTGCCGGAAGCCGATCCGACCCGTCGGGCCCCAGCGTCTAGCCGACGCTCGCGAGCAGGCCGACGGCGTGGTGGGTGGCGTCGAGCGCGTCGTCGAGCGGGCCCGCGAGCACGTCCGCATCGCCGGAGCGGATGCCGGCCTCGACGACGTCCCACGAGCCGGCGAGGGCGCCGAGGCCGACGTTGGCGGCGCTGCCCTTGAGGGCGTGGGCGGCCGCCGCGACCGACGCCGGGTCGCCCGCGTCGCGAGCCTGCGCCGCGCGCTCGGCGCCCGTGCGGGCCGTGGTGACGAACGACTGCGCGAGGTCGACGACGAACGCCTCGTCGTCTTCGCCCAGGAGCGCGCGGACGTGGGCGCGGACGCTGGCGACCAGCTCGGCGGCGGCGTCGGGCGCGGGCGCAGCCGGCCGCGCGATGAGGACGGGCGCGGCAGAGGCGGCTTGCGGGGGGGTGATGGCGTCCTGGAGCATCGCGATCGAGAGCGGCTTGTTGTAGAACCCGTCGAAGCCGGCGGCGATCATGGCCTCGCGCGTGCCGACCGTGGCGTGGGCCGTCACGGCCACGATGCGGGGGCTCTCCGGCCCCAGCCGCGAGCGGATCGCGCGCATCGCCTCGACCCCGTCCATGACGGGCATCTGGATGTCCATCAGGACCACGTCGTAGCGCCCGTCCGTGGCCATCCGGACGCCCGCGAGCCCGTCGGAGGCCGAGTCGGCCTCGACGCCCACGTGCCGGAGCATCGAGAGCGCGATGAGCTGGTTGGTCGGGTCGTCCTCGACGAGGAGAACGGCGGGCGCAGACATAGAGGCAGGCATGGGTCTCAGATGGTATCGGCCAGAACGCCCGGGGCTCAACCCGTCGGCGCAGGAATCCGGCGCGCGCGCCGCGCCCTAGGCTCTGCCCGGCGAAGGCCTTACGGCCCGCGGACGGCCCGGTCGCCTCCCCCGGCGTCGCACGGCCAGGCCCTAGACCTCCAGCACGCGGACCTCCGTCTGGACGCGGTCCTTGGGGATGAGCGCGGGCCAGTACGCGATGACCTCGCTGGGCCGCGGGCGGCCGCCCGCAAAGCCCGTGACGGCGCTCGGGCCGGTCAGGATGAGCGGGGCGATCTCGCGGCCGAACTGCTCGACGGCCGCCTTGTCCTGGCCGCGCACCGAGACGCGGAGCTGGACCTCGTCGAGGTCGGCCTCTCGCGTCGGGTCCGACTCGGTCGTCTCGCTGAGCGCGTTGAGCCCGATGATCTCCGAGCGGTACTCGTCGAAGGCGAGGCCGAGCGCGTCGAGGCGGTCCTTCAGGATCTGGGCGGCGGCGCGGGCCTTGGCGGCGGCCTCCGGCCAGGCGTAGACCAACGTGGACGTGGCCTTCCAGCCGTCGGCGTAGGCGGCGGAGACCTTGAGGAACTCGGTGTCCTCGGTCCCCTGGATGCCGCTGACCTGCACGCGGTCGCCGCCCTGGTCGGCGAGCTGGATGCTGGTAAAGTCGGCGACGACGTCGGGCGTGATGTAGTCGGCCGGATCGCCGATCTCGTACAACAGCTGCTCGGCGACCGTCCCTCGCGAGACGAGCCCGCCGGTCCCCTCATGCTTGGTCACGACGAACGAGCCGTCGGCGGAGACCTCGGCGATGGGGAACCCGATGGCCGACATGTTGGGCACGTCGCGCCAGTCGGTAAAGTTGCCGCCCGACGACTGCGCGCCGCACTCGAGGATGTGGCCGGCGACCGTGCCGGCGGCCATCTTGTCCCAGTCGGCCCAGTCCCACCCGAAGCGGTGGACGAGCGGGGCGAGCGTGAGGCCGGTGTCCGTAGTCCGCCCCGTGACGACCACGTCCGCCCCCATCGCCAGCGCCTCCGCGATGGGCTGGGCGCCGAGGTAGGCGTTCGCGCTCACGATGTGGTCGAGGACCTCGGCGAGCGGCTGGCCGGTCTCCATGTGCGCGAGCGGCACGCCGTCGGCGATCAGGTCGCCGAGCCGGTCGAGCAGGTCGTCGCCCGTCACGACGGCCACCTTGAGGCCGGTCACGCCCCGCTGGCGGGCGCCCTCGACGATCGCCTCGGCGCACGCGACGGGGTTCACGCCGCCCGCGTTCGAGATCACCTTGAACCGCTTCTCGACGATGTCGGGCGCCAGCTCGGTGACCACCTCCACAAAGTCGCGGGCGTAGCCCTTCGTTTCGTCACGAAGCTTTTGCTTCTGCAGGATCGACATGGTGACCTCGGCGAGGTAGTCCATGACGAGCACGTCGATGGGCCCCAGCCGGGCCTGGTCGATGGGCGCGCGCTGGAGGTCTCCCCAGAAGCCCTGGCCGGAGGCGATGCGGATCGTATCAGACATGCGTGGTGCGGGAGGTGGGGGCGCCGGGACGTTCCGGACCCGCGGTCGGAAACTACTCGCGGCCGGCGCCCGGCCCATCGAGACCGGATGCAGACTCGGGCAGAGCGTCGGCGGCGGTCGCCGCTAGCGCGGGTCGATGGGGAACGAGACCACAACCTCGGTCCCGCCGTCGGGACGGGGCCCAATCCGGAGGGCCCCGCCGACGCGGTCGGCGCGGTAACGCATGGTGTTGAGGCCGAGCCCGCCAGCGGCCGCCCCGGCGTTGTCGGGCAGGCCGCGGCCGTCGTCGCGGATGGCGAGCATGGCGGTGCCGTCTCTGGCGTGGAGCGCGATCTCGATGGTGGCGGGCCGGCCGTGGCGGGCGGCGTTCGCGACGGCCTCCTGGGCGATCCGCAAGAGGTGCCCCGCCGCCTCGACGGTCCGCGCGCCGACGGGCTCGGGCGCCCGGAAGACGCACGGGATGCCGTAGGCCTGGCCGACGTCCGCCGCCAGCCGGCCGAGCGCGACGGTCAGCCCGTTGCGGTCGGCGACGGCGGGGAGCAGGCCGCGCGCCGTGGCCCGGGCCTCGTTCAGCGCCCGCTCGACGAGGGCCCGCCCCTCGCGCGCCTCCTGCGCGCGGTCGCCGAGGCCTTGGGCCTCGAGCCCGTTCGCGAGTGCCTCGATGCGGAGCGCCGCGCCCGTGAGGACCTGGCCGAGCCCGTCGTGGAGGTCGCGGGCCATCCGCTCGCGCTCGTGGGCCGACACGTCGAGCACCTCGCGCTCGAGCCGGCGCCGATCCGTCACGTCGCGCTGCGTGCCGACGAAGTTGACGACGCGGCCGTCGGGCCCGTGCACCGGCGCGATCTCCCATTCGAGGTGGAAGGGCGTCCCGTCCTTGCGGTAGTTGATGGTCTCGGCCCGGACCATCTCGCCCGCTTCGAGCGCCGCGCGGACGCGGTCGAGCACGGCCCGCTCGGTGCGGGGGCCCTGGTACACGCGGGGCGTCTTGCCGACGATCTCGTCGGCTTGGTACCCGAAGATGTCGAGGTGGGCGGCGTTGGCGTACAGGATGTGCGGGCCGTCGACGAGGTCGGCGTCCGTCACGACGATGGCCTCAGCGGCGCTCGCGACGGCCGCCGCGAGCAGCTGGCGCTGGCGCTCCGACCGGCGCGCCTCGGTGATGTCCTCGCCGACGTAGGCGAAGAGCCCTACGGAAGCGGGCACGGGGCTGACGTTGAACCGAAGCACGCGAGCGCCGGGCTCCGTCGAGCCCCACGGGTGGGAGGTCTCGAACGTGGCCGGGCCGTCGGCGGCCTGCTCGACGGCGGCCGACCACCGGCCGTGTTCGTCGAGGGGCACATCGAGCGAGGAGATGTCCACGCCGACCACCTCGCCGGCGGGGCGGCCGAACAGCGAGCTGGCCGCGCGGTTGACCGCGCGATGGGTCAGGCGGCCATGGCGGTGATCCAGCACGCCCATCGGCAGCGGCATCCCCTCGAAAAACGACCCCACCATCTCGGCGCGCTCGGCCGACACCTGCTCGGCCAGCACGCGCTCGGTCACGTCGTTCTGGACGCCGACGAAGTGGACCAGCGTGCCTGAGGCGTCGCGGATGGGCGAGACGTAGAGCTCGTTGTAGAACAGCTCGCCCGACTTGCGGTAGTTGCGGAGCACCACGCGCGCCGGCTCGCCCGCCGCGAGCGCGCGGCGCAGCACGTCGAGCTCGGGCTGGTCGTCGTCGCGCGTGCCGTCCGGACGGACCTGGAGAAAGCGGCAGTTCCGGCCGACGACCTCCTCGCGCGCGTACCCGGTCGACTCCAGAAAGTGCTCGTTGGCGAGCACGATCGGGGCGTCCGGCGCCCGCGCGTCGGTCACCACGATGAGGTTGTTGGCCGCGTCGAAGGCGAGCCGGAACAGGTCGGTCCGGTCGGCGGCGCCGCCCGTCGGGACCGGCCGCGCCAGCACCACGGCCCCGCCGCCCCCGTCGCTCAGCGACGCGTCGGCCGGGTCGACCGCGTGGAGGGCGACGCTCAGCCACGGCCCGCCGGCGACCGGGCGCACGTCCCACACGCCGACCGCCAGCCGCCCGTCGGGGCCGCGGATCGCGCCGCGGTCGTCGGGCGCGAGCAGGTCGTCGAACCGGGCGCCGCGCAGGTCGTCGCCGAAGAGGCCCGCCGCGCGTGCGTCTGCGAACACGACGACGCCCTCGGCGTCGAGCGCGAGGACGGCGTCGGGGAGGGCGCGGGCGAGGAGCCCGAACCCGCCGCTGTCGGAGGGGGCGTCGGTAAGGGTCGGCATGGCAAACGGGTGGCTCGAAAGATACCCAGAGGGGTCGTCGGACTCGACACGGACTGAGTACACCCGGCCCGTAGGCCCTAGCGGCCGATCGGCTCGACGCGGACGTCGTCCAGCATCACCTCCGAGACCACGAACGTCCGGCGCTCGTCGAACACGTCGCCGTAGCTCTCGAGCGCCCCGAGCGAGTCGGTGGACCAGTTGCGCCAGTCCTGAAACAGCACGCCGCCGACGCGGCGCTCGCCGATCGGCTCGCGGAAGCGCGTGCCCGTCGCCGCCCGCGCCGTGTCGCCGGGAGTGACCGCGAAGGTGTAGGCGTAGTGCCCGATCTGCCCGTCCGACTGGCGGAGCCAGTAGACGTACTCGTCGTCGAAGTCGGCGCCGCCGCCCTCCTGGGCGAAGGTGACCGCGACGCGGTCGTAGTCCTGGCCGCCGACGCGGTCGGGCGTCAGGAGGCGGGCCCGTACGGCGGGGTCGGCGAGCGGGGCCGGGAGCAGGGCGAAGTAGACGACCGAGTTGACGGCCGTCGTCAAGCGCCCCGCCTCGGCGGCGTCGAGCGGCACCTCGACGCCGTCGACAAAGCGGTGCGGGCCGTCGTTGTCGACGACCTCCTCGACGGTCCGCCCCAGGCTGTCGGTCAGCGTCCGCGCATAGCGGAAGGCGCCGTTGTCGCGGCGGACGGTGAACGGGGTGCCCCGGAACGAAAACGAGACCTCGGCGCGGTCGAGGACGGCCGAGCCGTGGTGGATCCGCGCGCGGTCGAGGAGCGCGAGCGCCTCGGTGTCGCCCTGCGGGCCCGCCGGACGCTCGCACGCGGCCAGGGCGAGGACGGCGACGAGGGCGGCGAGAATCGGGCGGGAGCGCACGGCGGCGGGGGCGTGGGAACGAGACTAGACGAGGACGGCGCCGAGGCGCTTACGGCAGGCGTCGGGCTCAGACAAACGGCGAGAGCCGCGAGGCGGATGCCAGCTTCTGCGTGTCCTGGGCGATCACCAGCTCCTCGTTCGTCGGGACGACCCAGACCGGGACCGCACTGTCGGCGGTCGTGATGCGGGCCTCGGCCCCGCTGGCGGCGGCGTTGGCGGCCGGGTCGAGCGTCATCCCCAGGCCCTCCAGGCCCTCGAGGATCTGGGCACGGACGGGCGCGGCGAACGTCCCGATGCCGGCCGTAAAGGCGACCGCGTCGATCCCGCCGAGCGCGGCGAGGTACTGGCCGAGGTACCCTTTTACGCGGTAGCAGAACACGTCGATGGCTTGCTGGCAGCGCACGTCGCCGTCGGCGGCCTCGTCCAAGAGGTCGCGCATGTCGGCCGCGTAGCCGCTGAGGCCGAGGAGCCCGGAGTAGCGGTTGAGCAAGGTGTGGACCTCCGCCAGCGAGGCGTCCTCCTTTTCGGCGATCTCGAAGACGATGGACGGGTCGAGGTCGCCGCACCGCGTCCCCATCACCAACCCTTCGAGCGGCGTCATTCCCATCGACGTGTCGACGGAGCGGCCGTCGCGGATGGCAGCCATCGAGCACCCGTTGCCGAGGTGGATGGTGACCACGCGCGAGGCTTGCAGGTCGAGGCCCGCGAGCTCGTACAAGCGGCGCGAGACGTAGTAGTGGCTCGTCCCGTGGAACCCGTAGCGGCGGATTTTGTGGCGCCGGTAGAGGCGGTTGGGAAGCGCGTAGAGGTAGGCGTGCGGCGGGATCGTCTGGTGGAACGCCGTGTCGAAGACGGCCACGTGGGGCACGTCGGGGAACGCCTTCTGCGCGGCCCGGATGCCCTGGAGGTTGGCCGGGTTGTGGAGCGGCGCCAAGTCGAAGGCGTCGCGGATGGCGTCAATCACCTCGCCGTCGACGAGGGCGGACTCGGCGAACCGCTCGCCGCCGTGGACGACGCGGTGCCCGACGGCCTCGATCTCGGGCAACACGTCCTGGTTTGGCCCGTCCGCCTCGCGCATCTGCTCCATCAGGTGCGCCAGCGCCGTCGCGTGGTCGGGCGCGCCGAGCGAGATCCGCTCCGGTTTGCCGTCGCCCAACCGGAACGACGCCAGCGACGAGACGGCCCCGATCCGCTCGACCTGCCCGGACGCCAGCGTGGCCCCGGCGTCGGCGTCGATAAGGTCGACCTTGAGCGACGAGGACCCGGCGTTGAGGACGAGAACGGTCATGGCGGGAGGCAAGAGGCAAGTGGGAAGGGGCAAGAGGCTCCACGTTCGAACCCCTGGAGTCTCGACAGGCGCACGGCTCGCGCTTTAGTCCTCGAAGGGTCGAAGCGTTGGCGATTGCCAGAGTTCCTTCGAAGCCCTTGCCTCTTGCCTCCTCCCCCTTGCCCTCTCAGACCTCGACGACGCGCGAGCGCTGCTGGTCGTAGGCGTCGCGCAAGGCCTGGGCGGCGGCGTCGCGGATGGCGTTCGGGTCGCCGTCGGCCGGGGCCACGGCGCCGATAAAGAGCGGGGGCTCGCCGGAGGCGAGGGTGCCGCACCAGTCGGCGGCGTCGGCGGGCGCGAGGTCGAGGAAGGCGCCGAAGAGCAGGTCGCCGAAGGGCTCGACGCGGCGGACGTCGGGCGCCGTCTCAAGGCGGTCGCGGAGGTCGCTCTCGGCCATGGCCACCATCTCGGGCGTGTGGCGCGTCAGCCGCTCCTCGGCGTCGGCGAGCGTGACGAGCGCGAACGCGAGGGGGCGGTCGGCGTCGAGAGCGCCCCGCTGCTCCTGGGCGATGATCTCGGCGCGCGGGACGGGTCGGGCCGCCTCGGCGGGGCCGTCGTCGGCCGGGGTGGCATCGGGCGCGGGGGCGCCGGCAGCGTCCGGGGGCGTCTCGGCGAGGGCCGCCAGCAGGGCCGCGTAGCGGTCGGCGGAGGCGTCGCCGCGCTCGACGAGCAGGATGCGGCCGCCGTCGAGCGGGACGGCGCGGGCGGCCTCGCCGACGAGCGCCGTGAGCGGGCCGAGGTCGTCCGCCCCGAAGTCGGCGGGCCCGTCGAGCGCCAGCGCCGAGCCGGCGACCGGCACGAGCACGCCCTGGTCGCTCCGCGCGACCACCTGGTGCCGGTCGCCGTCGTGGCGGACCACGGCGACGCGGCCGCCGGCGTGCGCCGCCAGCGACGCCAGCAGGAGCGGGACGGCCTTGCCGGACCACGGCGCGTCGTCGGCGACGGTCGCGCCCGCCGGGCGCCGGCTCGCGGGGCGGACCGCCGAGACGCCGTCGGCGTCGACCCGGTCGTCGCCGGAGGGGCGGGCCGTGGGCGCCGCCGGGCGCGGCGCGGGCGGGGGGTCGTCGGTAAACCGGGCCTCGTCGCTGTCCGGGCGCCGCGTGCTGGCGGGGCGGGGCGCCGACAGGCCCAGCGTCCCGAGGGAGTCGGCGTCGGGCGGCGGCGCGTGCGCGGGGAGCTTGGGCCGTCGCTGGCGGGCCATCCACACGCCCACAGCGGCCAGAGCGAGGAGCAGGAAGAGCCAGCCGTAGAGAGGCACGGGAGCGGTCGGAGGGACGCAGGACGCGGACCGGGTAAGGTATCCGCCGCGCGCCGGCTCCACAACCGCCCGGGGGCCGCCGCGTCGGCTCTCGGCCATTCGCTGTTGCGACTAGTTTCGGCCTCCCCTCCCCGCCCCGACCGTGGACACGTATTACAAGCCCGAGCACCTGCCCCGCTTCGGCGAGATCGCTGAGGGCTCGAAGCCGCTCGCGGACGCCTTCTTCAGCTACTACGGCAAGGTCTTCGAAGACGGCGCCCTGTCGGCGCGCGAGAAGGCGCTGATCGCGCTCGCCGTCGCCCACACCGTCCAGTGCCCGTACTGCATCGACGCCTACACGCAGGACTCGCTGGCGAAGGGCTCCGACCTCGAGCAGATGACCGAGGCGATCCACGTGGCGACGGCCATCCGGGGCGGCGCCAGCCTGGTCCACGGGCTCCAGATGCTCGACGGCGTCAAGGCCCAGACGATGTAGCGCGGGTGCCTTCGTGTCAGACAGTCCCGCGTGCTCGTGTGGGACAGACCACGGAGCGCCCCTCGCCCGTAGGCTCCTCCCCCCGACCCTCCTCCCCGATGTCCAACGGCGACGGCGCAGCCATCCCCCTCCCCGTCCTGTCCGCCGAACTGATGGCGGACGTGATGGACGGCCCCAAGCGAACGACCAGCCTGTACGGCCGTCGGACCCCGCTCGCGGAGCCCGCCGCCCAGTTCGACGCCCTCGACGCGGTCGCCCTCGCAGGTGGCCCGTCCGGCACGGGCAGCTTCCACCGCGACCTGGTGGCGAATGGCTGGCGCGAGGGCCTCACGCCCGCCCCGCTGGAGATCGTCCAGATCAACATCGGCAAGCTGTGCAACATGACGTGCCGGCACTGCCACGTCGACTCGGGCCCGGACCGGACCGACGAGAACATGGACCGCGCCGCCGTCGACGCGTGCCTCGCGGCCATCGACCGCATCCAGGCCCACCCGGACGGCGGGGCGCTCCACACGGTCGACCTCACGGGCGGCGCGCCCGAGCTCAACCCGCACTTCGAGTACCTCGTCGACGCGTGCATCGCCCGCGGGCTCCACGTGATCGACCGGTGCAACCTGACGATCCTGACGGTCCGCCGTTACCAGCACCTGCCCGAGTGGTTCGCCGAACGTGGCGTCGAGGTGGCGTGCTCGCTGCCGCACTACCGCCAGCTCGGCACGGACGCCCAGCGCGGCGACGGCACGTATGAAAAGTCGATCCGCGCGCTCCGCGCGCTCAACGCCGCCGGCTACGGCCAGGGCCACCCGGACCGCGTGCTGACGCTCGTCACGAACCCGACCGGCTCATTCCTGGCCGGCAACCAGGCGTCGGCCGAGCGCGAGTGGCACGACGCCCTCGACCGCAACCACGGCGTCCAGTTCGACCGCCTCTTCGCGCTCAACAACATGCCGATGAGCCGATACCTCGAGTGGCTCTTGGAGAAGGGGCAGCTCGACGCCTACCTGCACCGCCTGCTCGACGCCTACAACCCGGCGACGCTCGACGGCCTGATGTGCCGGAACACCGTCTCGGTCGGCTGGGACGGCGCCGTCTACGACTGCGACTTCAACCAGCAGCTCGAGATGGACGCGGCGGTCCCGTTCACGACCGTCGCCGACTTCGACCTCGGCGCGTGGCAGGCGCGGACCATCAAGACGGCCCGGCACTGCTACGGGTGCACGGCCGGCGCGGGCTCGTCGTGCGGCGGCGCCACGGCCTAGGCCCCGCGCCTGCCCTCCCTCAGGCGTGTCCCCATTTCCCGCCCCGCCCCGGTTTCGCCCGGGCGGGGCGGGACTCGTTTGGGTCGCGGCCGTACCACGGGTGGACCACTTCCCATGCCCATGCTTTCCGACCGACACCGCTGGATCCTGGCCTCCGGCCTGGCCGCCACCGCCGCCTCGTACCTGACGCGCTCCGTCCTTCAAAAGGGCTGGAACTCGGCCACCGGCGACGACCCGCCGATGAACCCGGCGTCCTCGGAGACGGCCTGGACCGAGGCGCTCGTCTGGACCGTCGCCGCCAGCGTCGTCGCAGGCGTCTCGCGACTGGCGGCCCGGCGGAGCGCCGCGTACTTCCTCGACGGGTCCGTACCGACCGACCGCTACGACTGAGCGGACCCGGCGCGTCACCGGGTCAGGCTCGTCGAGCTCGGCGCCGCTCCGTCAGCGGCGGGCGCCCCGACGCCGAGACCTACACCTCCACGGCGTCCCCGCCGTAGACGAACCGGGGCGCGCCCGTGGGCACGGTCCGCACATCGGGGGGCAGGACCACCGCCGGAAGCGAACGTCCGCCGAAGTCCGCCGCCAGCGGGTTCGGCTCGGCCCACAGCGTCCCGCGCGTGGTCTCCATGAGCACGTGGTCGCCCGAGCGCCCCAAGACGTAGTCGCGGGTCAGGGGCACCTTGCCGTCGGGCGTGTCGAGCACGTAGGCCGGGACGGCGAAGCCGGACGTGTGGCCGCGCAGCTCGCGCATGAGGTCCATGCCCGCCTCGATGGACGTGCGGAGGTGGGCCGTCCCGCCGATGAGCTGGGCGTGGTAGAGGTAGTACGGCCGCACGCGCGCCGCCACGAGCCGCTCGCACAGCTCGCGCATCGTCTCGGCGTCGTCGTTGATGCCCGCCAGCAGGACGGACTGGTTGCCGACCGGCACGCCCGCGTCTGCCAGCCGCTCGCACGCCGCGACGGCCTCGGGCGTCAGTTCTTTGGGGTGGTTAAAGTGCGTGTTCAGCCACACCGGGTGGTGCCGCGCGAGCACCGCGCACAGCTCGTCGGTGATCCGCATCGGGTTGACGACGGGCAGCCGCGAGCCCAGGCGGACGACCTCGACGTGGGGGATGGCGCGCAACTCACCGAGCAGCCAGTCGAGGTTGGCGTCCGAGAACACGAGGGGGTCGCCGCCGGTGAGCAAGACGTCGCGGATGGCAGGCGTCGCGCGGAGGTACGCCAGCCCGTCGCGCAGGTCGTCCTTGCGCATCATGTGGTCCGCGTCGCCGACCATCCGCTTGCGCAGGCAGTAGCGGCAGTACACGGCGCACTCGGACGTGATGCAGAAGGCCACCTTGTCCGGGTAGTTGTGGACGAGGTTCTTGACGGGGCTGTGGCCGACCTCGTCGAGCGGGTCGACGACCCCGACGATGTCGGGCGCGACCTCGGCCGCCTGCGGCACGACGTGCTGGCGGACCGGGCAGCCGGGGTCGAGCGGGTCCATCAGGCTCGCGTAGTACGGCGTGATGGTCCACCGGAAGACGCCGGCCGTCGCCTCGATGGCTGAGCGCTCGCCGTCGGTCGGCTCGATGTAGCGCTCGAGCGCTTCGACGGTCGAGACGCGGTGGCGCATCTGCCAGCGCCAATCGTTCCACTCGGCGACGGAGCCGTTGTGCTGGGGGCGGGCGGTCACGCGGCGCTGGCCGTCCGAGGCGCGCGGAGGCGAAGCAACTGCTCCTCGCGGAGGTCCGGCGTCGCGAGCGTGCGCCCCTCGTCGTCCACGAACTCGACGAGCCAGACGCCATCCGCGAGCGTCTCGACCAGCACGCCGACCTCACCACGCTCCAAGCCGTGCGCGGGGAGATCGTCCAGCAGGGCGACCGTGTCGAGCAGGTGGAAGGAGGGGCTCATGAGACGACGTAGCAGGTGGTCAGTCGTGGGAACGACTCGTGCGAGCGGACGATCCACCCCGTCGGAACGGTCGCCGCCCCGGTTTCCGTCTCGACGGGGAGGTCGACCCGGTAGAGCACGCCGTACGGGAAGATCCCCGTCTCGACGGCCTGTGCCGACCGGACGCCCTCCAAAATACGGTCCCGCAACCACTCGGCATCCGTCGCCCCGAGCCCCAGCGCGGCCCGGAAGACGCGCGCCTTGTGCTGGCCCACGTCGTGCGCGGACGACAGCGAGTACTCCCTGAGCTTGCGGAGGTCGACAAAGGCCCGGTCGGCGTTGGGCAGCATGTCGGGGGTGGGTCGGGGGGACAAGAACGGGCCCCGGGGTGTCCGTTTAGCTTCAATCGGTGAAGCCGCGCCGTACCTCGCGCCCCCCCCGACGACCGTGTATCCCGACCGCCCGGACCGAGACCACGCTGCTGTTGAGACTCCCCCATCCCAGCCGTCATTCCCGCGCAGGCGGGCATCCAGAGTGACGAGTAGAGACGCCGGGCGTCCACCGTGAGGTCTTAGGGGGAGGTGGCCCCGTTCCAGGCGCTCGTCCGCAGCGCGACCAATAGCCGTGGCCCGCCTCCCACTATCCTGGATTGGCTGACGCCTTCCCTTGCGGGGGCCCGCCTTCGCGGGAATGACGGGACTGGGGGGTGGATGCGAACACGGAGGCCCATTCCAGCACCCACCGGCTGGCGCAATCGCCGCCGAGTCAGTGGCCCGTGCCGAGCGCCTCTTCGATCACCCCGTGGAGGTCGGCGCCCGCGCTGTTGCCGGTCCAGAGGACCACGCCGTCGGGGTCGATGAGCACCGAGGTCGGGTAGCCGCGCACGTCGTAGAGGTCGGTCACCGGGCGGCCATTCCGGTTGGGCTCGACGATCTGGGGCCATCGCTGGCCGTACCGCTCGACGAAGGCGCGCACGTCCTCGGCCGCGTCGAGTGCCACGCCGACGATCTCAAAGGCCGCGCGGTCGGTCGAGTCGTAGAGCGCCGCCATGGCGGGGGCGCCCGCGATGCACGGGCCGCACCACGTCGCCCAGAACTCGAGGAGCACGTGGCGCCCCCGGAGATCGGCCAGCGCGAGCGTGTCGCCCGCCAGCGTCCGCGCCTTGAACCCGGGCGCGGGCTCGCCGACGGCGGGCGCCTGCGCGAGCGCGGGGGCCGCCAACCCGGCCAGGATCGACGCCGTCAGCAGGAGGAGCGCACGCTTCATGCGTCGTCGGGCTTGCGGACGTAGGGGTAGCGCCGGTACTGGTCGAGGACCACCCTGTCGGTCGTCGTCTCGAAGGTGTCGCCGCAGACGGAGCACGTGAAGACGATCTTTTTGGGCGTGCTCGACATCCCGTTGATCAGCGCGAACCAGCCGCCGCCGCCGTGCGTGAGGTCCGGGCGGATGGCGTGGTGGTAGCGGTCGTGGCCGCAGGAGCAGGTCGGGCGCGTGTCCATGGCGTCTTTACGCGCCGGGCGCGGCGGTGGTCTCCCCCACCCCGTCGTTTCGTCCCGACTCCACCGCTCGCGCCAGGGCCGCGCCCAGCACGTCCGCGAGAAAGGCATCGTAGCGTTGCCCCGCCAGTTCGGCCAGGATGGCGAACGTGCCGTCGGGCGCGAAGGTGGGGAGCGGGTTGATCTCGATAAAGACGGGCCGGCCGTCGGCGTCAATGCGGAAGTCGGAGCGCGAGAAGTCGCGGCAGTCGAGGGCACGGTGGGCGGCGAGGGCAGCGTCCGCGAGGGCGGCGTCGAGGTCGTCGCTGAGGTCGCCGTCGAGGCGGTAGGCGTCGGCGTCGCCGTCGAGGGCGTGGATGCCGATGCCCGAGGCCGGGTCGAGGGCGCGCTGGAGCGGCGGGAGCGCGCGCGCGTCGGGGCCGGTCCCGACAACGCCGACGGTGAACTCGGGGCCATCCACGAACGCCTCGACGACCACGTCGCCGTAGAGCGCGAGCTGGCGGCCCGCCTCGGCCGCGAGCGCGTCGAGATTGGCGCAGCGGCTAGCGCCCGTGATCCCCTTGGCCGTCCCCTCGTAGCGCGGCTTGACGATCACCGGAAACGGGAGCCCGTGGGCGAGCGCGAGCACGTCCTCGCCCGGTGCGACGGCGATGCCTGGGGGAACGGCGACGCCGGCGGCGGCGACGACGACTTTCGTGAGGTGCTTGTCGAGCGAGACCGACAGGCTCAGCGCGTCGCTCCCGACGCACGGGACGCCCGCCAGCTCCAGCAGGACCGGCACGTGCGCCTCCCGATTCCGGCTCCCGTAGCTCTCCGCGATGTTGACGGCGGCGTCGAGGGCCAGCGGACTGCGCGCCATCGCCGCCAGCAGGGCCCGGGCGTTGCCGATGCGGACTGGCTCGTGCCCGAGGCGGGTCAGGGCCGCTTCGAGCGCGGCGACGGTCTCCTCGGGCTCGTACTCCGCGTCCCAGTCGTCGGGCGCGCCGGGCGGGCGCGGGGCGTCGCCGAACCGGTCGTACAGCAGGCCGACGCGCATCGCTAGAGCCACTCGGCCGCGCTCGGGGAGACCGGCGCTTCGCGCTGGCGCTCGGCCGTCGCCTGCGCCACGACGCGGGCCTGGCGGACACGATCGCCGCGGCGCGGCAGCGACGCCATCTCCTCGGCGGTGAGCCACTCGGACGGGCCGACGGGTGGCAGCGCGTCGAGGGCCACGGCGGGCTCCGGGGCATCGTCCCAAGCTTCGCGCTCGGCGGCAGCGAGCGCCGGGTCGGCGGTGCGCGCCGTACGGGCCGCCGCCGCCATCACCCGGCGCAGGCGCCGGGCCGCGAGCCAATTCTTCCCCCACGCGACGGCCCCGACCCAGACGGCGACCACGACGGGGAACGCGAGCAGCGCCCCGACGACGGCCCATTCTTCCGGCGTCGCCGTCCGAGCGCCGATCACGACCGCCGCCAGCACGCCAATCGGGAGGCACAGAAGAGCGGAGGTCAGCACGTACGAGCGCGACTCGGGCCGGACGTGCTCGGCGACGAGTCGCACGCCGTCGCGGTCGGGGTCGCCCCACAGCGCGATCTCGCTGCGCCCGCGCACGGCACCGGCCGTCCACCGGGGCGCGGCCAGCGTCCCGGCCGTCACACCCGAGCGGCCGAAGGCGCGTTCGGCCGCCATCGTTGCCGCGACCCACACGTCGGGGTGAAGGGCCTCCAGACGGATCTCGCGGCGGACGGTGCGCGGCGCCCGAAGCCGCCGGCGACGCGGCGGCTCGACAGGCAGAGCGTCGGGCGGGAGCGGGGGCATCGGGTGGGCGGCAGAGGCGGGAATCTAGGCTGTCCCGACCGGATTCTCGCACCGCGCCGGCACGGAGCGATCCGCTACCCCCGCTGGCGGCGCCGGGTCGCCTCGTCGCGCAGGCCTTTGGGCGCGTCGCCGAGGGCGTCGAGGTCGAGCGCGGGCCCCGGTGGGGCCTCGGGCGCGAGCGCCGTGTCCCGCGCGATCAGCTCGAACTGGTCGAGCAGCGCCTCGAACTGGCCCGACCGCGTCGCCGTCCATCGAGCGAGATAGGCCCGCATCCCAAACCAGTACGCCACGCCAGCCGCGGCGGTCAGCACCGGGACGATCCAGACGTAGGGTTCAAAATCGCCGAGTCCGAAGAGTGCCGCCAGCAGCGCCGCCAGCCCGAGGGCCGGAAACAACCCATGGTTCGGTCCATTCCCTCGTCGGGCGAACTCGGCCTTCGAGCTCTCGATCGTGATCCGCGTGCCGCCCGCGACGGGCTCGGCGACGACGTGGAGCTTGGACCCCGGCCCGCTCTGCCACTCGCGGATCCGCCCGACCTGCGACGGGACGCCCTTTGACCCGAACGTCCGCCGCAGGCGCGAGACGCACTGCTCCCACATCTCGTCGCTCAGATCCACCGGCAACACGCGCGAGCGCCGGGGCGTCACGTCGACGCCGGACACGAGGACTGGCTCGGCGTCGGGGAGCAGGTGCATCTCGGCGACGGCCGCCGCGACGTGGTCGGGGTCGAGCCCGGCCTCGCGGCCGATCGCCTGGAGCTCGGCCAGCGTGAGCCCTTGGCCCCGGGCCTCGACGGCGTGCTGGCGCTCGGCGGCGCGCGCGAAGATGCGGCGGGCGTCGTCTTCGGAAAAGTGGTCAGTCACAGCGTGCGGTCGCGGCGAGCGTCACGGGCGGGCTCGGAGTCGGGCGGGTCGGTGTCGAGGAGGGCCGGATCGATGCGTCCGTCCGGAACGGCCGGCGTGGCCGTCGTAGGGCGGTCGAGCGCGATGAGTTCGAAGCGGTCCAGGAGTGCGTCGAAGCGGCGGCCCTCGCGGCGGCGCCAGACGCGCGCGCCGATCTGGACGCCCGCCCCCATCAGCGTCCCGATCCCGGCCATGAGCACCGCCGGGACCCACAGTTCGGGGTCCACGCCGGCCATCCACATTACGCCGAAGAACACGGCCATCGCCCCCTGGATGGCCGAGGCGAGCGTCAGGCCAAAGACGGTGTCGCGCACGGAGCGCGACAGCGTGACGCGCGCGCCGCGCTCGGTCGGCTCGACGGTCAGCCGCGTCGTGATCCCGTTTTTGGTGCCGCCACTGATGACGGTCCACTCGCGAAGGCGGCCGATCTGGCCGGCCATGCCGGGCTGCCCGAACTCGCGCCGCGCGGCGCCCACCACCGCCGCCCACGCGTCGTCGTCGAGCGGCCGGTCGAGCACGCGCGAGCGGACCACCTCCGTGGGCGCGCCGAGCATCGTCTTCTCGGGGTGCGGCGCCGTGTCGAGCTCGGCGGCCGCGATGGCGACGAGCCCGGGGTCGAGGCCGGCCGCGCTCGCGGCCTCCTCCAGCTCCGCCAGCGACAACCCCTCGACGCCGGAGGCGGCCCGCTGGCGCTCGGCGACGAGCGCGAAGATGCGCTGGGCCTCCTCCTCGGAATAGCGGCGGGTCATCGGACGCGGGTGCGGGTGCGGGTGTCGGGCGGGGCGGCGTCGACTACGCCGGCGTCGAGGAGCGCGGGGTCGATGCGCCCCTCAGAGACCGCGCGGGCGTCGTGGCTGCGCGAGATCAGGTCGATGCGGTCGAGGAGCGTTTCCAGACGGCCCGGCGTGCGGCTGGCGGTCGCCTTCGCCGCGAGCCAAGTCATCGCGTACACCATCGCGCCGAACAGCAAGAAGACCAGTCCGACGAGGGCGCCCTTGGGGTTAATCGCCAGGAGCGCTAGCATAGACCCGAGGCCGATCGTCCCGAAGCTTCCACCCAGCAGGAGCCCCACCAGCCGGCTTTGGTCGGGCACCTCGACCGACACCACGTCGCCCTCGCCGCGGCGCTCGACGGTGACGCGCGTCGCGGCCGTGCTGGCGGCTGAGGCCCACTCGCGCCGCGTGCCGATCTGCTCGGTCACGCCTGGCGCCTTGAACTCGGCGCGGAGCGCGTCGACGGCCCGTTCCCACTCGGCGTCGGTCAGGCGCGAGGGCAGCAGGCGCGAGCGTACGATGCCGATGGGGACGCCGTGCCACGTGGTCTGCTCGCGCGCGCGGACTCGGGTGCCGGCCGCCTCGGCGGCGATGAGTGCCGGGTCGAGCCCGGCCTCCCGGCCGATCGCGAGGAGGTCGTCGAGCGTGAGCCCGTCGGGCGCCGGCGCCGCGTGCTGGCGGCGCGCGGCGCGCTCGAAGATGGCGCGGGCCTCGTCGGCGGAGAAGAGGTCGGGCATGGGGCCCGAACCTACGGAGGGGCGCCGCAGGGAGATGCGGGAGGGACTCTCCGGAGCCGCTGCCCTCCCTACCGCACGTAGCTGGCCGCGTTGATGTCGACCGTGGTACCCGTCGCGTGGTCGGCCAGCCCCGACGCCAGGAAGACGACCGTCGGCGCCACATCGTCGGGCTCGGTCAGCTGGTCGAGCGCGGTGCCACGCGTGGCCGCGGCCTCGCCGAACTCGGCGATGTAGGGCGCCGCCATGTCCGTGTTGGTGAAACCCGGGGCCACGCCGAACGCCGCGAGGCCGTCGCCCGCTCGCGCCAGCGACTTCGTCAATGCGACGACGCCGCCCTTCGAGGCCGCGTACGCGAGGTAGGCCGGGTCGTCGCCCCGGAAGGCGGCCCGGCTCGACACGGTCACCAGACGCACCGTGACACCGGTCTCGCCCGCCTCCCGCCGAGCTCGCGCATGGCGCGCGGCGGCCCGGCCGACCTCCGCCAGCGACCGCAGATTGACGGCCATCGTGCGGTCCCACGCCGCCAGCCAGTCGTCCAGACCCATGTCGAGCGGCGCCTCCTCGAACGTGCCCGCGTTCGCGACCACGATGTCGACGCGGCCGAACGCGGCGACGGCCTGCTCCCACACGTCCTGCCCGGAGCGGGGCTGCGCGAGGTCGGCCTCGAACGCCTGCCCGCCAATCGCCTCGGCGAGCGCCTGCGCCGCCGCCCGGCTCCGCCCGTAGTGGACGCCGACCGTCGCGCCCGCCGCCGCGAGCCGTTGGGCGACGGCCCGCCCGATCCCCCGGCTGGCGCCGGTCACAAGCGCAGTCTTCCCCGCCAGGTCGATGGTCACGAGCGCGAGCGGACCAGGCGCACGACGAGCCCGCCGGCCGTCGTCATCTCGAGCCGCCCGTCCTCCAGCACCCGGTACGCGACCGCGTCGTCGTCGGGCACCACGATCTGGCCGTCCTCGGTCTGGAACGTGAACGTGCGCTCGCGGACGATCGGGTCGAGGTCCTGGACCATCTCCATCTCGACCCGCGCCGTGCCCTCGGCGCCGAAGGCGCACGTCATGTCCTCGACGGCCACGCCCAGCGCGGCGAGCCGGCCGCCCTCGACGACCTCATCGAGCGACCACGCACCCACGAGTGCCGGGTCCACGTCGTCGGCGACGACGGCCGCCTCGACGGGCTCGGTCTCGGGCGAGGCCTGGGCAAAGGCGGGGGCGGAGAGCAGGGCGAGGGCGACGACGAGTGAGCGCATGGGTGGAGTCGGGGTGGGTGAGATCAACGGGAGGGCGCGGGCCCTTGGTGCGGAGCGACGGCATCGAGGACGGTCTCCTCGCGGTCGGCCTCGACGACGAGCTGGCGTGTGCCGTCGGCGCCGCGCCGGAAGGTATACCGGGCTGGTTCATCTCCTAGCAAGACATATGCCCCCGCGACCGTGTAGTCGCCGGTGTCGAGGTCGTCGCCCCGGCGAACGACGGCGGTGCCGTCGGCGCGGAACTCGACGGCGAACCGCTCGCCGTCGCGAACGCCCTCCCAGGCCCCCAAAAGGGCCGGATCGCGGGCGTTCGACGGGTCCGCTTCGCGGAGCAAGAGCCCGACGCCGGACTCGATGTCGCGGACGCGCAGCAGCGTGCCGTCGCGGGCGGCGTCCCAGACGGTCGTCGAGCGTCCATCACGGATCACAAGCTGTCCGTTCGAGACGACATAGCGGCCGTCGTCGAACCGGCCCGACAGCTCGCCGTCGTCGGGGTCGAGGTACACATACACCGCCCTGATCTTGTCGGCCGTGATCGCCAGCCGGACGAACACGAGCGCGTCGTCGGCGGGGACGTCGACGGCGGAGACCAGCTCCCACAGACCGATCACGTCGGGCGACGGGGCGTCCGGCGCGCGCGGGACGACCTGCGCGGCGGCCGGGACGGCCAGGAAGAGGGCGAAGGCGAGACGGAGCACGGATGGGCTGGGAGACACGCTGGAACGCGCGCCGCGCCCGGCGGGGTCCGCCCCGGCTCTGCGAATTCGACGGCGGCCAGGTTAGCGCGGCGGGCCTGCAGGCTTTGCACCCGCCGGTTTGACGCCCAGCGGCTTCGCGCCCGCGGGCCGCGCGGCGCCAGCGGGCGGGCTCGGCGCCGGGCGCCGCCACACGGGCACGGACGAGCACGCCTCGCCGTACATCACTTTCGACGCCACGCCCTGCAGCCGCCGCGTCACCTGCACGAAAGCGTCGAGCGGGACCACGTCGTTGCCGCAGCCCTTGACCACGACCGGCGCGTCACGATACCGCTCCCAGTCGACGCCGTCGAGCGCGGCGACCACGCCCCGCTGGCGGACCGCGCCGGGCGTCCCCTCCGCCACCGACGCGGCGACGCCGTCGAGGCGGGCGGCGACCAGCATGTAGGCCCACGTCGGGACGAGCGCATCGGCGGAGCAGAACACGGCGACGGAGTCGTCGCGGTACGCGTCCCAGTCGTGCTCCTTGACGGCCTGCCGGAAGTCCCGCTCGCGGAGCACCACGCCTTTGTAGAGGAACGGCGCGAGGTCGAACGCGACGGGCGCCGGCGGCGCGAGCGCGGCGAGGTCGAGCGTCTCGATCGCGCTCTCGGCGACGCGATTCACGATTGGGGCGTCAGAGCCGGACGTGAGGTCGGTCAGCATGCGTGCAGAGGGGAACGTGAAAACGTGGAACGTCCGCTAGACGCCACGGCGACGGAGGGTCGCACCTCCAACACCGCACAATCCACGTCGCCCAGATTACGCGGCGACGCGGCGGCGGGCGGACTGGGCGGCCTCGACGACGTGGCCGACGGCGGCGTCGACCTCGGCCTCGGTCGTCGGGCGGCCCAGGCTGAAGCGGACGGTCGAGAGCGCCTGCTCAGGCGTCAGCCCCATCGCCGAGAGCACGTGGCTCGGGGCGTCGTGCTCCGCCTGGCAGGCCGCGCCGGTCGAGGCGGCCACGCCGTGCAGGACGGGCAAGAGGTGGTTCGAGCGAACGCCGTCGAAGCGCAGGCTGGACGTGTTGGGCAGGCGTGGGGCACCGGCGCCGTTGACGACCGTGCCGGGGAGCGCGTCGAGCACGGCGGCCTCGAACCGGTCGCGGAGCTGGGTGAGCCTTTCGGCATCGGCCGCCTGCGCGCGGCGCGCCACCTGGGCGGCCATCCCGAGCCCGACGATGCCGGGCACGTTGAGCGTCCCGCCCCGGAGCCCGCCCTCCTGGCTGCCGCCGGTGATCTGGGGCTCCAGCCGCACGCGCGGCCCGCGCTGGCGGACGTACAGCGCGCCGACGCCCTTCGGCCCGTACACCTTGTGCGCCGACATCGCCAGCAGGTCCACGCCGTCGTGGTTGACCGAGATCGGCACCTTGCCGACGGCCTGCGTCGCGTCGGTCATCATGAGCGCGCCCGCCCGGTGCGCGCGCTCGGCGATCTCGCGGATTGGCTGGATCACGCCGGTCTCGTTGTTAGCCCACATCACGCTCACGAGATACGTCTCCTCGTTGAGCGCGGCGTCGAGCGCGTCGAGGTCGACCAGGCCGTTCGCGTCGACGGGGAGGTAGGTCGTCTCGTAGCCCTCGCGCTCCATCGCCTCGCACGTCGCCAGCACGGCCCGGTGCTCCGTGGCGACCGTCACGATCCGGTGGCGGCGGCCGCCGTAGATGTCACCGGCCCCGCGGATCGCCAGCGAGATCGACTCGGTCGCGCCCGAGGTGAAGAACATCGTCCGGGGCGTCGCCCCGATCACCCGGGCTGTGCGCTCGCGGGCTTGCTTGACGGCCTCGTCGGCGGTCCACCCGAAGGCGTGCTCGCTGGAAGCGTTTCCAAAGTGCTCCCCGAAAAAGGGGAGCATGGCGTCGAGGACCCGGTCATCAACGGGCGTCGTTGCGTTGTAATCGAGGTAAATGGGCATCGCGGGCGGGGTCGGAGGACGGCCCGGAATAGAGGGCCGCCGCCCCGTGGCATCGGTCTGCTGATGTATACGGACCCGGCCCGAGCGATGTTGTGGATCTTCGCCGGAGAGCGCCCCTCCCCGCTCCCCTTTCAGCGCGGTACCGATCCGCCCGCCGACGCGTTGACGGCCCGCCCCTTCCCTCTGCCATGTCCCGCTTCGCCTGGCTGCTCGCCCTCGCCGCGCTCGCGGCCTGCTCCGAGCCGCCCGCCATCACCGACTGCATCCCGGGCGTCGACCCGGCGTGCGTCCCGCCCGACCCGGACGACGAGGTCGTCGGCGGCGTCAACCTCACCCAGCTCTTCGCCCCGCCGACGCCGGCCGAGGTCGACGCGGCGCTGGGGGTCGGGAGGCCCGCCACGGACGCCTTCACCGCTCTCACCCCTGCCGACCCGACGCCGGACGGGGCCCGCCAGTTCGTGCTCGGGCTCGACGACAACGGCGGCCGCATCCTGACGGCGCTCGTCCGCGTGCCCGGCGTGGCCGGGGCCACGTCCCCCCTGCCCGTCGTCGTCGTGCTCCCCGACGGCACCGACGGCGCCTCGGCCGACGACTTCCTGACGGCGCCCGGCTTTGGCCGGCTCGCGAGCGACGTGATCCAGGTCGTCGTCGCGTACCGGGGCGAGGCGCTCGTCGTCGACCGCGACTCGATCCGGGCCACGCGCGAGGGGCGGGCCTTTCTCGACGACATCCCCGACGTGCTGACGGTGCTGGGCGCGCTGGCGCCGATCCCGCGCGCGGACACGTCCCGCGTCGCCTTCGTCGGCGCCGGGCGCGGCGGAACGGTGGCCCTGCTGGCGGCCGCCAACGGCGTCGACGGTGTCGTGTCGCTGGGCGCCGTCACCGACCTCTTCGCGGACTCGTTCGTGGACGTCGTCCGCGCCGAGCTGCGGGGCGAAGCGCCGTCTCCGACGCCTGCCGGCTTCCCCCAGCTCCGGCGCCCGGTGATCGATGTCAGGAATGGGCTGCTGAGCCTCGCTGAGGCCCGCGTCACGCTCCTCGGCCTCTCCCCTGCCCGCCTGCGCCCTCGCGAACGGCTCCCGGCGCTTCTCGCGCTCCACGGCGAGGACGACACGGTCGTCGGCCCGGACCACCTCGCCGCGCTCGCCGCCGGGCTCGCGGGGACCGGCGGCCCGCCGCGTACCCTCTCGCTCGTGCCCGACGCCGGCCACGGCGACCTGCTCGGCCGGCCGTCGGTCCAGAGCCAGATCGCCAGCTTCCTCTCCGACCTCTTCTTCCCGTGACCGCGAGCCCTGCCATCCGAGAAGCGCTCACCGATGCCGACTGGGCCGACGTCCGCGCCGTCCGCGAGCGCGTGTTCATCCGCGAGCAGGGCTGCACGCCTGCCGAGGAGTGGGACGCCTTCGACGCGCCCCAAGCGCGGGGCGCCTCGGTGCACCACCTGCTGGCGACCGTCGACGGCCGCGCCGTCGGCGTGGCCCGCTGGCGGCCGGTGGCCGGCGCCGCCAAGCTGGAGCGGTTCGCCGTCCTCCCCGAGGCGCGCGGGCTCGGCATCGCGCGAGCGCTCGTGGCCCGAGCGCTGGCGGACGCGCGGGACGCCGGGCACCGCCGGTTCGTGCTCCACGCCCAGACCTATGTCGCGGGCCTGTACGCAGGCTTCGGGTTCGCGCCCGAGGGCCCGCCCTTCGACGAAGCGGGGCTGGAGCACGTGAAAATGGCGTTGACGGTTCGCTAGCGGCCGACTCCCTTGCTACCTTTGGACTCCTGCCCGGCACGATGCCGGCGGCCCTGCCGCGTTCGTCTAGGGGTCTAGGACGCTGCCCTCTCACGGCGGTAACACGGGTTCAAATCCCGTACGCGGTACCACGCCCCGATCCGTCTCGCACGGGTCGGGGCGTTTTTCGTAAGGCCCTCCCCAACGTCGGGTTGCAGGGGGACGCTCCCGCGTGTAGGCTCCCCCATCGCGCACGCGCTCACGTATGCCGATCGTCACCGCGATCATCGCCCTCCTCGTCTCCGTCGCGAGCTTCGTGTTCGCGGTCCTGGTGTTCGTGGACAACCGGCGGCTGGAGCGCGAGAAGCACCGGACGGCCGCCCTCTCGTCGACCCACACGGCGACGCTGCTGCTCGACGAGGCCGTCGAGCTCGTCCGCCGCGTCGACGCCTTCCTGGAAGCCTCCGGGCTGGCGCTCGACGACGACGACGCCAAGGCCTACGACGACTACCGCCGCCGCGTGATCGCCGACCACACGGCGACCGCCAAGGCCATGACGGACGTGGCGTATGGCAACCTCGCCGTCATCGAGTGCCGCGAGCTGGCGGCGCGGTCCACGCTCGTCGTCCACCGGACCGTCGCCGGACGGCGCGGGCTCCTGGACCTGCTCTCAGGCTTGCGCCAGGACCTGGGCCCCGGCGGCGACGGCGTGGCGGCCGACGTCCCGCGCCGGTCGCTGTAAGCGCCTGGACCGGGAAGGCTTGCGGCTCCCTGCGCAGGGTGTGGGCCTAGGAGAAGATGAGCCAGATGGCGGCGACACACGCGACGAGCACGCCCGAGAGAACGAGGTCGGTCCGGCGCCAGCCGGCGTCGGTCGCCACGTCCGCCTCGGCGGTCGCGAAGGTGAGCCCGGCGGTCTTCTCGGCGGGCGGCGGCGCCGTCGCCAAAGAGACGGAGATCAGCACGATCGTGCAGGCGGCGAAGATGGCGATCGCGATGTGCAAGAAGTTGACCTCGGCGAGCAGGGCCCAGACGGTGCCGTCGGCGAGCCCGTCGCCCCCCGGCCCGTTCAGGACTTCCAAGAACAGCCGGCCGAGGCCGAGCGCGAGCCCGGTGAGCAGCGACGCGAGGGCGCCGACGGCGTTCGCGCGCGGCCACAGCAGGCCGAACAGGAAGACGGCCGCGATCGGCGGCGAGATGTAGGCCTGGACGGACTGGATGTAGACGTAGAGCCCGCCCTCGGCGGCCTCCACGAACGGGATCCACGCCAGCCCGAGCACGGTCAGCGCGACCGTCGAGAGCCGCCCGACCCAGACGAGCTGGCGCTCGCTCGCGGCGGGCCGGAGCCGCTTGTACACGTCCCACGTGATGAGCGTCGACGACGAGTTGAAGACGCTCGACAGCGACGACATCAGCGCCGCCAGCAGGCCCGCGACCACGAGCCCGCGCATGCCGACGGGGAGCAAAACCGCGACGAGCGCTGGCAGGGCCTCGTTCGCATTCCCCAGCTCCATCTTGCCCTGCGCCACGAGGGCCGCTGCCAGCATGCCCGGGAGCACGAAGATGAACAGGGGCAGCAGCTTCAGGAAACCGGCCAGGATGGTGCCCCGCCGCGCGTCGTCGATCGACTTGGCCGACAGCGTCCGCTGGACGATAAACTGGTCGGTGCACCAGTACCAGATGCCCAGGATCGGGGCGCCGAACAGGATGCCGGTCCACGGGAAGTCGGGGTCGCTGGCGGGCTTCCACATGTCGAGAAAGCCGGGGCCGACCTCGACGACCATCGCGTCCCACCCGCCGACGGCCGCCAGCCCGGCGAACGTGACGGCCGCCGCGCCGCCGATGAGGACGAACGTCTGCAACATGTCCGTGTACAGGACCGCCCGCAGGCCGCCGAACACGGTGTAGGCGCCGGTCGCGAAGACGACGACGAGCGCGCCGGTCCAGAACGGGACGCCGATCGCCGAGAACACGACGGCCCCGGCAAAGATGGTGACGGAGATTTTGGTCAGCACGTACGCCAGGATGCTGACGGTCGCGAGGTACCACCGCGCGCCGGAGCTGTAGCGGCGCTCCAGGAACTCGGGCATGGTGAACACGCCGCTCTTGAGGTAGAACGGGACGAACACCCAGCCCAGCAGGAGCAGCATCAGCGACGCGAGCACCTCGAACTGCCCCGGCGCGACGCCGCTCGTGGCGCCCGAGCCCGCCAGCCCGACCAGGTGCTCGCTGCCGATGTTGCTCGCGAACAGGCTCGCGCCGATGACGAACCAGCCGACGTTGCGGCCCGCCAAGAAGTAGTCCTCGGAGTCCTCATTTCCGCGCCGCCGCTCGCGGATGGTGGCCACGATGGCCACGCCGAACACGACGGCAAAGTAGACGGCGATGACGGTCCAGTCGAGAAAGCCGAGCGGCGTGTCCATGCGGGCGGGAGCGGGTGTGGCCGGAGTCTAGCGCCAGCGGCTCGCGCGTGCGAAACCGCTTTCACCCTGCCTCGGACCCCACGTTGGGCTCCCCGATCCGCCCGCAACCCAACCCTCTACGCGAGGGGTCTCGGCTCGGCGCTCACGCCCGTCCTGCCGTCGGTCGAGGGCTCCACCGTCCTGCTGAGATCCCTCACGCAGGGTTCGGGCTGACGGTGCTGGAGCGGTTGGCGCGTCGCCAATCAGTTAGAGATCGACGGTGGCCGTGAGGTACAGGCTCCGCCCCTCCGACGGGATGATCCCCGGCCCTGGGTAGCCCGTCGCGCGGCGCGTGAAGTAGCGGGCGTCGAGGAGGTTGTTCGCCCCGGCCTCGATGCGGACCCGCCCCAGCGTGTAGGCCGCCGAGAGGTCGGCGACGGTGTAGGCCGGGATCTCGCCTTCGATGGCCGACGGCACGCGGACCGCGTTGGTCGCGTCCGAAAAGTGCCGGCCGACGTGGCCGACCTGAGCGGCCACCTCGACCGGCCCCACCCCCACCGTCAGCCCGGCCTTGAGGTTGACTTCGGGGACCAGCTCGACGGCGTTGCCGCCCACCCCCGGCGCGCCCTCGGCGTACGATGCCGCCAGCAGGGCGACGTTCGAGAAGACCGAGACGCGCGTGTCGGCGTCGGCGTCGACGAGCGCCTTGTAGAGGTCGACCTCAGCGAACGACTCGACACCGCTGATCCGGGCGTCGGCGACGTTCGTGCGGAACCGGAAGGTCCGGTCGACGAGCCCGTTGAAGACCGGGTTGGGCTCGGTCCGGAGGACGGTCCCGATGCGGTCGTCGTACTTGAGGTGGAAGAGCGTGACGTCGTAGTTCAGCGTCCGGCCGACGGCGCCGCGCACGCCGAGGTCGGCGTTGTAGCCCCGCTCGTCGGCGAGGTCGGGGTCGACCTCGAGGTCGCCGACCTGGACGCGGAGGTCGTTGAACGTGATGGCCCGGTAGTTCTGGGACACGTTCCCGTACACCTCCCAGCCGTCGCCGCGGACGCTGGCGCCGAGCCCGAAGAACACGAACGACCGCGCGCTCGACCGGCTCTCATCGAAGCGCTCGTCGGACAGGACGTTGCCGGCGAGGTCGCGGCGGGTCTGGCGGTAGGTCCCGTCGGCGCCGGTCCAGATGTGCTCGAAGCGGACGCCCGGCGTCAGGCTGACGCGCTCGGTCAGGTTCACGACGTGCTCGGCGAAGAGCGACGCGTTGCGGCTGGGGAGGTCGAAGTCCGAGCCCTCGAGGTCGTCGGGCGAGGTGTAGGCGAAGTCTGCCGCGTCGCCGGCCGTCCCCTCGCCCTGGCGGCGGTGCGTGAATCCCTGGTAGTAGCGCGCGCCCACGAGCAGGACCGCCGGGCCCGCCAGGAGGGGGTAGCGGTGGATGAGCCGCGTCTCGTTGCCCCAGTTGCGGAAGTCGTCCTTCAACAGGTCGCGCGGCCCGCCGCCGTCGACCCGGTCGATCCGGCCCAAGTTGCCGACGGCGTCGCGGCCGGCGACGAGCCCGAAAAAGCGCGTGTTCAGCGTCGTCGCGGGCGACACCTCGTAGTCGGCCCGGAGCGCGAGCAGGTTCCAGACCACGCGGAACCAGTTCCGCTCGCGGTTTGACTGGCGGGGGTCGGCGGCGAACTGGGCGTCGGTCAGCCCGCCCGGCTGCTGGGAGAGGTACTGCATGTGCGTGACCTCGGGCCGGACCGAGAGCCGCGCCGTCGGCTCGATCCGGACGGCCCCGAAGGCCGTGTGCTGGTCGAGGCTCGAGTTCGGCCGCCAGCCGCCGGACGCCTTCCCCTGGTAGAACCCGTAGTAGCGCGTCCCCGCCGCCCGGCTTCCGAGGTCGCCGCCCGCGCTGAGGAACGTCGTCCGCAGCCCGTACGACCCGACCGACTGGCTGGCGCGCGCCGCGAACGGGTCGCCCTCGGGGCCGTCGCGGAACACGAAGTTGAGGAGCCCGCCGAACTGGGTCCCGTATTGGAGCGACGCCGCCCCGCGGACCACCTCGATCCGCTCGACGGCCTGGGTCGGCGGCGCGTAGTAGCTCTCGGGGTAGCCGAGCGCGTCGGCGGCGATGTCGTAGCCGTTCTGGCGCGTGTTGAAGTTGGCGTTCCGGTTGGGGCTCAGGCCCCGTCCGCCGAGCCCGAGCTGGACGCCGGCCCCGTCGCTCTCCCAGATGTTGAGCCCGGCGACGCGGCCGTAGACCTGCCGGCTGTTGTTGGTGGCGAGGTTGGCCGTGAGCGCGTCGATCACGACGACCTCGTTCTTTTTGGCCTCGTAGATGGCGACGCCCTCGAGGTCGACCGGGCGGAGCCGCGCGAGCCCGAGCGCGGCGTCGGCGTCGTCGCTCACGACGACCTCGCCGAGGGCGACCTCGTCGGCCTCCATGACCAGGTCGAGGCGGGCGTCGGCGTCGAGCGCGAGGCGCCGCGTGGCGGGGCGGTAGCCCACGAACGCGGCCGTGACGACGTACCCGCCGGGCGTGAGCCCATCGAGCACGTACCCGCCGTCGACGTCGGCGACGGCCGCGGCCACGAGCGCCGTCGTGTCGGCGAGCGGCCGGGCGACGACCGTCGCGCCGGGGAGCGGGCCGCCGCCGCCGGAGACGGTCCCCGAGAGCGTCACGGTCTGGGCCGCCGCGGGGGCCGCGAGCGCGAGGAGCAGGGCGAGGAGTCGGGTCATCGGGAGCGGCCCACCCAGCGGGCGCCGTCGTCGCGGAAGGGCAGGATCCAGTCTTTGGGCCCGAGCCCCGGGTCGATCTCGGTGAGGTCCACCGTGGGGTCGACGAGGAGCTGGCTACGGCGGCCGTTGAGCGTCACGCGCGACCGGACCCGAACCTCGACATCGGCGATCCCCTCCGACCGGTAATGCTCCTCCAAGAAGTGGGCGAACTGGAGGAGCATGTCGGGCTGCGTCGCCATCATCTTCTCCTGGTTCGGCGTCAGGTGCTCGTAGCCGGCCGCCTCCCACGCCCGCCCCGTCGCGGGGTCGCGGACCTCGAACGTGGCGTGGCCGGCCTTCTCGATCAGCATCACGCGCCACGAGAACCGGTACCCCTCCTCGGTCCAGAGCAGCGGCCCGGGGTAGGCCAGGAACCGGAGCGGGAGCACCAGCTGGACCGCGAAGTGGACGGCGAACACGGCCGCCAGCACCGCCCCGACGCGGCGCGACGGCCGGTAGTGCGCGGTCGTTTGCCTGAACGCCGCCCTCCCCCTCCCCAGCCACCTCCGAACCTGAGAAACCGCCCGCTCGTGCGTCTCGGCCGGGAAGAACACGAGCGTCGCCAGGATCATGATGTACGGGAACATCCCGATCGGGAAGAGCAGCGCCGTGGTCAGGTGGAAGCCGACGACGGCGGCGTAGGCGAGCGCCCGCGTCCGCCCCCAGAGCAGGAGGAAGGGGACGGTCAGGTCGTAGAGCGCGCCGCCCCAGCTGAACAGGACCGCCGTCGCGGGCTCGGCGAGGAGCGGCCCGACGAGCGGGAGGTGCGCGTGGGCCGGGAGCCACAGCCGGAGCGGCATCGCGTCGAGCAGCCACTCAGGGTGGAGCTTGGCCAGCCCGGCGAACACGTACACGATCCCGAGCTGGAGCCGGACCACGTCGACCGCCCACCGGGGGACGGTCGCAACCGCGAGCCCCGGGTCCCGGCGGACGTCGAGCGAGAGCGCGCGGTGCGCGGGGAGCAGCACCAGCAGCCCCGCCGCCACGCTCACGAAGTAGTAGTGGTTGAGGTAGTTCGCCTTGTCGATCAGCTCGACGTAGGTGAACACCCCGAAGAAGACGGCCGCCGACCACCGGTACCGCCAGCCGAGCATCACGCCGAGCGCGGCCAGCCCCATCACGGCGAACGCCGCGTGCATTCCGGCCTCGCCAAGCGGCCGGACCCATCCGAACCCGTAGAACGCGAAGTGGAAGCCGGGCTGGACGTAGAGCTGGTCGATCCACCCGTTCGACGCGAACCGGACCACGCTGACCACCATCACCGCCCCGAACAGGATTCGGAACGTGGCGAGCGGGGCAATCGGGACCGGCGCCGCCAGCCACCGACGGAGCCCGCCCGCCTCGGAGCCGGGGCGGGGCCGGTCGGACGCGGCGGCCGGGCCGGCCACCCTAGTCGCCGTCGTTGTCCTGGAACGTGATGCTCACGCCCAGCACCGACGCCATGTCGGCCTTGAGCAGGACGACCACGTCCTGCATCTCTTGGAAGGCCGCGAGCACGGGGGCGTTGTCCGTCCGGATCTGGTCGTCGAGCGGGTCGCGGAGCGCCTCGAGCGCGGCGATGGCCTGGTCGAACTCGGCCACGATCTCGTCGGCGAGGCCCCCGGCGTCGACGGCGCGGAGGTTGTCGTCGAGGCCCGTCCCGGCTGCGCCCGAGAGCGCGTCGCCCAGGAAGAGCCGCTTCAGGGCCCGGAGGTTGGCGACCGCCAGCTCGGCCGAGTACCCGCCGTGCACCGCCTCGACCGACGTCGGCCGGGGGACGCCCGCGCTCCGGACGCCGGCCGGGATCCCGATCGACCCGTCGCGCAGGAACCGCTCGTAGTGGAGCACCATGCCGTTGACGACCATCCCGAGCGCGCTGCCCACGTCCGTCCCGGCGTTCGCAGGGCCCAGGAACGTGCCCCGGTAGCCGTCCCATCCGTGGGCCACGGTGCCGACGGCGTCCGCGACAAAGGCGGCGTTGTCGCGGAGGTAGGCCCCGCGGTTCGCGTCCGCGAAGGCGGCGACGACCTCGGCCTCGGTCCCGTCGTAGAGGAGGTAGGCCATCGCCGGGAAGCCCGCAGCGGCCTGGTTGCCGAGGGTCCCCAGCGTGTAGCCCCCGGACGCCACGTTCGCCTCGACCTTGCCGGTGTCAGTGGGGTACGTGTTGAGCGCGGCGCGGAGGGCGACGTCCTCGGCCGGGCCGAACCCGAACAGGCTCGCGTCCTGCCACGCGAGGCGGGCCGCCCGGAGTGCGGCGCGGACCTCGACGAGACTCGCCTCGGTCGGAGCCGCGGCGAAGGCGTCGGCCTCGGCCTGGAGGGCGAGGGACGCCGCCAGGAGCGCGTCGTACGCGGGGACGATCGCGGCGTCGGCCCACTGGGTCAGCATCGCCGAGCGCTCGAACTCGGTACCGGGCGTCGGCGGCGGGTCGCCGGGGCCCCCGCTATCGCACGCGGCGAGGACGACGACCAGGCCGGCGACGAGGAGGGCGGGGCGGGCGAACGGGCGCATAGGACGGGAGAGTGGAGACGGGGCGCGGGGCGAGACGGTCCAACGCCGCCCAACCCCGCACTCGGGCGCGCCGGGGGCGAAGCCCGCGCGAACTACAGCTGGTCCTGGACCGGGGCGAGCTCGGGGTAGGCCGCGACGATCGTCGCCTTCGCCCGGTTGAGGCCCGCGGGCGTGACCTCCCAGAAGTTGCCGTCGGCCCCGAAATCGACCGTCAGGATCGTGCCGATGGCGCCCAGCGAGAGGGCCCGGCGGGGCGTGTACCGGACGGCGTTCACGAAGGCCCACGCCTCAGAGAGCGTGTGGAAGGCCTCGCCGGCCTTGCCGTCGTTGAGGTGGCCGAGCGTGTCGTTGATGTAGTGGACGGCGGTCGCGGCGGCGGTCAGCTCGTGGAGCGTGTAGAGCGCGGCGGCCTGGGCGTCGATCTCCGTCCGGTCGTTGTTGACGACGGCGGCGCGCCCGGCGATGTACGCGTCCATGATCCGGCCGTTGAGCCGGAGCTCCGCGTCCGACACGTTCGAGTACTTCGACCAGAACGCCAGCTCCCCGCTCCGCTCCGACGGCCAGTCGGAGGCGAAGTCGATGGGGGCGCCGAAGTAGCCGAACGCCTCGTCCCAGTGGTGCTCCATCGCCGTGTACGGCGTGCCGTCGACGAGGGCCGTGTTCTCGACCGCCGCGCCGATCCGGGCGTCGGTGAGGTACGTGTTGTAGACCTGGTTCTGGAAGACGGCCCCCATGAGGCCCTTCTCGATGAGCTGCGTGAACTCGCGGCCCTTCGCGTCGACCAGGATCGTGCTGCCACTGTTCTCGCGGACGATCCGGCCGGCGGTGCCGTTTGCGGCCGTCGCGCCCGAGCGGCTCGCGGCGGCGGCGCCAGCGAAGAGGTCCTCGAAGAGGCGGTCGTCGAGGTCGGGCTGGAACGTCTTGTCGCGGAGCTGCTTCGTGGACGTGAACGAGAAGGCGCCGCCACCATTCCCGCCGGCGTTCGAGAACATGTCGAGCAGGGTCTGCTCGGAGAGCTCGGCACCGGCGTCGCCGGTGCTGAGGTAGCGCTTCATCGCCGCGAGCTGGTCGAGCCGCTCAGTCTGGCCGCCGTACGAGACCGTCGAGGCCCCGTCGCGCGTGAACGCGTACGTCGCGGGCGCCTCGATGAGCCGGCCGACCGTGACCGTCCCGGTCGCCGTCGCCGTGGCGCCGTCGGCGTCGGTGATCGTAAAGAGGAGGACGTACGCCGTGCCGACGGTCGCCTCAGCCGGGACCTCGAACGTGTAGACGACCTCGTCCGCACCGGCGGGGACCGCGACGGGCTCGGCGGCGGCGCCGTCGACGGAGACGGTCAGCGACCGGACGCCGGCCTCCGAGTCGAGCGAGAGGGTGAGGTCGACGGCCGTGCCGCGGCCGGCCTCGGCCTGGAGCTGGCCGCCGACGGCCGGGGGGCCGAACGGGTCGGTGCTGTCGCAGGCGCCGAGGCCGAAGACGAGGAGCAGGGCCGCGAGCGGCGAGAGGCGGGGCAGAGTCATCGTGGAGGAGCGGGTGGGATCGAGACCGTCGGGTCCGCTTGTCTGGACGGAGTCTAAGGTAGCGGCCTTATCTGGATCCGATCTACGCAAGCCCGTCCTCCACCCTCTTTCCACAATTCCCGCCCCGCCGCCGGCGCAGGCGCCACGTCCCCGCGCCCTGTGGAAAACAAGAAGGCGGGCCGACCGGAGCCGGCCCGCCTCGGCGGGGGGGCGTAGGGGCGCGCTACTCGGCGTCGCCGGACTCCGTGGGGTCCTCGTCGGGGACGCCCTCGGCCTTCTTGCCCAGCACCGTGTCGATGATCCCGTAGGCCTTGGCCTCGTCGGGGCTCATGAACTTGTCCCGGTCGGTGTCCTTCTCGACCTGGTCGACCGTCTGCCCGGTGTGGCTGGCGATCACCTCGTTCATCCGCTTCTTGATGTACAAGATTTCCTCGGCCTGGATCTGGATGTCCGAGGCCTGCCCCTGGGCGCCCGAGGACGGCTGGTGGATCATGATGCGGCTGTTGGGGAGCGCGGCGCGCTTGCCGGCCGCCCCGCCGAGCAGGAAGACCGAGCCCATCGACGCCGCCAGCCCGACGCAGATCGTCGCCACGTCGGGCTTGACGAACTGCATGGTGTCGTAGACGGCCATCCCGGAGTAGACCGCGCCGCCGGGGCTGTTGACGTACAGGTTGATGTCCTTCTCCGGGTCGTCGGCCGCGAGGAACAGGAGCTGCGCCACGGCCAGGTTCGCCGTCGTGTCGTTGACGGGCGTGCCGAACAGGACGATGCGGTCCTTGAGGAGCCGGCTAAAGATGTCGAACGAGCGCTCGCCACGCGCGGTCTGCTCGATCACCATCGGGACGAGCGCGTTGATGGGGGCCACCTGCTGGGGGCCCGAGTAGATGTCGTCGGGGAGCGTGGTGAGGCTCCGGGAGAACGAGACGAAGTCGCGGATCTGGCTCATGCGGGGGCGCGGGGCGCGCGGTCGGTGTCGCTGGGAATGTCGGGGCGTGGCACCCGAGCGGGCGGGCGCGGTTCCGCCCGATGGCCCGGAGCCCAGCCCGGGTCGGACACGGGCCCGCCCGCAGGCCGCGCGAAACGAACCGCGCCCTCCCCCGGGGTGAAGGGGGAGGGCGCGGGCCGCAAGCGGGGCGGGGCGGACTACTCCTCCTCGTCGGAGGGCTCGGCCTCGGTCTCCTCGTCGGCCGTGGCCGGCGTCAGCTCGACGGGCGCGTTGGCCTGCGCCTCGGCGATCTCGGCGCGCCGCGCTTCGGCCTCGGCGCGGATCTCGTCGGCCGATTTCTCGACGACCGTGAACCGGCCTTCGAGCGCGCCGAAGATGCGCTGGTTCAACATCTGGTCGCCCATCTGCTCGAGCATCTGGGGCTGCGACGTGAAGTACTGCTTGACGAGCTCGGCGTCGGCGCCGTCGCCGGCCAGCTTCTGGAACTCGGCCTCGAAGTCCTCGGTCGAGACCTCGAGCCCCTCCTCCTCGATGAGCTGGTCCTTGATGAGGAGCCAGCGGACCTGGTCCTCGGCCTGCTGGCGGTTCTCGGTGCGCCAGGCCTCGTGGTCGAACGTCGGCGGGATGGCGCCCTCGTGGCGCTTGCGGACGTCCTCGAACATGGTGTCGAGCGCGGCGTCGACGAGCGTGGCCGGGACGGGGACCGTGTCGCGGTGGCCGAGCACGAACTCCTCGACCATCTTCTGCTCGAGCGCCTGCTTGGCGCGGGCGTCCCACGACTTGGCGAGCTCCTCGCGGATCTGCGTCTTGAGGTCGTCGAGGTCCTCCGACTCGCCGGTCTGCGACTTGATAAAGTCGGCGTCCATCTCGGGCACGACGCGCTGGAGCACGTCGACGACGGTCAGCCGGTAGCGGTCGATCTCGCCCTCGTCGTCGGGGCGGGGCAGCTCGACGGTCGTCTCGTCGCCGATCTGGGTGCCGGTCAGCGCCTCGACCATCTCGGGGCGCAGGTCGGGGTTGCCCATCACGATGCGGGCGGCGTTCTGCTTGGGCCCGGTGGGCTCGCCGTCGGCGTCGATGGGCTGGATGTCGACCATCACGACGTGGCTCGTGTCGGCGGTCGTGCCCTCGTCGGTGTCCTCCTCGGTCGCGGCGAGGTCGCGGCGGCGCTGAATGTCGGCGTCGACGTCCTCGTCGGTAAAGGCGCGGACGACGCGCGTGACGGGCACGCCGGACAGGTCCGCGAGCGCGATCGTCGGGCGGATGCCGAACTCGACGACGGCCTTGAGCTCGGCCTCGGGGTCCTCGACGTCGAAGTCGAGCTCCGTCAGGCGCGGCTGGCCGAGCGGCTCGATGTCCTCGTTCTCCACGACGGCCGTCCGGTAGGCCTCGCCGATGACCTGCTCGGCGACCTCGATGGAGACCTGGGGGCCGACCATCTTGCGCACGACGCCCATGGGCACCTTGCCGGGACGGAACCCCTTGAGGTTCATCTGGGCGCGCTGCTTTTTGAGGGCGGCGTCGATCTGGGGCTGGAGGTCCTCGGCGGGGACGGTCACGTCGAGGACGTAGTCAACCTCGTTGAGGGCTCGGACGTCGGTCTGCATCGGGGCGAATCGGGCGTGGGGAAGCGGAAAGCTAGCCGGGGCCGCTCGCGCGATCGGTGAGGGTGTGGAGGATTGGGGGTGGAGGGATGGCCCGGTTGGGGGTTCGGTTTTGGGATTGGGGGCCTCTCTCTGCTCATGCACCCACCCCGACAGACCGAGCCCCCGCCTGCCCAGTCGAGCTGCTTGCGGAGGCACAATGGCTCGTCATCCCGAGCTTGTCGAGGGATCTCTAGCGCGCACCATGTTGCTCGTCAGAGATCCCTCGACAAGCTCGGGATGACGCTGTAGAAAGCTTCTCAGCACCCCAACCCTCAATTCCCATCCCCCCTAAAAATCCAGCCCGACGGAGAAATAGAGCCGCCCCTCCCCGATCTCGCGGCCGTCGAAGGGCCAGCCCCAGTCGAGGCGGACGGGGTAGCCGAGCACGAACGTCCGCAAGCCGACGCCGGCGCCGAGCAGCACGTCGTCGAACACGCGGTACTCCACGTCCTCCGCCTCCGGATCCTCGGGGTCGGCCTCCTCGACGACCGTCCGGAGCACGTCGAGCCCCCCATCGGCGATGATCCCCGCGTCGACGAAGGCGACCGTCTGCACGTCGTAGAGCGGGACGAGCGGGACCGGCCCGGGCAGCAGCGCGGCGATCAGCGGCACGCGCACCTCGGCGTTGACGAGGGCAAAGCGGTCGCCGGCGGCCTCGTTGAACCCGAACCCGCGGACGGGCAGCACGGGCGTCGCGAACACGAAGTCGTCGGGCGACTCGACGGGCAGGCTCCGGAACTCGGACTTGACCCAGTTCTGGACGCCCGCCGCGTAGAACCGCTGGGGATCGGGCCCGACGCTGAGCCCCGCCGACCCGCGGAGCGCGAGCCCGAAGCCCTGACCAAGTGGCCAGTAGCGGCGGCCGTCGGCGATCGCCGTCGCGAAGAAGGCGTCCGGCCCGGGCGCGCCGGACAGGCTCCCCGCATACCGCGCCCCGCTGCTCGGCCCGAGCCGCCCCGGCACGGTGTGGTCGACGGTGTAGGTGACGCGCGGGACGGCGAAGAGGCGGCTCCGGGCGCGCTCGCCGAGGTCCGACAGGTCGGTCAGCGACACGCCGAGCAGGCCGACCTCGGCGTCGACGCGGCGGAATTTGTCGAGTGGGCGGCGGGCGCTGGCGACGACCCCGTAGTTGCGGTAGCGGTAGATCGTCCGGTTGGTGGGGTCGCGGAGCTGGCGGGCGAGGTGGAAGCCCTCGAGCCCGAACTGGGTGCGGCGCGCGCGATTCTGGTAGCTCAGCACGTAGTCCGCGTTCCGCAAGTCGAGGACGAGGTTCGTCGCCAGCCCCACGCGGTGGTCGCCGAGGACGTCTGAGAACAAGAGCTGCGTCACCGACTGGACGCCGTAGACGGTGTCGTAGCTGCCCGCGGCCGAGATGAGGTCGAGTGTAAAGCGGAGCTTGTACTCGCGCGCCAGCAGCGCGCCCGTCGAGTCGCGGTTGCCGACGGGGCGGAACGGGTCGTCGGGGCGGGGCAGGCCGCCGCCGCCGTCGAAGGCATCGGAAAAGTCGTAGGCGCGGAAGTCGACGCGGGGCCCGCGCTCCGGGGCCGTCGGGTCGAGCGCGAGCGTGTCGGTCGAGGCGAGAAACGCCGGGGGCGGCGGGGCGAGCGCCAAGATCGAGTCGGCGAACGCGAGCTCCTCGGGCGTCGGCGGGCCGGCGCGGCGCGGAGGGGGCGGGGGCGGACGGCCGTCGGCGGCGTCGCGCAGGAACGGGTTCTGCTCGCGAATCGCGGCCGACGCCAGTTCGAGGGCCGGGGCCCCTGACGAGCGGCCCGTGCGGCGTTGGGCCCAGATGGTCGGCGCAAGCTCGGCCGGGAGGTCGGCGCGGCCGAAGGGGTCGCGCAGGAAGAAGACCGACGGCGAGCCCTCGTCGAGCGCCAGGAAGACGGCGCGGCGGCCGTCGGCCGAGAGCGACACATCGAGGACGCCCGTCTGCAGGTCGGTGAGCGGCCGGCTGGCGCGTGTGGCGAGGTCGAGCGCGTAGAGGTTGGGGACGCCGTTGCGGTCGCTGATGAACAGCAGCCGGGGCCCGTCGGGGCCGTCGGCGAGGGCGGGGCGCGTCTCGTCCCAGAGCGCGTCGTCGGTGAGCCGCTCAACCGTGCGGGGCGCGTCGAGGTTGAGGCGGTAGAGGTCGTGGCTGCGGCGGCCGAGCGCGCGCGTGTCGACGGCGCGGGACAGGGCAGCGGTGGCCGTGGCGAGGCCCAGCGAGAGCGCGTCGCCGCGGTCGGAGTGGAACACGAGGGATCGGCCGTCCGGCGACCAGGCGGGCGCGTGGTCGGAGTACAGGTCGCGCGTGAGGTTGGCGACGGCGCCGGTCGCCAGCTCCAGCACGTAGAGGTCGGAGTGCGCCCCGGCGACGCCCTCGAACGCGATCCGCGTCCCGTCCGGACTCCACGCGGCCGACACGACGGCGTCGACGCCGGGCGGGCGGATCGACTCGACCTCGCGCGTTTCGACATCGACGAGCGCGAGCGCGTCGCCGGGCCCGCTGGTGACGGCGACCGCCAGCTGCCGCCCGTCGGGGCTCCACGCCAGCCCCGGCGACAGGATCCGCAGGCTCTCGAACGTCACGTTGTCCTGGCCCTCGACGACCGTCTCGGGCGGGCGCCGCCCGCCGGTCTGGGCGACGACCACGTCGAACAGGCCGTCTTCGGTCGCCACGTACGCGACGCGGTCGCCCTGGGGCGAGAGCGCGGGGCTGGCGTGGTACCACCCGCCCGTCGCGCGTCGCGAGGCGATCGGCCGGGCGATCGCCTCGGCGTCCTCGCGCACGGCGACCTCGGGGTAGTACGCCGCGCGGAGCGCCCGCTTCCAGCGCTCCGACAGCTCGCGCAGGCCCAGCCCGGTCGCCCGGCGGAACGCGCCGTCGACGCTGCGGCCTAGGCGGACGCGGTCCAGGATCTCGGTCACCTTTTCGCGCCCATACTCCTGGGCCACGTAGTCCCAGACGCTCTGGCCGCCGCGGTACGCGAAGAAGCCGCCGAGCCGCGCGATGTCGGGCAGGCGGTCTTCGAGGAGGGCTTCGCGGACGTACATGTCGCTCTGCGTGTCCCAGCCGAGCGCGCTGAACTCGGCGAGCCCCTCGTTGAACCAGCCCGGGATCTGCAACCGCGCCCCGCTCCGGATGAGGCTCTGGACGGAGCCGCCGTAGTACAGGTCGTTGAGGACGGCGTGGACCAGCTCGTGGTGGACGACCTGGCGGAACGCGCGCCAGTCGCCGGTAAACGGCACGGCGATGCGGTTTTTGAACAGCTCGGTCACGCCCCCGATGCCCTCGGCGTAGACCGGCAGCTCGACGGCGTTGGTGACGGCGAAGTCGGGGTGCGTGGGGTAGACCAAGAGCGGGATCCGCCGGGCCACATCCCCGCCGAACAGGGCGGAGACCTCGCGGTAGGCCTCCTCGGCGGCCTCGGCCGCGAACGTCGCCAGCACCTGCCCGCCCGGCGCGGCGTCGCGCTCGTAGAAGTACACGTCGAAGTGGGCCGTCTGCAGCGTCCGCCAGTCGGCTTGGCGGTACTGCACGCGGTTCTTGCCGAACCCGAAGTACTGGGCGCTCGCCGGCGCGGCGCTCGCGACGAGTGCCAGCAGGACGACGAGACGGAGGGCGAGGCGGGGCACGGCCGGAGGCTAGGGGCGCAAGCGGGCGACGGCAAGGGAGAACGGAGCCGCGCGGCGATTCGTGGGCGTCACGCGGCGCTGGCGCTCACGAGCAGGCAGGCAGTCGGACGACACCCTCACCCTGGCTTCGCCGACGCTGCGCGTTGTCCCTCTCCCGAGGGGAGAGGAGACGCCGTAGCCACGTTTGCGCGAGCGCACGAGCCGGGACACTGGACCGCCCCCCCCCCCTCCAGCCTGTCCCCGCGAAGGCGGGGAGGAGGGGTCGGGGGAGAGCGACCGGACTTGCGCCAGCGTCGTGCTCGGCAGACCCCCGCTCTGCCGCGCACACCACGCGCAAAACGACCAGGGCTCTCGTGGCGCGTCCAAGCTGTCCCCCTTGGCAAGGGGGACAGTCCGCGCGGCGTCCTGCCATTCGTGCGGAATCGCCTCGGGGCTCGCGCCTGCCCTCATCCCTCGCGCCACGCGGACGGGGGGTCTGCCGAGCGCAAGAGCCTCCGCCCTACAGCCAGCCCTGCTGGCGGTACCAGCCGACGGCCTCCGCCCACCCCTCCGCCAGCCCCATCGCCGGCGCGTAGCCGACGGTCTCGGCCGCCTTCGCCGAGTCGCAGATCCAGGCGTGCCGGGCGGCCTCGGCCTTGTCGCGCGTCAGCGGCGGCAGCGTGCCGACGAGCCCGCCGCCCCACTCCGCCAGCGCGCCGACGGCGCCGATCACCCGTCGGGGCACGCGGAGCGCCAGCGTCTTTCGGCCGAGCGCCTTTTCCAGCGCCGCCCGCACCTCGGCCCACGACACGCCGGGCGTGCCCAAGAAGTACGTCTCCCCCGCCGCCCCGTCGTGCTCGGCCAGGTCGGCCATCCCCCGCACCAGGTCCGACACGTGGACGAGGGACAGGCGAGGCACGGCGTCGGGCCCGACGATGGGGAACAGGCCGCGCGCGGCGCCCTTGGCCATCTCGAACAGGTCGGCCTCGCGCGAGCCGTAGACGGCCGGCGGGCGGACGACGGTCACGCCGAGGTCGGCGTAGTCGCGGCGGATCCTGTCCTCCATCCGCGCCTTGCTCACGCCGTACATCGAGATCGGCTGCGGGCGGTCGGCCTCAGTCGCCGGGATCGCGGCGCCGTCGGGCGCGAGGGCATTCGGGCCCATCGCCTCCAGGCTGCTCGTGACGAGCACCCGTGGCGCCCCGCCACCCGCGCGGACGGCGTCGAGCAGCGCGCGCGTCCCGTCGACATTCGCGCGGTCGAGCGTGGCCTGGTCGCGCGCCCGCGTCAGCCCGGCCAAGTGCACCACGAGGTCGGCGCCGTCGACGCCCGCCGCCAAGGCCTCCGTGTCGTGGAGGTCGCCCGCGACAGTCTCGACGTCGAGCCCCGCCAGCCACTTCGGGTCGTTGCGGACGAGCGCGCGGACGGAATAGCCTCGCGCCAGCAGCTCCTCGACGAGGTGGCTGCCGACGAACCCGGTGCCGCCGGTGACGAACGCGAGGCGGGAGGACTCAGACATCGGCTAAACGAAAAAAGGGAGCCGGGCGCGGTGCCCGGCTCCCCAAGTCTACGGCGTGCGGACCGCTACGCGTCCGGCGTGGCATCGGCGGCCTGGAGGTCGGCCTCGACCTCGATGGCGAGCGTGATCTCGTCGCCGACCAGCGCCTCGCCGGCCTCGTTCGTGTTGGCCCAGGTCAGGCCCCAGTCCTGACGCGTGATCTCGCCGGACGCCGTGAAGCCGATCTTCTGGATGCCCTGGACGCTCGACGTCCCGAGGTACTCGGCGTCGAGCTCGATGGGCCGCGTGACGCCGTGCATGGTCAGGTCGCCGACGAGCGTGAACTGGCCGCCGGCGCCGGGGCGGATCGCCGTCGCGTCGAACGTGATCTCCGGATACTGGGCCACGTCGAAAAAGTCGGGGCTTCGGAGGTGGCCGTCGCGCTGCTCGTTGCCGGTGTCGATGGAAGTCGCGTCGATGACGGCGTTCGCCTGAAGCGAGCCCAGCCCGTCGCCGACGGTGACGGTGCCGGCGACGGTGCCGAAGCGGCCGGTGACGGTCGAGATGCCGAGGTGCCGGACGCGGAACTCGGCGCGCGAGTGGGCCTGGTCTATGGCGTACGTGCCGGCGGGGATGGCGGGGGCGTCGGCGACTTCGACGGCGGCGAGGTCGTCGGAGATGGCCGTCTCGTCGGCGGGGGCGTCGGCGCAGGCGGAGAGGCCGAGCGCGAGCGCGGCGACGAGGAGGGAGCGGAAGGTCATAGGAATCAGGGGTGAGTGACGGTGAAAGCAGACGGGCGCAGGCGCCCGGCTCTTACGTACACGTTACAACAACTAAACGCCCCTCGTCCCCACTTGTCCATTGCTGAGCCGGAGAGGCGATCCGGCACGGGGCCATTCCTGGCGCCCTGCGCGCTGCGCCTCAGGGCGCTCCCGAACCCCGAGCCCGCGCGGATCCCCGCGGCCCGCTCGCGCGATGGAGCCCTCCCCTCTCCCCCGCTCTCCGATGGCTACGGTCTCCTTTTTCGCGTTCGTGTTCGCCGCCCTGATGGGCCTCACGATGGCCGTCCGGCACTGGCGCGGCCAGACGAGCGGCAAGGCGTTCGGGATCGTCCACGGGCTGTGGGCGCTGGCCGGGATCGCCCTGCTCGCGTCGAGCCTGGCCCAGCGCGACGCCGGGTGGGGCTGGTGGGTGCTCGCGTCGTTCGGCGTCGTCGCGCTCGGCGGGCTGTACCAGTTTTCCAAGCAGGTCCGCGGCCAGAAGTGGTCCGAGGTGGTGCTCTGGGCGCACGGCGGGCTGGCGCTCGTCACCCTCGCGGCGCTCGGCGTGTGGCTGTTTGCCCGCCCCGAGCCCCAGTCCGCCCCGGGCGCCCCGGCCGGGACGACCGAGAACCTGCCGATCGACGCCTCCGCGCCGTAGTCCCATCGGCCCCTGCTACGTCAGCCGGAGCCCGACCACGCTCTCGACGTGGTGCGTGTGCGGGAACAGGTCGACCGGCTGCACGCCCTCGATGGTGTACGCCGCGGCCTCCTGCAGCATCGCCAGGTCGCGCGCCTGCGTCTGCGGGTTGCAGCTCACATAGACGATCCGCTCCGGACGCAGGTGCGCGATCTGGCCGACCACCTTGGGGTGCAGGCCCGCGCGCGGCGGGTCCAGAATCAGCACGTCCGGACGGCCGTGCTCCTCGATGAGCTCCGGCTTGAACAGCGCCAGCATGTCGCCCGCCACGAACGTGCAGTTGTCGACATCGTTGGCGATGGCGCTCGCGCGCGCGTTCTCGACGGCCGCCTCCACCAGCTCCACGCCCAGCACGCTCTCGACGGCGTCCGCCACGAAGAGCGAGATCGTCCCGGCCCCGCAGTACAGGTCGTAGACCTTGTCGGTCGGCTGAAAGTTGGCGAACTCCCGGGCGACCGCGTACAGCCGCTCGGCGGCGACCGTGTTGGTCTGGAAAAAGGCGTCCGGCGCGATCTCGAACGTGTGCGGCCCGATTTTGTCGGTGATCAGCCCGGGCCCGAAGACGACGTGCGCCGCCTGCCCGTACGAGGTGTGTGCGACGCCGCTGTTGATCGTGTTGACGAACGTCGTGACCTCGGGAAACTCGGCGCGCAAGAACGCCGCGAAGCGCTCCATCCGGCCCGCGTCGTAGTGCGAGGTCACCAGGTTGACCATCCGGTCCTCGGTGTGGGCGGAGGTGCGGATCGCCAGGATGCGCAGGTAGCCGGTGTGCTCGCGCGGGTGGTACGGCGTCCAGCCCTCGGCCTTCGCGAGCGCGCGGACGCCGTTGACGAGCCGCGCGCTCCACTCGCTCTGGAGGTAGCAGACCTTCAGATCGAGGACCTTGTCGAACCGGCCGGGCACGTGGAGCCCGAGCGCGAAGTCCTTGTCCATCGCCTCCCCGGTCGCCACCTCCCAGTCGGTCAGCCAGCGCATGCCGGAGAACGAGAACTCCATCTTGTTGCGGTAGAAGTACGTCCCGCCCGAGCCGTCGCGGTCGTCGGCGCCGAGCGGCGCGCGCACGTCGGCGGTGCTGAGGTCGAGCCCGGCGCGCGTCAGCGCCGAGACGGCGGCCTCGCCCTTCATCGCCAGCTGCGCGGGGTACTGGACGTGCTGCCACTTGCAGCCGCCGCACGCGTCGAAGTACTCGCAGCGCGGCTCGGTCCGCAGCGTGCTCGGCTCGAGCACCTCCAGCAGGCGCGCCTCGGCAAACCCCTTCTTGCGCTTGATGACGCGCGCCCGAACCCGGTCGCCGGGCACGGCGCCGGCCACGAAGACGACGTAGCCCCGGCCCTCGCCGTTGGGCGACGGGACGCGCGCCAGGCTCTTGCCCCGGTCGGCAAACGCTTCGAGCGTGAGCTCGACCTCGCGGCCGCGCTTGAGGCTGGTGGGGGTCAGGGCGTCGGGCATCGTCGGGGTCGGGGGCGGACCGCCAAGATGCCGCGCCGGCGCGCGCCGGAGGGTGAGGAATGCGCCAGTCCCGGCCAGCTGGCGGCGCCCCACCCTGGGAGAGGCTTGGTGAGGGCCGTGCTCGGCAGACCCCCCGCCAGCGGCGCCATCGCTGCGCTCAGGGCGCCTCTGGCTGTCCCCCTTGGCAAGGGGGACAACCCGAAGGGTCGGCGAAGCCAGTCCGCGCGGCGTCATCCCACACGTGCAAAATCGCCCCAGGCTGGCGCCAGCCCTACACCGTGCGCGCCGCGCGGACGGGGGGTCTGCCGAGCGCAAATCCTGCCCTCCGCACGGCAAGAGCCCTCGTCCGCAGCTCGCGATATCGGGATATCGGACCCCGAGCCGCCGCCCTGAACCCGGCGACCCGGGGCGCGAGGCGTGGCGTTTGCAACAGGCCCCGGTGGCTCTCCCTGCCCGCCCTGGGGCGGCGGACGGTTACCAAACCGCCCGGCCCGCTCCGAAACGCCCGCCGTGCCCACCGACGCCTCGCCCCTGACCCTCTGGATCTACCGCGCGCTGCTGTTCGCCGGCGGCGCCGCGCTCCTCGTCGTCGGCTGGCTCTACGGGATCGCCGGCTACGAGTCCGCCGACCCGCTCGCGGGGCGGCTGGCGATCGGGCTCTCCGCCCTGTCGGTCGGCGTCCTCACGTTCACCAGCAACGCCGTCCGCCGCCGCGCCTACTACCTGGTGACGGCCCTGTTCGGGATCGTCTCCGTGTGGCAGATCTACGTCGCGACGGTCGGCGGCCTGACCCCGACGGCCGCGTTCGGCGTGCTCTTGGTGTTCCTGGGCTGCTCGGCCGGGCTCCAGACGCCCCGCGTGCTGGCGGTCTACACCGTCCTGTTCGTCGGGGCCGCCGCCGGCGCCACGCTCACCATCCCCGACCCCGGCGTCTCGCGCGTGGCCTTCCTGTCGACGCTTGGCGCACTGGGCGCGCTCGGCGTGTTCGTGGCCCGGGCGCGCGAGGAGTCGATCCGCCGGCTGGAGGAGGCCAAGGAGGCCGCGCTCGCGGCGGCCCGCGCCAAGTCCGAGTTCCTGGCCGCGATGAGCCACGAGATCCGGACGCCCCTCAACGGCGTCATCGGCATGACCGAGGTGCTCGGCGCGACGGAGCTGACCAGCGACCAGCGCGACTTCGTCGGCACCATCGAGGCGTCGGGCCGGGCGCTGCTGGGCGTCATCAACGACGTCCTCGACTTCTCCAAGATCGAGGCCGGGCGCCTGGAGCTGGAGGCCGAGCCGGTCGACCTCCGTGCGCTCGCCGACGACGCCGTCGCCGTCGTCGCCCAGAGCGCCACCCAGCGCGGCGTCGAGGTCGTCTGCACCGTGGCCCCCGAGGTCCCCGCCATCGTGCTCGGCGACGGGGCGCGGATCCGCCAGATCGCGCTCAACCTGGTCGCGAACGCCGTCAAGTTCACGCCGACCGGGACCGTCGCGCTGACCCTCTCGGCCCGGCGGCGCCGGGGCGGCGCCGAGGTCACGATCGCGGTCACCGACACCGGCGTCGGCATCCGGCCCGAGAACCTGGCCACCCTGTTCGACTCCTTTACCCAGGTCGACGCCTCCACGACGCGCCGCTACGGGGGCACGGGGCTCGGGCTCGCCATCACCAAGCGGCTCGCCGAGCAGATGGGCGGGAGCGTCGCCGTCGAGAGCGTGGCCGGCGAGGGCTCGACGTTTACCGTCGCCCTCCCGCTCGCCGTCGTGGAGGGCCCGCCGCGCCCGGCCGACCCGACCGGCGCCGTGCTCCTGCTCGTCGACCCCCACGACCAAGCCCGCGCGGCGGTCGCCGCGCTCGCGACCGCCATCGGCCTCCGGGTCGAGACGCTCGCCAGCGCCGACGACGCCCGCGCGTACGTGGCCGGCGGCGGCCGCTACGACCTGGCCGCGCTCGCGCTCAGCGCCGACGCCTTCGCGCTCGCCGACGACCTGCGCGCCGACCCCACCGTCGGCGGCCGCCCCCTCCTCCTGCTGGCGCCACTCGGCGGCGCCGTCGCCTCGCCCGGCCTGTTCGACGCCGTCGTCGCCAAGCCCGTCCGCGGCGACCGCTTCGGCGCCGTCGTGCGCGGGCTGACGGGCCCGGCCGTGCCCGAGGCGCCCGCCCGGCCGCTCGCGGCCGACTACTCGCACCTCCGCGTGCTGCTCGTCGAGGACCACGAGGTTAACCGCCGCGTCGCGCGCGGCCTGCTCGCGCGGCTCGGCGTGGCGCCCGACATCGCCGAGGACGGCGCCCAGGCCCTCGACGCGCTCGCCGTCGTCGACTACGACCTGGTGTTCATGGACGTCCAGATGCCCGTACTCGACGGGCTCGAGGCGACCCGCCGGCTCCGCGCCCGGGCCGGCCACCAGCCCCGCGTCGTCGCCCTCACGGCGAACGCCTTCGCCGAGGACGCCACGCGGTGCACCGCCGCCGGCATGGACAGCTTCCTGACCAAGCCGGTCCGCCTCGCCGACCTGCGCGCCGAGCTCGCGGCCGTCGCGGACGGCACGCCGCCGGCCTCGCCGCCGCCGCCGCCGGCCGCCCCGCCGCGCCCGGCCCCTCGGGGCCCGATCGCGCTCCCCGCCCCGAGCGTCGTCGCCGACCACCTCCGCGCGCTGTGCGACGGCGACAGCGTGCTCGCGTCCGAGATCCTCGACGCCTACCTCGACGCCGAGGGCCCGCTCGTGGAGGCCCTCGTCGAGGGCGACCGCGCCAGCGCCGCGCACAAGCTCAAGGCCGCCTGCGGCACGCTCGGCGCGGACGCGCTCACGCACGCCGCGCACGAGATCGAGCAGGCCGTCCGCGCCGACGGCGACACGGACGCAGCGGCGGCCGCGCTGGCCGACGCCCTCGGCCAGTTCCGAGCTGTCGCCGGGCTCGCGCGCACGCTCCTGTCGGAGCCCGCCAGCAGCGCGTAGCGCCGTCGCGCCGACCGCCCCAGCTCGCGGAATGAGACGGGCGCCCGAGGGGCCGCGGCCGCGTCGCTCTCAGCCTGAGACGGACCGCAACACTCGCCGCTGGCGTCACGCCGGACCGGACAAATCCGGCGGCCGGAGGGGCCATGTCCGGGACCGGCACCACTTTCCCAAAGGCTCGGATCGTTCTCCCGATACCCCCTCCGACTGTGAACACCGCCCGCCTCTCCGCCTCCGTGTCGACCTCCTGCGACCTGTTCGCCCACCGAGGCTTCGAGCTCCGGCTCCTGCCGGCCGCCGACGCCTTCGCGTTCGAGATCGGGCACCACGCGCTCACGCTCCACCGCTCCGACGCCTCGTTCCGCACGCCGTTCGCCGCCGAGCGCGCCGCCCGCCAGCACGTCGACGCCGCGCTCGGCGCCTTTGACGCCGCCCACCGCACGCTCGCGGCCTAGCCTCCGGCACTCGGAGACGGCCGCTGCTGCTGCCACCTGCCGACGACGGGGGAACGGGCGTTCACGCCCGCGTCGTCGACCTCGACCTCTCCGATGCCCCCGGGCCTCCGTTCTGTGGTGGGACGGGGGCCTTTTTTTGGGATCGGTGGAAAGCCGAGGTCGCTCTTGGCGCCGGGACCCGACGGGGCGACCGCGCCATGCGGCGCCGATCGGAGCGGCTTCGGGGGTCACGCAAGCAGACCCGGCGGCCCGTGCCCCACACGCCCGCCTCGGTTCAACGGCGGTGGATCGCCGGGGTGCGCCACGGCGCCACCCGTCCTCCGCTGTCCATCAACGACGGCCGGTCCGGCTCAGTCGTCCTCGAAGTAGAAGTCCTCGTTGTGGGTCGGGTAGTCCGGCCACACCTCTTCGATGCTCTCGTACGGGGCGCCGTCGTCCTCCATCTCCTCGAGGTTCTGGATCACGCCCGCAGGCGCGCCCGTCCGGTCGGCGTAGTCGATGAGCTCGTCCTTGGTCGCCGGCCAGGGCGCGTCCTCCAACGTCGCGGCGAGATCGAGCGTCCAGTACATCAGTTCAGAGGGGGGATTTCAGGGGGGGCGGCACGATAGGTCCGCGCCCGTCCAAATGCAACGGGTCAGAGCCGTGAGGTTCCGGCGGAGACCGGGAAACGCCCGGCGGACGGCCCACGCCGGTCGCCGGGGCCGCCCGCGCGGCGTCTTAATCGAACGGACGACCGACTAGTCGAACGAGATCGTCTGCGAGCGGGCGGCCTCCAACAGCTCGCGGTACTGCGCCGGCGTCACGTCCGGCACGAACGTCGCAACGGGGTTGATCGGCGTGCGGGCCTCGTTAAGCAGGCGGACCTCGTAGTGGAGGTGCGGCGCCGTCGACAGGCCCGTGTTGCCGGAGTACGCGACGGTCTGGCCGCGCTGGACGGCCGAGCCCACGCGCACGCCGTCGGCGACGCGCGAGAGGTGGGCGTAGCGCGTGACCTTGCCCGCCAGCGGGTGGTCGACCTCGATCACGTTCCCGTACCCGCCCTTGGTGCCGACGAAGCTGACCGTGCCGTCGCCGGCCGCGTACAGCGGCGTGCCGACGGGCGTCGGGAAGTCGACGCCGGCGTGCATCCGGGAGACGCGCAGGATCGGGTGGAAGCGCATGCCGAAGCCGGACGTGAGTCGGGCGCCCTTGAGCGGCAGGATCGCCGGTTGCTGGCGGAGCACGGCGTCGCGGTCGGTCGCCAGCGAGCGGATCTCGTCGTACGAGCGGCTCTGGAGCTCGAGCTGGCGCTCCAGGCGGTCGAACGTCTCGGCGGTCTCGGTGAGCAGCTCCGCCGTCGGCGTCGAGTAGCGCGCGAAGCGGTCGTCGCTGGCGCCGCCGACGCCGAGCTGGAACTCGTCCTCGGAGATCGGCTCGGCGTTGAGGACGGTCCGGTAGATCTCGCGGTCGGTCTCGGCCAGCTCTTCCAGCTCCTCGGAGAACCCGGTCAGCTGGGAGTGCGCCGACGCGAGCTGCCCGCGCAGCGCGTCGATCTCCTCGGCCTGCGCCACCTCGGCCGGCGACGTCATCACGCTCGACAGGACGCCCACGCCGACGGCGCTGAGCACGAGCGAGAGGCACAGAACGGCGCCCGCCTTGAGCCACAGGCCCTTCCGGCTGGGCTCGACCTCGACGAAGGTGCAGGCGTCGTGGTCGTAAAAGAAGAAGCGGTTGTCGGCCATGGAGGAGGGGGAGCGGAGGGAGCTCCCAGGCCCCGCCGGCGGCACGTGCGGCCGAGCGGGGCGCGGGAGGCCCATGCGTTTCACGTCCACCGCAACAACCGGGCCGACATCGGCCGACGGGCGCCGAGCCCGGGGGGCTCGTGGTGGAAGCGCTCTCACGGGCGGCCGTCAACATAGGGGAACGCCCGGGGCGACGGCAACTGTCCTTCCTGAGCTTCCGGCTATCTCCTCACGCCAGCGCCCTTTGCGTTCCGTTTTGGGCGGGTGCTAAAGCCGCCGGCCCGCGGCACGCCGTGCGAGCCGCGCTCGGGGACGGGCCGCTCCCCTCGCAGAGGCCGCCGATTTTTTACTCGTAGTCGTGCTCGAACCACTCGATGCCGCGGCCGTCGCTGGCGCCCGAGGCGTTCTTTTCGATCCGGTCGCGCAACCGATCCGAAAACGCCTTGGCCGGGTCGTAGCCGTAGTGCCGCAGGAGGTGGTTCATCGCGATCACCTCGCAGATCACCGTCACGTTCTTCCCCGGCGTGATCGGCAGTTTCACGATGGGCAGTTCGACGCCCAGGATGGGCTCGGTCTCGGTCACCATCTCGATCCGCGTGTACTCCTCGTCCTCGTCCCACGGGTGGATCTTGACGACGACCTCGATGCGCTTCTGGTACCGAATCGCGCGGACCCCGAACATGGCCTTGACGTCGATGAGGCCCAGGCCGCGGACCTCCATAAAGTGCTCCGTCAGGTTCGTCCCCGCGCCCATCACGACGCCACCCCCCTTCCGCGTCGCCATCACCACGTCGTCGGCGACCAGGCGGTGGCCGCGCTCCACGAGGTCGAGGGCCATCTCGGACTTTCCGATACCCGCCGGCCCCGTCAACAGCAGACCGATGCCGTACACGTCGACGAGCGAGCCGTGGACGGTGAGTTGCTCGGCAAACTGATCGGCGAGCACGTCGCGCAAGACGCCCATAAACGGGACCGTCGGCTCGGGTGTCCGGAAGACCGGTACGCCGGCCTCGACGGCGACCGCCACCAGCTCGTCGTCGAGGTCGTTGCCGGCGGTCAGCACCACGCACGGCGGGTCGAAGGCGAGGAGCCGGGCGAACGCCTCGGCCGCCCCGTCGCCGAGCCACGCGAGAAACCGGGACTCCGTGTTGCCCAGGATCTGGATGCGCTGGTGCTCGAAGTGCTCGGTGTACCCCGCCAGCACCAGGCCGGGCCGGTGCACGTGGCGCACCCGCACGACGCGGTCGCCCGGGTCGACGCCCGCGACGGGCTCGATGGCCAGGCCGACCCGCTCGCGCAGGCGGGCCACCAGGGCGGCGACGGCGATGGACTCGCGGCGGAACGGCAGGGGCTTGCGCATGACGGGGAGGGAGGCGCGTCGGGGCCCGCAAAGGACCGGCGCCGAGCGCTAGGGCGTGTGGACAATTGCGAGGTCAAGCTCGCGCGAGGTCACGACTTCGGCGTCGCAAGGAGCGTGAGGAGTGCGGGGCCGTGGCCCCGGACGACAACCGGGACGCGGCGACGGCGGAATCTGGCCCGCGAGAGCCGATCTCGGTGAATGTCCACACGCCCTAGGGGACGGCGACCGCCGCCAGCACGCGGCCGACGATGGCCTCGGAGGTGACCTCTTCGGCCTCGGCCTCGTACGTGACCGCGACGCGATGACGGAGCACGTCGAGCGCGATGGCGCGGACGTCGTCGGGCGTGGCATACGCGCGACCGGCCAGGAAGGCGTGGGCGCGGGCGGCGAGGGCGAGCGCGATCGAGGCGCGCGGGCTGGCGCCGTACTGCACGAGCCCGCGTAAGTCGGACAGCTTGTACTTCCCGGGGTCGCGCGTCGCCAGCACCAGGTCGACGATGTACTCCTCGACGCGGGCGTCGAGGTAGACGGCGCCGACGGTCGCCCGGGCGCGCAGGATGTCCTCGGGCGACACGACGGGCGCGGTCGGCGGGAGCGCCGTCGCGCGCGACATCCGGCGCATGATCTCGAGCTCCTGGTCGCGCGTCGGGTAGTCCACGACGGTCTTGAGCATGAAGCGGTCGACCTGGGCCTCGGGCAGCGGGTACGTGCCCTCCTGCTCAATCGGGTTCTGCGTCGCCAGCACCAGGAACGGGCGGGGCAGCGGGAAGGTGGTCTCGCCGATCGTCACCTGGCGCTCCTGCATGGCCTCGAGCAGCGCGCTCTGCACCTTCGCGGGCGCCCGGTTGACCTCGTCGGCCAGGATCACGTTCGCGAAGATGGGCCCCTTCTTGACCCGGAAGCTCCCGTCGCCCTGGTGGAAGACGAGCGTACCCAACAGGTCGGCCGGCAAGAGGTCGGGCGTGAACTGGACGCGCTGGAACTTGGCGTCGACGGCCGCGGCGAGGGTCGAGACAGTCAGCGTCTTGGCCAGCCCGGGGACGCCCTCGAGCAAGACGTGCCCGCCGGTGAGCAGCCCGATCAGCAGGCGCTCGACCATCGTCTCCTGCCCGACGACGACGCGGCCGACGGCGTCCAGGAGCGGCCGGACAAAGCGGGCGTCGGCGGCGACACGCTCGGTGAGGGCCCCGAGGTCGGGGGCGGCGGCAGGGACGGCAGTCGGAGTCATGCGGAGGGCGTCGGGCGCGGCGGAACGGCCGATCGTCGGCCGTGGTGCGGAGGATACCGCCGGGCGGGATGGGTGACGGCGGCTCGGTCCACCTCGGCGCGCGTGCGGGCGGGGCGGGCCGAGAGAAGAGGAGACGACGAACAGCGGAGAAGAGGACAGAGAGGCTGTCGACCGAAGGTCCTCTTCTCCCCTCCTCTACTCTTCCGTTCTCCGTCAGGCGCCGAACCGCGCGCCGTCCAGGTCGACGCCGTTTAAAAAGTCGGCGGCGTCCAGGCGGCGCTTGCCCTGGCGCTGAAGCGCGAGCACCTCGACGGCGCCCTCGCCGCACGCGACCACGATCCGGCCCTCGTCGACGGTCACCGCGCCGGGCTCGCCCCCGCCCTCGGTCGGCGTGGTCTGCAAGATCTTGAGCGTCTCGCCGTCCCACTCGGTCCACGCGCCGGGGACCGGCGCGAGCGCGCGGACGTGGTTGTGGACGCGCACCGCGGGCTGCGTCCAGTCGAGCCGGCCGTCCTCGCGGAAGATCTTGGGAGCCGGGCTGGCGAGCGTGTCGTCCTGGGGCTCCCCCACGGCCGTCCCCGCCGCGATCCGGCGCACGGTCTCGACCACGGCCTCGGCGCCGACCTCCGCGAGCCGGTCGTGGACGTCGCCCGCGGTGTCGTCGGGCCCGACGGCGATGGCGCGGCGCAGGATGACGTTGCCGGTGTCGACGCTCTGCTGCAGGAAGAACGTCGTCACGCCGGTCTCCTCGACGCCGTCCATCAGCGCGCGCTGGAGCGGCGCGGCGCCGCGGTACGCAGGCAGGAGCGAGCCGTGCAGATTGAAGGCCCCGAGCCGGGCCGTCTCGTACACGGCGGGCGGCAGGATCTGGAACGCCACGACGACGAGGATCTCGGGCGCCAGCCGGTCGACCTCGGCGGCGAACGCCGGGTCCTTGACCGAGACAGGCTGCACGATCGGGAGCCCGTGCCGCGCGGCGGCCTGCTTGACCGCCGACTCGCGGACCTTCTGCCCCCGCCCCGCCGGTTTGTCGGGGACCGTGACGACGGCGACCGGCGCCAGCCCGGCTTCGACGAGCGCGTCGAGCGACGGCACGGCAAAGTCGGGCGTGCCCATAAAGACAATGCGGGGGGAGTCGGCCATGGCGGGTCGGGGGTCGGGAGCCGGAAGGTCCCGCTGGCGGACGGCGGATGCACGTCGACCCGGTGAACTCGCTTCGCACCGGCCGGACTGAGCCGACTCGTGATCGCCGGCCCCCGGCTATTCCGAGTTGCAGGGCTCGGGCTCGATGCCGCTGCCCTCGAACGGCGGGATCAGCCCGTAGCCCGGCCGGAACGGGATCGCCCGCGTGATGACGCCGCCGACGAAGCCCGTCCCGTGCTCGACGTTGCCCAGCTCCGCCGCCGCCAGCGCCCCTTCCAACGTCAGGCCCTCCACGTCGGGCCAGTCGTCGGTGCCGACGGCGACGGCGAACTCGGCGGCGACCGGGTACGCGCCCGGCAGGCCGTCGATCTCCATGACGTCGGCGTCGTCGCCGAAGTAGACCGTCGCGTCGAGCGTGCCGGCGGCGCTCTGCCGCAGCGACGCGAGCTTGCTGAAGCGGTACCGCTCGCCGACGCGGCCGGGCCCTTCGAGCCGGTACCGCGCCTGCACGTCCACCACGCGCGCGGCGCCGGTGACGGCGACGAGCGTCGGGCAGAACAGCGGGCCGTCGATCAGCTCGAACGCGAGGTCGGCGTCGTCGGGCATGCGGACGGTCGCGGTGGCCGTGGCGCCGGCCGCGTCCGTGGCGACGACGCGGTACGTGGCCCCGGCCTCGATCGGCGCCGTCGTCCAGAACAGGTGGCCCGGGCCCGTCGGGAAGTCGCGAACGAGCTGGGTCATGGCGTGCCGGTCGCCGTCGGGGTCGACCAGCTCGACCGTCGCGTCGATCGGCCCCGGCGTGCTGACGGCCTCCCGCGCGAACGGCTCGACGCGAACGGTCTGCGTGTCGGCGGTCACGTCGAGGTACCCGCTCATCGCGAACACCAGACTGGACGGCTCGATGGGGTCGAGCGGCGCCTCGCACGCGGCGAGCGCGAGCGCCATCAGGAGCACTGGGAGTCGACGGGCCATGCCCGCAGAATAGGTTATCGAGCGGTGCAGGGCAGGGTCTGGGCGGTCGGGCCGAACCCGAGCTTGATGATGCCCGGCACGAACGGGCGCCGCTCGGTGATGGCCCCGCCGACGAAGCCCAGCCCGTTGTCGACGCCGACGCTCCCGATCTGCAAGATGTCCTCGAGCGACAGCCCGACCGGGTCGGGCCACGCCGAGGTCGAGACGGCCACGACGAGGTCGGACGAGATCACGTCGGCGAGGGACAGCGGATCGAGGCCCATCGCGGCGGCGTCGTCGGCGTAGTAGATCTTGGCCCGGAGCGAGCCGTCGTCGAGCCGCTCGAAGGTGCCGGCGTGCGAGTAGCGGCGCTCGACGATCTGGCCGTCCTGGAAAATGCGGTACCGCGCTTGCACGTCGACCACGCGCTCGGCGCCGGTGATGACGACCGAGGTCGGGCACGTCTCGCGGCCGGTCTCGACGGCGATCGAGTAGGCGTCGTCCTCCGGGACCTCCACGTCCGTCGCCGACTCGGCCCCGTCGCTGCGCCGGGCGACCAAGCGGTACCGACCGCCGGGCACGATCGGGGCGGCGGTCCGGAACAAGTGGGCCGGGCCGGTCGGGAACGTCCGCACGTCTTGCGCCAGCACCACGCGCGCGCCGGAGTCGAGGTCGGTGAGCGTGACCTCGGCGTCGATCCGGCCGGGCTCGCCCTCGGCCGTCCGGGCCACGGGCTCGACGCGGACGACCTGCGTGTCGGCCGAGGCGTCGAGGTAGCCGCTGAACGAGAACACCAGGTCCGACGGCACGATCGGGTCGAAGGGGACCTCGCACGCCGCCAGCGCCGCGAGCAGGCCGAGGCACAGGGTCGCGAGCCGCCTCATTCCGGGGAGGGGCCGTAGCACTCTCGAGGGGCAAACGGAACGGTCCACGTGACCACACCGCCGACGAACCCGACACCCTGATCCAATCCGGTGGACTCCAGCAACAGCACGTCTTCGATGGACTGCCCGCGCGTGAGCGGCCAGTCCGCCGTGGCGATGGCCACCTTCACGCTCGCGGCGAGCAGGGCGTCGTCCGGCGAGAGCCCGATCGCGCGGAGGTCGCTGCCCGGGTAGACGGACGCTTGCAGCGCGCCCCCCGCCCGGGTCCGGACAAAGTCGTTGTACGAACGAATGGACGTGCGACGCTGGCCTCGCCGCAGGACCTCGTAGACCGACTGGACATCCGCCACCCGCTCGGCACCGGCAACGCTCACCACGATCGGGCACGAGGTGGCGGTCGCGATCACGTCGATCGTGACGCCTGCCGTGTCTGGAATGGCGACCGGCGCGGTCGTCGTCGCTCCGTCGGGCGCCCGGGCGCGCACGCGATACACCTGCCCGGGCTCGACGTCGGCCGTGGTCCAGAACAGATGCGCGGGGCCGGTGACGAACAGGCGGACCTGCTGGCGAAACTCGACCACGCCGCCAGGCCCATCGAGCGTCACGACCGCGTCGATGGGCGCAGCGGTCGTCTCGGCGGTCCGCCCGAAGGGCTCGACCCGGATCCAGTGCGTGTCGGCGGAGGCGTCGAGGTAGCCGCTCAGCGAAAAGTGGAGGTCGGAGGGCGCGATGGGGTCGAACGATGACTCGCACGCGGCCAGCGCTAGCAGGAGGAGGACCCAGGCTCTCATCGCGTCCGCAGGCGGGCCGACACGTAGGGCACGATCGGGAGCTGGTCGACGCGGCGCCCCCGAAAGACGTCGTAGTAGAAGACGTTGGCCCGGTTGTAAGCGTTGACGGCGCCCGCCCGGACGTCGAGCGCGGCGCGCGAGCCGAGGTCGAACGCGGTCCCGGCCGAGAGGTCGAGGCGGTGGTACGCGGGCAGGCGCCCGTTGAACGGCCGCTCGAACACGACGCGCGGGAAGCCGGGCTGGAAGACGACCTCGGGGAGCCCGAACGGCGGGACGACGGTGTCGTAGCCGTACGGCCGCGTGTACGGCAAGCCCGACCCGATCTGCCACCGCGCGCCCACGTTGACGGCCCCCACGTCCGCGCTGACCGCGAGTTGGACCTGGTGACGCCGGTCGTGCGCGGGGTTGTACTCGGTGTACGAGGTCCCGCCGCGCACCAGAAACGCGCCGTCGACGGCTTCGTACGTCGTGACTCCGAAGGCGTACGAGAGATAGGTATAGACCGGGCCGGCGGTCCACTCCAGCCGTGCGTCGGCGCCGTACGAGGTGCTCCGGGCCTCGGTCGGCAACAGCGTGAACTGGGTCCGCGCGCTCCAGATCGGCACCGGCAGCCCGTCGATGCGGCGGCCGTACGCCTCGGCGCCGATGCGCAGATTCCGGGTGACCGGGACGGTCGCCCCGCCCAGGACGTGGACGGCGCGCTGCTCGTCGAAACCGGGCGGCGGGCCGGTCCAGGCGATAAAGGGGCTGGCGGCGTCGCGCTCGTCGGTGAGCCCGACGAGCGACTGGCGGTAGAGCCCGGCGGCGGCGGAGATCTCGGGCCCGAGCCGCCCCGACGGCAGGTACGAGGCGCGGAGGCGGGGCTCGAGGCCGGCCCCCGTCGAATACGGCCGGAGCACAGCCGCGACGCCCGGCGTCAGCGTGAGCGCCCCGAGCGGGAGGTCCAGCTCGACGTGCGCCGCGCCGCCCAGCAGGAAGTCCCCGTCCTCGCGCGCCGACGACGCGTCGCCGAGTTGGAACTCGGTGACGACGAGCGAGGCCCGAGCGCCGGCGCGTAGGCGGACCGCGCCGAGCGAACGGGTCAGCTCGGCCGAAAAGCGGCCTTCGGTCAGCTTCGAGGACCGCTCGCGGCCCTCGCTGAAGAGGAAGTCGGCCTCCTCGCCGATGCCGCTGCGGAGGTGGCTCAGGCTGGCGGCCACGTCGACCCGGCCGTCGAGGCCGGGCGGGGCCGAGATGCAGCGCCCGCCGAGCACGACGTTGCGCCACTCGAAGGCGTCGGGCGAGTCTTCCGCCAATCGCCCCCGGTCGTAGGTCGTCAGCGCCATCGCCGAGCACCGCGAGGCGTCGGTCGCCGTCGCCAGCTTGACGAGCCCGTCGGAAAACTGGAGCGGCACGGTCGCGCCGACGAGCGCCGCGAGCGGCTCCACGACCGACGTGCGCGCCGAGGCGATCCACGACGAGCGGCCCCTCGCGAGCGGGCCCTCCGCTTGCGCCGAGACCACGAACGGCCCGGCCGTCCCGGCGGCCTTGAACGACTCGGTGCTCCCCTCGCGCAGCGTCACGTCGAGCACGGACGACACCCGGCCGGAGTACTTCGCGCCGAACCCGCCCGCGTAGAAGTCGGCCGCGCCGACCAGGTCCTCGGGGAACGCGGAGAAGAACCCCACAACGTGGAACGGCTGGAAGACCGGCGCGCCGTCGACGAGGACGAGGTTTTGCGCCGGCGTGCCGCCGCGCACGAACAGCCCCCCGCCCCGGTCGCCGACGGTCACGACGCCGGGCAGCGACTGGAGGTAGACCGCGAGGTCGCCCGCCACGTCGGGCGACGGGATCCGCGCGAGGTCGGCCGGGCGGATCCGCTGGAGCCCGCCCGACACGTCGGCCGCGCCGCCGCCGGCCTGGACGACGACCTCGTCGAGCGCGTCGCCGGCCACCAGCACCGGGCTCCACGTCGTGGGCCCCTCGCCCACCGCCAGCGTGTCCTGGACCGCCGCGTACCCGACGTAGCTGGCGCGCACGACGTAGCGGCCCGGCGCCAGCCCGCCGACCTCATAAAACCCCTGGGCGTCCGTCACGGCGCCCCGCAAGTGGTCGGCGGCGTCGACGCGTTGGACGGCGACGCTCGCGCCCGCCAGCGGCCCGCGCTCGGCGTCGCTCACGAACCCGCGCACGGCCTGGGCGGACGCCGGCAGCGCGAGTGCCGCCAGCAGCCCGACCGCGAGCGCCCGCAGGAGGGGTCCCGCGAGTGCGGGCGGACGGGGGCTCATGGGCAGAGGGTCGCGGCGAGCCCCAGACTACGCCCGTTACATCCGGGTCCGGTCGTCCCAGTGCGGGATCAAGAGGCGGAAGTCGCCCACGCCGGACTCGTCGACGAAGATGAAGCGGCGGCCGTGGCCGTAGTAGTTCCAGATCTGGTACGGCCGCGTCCCGTAGTTGAACGGGTGCATCTCGACGTAGTCGGGCTCGCCGAACCGGATGAAGATCTCCCCCCGGTCGGTGTTCCAGCCCCGGTCGTGGAAGCGGCTGTACTTGTCGTTGGCGAAGGCGACGCGGAAGTAGTACGTCTCCATCTCCTCGTTCCGCTGCGTGCCGGGCGTCGGGTCGCGCTGGTCCCAGAAGGCCAGGAAGAGGCGGCGCTGCTCCTCGGGCGAAGGCGCGTTGCGGATGGCGACGAGTTCGTCGGGCTTGGCGACGTAGCGGAGCTGGGCGATGGCCTGGTCGAGGTCCTCGATCTGGCTGTCGAGCCCCATCCAGCGGACGGCGAATCGCTTGTCGGCCTCGGCGACGAGCGCGCCGTCAGGCGTCGCGAGCCGGACGGTCAGGGTGTAGTCGCCGACCTGGAGGCCCTCGGTCGCGATGCGGAAGGCGGCGGGCGTGCGGCCGGGCTCGAGGTCGAGCCGCTCCGTCACGGCGACCGGCGTGCCGAGGTCGGCCTGCTGGCGCGGCGCCAGGCCGAGGAGCGCGCCGAACGACGGCCGCTCGCGGACGCGCGACTGCTCGGTGACGACGTACGTGACCTGGACGGGCGTCGCGACGGCGGCGTGCAAGTCGTAGCTCACCCAGAAGGCGTCGTCCTCGGTCGAGACCGTCGCGCCGACGATCGGCGTGGCCGTCCCGGCGGCGGGGTCGTAGGCGCTGAGGAGCATCGGGTCGGACAGCGCGACGGCGCCGCTCGTCACGTCGCGGACGACGTGGCCGACCTCGCGCGACAGCGTCCGACCACTCGAGCCGTCCTCGATGGCGACCTCGACGACGTAGCGGCCCGGCCCGACCTCCAGCGACTGCACGGCGCGGTCCTCGCGGTCCGAGTCCTGGGTGTCGTCGTAGGCCTCGGCGGTCACGTCGCGCTCGAAGGTGCGGCTGACGACGAGCGACTGCTGCTCGCCGTCGTCGCCGAGCGCGTAGACCTCGACGGTGACGGCGTAGCTGGCCTCGAAGCCGGCCTCGCGCGCCAGGAACCGCAAGCTGGTGTTCGGCACGGCCGTGTACACGTCGAGCCGGGAGGCGGGGCCGCTGGCCGTCTCGGCGCGGCGCGTGGCGACTTCGACGTCGAAGGCGGGCGTGTAGGCGGCCTGGGCGACCGCAAGCGGGGACCCGATGGCCACCAGGGCGATCAGGGCAAAACGGCAAGCCATCCCCACGACATCGGGGAAAGCCAAGGAGTAACGAGCGCGCATAGGCTCGGAGAGGGCGCTGGTGGAGGCAGGGGCGCGTGTGGGCGCAGTCAGGAAGATGCTGTGCACGGGAGCGCTTACACAAGGGCAATCCGCGAGCCGTACGAACGGGCGGGCGAACCGTCGGGCGGGCGTCACGAGCGGCGGTCAGGCCGCGGCGGCGTCGCCGAAGAGGGCGGCCACGAAGGCCGCGCGGTCGAAGACCTGGAGGTCGTCGATCCCCTCCCCCACACCGATGTATTTAACGGGGATCTGGAACTCGTTCGAAATGCCAATGACGATGCCCCCCTTGGCCGTGCCGTCGAGCTTGGTCAGGACGAGCCCCGTCACCTCGACGGCCTCGGTAAAGGCCTGGGCCTGGCGGAGCGCGTTCTGACCCGTGCTCGCGTCGAGCACGAGGAGCACTTCGTGGGGCGCGCCGGGCACCTGGCGGTCCATCACGCGGCGGACCTTCGACAGCTCGTCCATCAGCCCGACCTGGTTGTGGAGCCGCCCGGCCGTGTCGATGAGCACCACGTCGGCGCCGCGCGACTTGGCGGCGGCGAGCGTGTCGAAGGCGACCGCGGCGGGGTCGGCGCCCTGGTACTGCTTGATGATCTCGACGTCGGCGCGCTGGGCCCACACGTCGAGCTGCTCCGTCGCGGCGGCGCGGAACGTGTCGGCGGCGCCCAGGAGCACGCGCTTGCCGGCCTGCTTGTACTGGTGCGCGATCTTGCCGATCGAGGTCGTCTTGCCGACGCCGTTGACGCCGACGACCATCACCACGTGCGGCGCGTTGGGGAGCGGCGCGCCAAAGTCGGCCGGGCGCTCGGGGGCGCTGTCCAGCATGAGGTCGGCGATCTCGTCGCGCATGACCACGTTGAGCTCTTTCGTCGAGACGTACTTGTCGCGCGCGACGCGCGCCTCGATCCGGCCGATGATGTCGACCGTCGTCTGGACGCCCACGTCGGAGGTCACGAGCACCTCCTCGAGGTCGTCGAGCACCTCCTCGTCGACGGTGTCCTTGCCGGCGACGGCGCGGCTGAGCTTGTCGAAGAGCCCGGTCCGGGTCTTGTCGAGCCCGGCCTCGAGCGAGGCCTGCTCCTTCTCTTTGCGCTTAAACCCGAACAGGGCCATGGGGGAATGCTGGTGGTGTGGGGACGGTACCGGCGGACGGGACGGGGGGATCCGCAGGGGGCGGAATGAGGCGAGGAGGGGATGAGAAGAGGAGCGGAAGCTGCAGGTGAACGCGGCCTGACGGTCTCGGCCGCCCCCCCCTTTACCCCTCCTGTCCTCCGTTCGTCCCCACCAGCCGGTGCTCGGCGCGGAGCGTCGTGCCATCGTCCTCGAGCGCCGCCTCGCCGTGGCGCATCACGGCCGCGAAGCGGACGCCGTACTTGACCACGGAGTACACCATCACCGCCGCCGTCAGCCCGACGAGCGCCTCCATCACACGCGGCGCCGCCTCCAGCAGGGCCGCGATGACCGTCACCGACAGCGCGGCCACGGCCACCTTCCCGCTCCACAGCGACGACGTGAACCGCCCCAGCCGCCGCGACTGGAGCAGCCCGCCGAGCGCCAGCAAGGCGTCGCGCGTGACGGCGAGGGCGACGAACCACAGCGGTAGCGAGGGGCCGGCCTCCTCGGGCCGGACCAGCAGGGCGACCGTCACGGCCGCCGCCGCCAGCTTGTCGGCCGTCGCGTCGAGCACCTTGCCCCACTCGCTGACCGTGTCGCTCCAGCGCGCCACGCGGCCGTCGAACCAGTCGGTCGCGATCGCCAGCCCGATGAGCCCGAACATGGGCCCAAGCGGGCCGCCCTGGTAGACGAGCACGGCGATCGGCGCCACGAGCACGGCGCGCGACAGGCTCAGCATGTTCGCGGCCGTCCAGAACCGTCCCATCGCGGGGAGTCCTGGCGAGCGGGCGGGCGGCGTCGGCATGGGGCGGGCGGTCGGGGCCAAGATACCGGCGATCTTGCGCGCCCCCTCCGGTCCCGTCGTGCTCGCCGTCGCCCTCGCCGCCTTCGCCGTCCAACTCGCCGTGTGGGCGGCCGTCGCCGTGGGCGTGCGCCGCGTGCGCGAGAGCGCGCCCGACCCGCTGGCGCACGCCGAGGGCGCCGCGGGCGCCGGTCTGCCGATCAGCGTCGTCGTCGCCGCGCACAACGAGGCCGAGCGGCTGCCGACCCTCCTCAACGCGCTCGCGGCGCAGACGCACCGCCCGTTCGAGGTCGTGGTCGTCGACGACCGCTCGACGGACCGCACGGGCGCGCTCGCCGAGTGGCGCGCCGCCGACTTTCCCGTCCCGCTCCGCGTCGTCCGCGTCGACCACGGGGCGCCCGAGGCGGCCGGGCTCCCGCCCAAAAAGCACGCGCTCGAGCGCGGCGTCGAGGCCGCGAACCACCCCCGGCTGGCGTTCACCGACGCCGACGGGCAGCCCGGGCCGGACTGGCTGGCGACCCTCGCGCGAGCGGCCGTCGGCGCCGACGGGGCCGATGACGGCGCCGTCCTGGTCGGCTACGGGCCCTACACACAGGAGCCCGGCGCGCTGAACCGCTTCGTCCGCTACGAGACCGTGCAGACGGCGGCGCTCGCGGCGGCGAGCGTGGGGCTGGGGCGCCCGTGGCACGCCGTCGGCCGCAATTTTTCGTACCCCCGCGACCTGCTGGCGCGGCTCGGTGGCTTCGCGCACTCGGCCGGCTCGCTCTCCGGCGACGACGACTTGTTGGTGCAGGAAGTGGCCCGGACCGGCGCCGCGCCCGTCCGCTACGTCTGGGATCCGGCGGCGGCGGTGCCCACGCCCGCGCCGCCGACGTGGCGCGCGTTCTGGCGACAGAAGCGGCGCCACGCCAGCGCCGGGACGCACTACGCGCCCGCTGTGCTCGCCGCGCTCGGGGCCGTCCACATTTCGAACCTCGTGCTGTGGGTGGCCGCGCCCGTGCTCCACATCGCGCTCGGCACGCCCATCGGCTGGGGCCTGCTGGCGGCCAAGCTCCTGCTCCAGCGGTCCGTGATCGGCGACGTGCTGGACGGGCTCGGCGACGAGCCCGACGTGCGCCTGTGGCAACCGGTGCTCGACGGCGCCTCGGCCGTCTACCACCAGATCCTCGCCGTGCTCGGTGCGCTCCCGACCCCCAAGCGCTGGTAGCTAGCGCGCCGCCACGTCCGCGAGCGCCCAGCCCGACCCCGCACGTGCCAGCGTCCACGCGTACGTCACGCGCTGGCTCTCGCGCCGGTGGTTCTGCGTCGTGTTGGCGAACGAGAACGCGAGCACGACCGTCGCCGACGCCCGGTCGCCATCGAGGGCCAGCCCGGAGGGCGTCGCGGTCGCCTGCACGTCGTCCGCGATGGGGAAGAACGCCCCCATCTGGGCGTAAAACGGGTGGACGCGCTGGAGCGCGGCTACGTCCTGCGCCACCATCCCGGCGGCGAGGGCACGCGCGAGCCGGTCGAGCGCCGCGCCAGCCTGCTGGCGGTCGGCGGCCGACGTGTCGAGGACGGGGGCCGGCGCCGGCCGCGGCGGCGGCGCCTCTACGGGCGCGGCCGTCGGCGGCGGGGTCGGCTCGGAGCGCGGCGGCGGTGGGGTGGCGACCTGGGCCGGGGCCTGCGGGATGAGCACCGGGATGGGCGCCGGCGCGGGCGCCTGAACCGCGAGCGCGGCGTCGGCCACCAGGGGGACCGGCTCGACCGCTTGCGTGTCGGACGCGGTGCTCGTGCTGACGCCTGCGGTGTCGACGACCGCGAGGGCGGCGGGCCGCTCGGCGACGGCCTCGGCGTCGGGCGAGCGCGAGCCCATCGCCCACACAGCGGCGACCACGGCCACGACCGCCACGACGGCCACCCCCGCGAGCACCGGCGACCGTCGGGACCGCGCGTGCACGGCCGGCGCGGCGCCGGTCCCCATCGCCTGGCGCAGGGCGTCGGCGGCCTCATCGAGCGAGTCGAAGCGGGCGTCGGCGTCCTTTTCCAGGCACCGCGCGACGACGGCCCGGAGGGCCTGCGGGGCGCCGTCCGGGAGCGGCACCGGCGGCGGCGCCTCGTGCAGGACCTTGTGCATCACCGTGTGGACGCGCGTCCCCTCGAACGGCGTCGCCCCCCCGATTAGCTCGTAGAGGAGCACGCCGAACGAGTACACGTCGGTGCGCCGGTCGACGGCCTCCCCGCGGATCTGCTCCGGCGACATGTAGCGCGGCGTCCCGACGGCGGCCTGCGTGACGGTGTCCATGTCGGACTCCAGTCGGGCGATCCCGAAGTCGAGCACCTTGACCACGCCGGTGTCGGTCACGAACACGTTGTCGGGCTTCACGTCGCGGTGGAGGACGCCGTTGCGGTGGGCGAAGGCCAGCCCCCGCGCCGCCTGCACCGCGATGTCGACCCGCTCCGCCAGCGGCAGCTCGCGCGCGCCGTCGAGGACGTGCCGGAGGTCGTCGCCGGACAGGATCTCCATGACGATGAACGGGCGCCCGTCGTCCTCGCCCACGTCGTAGATGGTGACGATGTTGGGGTGGTTGAGCGAGCCGGCGCGCTGCGCCTCGGCCAGGAACCGGCGGCGGACCGCCGGGTCGGCGACGGCCTGGTCGACGATCATCTTGAGCGCGACCTCGCGCCCGATCACCGGGTCGCGGGCGCGGTACACGACGCCCATGCCGCCGCGCCCGAGGGGCCCGAGAAGGGTGTACTTGCCGATCGAATCCACGCGGTGAGCCGGGCTGACGGAGACCGGAGGATAGGGCACCGGAGCCAATCCCGTCCGAGCCCCCTTGACCCCAAGTCGTCCGATCTCCGGTGTTTGGGGACAACGGCTCCCCCTTCTCGATGCGGCTCTTTGCTCTGCTCGTCCTCCTCGTCTCCCCTCCCCCCGCGCTCGCGCAGGCCCACTGCCACGGGTCGACTGCACCCATCGACCGCGACCGCGACGCGCCCGTCCCGAGCGGGCTCGCAAGCACCTTCGACGGGCTGTTCTCGTTTTTCCTCAGCGACGCGCTCCGGCTGGCGGGCGCCCCGGGCCAGCACGGCACGCACTACCTCGAAGCCGCCTGCATCGCCGAGCGCGTCCTCGTCCCCGCGCTGAGCAACTTTATCGCGGCCAACGTCACTGCCTTCCCGTCGAGCACGCCGCAGGTCGGCGTGACCTACGACTTCTCGAGCGGCGCGCCGGTCCGGCAGGTCGAGTCGCTCGGGCCCATCTTCTCGGAGACGCCCAGCACCATCGGCCGGCACCGCCTGACGCTCGGGGCGAACGTGTCGGCGCTGACGCTCGACCACATCCGGGGCGACCCGCTCTCGGGCGTCGCGTTCAACTTCGTCCACCAGGACGCCGGCGGCGGCGGCATCGGCGACGACCCGCTGGAGCGCGACCTGCTCGTCGTCCGGCCCCGGCTCAACGTCGACGCCGTGATTTACGGGCTGTTCGCCAACTACGGCCTGACCGACCGCGTCGAGGTCGGTGTCGCGATCCCGGTCGTGACGGTCGCGCTGGAGGGCCGGGCGGAGGCCGAGATCTTCGCCTACTCCGGCGGCGACCCGTCGGTCCACTTTTTCGGGGGGACCTCCGAGGAGCCGCTGCTCGAGGAGGACTACCGCTACGAGATGTCCGAGACGTTCGTCCCGGCCGTCGAGCTCCGGACCAAGGTGCACGTGCCCGCCCAGGGCTCGTCGCTGGGCGTGCTCGGCGTGCTCTCCGTCCCGACCTCGGCCGCCGGCAGCCTGCTCGGCGAGCGCGAGTTCGGCGGCCGCCTGGCCGTGCTCGGCTCGACGCGCGTCGGCCCCGTCGGCGCGCACGTCAACCTCGGCTACGACCGGCGCGGCACGGCCGGCGACCCCGACGCGGCGCTGGCGACGGTCGGTCTCGACGCCAACCTCTCGCCCACGGTCAACGTCGCGGCGTCGCTCCTGGGGGCGCTCACCGTCGGCGAGCCGACCCGGTTCTACGATGTCGACGCGGAGCTCGGCGCGCCGGGCGCGGTCGTCCAGTACGTGATCGACGACACCGCCGGCGCGCTCGGCCGCGTCGAGGAGCCGTTCAGCTCCATCGACGACGGGACCGACACGACGGTCCTGCTCTCGCTCGGCTCGCGGTTCGCACCGACGGAGACGGTCCAGGGCTTTTTCAACGTGCTCGTCCCGGTCGTCCGGGGCGGCCTTCAGTCGACGCTGGTGCCCACCTTCGGCGTGTCGTTCGACGTTTAGAGCAATGTGCACGTGGGTCCAGGGCATGGGCGCGATGTGGAGACGCGGCACGCTCTCGGCCCGGCCGGTCGCCGTGCTCGGCCCGACATCCCCCGGCGTCGCTCCGCTCCGCGTCCCCCTTCGAAGGGGGACTCCCGAGAGGCCACCCGAGACGAAAAAGTCCCCCTTCGAAGGGGGTGCCCCGGAGGGGTGGGGGATGTCCGAACGGGAGGCAACGTCGGGCTTGACCGCGTCCCTCGGCCTCGGAGCCCCAGAGCACCCGGCAGGTTGCTCTAGGCGGCGTCCCGGCTGGTGGGCCCTCGCTTCCACGCCAGCACCTGCACGACGGCCGCGTCGCCCCGGTGGTACGGCCCCTCGACGACCGCACGCTCGGCCTCGCGCAGGATCTCGGCGTCGAGCCCGACCAGCTCGTCCGCCAGCCCCGCCGCCGTCATCGTGATATCGACGGCTTCCGGGCCCGACGGCCCGCCGGTGTCGCGCGCGGTCTGCGCGGGCGTGTAGGCCTCCAGGATGAACAGCCCGCCCGGCCGGAGCGCCGCCACCACGCGCCGGTGGAGCGGGCGCCGCACGTCGGGCGGGAGGTGCGCGAAGATGGACACGACGGCGTCCCACGCCGCCTCGCCCGGCTCAAAGTCTGCGAGGTCGGCCACGACGGTCTCGATCTCGACGCCGCGCGCGGCCGCCAGCGCGTCGGCTCGCGCGAGCCCCACGGCTGAGCGGTCGACGGCGGTGACGGCGTGGCCCTGCTCGGCGAGCCAGACCGCGTTGCGGCCCTGCCCCTCGGCCAGGCACAGCACGCGGCTGTTGAACGCCAGCCGGTCGGCGACGGCGGCGAGAAAGTCGTTGGGGGCGTCGCCGTACGCGAGCGCGGGCTCGGCGTAGCGGGCGTCCCAGAAGTCGGGCGGAGGGCCGGGCATCGGTCGGGGCGGAGGCGGGATCGGTGTACGCGCGCGCGGCGCCCCCGCTCCGCCGCTCGCGCCCCTCCCCCACTCAAAAAAAGCGGGCCCGCCAGCCGAAGCCGACGGGCCCGAACGGGGCACCTGCTGGCGCAAGCGCCTAGTTGAAGCGGTACCGGATGCCGACCTGGGCGCGCCAGCGCGAGAACTCGCTGGGGTCGTCGACGAACGTCTCGGCCGGGCCCGTGAAGTTGAACAGCGGCTCGCCGCTGCCGTCGAACCCGACGAGGGAGAGCGGCGACGTGGCAGCCGGGCTGGCGACCTTGCGCACGCCCCAGTCGGAGCTGATCAGGTTCGCCACGTTCTGCACGTCGAGGCTGAGCTGCAACGTGTTGCGGGCGTCGCCGGTCAGGAACGAGAGGTCCTGCAGGAGGCGGAGGTCGACCGACGAGTACCACGGGTTGACGGCCCCGTTGCGCTCGGCGATGCTTCCCCGGTTGGCGCTGAGGTACGCGTCCTGCCGGATAAACCGGTCGAGCGCCGCATACTGATCGGCGGCGGTCCCCACGAAGGCGCCGTTGCCGTCGGTCTCGGAAAACCGGATCTCGCCGGCCGAGGCCGGGATGTAGATCAGGTCGTTGCCGCCCGAGCCGTCGCCGTTGACGTCGCCGGAGTACGTGAACGAGTAGCGGTTGCCGCCCGCGTACAAGAACTGGTTGCCCTTGGCGAGCGTCGCGAACACGCCGACGCTGGTCGAGGCGGCCTCGCTCCAGTCCATCCGGTAGAGCGCCGTGCCGATAATCCGGTGCGGCTGGCCAAACTGGGCCGGCGCCAGCTGCGGGCGGTTGGGGTCGCCCTGGACCGGGTTCGAGCCCCACAGGACCGAGGCGATCTCGGTCGTCGAAAACAGGTTCTCGGCCTGCGTGTAGGCGTAGGCGCCGGACAGGTTGAGATTGTCCCCGAACGCCTTCCGGAGCTGGGCCGTCAGGCTCAGGTTGTAGCCCTCCGACGAGCTGTCGATGACGTAGATGCCCGCGCCGCCGTCGGGGTTGAGCTCCTGCTCGCCGGCACCGGTCCCGCCGAAGTAGGGGCGCCCGTCGGCGAGCGTCCGGACCGGCGTCCGCAAGTCGGCGTTGCGGATGTAGACGGCGTTGAGGTCCTTCCCGAAGATCCCCTCCAGCGTCAGGAGCGCGTCGCCGGGCAGGCGCTGGTCGACGGCGAGGTTCGTGGTCCAGACCTGCGGGTAGCGGAAATCGTCGTCCATCGCGTTGAGGTCGAACGACTGCTGGAGCGTGGCCTCGTCGCTCGTGCGCAGGTCCTCGGGGATCGAGGCGTAGGGCTCGGCGCCCGGCAGGTTCGGGTTCGCGCCCGGGTTCGAGATCACGTTCCCGATCCAGACGAAGGGCACGCGGCCGGTGAAGATGCCGGTCCCGCCCCGGACCTGGGTCGAGCGCTCCGTGCCCGGGGCGTAGTTGAACCCGAGGCGCGGCGAGAACAGCAGCGCCGCGCCCGGGAGCTCGGCCTGGTCGACGGTCTCGGCCGCGTCGTTCTCGTCGAGGGCCGTCAGGCCCGTCGAGAACGGATTCGCGACCGGCTCGGTGACGTAGAACGGCGCGTCGACACGCAACCCCAGCGTCAGGCTGAGCTGGGGCGAGACGAGCCACTCGTCCTGCACGTAGACGCCCACCTGGCCGACGTCAATCGTCTCGCCCTTGAACGCCAGCGACTCCGAGGTCACCATCCCGTTGAGGTCGACGCGGCACGACGTGCCGGCCTCGAGGAAGAGGTCCGCGCCCGGGCCGCAGAGCGGGAGGTCGGGGTCGGTGACGGCCAGGAACTGGTCGACCCCGAAAAAGGTGGAGCCGTTCGGGATGCCGTCGCCCTCGAAGTCGAGGAAGTACGGGAGCTGGAAGAGCCCGTGGCGGAAGAGGTTGAAGGAGTTGAAGAACGAGAAGTACTCAAAGTTGGCGCCGCCCGTCACGATGTGCTGGCCGAGGGGGAGCGTCAGGTTGTTCGTGATCTGGAGCACGTCCTGATCCAGGATGTTGCGGATCGAGAAGGGCTCGTGGCCGGCCGTCGTGTAGGTCACGCCGCCCTCGACGATCTCGATCGTCGGGAAGGGGGCGCTCTTGGGCTCGCGGAAGTCGCGAAAGCGGCTGTAGCTGGCGAAAAAGCGGTTCGAGTTGACCCCGAAGCGGCTGTTGAGCTCGAGCGCGACGGAGTGCAGCTCGTTGTTGATGCGGTAGCCCGCGTTCTCGAACGGCAGGCTCGACTCGTTCGGCCCCCGCCCCGCGTTCGCGAACGAGATGGCCGCCGGGTTGACGGTCAGGTCGCGGAAGGCGTCGAGGTAGTTGTACCGGAGCGACAGCTCGTTCGAGTCGTTGACGTTCCAGTTCAGCTTCGCGAGCAGCTTGTCGTTGTCGGTCGCGCGGAGGTAGTCGTCGTAGCCGCCGGTCTCGTAGCCGTAGCCGTCGCGAAGGCGCGCCGAGATGGCGTCGAGGTCGCTTGCCTGGACGCGGCTCTCGCCGAACGAGAGCGTCCCGTCGCGGTTGGCGACGAAGTTCGTGCCGGGGTCATCCCTGCGGGATAGCTCGCCGTTGACGTAGACGAACAGCTTGTCGCGGACGATCGGCCCGCCCGCCGCCAGCCCGATCTGGCTGAACGACAAGTCGGGATTGGCGATCACCGGGTTGCCCGAGACCGTGTTGCCGACGAAGTCCTCGTTGCGGTAGAACGTGTAGGCCGTGGCCGTGAGCCGGTTCGTGCCCGACTTGGTGACCTGGTTGACGCTCGCGCCCGTGAAGCCGCTCTCGCGGACGTCGTAGGGGGCGATCGACACCTGGACCTGCTCGATGGCGTCGTACGGGACCGGCTCGGCGCCGGCCTGCCCGCCCGGCGACGGGTCGTCCAAGCCGAAAGCGTTGTTGAAGTACGAGCCGTCGAGGGTGACGTTGTTGTAGAGCCAGTTGCGGCCGCCGAACGAGAAGTTGCCGTCCGAGCGCGGGTCGACGCGCGTCAGGTCACGCGTGGAGCGGTTGACGGTCGGCAGCGTGGCGACCTCGGCGGCGTCGATGTAGGTGCTCGCGCCCGTCCGGTCGGACGCCAGCACCTCGTCGGCGACGCCCTCGACGGTCACGCCGTCCAGCCCGACGGCGGTCTCGCTCAGCGTGAGGTCGAGGCGGAACGTCTGGCCGAGCTGGAGCTGGAGGTCGGACTCTACGGCGTCCTGGTAGCCCAGGAACGTCGCCGTGACGGTGTAAGGCCCGCCGATGCGCAGGTTGGGGAGCGCGTACGCGCCGCCGACCCGGGTCGAGGTCGCGTACCGCGTGCCCGACGGGGTGTGGACCGCGACGACGTTGGCGCCCGGGATGGGCTGGCCGGCCTCGTCGAAGACGAAGCCGGAGAGGCCGGAGGTCGTCACGCCCTGGGCGTGGACGGTGCCGGCCAGCAGCAGGAGGGCCGCCAGCGCGGCGAGGGGACGGATGCGCATCGAGGTGGGGGTGTGTGGACAGCCCCCCGGGCCGGACGCGCTCAGGGAAGCCCTGACTGCAAGGTATACGATTCCAACGCCTTGCGATCCACGCACCTCATCTCGTCCCCATCCACCTCGCCCCCCCGAGGTCAGCCCTTAACGGCGCCCAGCGTCAGGCCGGAGACGAGGAACCGACTCACGGCCAGGAAGAGGGCGATCACCGGGATCGAGACCAGGAGCGAGCCGGCTGCATACAGCCCCCACTGCGTCGACATCGAACCCTGGAACTGCTTGAGCCCGACCGGCATCGTGAACAGCTCGGTGTCCTGCAAAACGACCGCCGCAACGACGTACTCGTTCCACGCCGTCATGAACGAGAACAGCGCCGTGATGGCGAGCGCGGGCGCCGCGAGCGGCAGGATCACCTTGTAAAACGCCTGCCACGGCGTCGCCCCGTCGATGCGCGCGGCCTCCTCCAAGCTTGCGGGGACGGTGTCGTAGTACCCCTTCATCTGCCAGACGCAGAAGGGCAGCGCGGTCGCCGAGTAGATCACGACGAGCCCGAGGTACGAGTTCAAGAGCCCCAGCTCCACGAGCACGATGTAGAGCGGCAAGAGCAGCATCGTCGCCGGAAACATCTGGGTGACCAGAATCCCGGAGAGCGCCGCCTTGCGCCCCCGGAAGCGGTGCCGCGACAGCGCGTACCCGGCCGTCGAGGCGAGTGCGACGCCGGTGATGGTGACCATGAGCGCGACCAACAGGCTGTTGCCGAGCCAGCGCAAGAACGGCGTCTCGGTCAGCAGCACGCGGTAGTTGTCGAGCGTCGCGCCGTCGGGGACGACGGCCAGCGACCGCGAGAGCAGCTGGTCGGTCGGGCGCAGCGAGATCGTCAGGATCCGCGCGAGGGGGAAGACCGCGACGAACACGAAGAGGGCGAGCGTGGCGTACGCGCCGAGGCGGCTGGCGACCCTCATCGGCTAGCGGATAGAGCCCACGACGACGTCGTAGACGTTCGGCGAGCGGCTGTCGACGCGGCCGCCGCCGGTGTCGTCGGAGGCGTCGTCGTCGACCCGGAGGAAGGTGCCGACGCCGGAGCCGGAGCCCCGGGCGCCGACCAGCATCGTGACGCGGGCCCCGCGCAGCGAGGGCACGATGAACGTCGGGATGGCGAACTGGAGCGAGCCCGTCGACGGGTCGAAGGCCGTGCCCGAGCCGAGCCGGCCGATCTCGCGGCCGCGCGCGTCCTCGACGACGAGCCCGTCGCCGACGAAGATGACGTACTCGTAGCCGCCGTCGTCGGGGAAGTCGTAGTCGGCCCCGCGGCCGACGGTCTCGGCCCCGCCCTCTTCCGAGTCGATGGCGAAGGCGACGATCGTGTTCTCGCCGAGCGCGGCGAACTCGGCCCGGAAGTAGGTCGTCGAGTCGTCGCGAGCCACCTCGAAGTAGGTCACGTCGAGCTCGCCCGGGGGCACGCCCTCGGGATAGGTGAAGGTGCTGGTCGCGCCCCAGTCGTCGCCCGAGGGGTCGGTCTGGGTGAGGGCGACGGCGGCGCGCGGGTTGTCGCGCAGGATCTGGCCGTCGCCGAGCTGGCGCTGGTCGGCGACGGCCCGCATCACGGGGTACTCGTCGCGGAGATCGGGCTCGACGAAGGCGAAGCCGTCCCAGGCGTCGGGCATCGGGGCCAGCTCGCCGGACGGCACGGGCTCGCCGTCGACCTCGGCGCCGTCGGCGGTCAATTCGACCGTAAACGACTCACGGGCCGTCACCGTCGTGTCGCTGGCGACCGCGAGCGGGACGGCGACGCGGCGGCCGGCCGCTTCGAGCACGATCGTCGCGGCCTCCGTCAGCTCGCCGCCCGGCTCGACCCTCGCCTCCAGGCCGTCGGCGGACTGCGTCATCGTCAGCCCGACCGTCCCGCCGCGCAGGCGCAGGCGGACCGTCGTCTCGCCCCAGGCCTCGGGCAGGTGCGGCGCCACGACGAGCGTGTCGGCCGTGGCGTAGCGCGCGCCGACGAGGCCGCGCATGGTGGCGTCGAGGAAGCCCGCCAGGCTCCACGGCTGGATCGGCGCGCCGCCGACCTCGGGGAGCAGCCCGGCCTCGCGGGGGTGCCCGGCGACGAGCTCGGGGATGCCGCCGACGACGCCCGCGTCGAGCAGCAGCTCGGCCTGCGCCTGTACGAGCGCCGCGGCCGGCTCGGCGCCGCCCGTCTCGGCCATCAGCGTGGCGACGGGGCCCGCCAGCCACGTCCACACGGCGCCGTTGGAGCGCGCCGACTCGGGCGTGTAGTACTCCGGGGCGTCGAGGTAGGGGTGGAACATCGAGTCCGACTGCGCCAGCGACGCGATGCCATACGGGAACGCGAGCCGATCCGCGAGCGCGCGGGCGAATCGGGCGCGGTCGGCGGGGGGCAGCCCGTCCATCTGGGCCAGCGCCAAGAGGGCGCCGGGGCGCACGTCGCGCGAGCGGCCGTTCGCGTCGACGCGGTCCGCGAGCAGGTCGCCGTCGGCGAAGGCGCGCTCGAACTGGCGGACGAGCACGGCGGACGTGTCGGCGTACCACACGGCCGACGACCGCTGGGAGACGCCCATGATGCGGGCAAACTGGGTGGCCGTCCCGAGCGCGCGGTACAGCGCCCCCTGGTTCTCGGCGACGGCGCCGCGCCGGCGAACGCCGCCCCGCTCGGGGTCGCCTTCAAGCCACGTGCCGCGCCGGTCACGGGCCACCAGGAACCCGAGGGAGTCGGTCGCGCCGCCGTTGCGGCTGTCGGGCTCGTAGATGCCGCGGAGCGCGAAGACGGTCTTGAACCAGAAGTTGGCCCCGCCGGTCACGAGCGAGCGGTCGCCGGTCGTGCGGACGTAGTCGCCGGCGGCGCCCAGGAAGACGGCCGTGCCGTCGGCGGTCGAGAACACGTCGTCGGAGCCGTCGAGCCGGACGAGGTCCGGGGCGCGGCCGAGCAGGTCGGCGCGGCGGTCGAAGATCTGGCCGGCGCCCGTCGTGCGGATGAGGTCGCCAGCGGTCTCCCACCGGCCGGTGCTCAGGAACGCCGGGACGGTCCACGCGGCGGAGGGATACGAGGCCGGCTCGGCGCCGGGCAGGCCGGGCCGGATCGAGACGCGCGCGCTGTCGCGGACGGTCAGCGTCTCCAGCGACACGACGGCCCAGCGGTAGGCGGCGTTGAGCGTCGCGTCGTCGGTCTCGAAGACGACGTCGTCGACGATGGCCGCGAGCCGGGCGCTGCGGGCCTCGCGGCGGGCATCGCCGGTCGCCAGCGCCTCCCGAGCGGCGGCGGCGGCGGCTTGGGGCGTCGCGCCGGTCGCGACGGCGACGGCGCCGGGCGTCTCGACGAGCACCTCGCCGAGGCGGAAGGCCTGGTCGCGCCCGCCCTCGGGCGTGTCGTCGGCGGCGCTCGTGGAGCGGACGCCGTCGCCCGCGACGGCCGTCCAGATCGGGCCCTCGGGGACCACGGTCGAGTCGGTCGGCACGTCGGCGGCGGCGGCGAACACCAACGTTCCGCCCACGTCCTGAATGCGGTAGTCGCCCGCCGCGCGGCGCTCGCTGCGGACCGGCCGGAAGCCGACCACGCCCACCGAGTCGGCGACCTCGACGTAGAGCGCGGCCTGCCCCTCGGCGGCGCCGTCGAGGAGCGTCACGCGCTCGCTCAGGCGCGAGGGGCGCTCGCCCTGGATCTGGCCGATGATTTTGGCGACGAAGCCGGTCGTGTCCTGCTCCAGGTACGTCCGCACGGCCACGTCGGGCCGGGCGACGCCCCGGATGCGGTCGCGCGGGCCGAGCCCGATGGAGTCGGCGTCGGACCACCAGCGCCAGCCGTGCAGCGCCGTCCGGCCGCCGACGGACAGCCCCATCGCGGGGTCCCGGCCGGGCCCGGCCAGCGCGTCGTACCACGTCGCCCCGCCGGGGTCGGCCTGGAACGTCGACCGGGTCGCCCCGGTCGAGTCGGCTTCGTCGAGCGCCTCGGCCTCGACCGCGAGCGCGACCAGCGACGCGGGCCCCTCCCCGACGAGCTGGCTCTCGGGCGGTTCGCCGCCGCACGCGCCGAGCACGACGAGCGCCGCCAGCAGCGCAGCCGCGGAGCGGAAGCGCGAGCGCCCCCCCCCCCTGGGTGACGACTCTCCTCCACCCGAGTCATCCCCGCGCAGGCGGGGATCCATGCGACCTGCCCCAATGCCTCCACCCGCTCCGGGCTGGCGGTCGAGGTCGATGGCGAGGTCTCGCCACGTCGGGTTCTGCCCACGGATCAGCTGCAGCTTCCACTCCCGATTCCATTTCTTCAGGCGCCGCTCGCGCTCGACCGCATCGCGGATGGCGTCGTGCGGCTCGACGTAGACCAACCGAGCCACGCCGTGCTCGGCCACAAACGCGGACCCCTCTCCTCGCCGATGTTCATCGAGGCGCCGGGCGAGATCGGTCGTCACGCCGATGTAGAGCGTGCCGTTGGGCTTGCTGGCGAGGATGTAGACGAAGCCGGAGCGAGGCAAGCGGATGGGAGGCTGTATGGATCCCCGCCTGCGCGGGGATGACTCAATGTGGAATGGGCGGCCCATCACTCGGGCGCCAGCGGGGCTAATACACCGACTCGGCGGCCTGGGTCCGGTTGAGGAAGGCCTGCGTAAACACGAACAGCACGCCGAAGATGACCATCGACAGCGCGGCCGCCCAGCCGAAGCGGTACATCGAGAACGCGGCCTCGTAGACGTAGCTCACCAGGATGTGCGTCTGGTCGTTGGGCTCGCCCCCGTTCGAGACGAGCCACACCACGTTGATGTTGTTGAACGTCCAGATGGCGCCGAGCGTGATGGCCGGGGCCATGACGGGCTTGAGGAGCGGCATCGTGATCGTCCGAAACTGCACCCAGGCGTTCGCGCCGTCGACGCGCGCGGCCTCGTAGAGCTCCGTCGGGATCGACTGCAGGCCGCCGAGCGCGATGACCATCATGAACGGGAAGCCGAGCCAGACGTTCGTGATGATGGCCGCGACGAACGCCGTCGTCGGGTCGCTCAGCCACGAGACCGCGCTCCCGCCCAGCCCCTCGACGAGCAGGTTGACGGCGCCGAACTCGTAGTTGAACATCCCCCGCCACGTCAGCGCCGTGATGTACTGGGGCACGGCCCACGGCAGGATCAGCAGCACCCGCCACGCGCTCTTGCCCCGGATAAACGACTGGTGCAGGATGACGGCCAGAAACACGCCCAGCCCGACGTGGAAGACGACGTTGACGGCCGTCCAGACGAGGGTCTTGACGAGCACGCTCCAGAACGCGGGCTCGGCGAACACGGCGAGGTACTGGTCGGGCCCGACGAGCTCCCAGTCCCGCAGCGTGTAGATGTTCATGTTGCTGAACGAGATCGCCACGTTGTACACGAACGGGAAGGCGACGACGGCCAGCACCACGAGCGCGGTCGGCCCCAGCAACGCCGCCAGAAACCACCGCCGGCCCCAGTCCACGCGGGGACCGGGCGGCGTCTCGGCGGCGCGGTCGATCGCCAGAGCGTCGGTGGGGGCGTTGAGCATGGCGGGAAGAGGGGTGCGGGATTCGGGATGCGAGAGGGATGCGGAGGAGGTCTGCCCGTCCCTCCATGCCACATCCCTCCGCCCCTCACTCCAAAAACGTGTCGGCGATGCGCTTCTCGGCCTGCTCCTGCATCAACCGGGCGCCCTCGGCGGCGCCTACCTGGCCGTTCATCACGAGCTGGTACGGGCCGCGCATGGCGTCCCAGATCTGGCGCATCTGCGGCTCGGTCGGCATGGGGCGCGAGTGCTCGATCTGGGCCAGGCTCTGCGTCAGCGTCTCGCTCGACTCCATCACGTCGGACGCGCGGACGGCGGCGCGGACCGGGATCGTCGCCAGCTCGCGCGTCATGTCGGCCTGGATGGCGTCGTCGGTCAGCAGGCGCAGGACGCCGAGCACGGTCGGCAGCTTCCAGTCGGGGACGCTCGGGTTGAGCGAGTACGCCTTGGCTGCCGCCATCGGCTGCGCGTAGAGGCCGGTGGTCTCGTTGATCGGAAGCGGCGCCAGCCGCACGTCGACGCCCGCCTCGGCGTAGCCGCCCCACGACCACGGCCCGTCGATGGTGGCGGCCGCGAGGTCGTCGCGGAAGAGGGCCTTCGAGGTCTCGTAGTCGGCCTCGCGCGGGAGCACGGCGTAGCGGTCGCGCAGGTCGAGGACGTACTGGATGGCGGCGACGGTCTCGGGCGTGTCGAGCGTCGGGTGGCCGGCCTCGTCCATCACCCAGCCCCCGAAGGAGGTCAGGAAGGGGATGAAGAAGAACGGCTCGGTGTAGTTCCAGACGAGCGCGTACTGGTCGGGCGCGCCGTCGCCGTCGGTGTCCTTGGTCAGGGTGCTCCCCAGCGCCGCCAGCTCGGCGAGCGTAGCGGGCGGCTCCGCCAGCAGGGCCGGGTTGTAGACGAACGTGAGGTGGTTGCCGATCTGGTCGGCCAGCCCATAGACGTGCCCGTCGTACATCACGCGCCCGTCCTCCGTGAACCCGGCGAGGTAGTCGGCGGGCACCAGGTCGTCGAGCGGGCGGATGGTCTCGGTGATGCCGAGCGTTCCCATGTTGTCGGCCGGCCCGAAGATGAGGTCGGGGCCCTTCCCGCCGATCGCCGCGAAGACGTAGTGGTTGCGGAGCTCCTCGGTCTCCTTGTAGAGCGTCTCCAGCCGGACGGAGTCCTGGCGCGCGTTGTACGCGGCGGCCCAGTCCTCCAGAAACGTCCGCTCGGCGGCGTCCTTCTGGTGCCAGACTCGGACGACGACCGGTTCGCCCTCGGGCGGCGGGCCCGACGGCGCCGCGCACGCGGTCAGGCCGGCGGCCAGGGTCAGGACGAGGACACAGCGCATGGGGCGTGGTGGGACTACTCGTCCAGGCCGCGCGGGCGGACATCGACGGGGGCCGCCGGACGATACACCACCGTCGCCCGGGGCGGCACGCGCAGGCCGAAGAGGGTGTCGGTGTCGCCGACGAGCGCGACGAGCGACGCGATCCGCCCGGCGTCGCGCGAGGCCGAGACGGGGACGAGCGGCGGCGGCATCCGGTCGCCCGGCAGGCGCAGGAAGACGGGCGCGTCGGTCGGATTGAAGGCGACCATCCCACTCGCCGTGCGCACGGCGACGGCCCGGCCCGAGACGGCGACCACGTCGAGCCCGCCCAGCGCGCCGGCCGCCAGCACCGCCGCGAGCACGGCGTCGGCGTCGGCGGACTCGACCGCCAGGAGGGCGCGGCTGGCGGCGCGCGCGGCGGCGTCCGTCTCAGCAGGTTGAGCCTGAGCGCTCGCGGCGAGGGCGGCCAGCAGGGCGAGGGCTCGGGTCATGCGCGGAGAACGCCGGGGCCCCGCCCGTCGTGCCGGGCTCACGTGAGCGGCTCCGTCCCGCCCGTCGACTCGCGGACGACGATCTCGGGCGCGAACACGACGTGCCGCGCCTCGCCGTCGGCGCCGTCGAGCCGGCGGAGCAGGAGGTCCGCGCCGACGCGGCCCATCTCGTACATCGGCTGGCGGACCGTCGTCAAGCCGGCGTACGCGCTCGACTCGACGTCGTCGAAGCCGACGAGGTCGAGGTCGCGGGGGGCCCGGAGGCCGGCCTCGCGCGCGGCGCGCAGGGCGCCGTACGCCAGCACGTCGGCGGCGGCGAAGACGGCCGTCGGGGCGTCGGTCCGGCCCTCGAACCGCGCCAGCAGCGCCTGCATCCCCCGGTAGCCCGCGTAGCGCGTGTAGCCGTGGTGCCCCTCGTCCCACTCGGCCTCGACGATCAGGTCGGGGTCGCGTGGGAGGCCCGCGGCCTCCAGGGTGTCGAGGTATCCCGCCCGGCGGCGCACGCCCGGCCCGGAGTCGGCAGCGGGCATCAGCATCGCGATCCGGGTGTGGCCCCGGTCCAACAAGTGCTGCGTCGCGACGGCCCCGCCCCGGTGGTTGTCGACGGCGACGGAGTCGACGGCGGGGTGGTGCGCGTCGATCAGGACGGCGGGCTGGCGGGAGGCCGCGATCTGGGCGGCGCGGGCGTCGTCGAGCGGGGTCGAGATCACGAAGAGCCCGTCGGCGCGGCCCCGCTGCACGGCCCGGTCGAGCTGGGCGCCGACGCGGTCGACCGACCGGCTGGCGTAGACGAGCAGGTCGTAGTCGGTCTCGTCGAGCCGGTCCTGCACGCCCCGGAGCACCTCCATGAAGAAGGCCGAGGTCATCATCGGCAAGACCGCCGAGAGCAGCTGCGTCGACTGCCGGGCCAGGCTCTGGGCGCTCGCGTGGGGCACGTAGCCCAACTCCTCGGCGACGCCGAACACCTTCTGCCGCGTGCTCTCCGAGACGCGGGGGTGGCCGTTGAAGGCGCGCGAGACGGTCGCGATGGAGACGCCGGCCTTGTCGGCGATGTCGTAGATGGTGACGGGCACGCGAGGGCTAGGTGGAAGCGCTTTCAGAGGATACCGGCCGGCGGCCGAAGGGACAACCCGGCCCGAATCCGCTCGCGATCACTCCGCCTCGTCCCAGTGCTCGATCATGTCGATCACCGCGTCCGCGATCTGGTCCTGGTCGACCGTCCCGACGATCTCGCCGCGCTTGAACAGGTGCGCCCGGCCGCGGCCGAGCGACACGCCGAGGTCGGCGCCCGCCGCCTCGCCGGGGCCGTTCACGGCGCAGCCCATCAGCGCCACCGACAGGTCTTTGTCGAAGCCGCGCTTGGCGACCGCCTCCTCGACCTCGTCGACGACCGAGAACAGGTCGCCGGCGAGCCGCCCGCACGTCGGGCACGCGATGACGTTGACGCCGGGCCGCCCCAGCCGCAGCGACTTCAGGATCTGGTGGCCGACCAGGACCTCGTTGACCGAGTCGGCCGCGAGCGACACCCGGATCGTGTCGCCGATCCCGTCCGCCAGCAGCGAGCCGATGCCGATGCTCGACTTGATCGGGCCGGTCTTCAGCGAGCCCGACTCCGTCACGCCCAGGTGCAGCGGGTAGTCGGTCGCCGCCGCCAGCAGGCGGTAGCTCTGGATCATGAAGTACACGTCGGAGTGCTTCACCGAGATCACGATGTCCTCGAACCCGACGCGCGTGCACGCCTCGACGTGGCGCATGGCGCTCTCGAACAGGGCCTCCGGACGCGGGTAGCCGTACTTGTCCAGGATGTCCTTCTCGAGCGAGCCCCCGTTGACGCCGATGCGGATCGGCGTGCCGCGCTCCTTGGCCGCCAGCAGCACCTCGCGCTCCCACTCGGGCTTGCCGATGTTGCCGGGGTTGATCCGCACCTTGGCGACGCCCGCCTCCAGCGCCTTCAGCGCGTACGTGTGGTTAAAGTGGATGTCGGCCACGATCGGGACGTTCGCGCCCTCCACGATTGCCTTCAGGGCGTCCGCGTCCTCGGGCCGGGGGACGGCCACACGGACGACATCCGCGCCGGCCTCCGCCAGCCCCTCGATCTCGGCCAAGCACGTCTCGACCTCGTGCGTCTTGCCCGTCGTCATCGACTGGACCGTGATCGGGGCGCCCCCGCCGATCTGGAGCTCCTTCGGCTCGCCGTCGACGGCGTAGCGCAGCGTGACCGGGCGGGAGTGGCGGCGCGGGCGCTGGGGGGCCTGCGCGGCCTGCGTCGATTCGTCCTGGGAGAGCTCCATCGGGGTGCGAGAAGGGGGACGGCGCCTACGGCCCGGCCCGCGAGACGTTCGCGCCCCGCCGTTTCGATTGCGAGAATCCGCCGCCCGTGCGCCCCGGCAAGGCGGCGCTGCGGAGGAAGGGGGGCCCCTCCCCTGCCCCGATGCGCCCGCTCTCGCTCGCCGTCCTCGTCGCCCTCGCCGGCTGCACCGACCCGTATTCCTGCCCCGGCCTCGACGCCGCCCAGTCGGCCGACGCGCTCCGGACGTGCGCCTTCGCCGCCGAGATGGGCGAGGCGCCCGTCTCGTTCGCGCCTCCCGATGAGCCCGCCGTCCCCTTCGAGCGCCCGCCGTCGATCCACGCCGCCGCCACGTTCGCCGACGGCGCCCGGCTACTCGCCACGACCGAGGGCCTCGCGTGGAGCGCGCCCGACCCGGCTGGCGGCTCCGCGCGCCGCGGGACTCGGACCGATCGCATCGGGCGCGTCGTGTCAGTCGCCGCCGCGCCCGTGGCCGACCGCTACGCCGTCGCCCACGCCGGCGGCCGGCTGCTCCTCCGCTCGCGCGACGGCCGCGCCCCCGTCGACGTGCCGCTCGCGCTCGCCCGGGACTCCATCGGCACCTTCGAGAGGATCGCGTCGGTCCCGCTCGCGTTCACCCCCGACGGCGCCCGGCTGGCGGGCGTCGAGGCCGAAACCGGCGCCGTCGTCTGGGACGCCCGGACCGGCGCGCGCGTGTGGAGCACCCCCCTCGACGCCCAGGGCCGCGCCGTCGCCCTGTCGCCCGATGGCGCCCGCGTCGCCGTCGGCGACGCCGCCGGCGGGGTCTCGGTCTGGACCGTCGACGGCGGCGCGCTCGTCGGCGCGTGGCGGCACCCGCGCGGCGTCCAGTCGGTCGCCCTCGGAGCGGGCGGGCGGATGACGGTCTGGCTCGGCGAGCGGACCTCGCGCCAGACCCAGCGCCGGCACCAGGGCGTCCGCCGGGACCGGACGTCGGGCCTCCCCGAGCCGTACGACGCGGTGCTCGTCACCGACCCGCCGGTCGTCGTGGTGTGGCGGCTGCCCGGCCCCGGCCGAGACGGCTGACGGGCCCCGACGCGGCGGGTACCTTTCGCGATGACCCAACGCCGCCTCGCAATCGCCCTCCTGTTCCTGATCGCCGCGTCCGTCGTGGTCATCCTGGGGCTCAACTTTGTCGGGCCCGACCGCCAGGTCACCGAGGAGATCTACCACCGCTACGACCTCGACAGCCCCCAGTTCAGGCGCGAGATGGGCGTCCTCCTCGGCCCCAGCGTGGTCGACGGCAACCTCATCAGCGACCTCCAGAACGGCACCGAGATCTTCCCGGCCATGCTGGCGGCGATCGCGAGCGCCGAGGAGACCATCACGTTCGAGACGTTCGTGTACTGGTCCGGCGACATCGGCCGCCAGTTTGCCGAGGCGCTCGCCGAGCGCGCCCGCGACAGCGTCGAGGTCCGCGTGCTCGTCGACTGGGCCGGCGCGCAGAAGATGGACCCGGCCTCGTTCGACCTGATGGAGGCGGCCGGCGTCGAGATCCACTGGTACCGCCCGCTCGAGTGGTACACGCTGGCGCGGCTCAACAACCGCACCCACCGCAAGATCCTGGTCGTCGACGGGACGGTCGGGTTCACCGGCGGCGTCGGGATCGCCGACGAGTGGGACGGCGACGGCGACTCGCCCGAGGAGTGGCGCGACGCGCACTTCCAGGTGGAGGGGCCCGTCGTGGCCCAGCTCCAGGCGGCGTTCCTGGACAACTGGATCGAGACGACGGGCGAGATCTTGAACGGCCCCGCGTACTTCCCCCCGCTCGACTCCGTCGGCACGGCCTCGGCCCACGTCTTCACGTCGAGCCCGGCCGGCGGCAGCGACAGCATGCGGCTGATGTACATGATGGCGATCGCGGCGGCGGAGCACACCATCGACCTCGCCGCCGCCTACTTCGTCCCCGACGGCCTGCTCTCGGACGCGCTCGTCGCCGCCCAGGAGCGCGGCGTCCGCGTCCGGATCGTGCTCCCCGGCGAGCACATGGACTCCGAGCTCGTCTCGATCTCCTCGAAGGGCACCTGGGGCCCGCTCCTGGAGGCCGGCGTCCTGATCGCGGAGTTCGCCCCGAGCATGTACCACACGAAGATGCTCCTCGTCGACGGCATCTTCACGTCCGTCGGCTCGACCAACTTCGACATCCGGTCCTTCGAGCTCAACGACGAGGCCAGCCTCAACATCTACGACGCCACCTTCGCCGCGCGCATGACGGAGGTCTTCGAGGCCGACCTCGCGAACGCCGAGCCGTACTCGTACGAGCAGTGGCAGAACCGGCCGTGGACCGAGAAGCTCGCCGAGACGCTCGTCCGCCCCCTCAAGTCGCAGCTGTAGCCGGTCCCCGGCCGTCAGCCGTGCTGGACGACGAGGTAGCTCAGGTACGCGGTGTAGCCCGCGAGCAGAACCGCCGCCTCGGGCCGGACCAGCCGCCGCCCCGTCCACATCATCGGGAGCAGCACGACCGCGAAGGCCGCCATCACCGCCAGGTCGACCGGCTCCAGGCCGGGCGCCACGAGCGGCCCCACGATCGCGCCGACGCCCAGGATGCCGAGCAGGTTGAACACGTTCGACCCGACCACATTCCCGACCGCCATCGCGCCCTCCCCCCGGGCCGCGGCCACGACGGAGGTCGCCAGCTCGGGCAGGCTCGTGCCCACGGCCACGACGGTCAGTCCGATGACGGCGTTCGACACGCCGGCGTCCCGGGCCAGCGCCACGGCTCCGCCGACAAACACGTCGGCCCCGAGGGCGAGCCCGCCGAGCCCGCCCGCCACCAGCAGCGCGTCCCGCCAGACCGGGCCGGGCGCCACGACCGGGAGGTCAGGCGACACGGCCTCGCGGCGGCCCTGCCGGACGCTCCACCCGAGGTACGCCGCGAGCGCGGCCACGAGCACGAGCCCCTCCCCGACCCCGAGCCGGCCGTCGAGCAGGAGCGCGATGACGGCGGCCGTGATCCCGAGCAGGACGGGGAGGTCGCGCCGGAGGATCGACGGGTCCGTGGCGATGGGCCGCACCAGCACGGCGAACCCCAGGATGAGGCCCACGTTCGCGATGTTCGACCCGACCACGTTCCCGACCGCGATCCCGCCGGCGCCCGCCAGCGCGGCCTGCACGGTCACCACGAGTTCGGGCGCGCTCGTCCCGAACGCCACGACCGTCAGCCCGACGACGAGCGGCGAGAGCCCCAGCCGCAACGCCGCCGACGCCGCGCCGTGGACGAGGGCGGCGGCGGCGGCCATCAAGAGGGCCAGGCCGCCGGCGAGGGCGAGGATGTCGTACAGCATGGGGTAGGGCGAGAACGGCGCGTCCTAACGACACGCCCGGCCGGAGGTCCCCCCGGCACACCCGCGCCGGGAAAGTTCATCGGGGCGGGGCGCCCCCAGGACCCGACATCGCTGACCGGTACCTAAAACCCGTTCCCCACACCCCAGGAATCGTTCACCAGGGCCTAGAAATCGTTCAACAAGGTCCAGAAATCGTCCGCCACCCCCCCAAAATCGATTACCAGGGCCCAGAAATCGTCCGCCACCGCCCGAAAATCGCTCACCGACGCCCCGAAATCGGTCACCAAGGCCCGGAAACGATCCACCAACACCCGAGGGTGATTCAACACGGTTAGGAACCGCCCCGCACGACCGGGAGATCGCCCAGTCCCCCTGCAGGTGTACGTCAGTCGGCGACCGGCGTCCGGAACAGGTCGGCCGAGGCCGCGAACTGGTCGGCGAGGGCCACCATGACGAGCCGGTCGCCGGCCTCGACGCGGAACTCGCCGGCCGGGCTCCCGACCGTCTGGCGCCCGCGCCGGACCGCCATCACGGTGATGCCCCACTGCTGGCGCAGGCCCAGCTCCGCCAGCGTCTTCCCCGCCGCCGGGGCGCCGTCGCGGACCGCGACCGCCCGCGTGTGCAGGCCCTCCTCGTCGAGCCCCTGGAGCACCATCAGGTGCGCCTCCTGGATGCTCCCCCGCAGCACGCCGTAGTCGTCCTGCCGGACGAGCCCCGCCTGGCGCTCGATCTCGTGTTGGGGGATGAGGTACGCGCCCAGGACGTGCGTGAACAGCCGGACGGTCGTCTCCAGTTCCTCCGGCACGACGACGTCCGCGCCCGCCGCCGTCAGCGACTCGACGTCCCCGAGGAAGCGCGTCCGGGCGAAGATCTGGAGCGTCGGGTTGAGGTGCCGGGCGACCGCCACGATCCGCCGCGTCGCCGCGCCGTCGTTGATGGCGACCACGAGCAGCTTGGCGCGCTCGACGCCCAGGCTTTTCAGGATCGGCTCGCGGGCGGCGTCGCCGAAGACGGTCGCGGCGCCGTCGGCGTCGGCCTCGCGCAGGCTGGCGGGGTTGAGGTCGCTCACGGCGTACGGCACGCCGACCTCGCCGAGCACGCGGCCCAAGCGGCGCCCCGCCGGGCCGTAGCCGACGACGATCGTGTGGTCTTCGAGCGCGACGCCGTGCCCGTGGCTCGCGCCGGTCTCCGCCGCCGCCTCGTCCGCCGAGTCCTCGATCGCCCGGCCAATCGCTGTAAGCCGGGGCCCGAGCGCGACGAGCGCGGGCGTCGCCAGCATCAGCACGACCGTCACGGCGATCAGCCCCTGCTCGCCCGCCGCCAGCCCGGCCGGGAACAGCCCGACCTCGGACCCGGCGAGCGCCAGCACGAACGAGAACTCGCCGATCTGCGCCAGCGCCAGCCCGGCCGCCAGCGACACGCCAAGCGGGTAGCCCAGAATCCGCGCGCCGAGCGTCGCCAGCCCGCCCTTCAGCACCAAGACGCCGACCGCCGCCGCCATCACCCAGCCCAGGTTCGCCCACAGGAACGCGGGGTCGAGCAGCATCCCGACCGACAGGAAGAACGCGGCCGTAAACAGGGTCTGGAGCGGCAGGATCTCGGACAGCGCGTGCTCGGCGTAGTCGCTCTCAGACACCAGCAGCCCGGCCAGGAATGCGCCGAGCGCCAGGCTCACGCCCGCCAGGCTCGCGGCCCACGCCGTCCCCAGGCAGATGGCCGCGACCGCGAGCAGGAACAGCTCGGTCCGCCGCGTCTCGGCCACGCGCGCCAGGATCGCCGGGATCACGCGCCGCGCGCCGACCAGGACGGCCGCCACGACGAGCGCGGCCTTCGCCAGCGCCCACGCCACGTCGAGCGGCGACCCGCCCTCGCCCGCCAGCACCGGCACCAGGAGCACCATCACGACGATCGCCAGGTCCTGGAACAGCAGCATCGCCAAGGCCACGCGCCCGCGCGGCGTGTCGGACTCGGCCCGCTCGCCCAACACCTTCAGCACGATCGCCGTCGACGACAGGGCGACCAAGAAGCCGGTGAAGATGGCCGGGCCCAGGCCCACGCCCAACAGCATCAGCCCGCCCGTGACCGCCGCGACGGTCAGCGCCACCTGGGCGCCGCCGCCGACGAAGATCGGCCGCGCCAGCCGCGCCATCTCGCCGAGCGAGAACTCGACGCCGATCGAGAACAGCAGCAGGATCACGCCCACCTCGGCCAGCTCGGCCACCAGCTCGACGTCGGTCACCAGGCCCAGCGCGCCGGGCCCGACGGCCACGCCCGCCAGTAGGAAGCCGGCGATCGGCACCAGCCGCACCTTGTAGCACAGGTACGCCACCACGACGCCGGCGGTGAACAGGGCGGCGAGCTCGCCCACGAACGGGAGGGCGCCTACGGCAACGGGGAACGGCATCGACTCTCGGGGCGGCGGACCGGTACGCCAGGCGCCGGGCGCTGTTCGCGGGCCGTCGACCGAGAGAAGAGAAGAGGGCGAGAGGAGAAGAAGGCGGCGCGCCGACGACTCGCCAGCGCCATCAGCATCCTCCTTTCCTCCCCCCGTCGTTTCCTCTTCTCTGCGCTAGCTGTTGGCGCGGCGGCGGTCGAAGGCGCGCTGCTGGTCGGTCCCCGGTGCCACGCTGTACGGGTCGTCGGGGAGCGCGACGCGGATCAGCTCGGGCCGGCCGTTCACGTCGCGGAAGCGCTGGGGGGCGCCGTCGGGCTGCTCGCCGAGGACCAGGACCGTCGTGCCCTGCTTCAAGATGCGGCCGCGCGAGGCCATCGCCCGGTCGGCGGTGCCGTTCGTGGTGACCCAGCCGTCGGCCCAGTCGTAGATCCACTGCGCGTCGGCGGTCATCAGGCGGACGCAGCCGTGGCTGGCGGCGCCGGTCGTCGGCAGCGCGTAGTACTGGTGGATGTGGATGCCGCGCGCGTCGTGGAAGTTGAACACCCAGCGCATGTCCCAGCTCTCGCCGGGAGGCGACAGCGTGCTCACGCGGTGGCGCTCTTTCCAGTTAAAATTGAACCGGCCGTTCGGCGTCTCCGAGCCCTCGGCGCCCGTCGAGACGAGGCCCCAGCGCGCGAGCCGGCCGTGCTCGTAGCCCGCCCAGGCCTGGACGCTCTTGTCGATGACGAACAGCTTGTCGAAGTCGCGCGCGCCGGGGTAGTCGCGCGGGAACGGGCTGTAGGCGCGGGGGTCGGCGTCGACCACGTCCGGCAGCACGATCGTGTCGCCGACCTGGAGGTCGGAGATGAAGACGCCGTTGAGGAAGGCCACCATCCCGTTGACGCGGTCGCGGCCGTCGCGCGCGTCGCCGTCGCCGACGGCCTTGTAGAGTTCGTGGCGGGCCAGGATGGAGTTGCCGCTCTCGTGGGCCAGCACGTGGTTGCGGTAGGTCACCTCGGGGATATCCTCGAGGGCGTCGCGGCGGGCGTAGAGCAGCTCGGCGAGCCGGTCCTGGTTGTAGAGCGAGCGGTCGCTCTGGGCCCATGAGGGCACGGCGAGGACGAGCGCCAGCAGGGCGACGGAGAGGAGACGGAGGGGCATGGAGACGGGACCCGGACGTGGTGGGGCAGCAAGAACGCCACGGGTGGGACAGTATTTCCATCACACGGGATCCACGCAGAGCGCGGGAGCGCAGGAGCCGCGCCCCGGCTCAGAGGAAGCTCGCGCGATCCCGGCCCGCTTGCGATCCCCCGCCCCGACGCGCACACGAAGCGCCATCCTGACCGGCTGGCGGTGCGCGTCCAAGCTGCCCCCTTTTCCAGGAGACAACCCGAAGGGGCGGCGGGAGTGTGCCGAGCACCGCGCCCCTCCTTCCTCGATCCTCACCCCCGACCCTCTACCCCGCCACGAGCCACCACACGTACGCCCCGTAGCCCGCCAGCAGGACCGCCCCCTCCCAGCGCTTGGTCTGCCCGCCCGAGATCAGGAAAATCAGCGTCACGAGCCCGAACCCGATCATGATGGCCTCGACGTCGACCCCGATCCCCTCGGCCACGATGGGCTTGGCGAGCGCCGCCGGGCCGAGCACGCTGAACACGTTGAAGATGTTGGACCCGACCGCATTCCCGAGCGCGATCTCGGCCTCGCCGCGCCGCGCCGCCACGACCGTCGTCGCCAGCTCGGGCAGGCTCGTCCCGAGCGCGACCAACGTCAGCCCCACGACGGCCTCGCTGACGCCCAGCAGCTCGGCCGCCGTCACGGCGCCGGCCAACAGGCGGTCGGCCCCGAAGACCAGGAGCGCGATCCCGCCGACGACCAGGAGCATGTGCCGCTTGAAGCCGGCCTCGACGGCCGCCTCGGCCATCGCGTCGCGGACCTCGGGCGCTAGCTGGGCCGTCGCGGCCCGCACCTCCTGGCGCGACGCCCGGATCTTGAGCACCGTGTACACGACGGCCGCCAGCAGCAGCAGCCCGCCCTCGACGCGCGACAGCGTCCCGTCGAGCAGGAACACGATGAGCGCCACCATCGACGCCAGCATCACCGTCATGTCGATCCGCACCAGGTCGCGGTCGACCACCATCGGCGAGAGCAAGGCGGCCACGCCGACGATCAGGCCCAGGTTGGCCACGTTCGACCCGATCACGTTCCCGACCGCCACGCCGCCCTTGCCCGCGAGCGCGGCCTGCACGCTCACGACGAGCTCGGGGCTCGACGTTCCAATGGCCACGACCGTCAGCCCGACCACGAGCGGAGTGATCCCGACGCGCAGCGCGAGCGCGGAGGCGCCGCGCACGAGCGCTTCGGCGCCGGCGAGCAGCAGCAGCACGCCGCCGCCCATCAGGAGCAGGCTTTGAGTGAGCGTCATGTCCAGGGGGGGACGCACAACGTACGCCGCGGTGCCCGAGGGCCGCCGGTCGTTACTCCGCCGTCGCCGTCGTCTGGGGCATCCGGAGCAGGATGACCGCGCCCAGCGCGCCCGAGATGAGCGACGCGCCCAGGATGCCGGCCTTGGCGCTGTCGAGCAGCGGCCCCTCGCCGAACGCGAGGTTGGCGATGAACATCGACATCGTGAACCCGATGCCGGCCAGGAAGCTGACGCCCAGCACGTGGCCCCACGTCACGCCGGACGGCAGCGACGCGACCCGCGTCTTGACGGCGACGAACGACAGGAGCATCACCCCGACCGGCTTGCCGACGATCAAGCCCAGCGCGATCCCCAGCGCGACGGGGTCGGTCGCCAGCGCCAGCGCGTCCGCGCCGAGGGCGACGCCAGCGTTCGCGAGCGCGAAGACGGGCATCACGAAAAAGGCCACGAAGCCGTGGAGCCCGTGCTCGAGCCGCTGGAGCGGCGGCTCCACCTTCTCGCACGCCACCTCGATGCTGTGGACCGCCGCCATCTGGTCCGGCGTCGGGTCCGTCGGCGAGCCCAGGATGCCCTCGCGGAACCGCGCGAGCATCTCCCCGACGCGCTCGGCGAACTCGCCCTCGTCCATCTTGCGGGTCGCCGGGATCGTCAGCGCCACCAACACGCCCGCGATCGTCGCGTGGACGCCCGACTTCAGCATCGCCACCCAGGCCGCGACGCCGATCAGCCCGTAGACGACGGGCCGCTGCACGCCCAGCCGGTTCGCGACGGCCAGCACGCCGACGAGCGCCAGCGACACCACGAGGGCGGTCACGTTGAGCTCGGCCGTGTAAAACAGCGCGATCACGATGACGGCGCCCAGGTCGTCGACGATCGCGACGGCGGTGAGGAAGATCTTGAGCGCGAGCGGGGCCCGGCTTCCGAGCAGCGCCAGCACGCCGAGCGCGAACGCGATGTCGGTCGCCATCGGCACGCCCCACCCGACCACGCGGTCCGTCCCCATGTTGACCGCCGTGTACAGCAGCGCGGGGACCACCATCCCGCCAAGCGCCGCCGCGATCGCGAGGGCCGCCTTGCGGGGCTCGGCCAGCTCGCCCGCCAGCACCTCGCGCTTGATCTCGAGCCCGACGACGAAGAAGAAGATGGCCATCAGGCCGTCGTTGATCCACAGGATCAGCGGCTTCGAGATCTCGAAGGCCCCGGCCCCGACGGTGACGTAGGTCCCGAACAGGTCGGCGTAGCTGGCGGCGAACGGGCTGTTCGCCCAGGCGAGCGCGACGGCGGCGGCGATGAGCAGGACGATGCCGCTGGCGGCCTCGGTCTTGAAAAAGGACTGGAACGGCTGGATGAGCGCTTGCATGGAGTTCGGCGAGGGGTCACCGCGGACGCGCGGCGGACGGAGGACCGCCGGACCTCCCGGCGGGGCGCTCGCATGGCGGCGAGCGGAGGCAGAGGCCCGACCGGAGCGGTCAGGCGCGGGCGGCCGGTTCCAGGACCACGAGCAGGCCCAGCCACTCCCCGTGTGGACACGCGGTCCGGCCGTGGGGGCACGTATGGCGAGAGACGACAGGCATGGGGCAGAGCGGGGCTGGGGCCTATAAGCGGGTGCGGCCCCGCGGTTTCCCCGGGGAAGCGTGTGAAGCCGGTTTCACCGCGGCGGGCGGCCGGCTACTCCGCGTCCCCGCCCGCCTCAGGCGTCACGTCCGCCGGCGCCGCGTCACGCCAGCGCAGCGTCGTGCGGACCGGGCGGTGGTCCGAGAACCCGACGGCGGCAGTCGCGGCCGAGGTCACCTCGAAGGCCGGGTCGACGAGGACGAAGTCGATGCGGACGAGCGGGCGGTCGGCGCGGTACGTCCGCCCCCAGCCGGGCCCGACCGCCTGCGCGGCGTCGATCCGGTCGACGCCGCCGGCCGTGCGCAAGCGGCGGTAGCTCCAGTTGTCGGCGGTCGAGTTGAAGTCGCCCCCGATGATGACCGGCAGCGTCTCCTCGTCGATGGCGCGGGCGATCCGCTCGGTCTCGATGCCGCGCTGGGCGTAGACGGTCCGGTAGGTACGGAGGTACGGGCGCCACGTCGACGGGGACCAGAGCGAGACGGCCGGGTCGTCCCAGGGCTTCGGGCTGCCGAACGAGCGGAGGTGGATGTTGTACACGACGGCCTCGCGGCCGCCCCACCGCAGGTGCGTGCGGAGCGCCAGCGAGGCGTCGAGCCCGGGCTCCGCGCCGACCGCGAGCGCCCGCTGGTCGAGCACCTCGATGCCCGCCCCCCGCCGCACGAAGAACGGCACGTCGGTCGCGTTTGTCGTGCCCGACCGCCGCCCCGCCAGCTGCGCCGGCAGCACCAGATCGTAGGGCAGCCGCGTGTGGACGACCTCGACCTGGATGGCCTCGCTCGCGCGCCGCCGCCGCGCGCTCCGGGCCACGACCCGGGCGTCCTGCATCAGCAGCAGGTCGGGCTCGGTCGCCTCCACGTACGCCACGACCGAGTCGCCCAGCGCCTCGGCGCTCGGGCCGCTCTGGGGGAGGTTGAACGAGGTCACCACCAGGTCGCCGGGCGCGGCCTCAGGCGACGCCAGCCGCGATGGCCCGCCCGCCCGCCACAGCACGATCACCAGCAGCAGCGCGTGGACGGCGAGGGCCCGCCAGCGCCGGCCGAGCAGCCACGGCAGCGTCGCCGCCGCCAGCGCCCACGCCGCGTACGGCAGGCCGATGGCCACCAGTTGTGCCCACCAGAAGGCGCGCGGCGGCAGGTACGGCGACGCCACCCCGACCGCCACGGCGGCCACGACCGGCGCCTCGACCAGGGCGTACAGGACCCAGCCGACGGTCCATCGAGGCCGGGAGCGGGCGTCGTGCATCTAGTCCCGACTCGCGCGGTCGAGCGCGTCGCGCTCGTCGGCCGTCAGGCTGTCGTAGCCCTTTTCCAGGATCTTGTCCAGGATCTCGTCCACGCTGAGCGTCGGGCCCGACCCCTTCCGCTCGGCCCGGCCGGGCTTCCCGACCGTCCGCATGGTCGCCGGGGGCGTGCGGGCGAACGGGTTGCGCGAGGCCGTCGGGGCGGACCGCTTCCTGCGGCGGCCACCGAACAGCCCCGACGCCCACCCGCCCGGGTTGCGCCCAGCGATCTGGGCCCGGGCGAAGCCGTACCCCGCCAGCGCCGCGCCGAGCACGGTCAGGTCTTGCGAAAAGGCGAAGCTGAGGACGACGAACCCGATCGCGATCCACTTCATGGGGACGACGCCCAGCAAAAACAGCCCGACGCCCCGGTTCGGCTGCAGCGTGCCGACGGCGCACAGCACGGCCGTCACGGGCGTCCACAGGCCGAAATAGGCGCGGAGCGGGGCCGTCGGCAGGATCAGGCCGAGCGCGATCGCGAGGAGCGCGCCGCCCAGCGCGCCGAACAGGTAGACCGCCAGCAGCCCGCCCGAGCCGTACGTCTCCTCGAAATCGCGGCCCATCCAGTTCAGCCAGTACATCCCGAAGGCAAACGAGATCAGCCCGAAAAAGCCGAGGAAGGCGTTCACGAACCCGTACGTCAGGACCGTCCACGGCCGCGCGAGCGCGACCTCCGGCACCGGCGACAGCGTCAGCCAGTCGAGCAGCGCCAGCCCGGGCACGCCGAACGCCGCCAGCAGGCCGAGCACGATCACCGCGAGGTAGCTCACGGCGTTGACCGTCAGCAGCAGGCGGAGCGCGGGCGGGAGCGCGGCGCGCCAGATCTGGAAGCGGAACGCGGGGGAGTCGGCGGACACGGACGTCAGGTGAGGCGGGTGCGGGGCTGGACGGGCAGGCGGCCCAGCCAGTAGAGCACCAAGATCGCACCCGTGACCATCCCGCCGAGGTGCGCAAAGTGGGCCACCCCCGCCTGCACCGCCGTGAACCCGGCGAACAGGCTGAAGGCGGCGTACCCGAGCACGAACCACTTGGCCGGGATCGGCACGGGGAAGAACAGCAGGAAGATCGGCGAGTTGGGGTGGAGCAGCCCGAACGCAGCCATCACGCCGAGCACGCCGCCCGAGGCCCCGAGCGTCGGGACCGGGATGCCGACGTCGGGGCCGCCCGTCAAGAAGGGCCACGAGGTGACGGCCACCTGGAGCACGCTCGCGCCCAGCACGCACGCGAGGTAGAACCACAGGAACCGCTTCGTCCCCAGCTGGCGCTCGATGGTGCCCCCAAACATCCACAGCCCGAACATGTTGAACGCGATGTGGCCGAACCCGCCGTGCAGAAACGCGCTCGTGACGAGCTGCCACGGCTGGAACGACCCGAACGCGACGACGCCGTCGGCGAACCGGATGGCCTCGGGCCCGCCGATCGGCCACAGCGCAAACCACATCTCGACGGCCGAGAACGGCGCGCCGGAGCGCGCCTGGAAGATCATCTGCGCCAGGTACGCCAGCCCATTCAGGATGAGCAGGTTCTTGACGACGGGCGGGAAGAGCCCAAAGCTCGACGGGGGACGATACGCGTTCTGCACAGACGGCCAGCGGGTGGGGGCCGCGAACGGGGTGCCGTCGCCGAAGTTGCGGGAGACGCCGCGGAGAGCCCGTGCGCACGATCGGCTCACGCACGCCACCGCCCCCACGCTGGCTCACAGCCTTGGGGCCGGCCCCAAGGCTGCGAGCCAGCTACGGAGTCGCGACGGTGGATCCATACGTCGTGGCGGCGCGAGGAGGCTCGGCCCTCGATACGGCGTCCCCTCTCCCGGCCGGGAGAGGGACAGGGTGAGGGCGTCGGTCTGGCAGAGGCTCTGACGGTCGCCCTCGCCCGCCCCTCCCGTCCGGGAGGGGAGGCCAACGCCGGCCTTGCCGCGTCTCAACGGTCGGTCTCGCACGGATAGAGCGACGGATACACACCGTATTCTGGACAGGAGAGGACCTCGCGGGCCGGTCCGTGGACCTCGCGGCATCGGATATCCCCGAGAGCACCTGACACCTCAACCCCCGCCCGCATTTCCCGCGAAGCGGAGACCAGCGGCCCCGGGGCACCGTTTCTTGCCCCCGATCCCGCCTGGCGCCCCCTGCTGCTCCTTCTCTCCGACCTCCACCTCGGCCGAGGCTCCCGCGACGACACGCGGGCGGCCGAGCGCGACGCCGTCGCCCTGCTCCGGGCCCACGAGGCGGACATCGTCGACGAGGGCGGGACGCTGGTGCTCCTCGGCGACGTCTACGACCAGTTTATCGAATACAAACACCTCGTCCCCAAGGCCGCGCCCCGGCTCGTGGGCCTGCTGGCGGAGTGGGCCGACGCCGGCGCCCGCGTCGTCTACGTGGTCGGCAACCGGGACCACTGGCACCTCGACTACTTCCAGGCCGACATCGGCGTGACCGTTGTGCCCGCATGGCAGGCGCGCCTGGGCGAACGGGCCCTGTATATTGCGCACGGCGACGGCCAGGGACGGCCCCACTCACTCGCCGACCGGCTCTCTCACCGCCTCCAGCCGCTCCTCCGAGCCCCGCTCATGGCCCGCCTCTACCGCATGGGGCTCCCCGGCGACACGGGCTATGCACTCGCCCGCGCCGTCGCCCGCCGCTTCGGCACCGACGGCGCCCCGGACGCCCCGACGGCGGCCGCCCTCGCCGACGCCGCCCGGCACCGCCTCGCCGACGGCGCCGACGTGGTCGCCTTCGGCCACAGCCACGCGACGGCGCTCGACGCCGGCCCCGCCGGCCTCTACCTGAACCCCGGCTACTGGTTCGGCGCCCGCACCTTCGCCACGCTCGACGCCGACGCCGCCCGCCTCGCGCGCTGGCGCGACGGCGCCGCCGAGACGCTCGCCACCGAATCGCTCGCGCCCCGTACCGCGGCGCCCGCCCTCTCCTGAGACCGCCCCCCCCGGCTCCATGGACGACCCCACGACGTTCTCCGACGACGACCTCGCCGACTTTTTCGGCTCGCCCGACGCCCGCCACGCCGCGCTCGACGCCCGGCGCGAGACGCTGAGCGGCGAGGACGCCGAGCTCGGCGCCTTTTTCGGCTCGCCCGACGCCCGCGGCGACGGCGCCAGCCGCGACGCCCGGCTCGTCGAGCCGACCGGCCCCTCCGCCCCCCCGCCGCCGACCGGGCCCGAGGCCGAGCGCCGCCGCCGCGTCGGCCGCGCGCTCGCCGTCGTGCTCGGGCTCGTCGGGCTCGGCGTGTTCGCCGGGCTCGGCGTCGTCGCCTACCTCAGCCAGGAGCTCCCGTCGTTCGAGCAGATCGAGAACCCGCGCAACCTGCTGGCGACCCAGGTCCTGACCGCCGACGGCGTCGAGCTGGCGCGGTACTACGACGGCGAGAACCGGACCTGGGTGGGGCTCGACGAGATGAGCGTCCACGTCCCCAACGCGCTCATCGCCACCGAAGACCGGCGATTCGACGAGCACTGGGGCGTCGACATGTACGCCATCGGCGCCATCATCAAGGACTTCGCGACGGGCCGCGGCGCGCGCGGCGCGTCCACGATCACGATGCAGCTGGCGCGCAACCTCTACCGCGACGCGACCGGCTACCGGATCGGCGAGCGGTCGGTCGTCCGCAAGGCCAAGGAGATCCTGATCGCCGTCCGCATCGAGCGGACCTACACCAAGCCCGAAATCCTGGAGGCCTACCTCAACACGGTCCCGTTCCTCTACAACGCCTACGGCATCGAGGCCGCGTCCCAGACGTTCTTCTCGAAGCCCGCCGCCGACCTCGACCCGAATGAGGCCGCCACGCTCGTCGGCATGCTGGCGGCCAACAGCCGCTACAACCCCTGCCTGGCGCCGGACGGCACCTCCGCCGAGTGCCTCGACGCCGACGGCGAGGTGTTGACGGTGAGCCAGAACCAGGCCGCCATCGACCGCCGCAACGTGGTCCTGACGAACATGCTGGGCGCGGGCGTGCTCGACCAGGCCGCCTACGCCGAGGCGCGCGAGGCCCCCATCCAGATCGCCTTCGACGTCTACAGCCACGAGGACAACCTCGCCCCCCACTTTGCCGAGGTGCTGCGCATGTGGTTCCGGGAGTGGGCCGAGGCCAACGACTACGACCCCTACAAGGACGGGCTCGTCATCCGGACGACCATCGACAGCCGGATGCAGGCGCTCGCGTCGCAAGCCGTCGCCGAGCAGATGGACCTCCTGCAGGACAAGGTCAACCGCGGCTGGGGCTCGGCCTCGAACCCGTTCGGCTACTGGTGGAGCCGGAATGCCGCCGTCGTCGACGAGTACATCGGCCAGACCGACCGCTACCGCTCGCTCGTCGCGGGCGACCTCTCCGCCGAGGCCGCCGTCGCCCAGCTCCGCCGCGACGGCGTCTTCATGGACTCGCTCAAGACCGCCCGGACGCGGCTGGAGGCCGGCCTCATCGCGATGGACCCGCAGTCGGGCCAGGTCAAGGCCTGGGTCGGCGGCCGCAACTTCGTCGTCAACAAGTACGACCACGGCGGGCAGGCGCGGCGCCAGCCGGGCTCGACGTTCAAGCTCTTCGTCTACACGACGGCCTTCGACAACGGATACTCCCCGCAGTCGGGCGTCTTCGACAGCCCCTTCAAGTGGGGCGACTGGGCGCCGAAGAACTCGGGCAACAGCTACGCCGGCTACACGACGCTGGCGGAGGGCCTGCGGTCGTCGCGCAACGTTGTCGCGGCCCGGATCACCAAGCACTTCGGGACCGCCGAGGTCGCCCGGACGGCGTACCAGCTCGGTATCCGGACGCGGCTCGAGCTCCCCGAATTCGACGCCGAGACGTGCCCGCCCTTCGAGGCCCGCAAGAACGACTGTTACGCGCGGTCGATCGGGCTCGGCACCCAGGACCTCTCGCTGCTCGAGATGGTGACGGCGTACGCGACCGTCGCCAACTACGGCGTCTACCACGGCCCGACGCTCGAGGAGAACGGCCCCCAGAACACGGACATCCCGCCCCACATCGTCCTCGCCGTCGACCGCATCGAGGACCGCTACGGCAACGTCATCGCCGACTTCACGCCGGTCGCGCGCGAGGTGCTCAACCCGTCGACGGCGTACACGACGTTCGACGCCATGCGCGCGGTCGTCCGCGCCGGCACGGGCCGCGGGCTCGGCAGCTTCCGCGGCGTCGGCGCGCTCGACGTGGCCGGCAAGACCGGCACCACGCAGGAGAACGCCGACGGCTGGTTTATCGGCATGACGCCCGAGCTCGTCGTCGGCTCGTGGACCGGCTTCGACGACCGCCGCATCACCTACCCCTCGACGAGCATCGGCCAGGGCGGCCGGACGGGACTCATGAACGTCGGCGCCTTCCTCTCGAAGCTCCAGACCGAGGGCCCCGACGACATCCAGCTCGACGCCGACCGTCAGCTCGAGCGCCCCGACAACTACCAGCCGCCCACGCGCCGCAGCCGCATCGGCGACGCGGGCTACTGGCCTGGCGACTCCCGCTCCCGGCGCTCCGGCGGCACCCGCAGCCGCAACAGCTCCGATGCCGACCGCCCGGCGCGCGAGATCCTGGACGGCTTCCGCGAGCGCGAGCAGGCCCAGCCCCGCCCGCCGACGCAGGGCGGCTCCGGCGGCCGCATCGGCTGGTAATGGCGAGAGGGATGGAGGGGCGGGATTCGGGATGAGCACCCCCCGCATCCCTCCGCCCCGCATCCCCCATCCCTCCCCATGAAAATCCTCCACTGCGCCGACCTCCACCTCGGCTACGAGACGCACGGGCGGCTCGACCCGGCGACCGGCCTCAACACGCGCCTCCTCGACTTCCGCCGCTCGTTCGACGTGCTCGTCCAGCACGCGATCGCCCAGGACGTCGACCTGTTCCTGTTCGCCGGCGACGCGTACCGGACCGCCGACCCGACGCCGACCCAGCAGCGCCAGTTTGCCGAGGCGCTCCGCCCGATCGCCGAGGCCGGCATCCCGGTTGCCATGATCGTCGGCAACCACGACCACCCCGTCAGCTTCGGGAAGGCCTCGTCGATCGACATCTTCGGCGTGCTCGACGGCCGCGTCGACGTGTTCACCCAGCCGACGTTCCGGGCCGCGAGCGAGCCCGACGGCCCGATCCAGACCAAGTCCGGCCCGCTCCAGCTCATCGCGCTGCCGTGGCCGATCCGGTCCAAGATCCTGGCCCGCGACGAGTACCGCGGCAAGACGCCGCACGAGATCCGCGAGACGATCGAGACCTACTACACGGCGTTCGTCAAGACGTGCGCGGAGGCCGCCGACCCGGCCGTGCCGCTCCTGGTCTGCGCGCACCTCACCGTGCAGGGCTCCGAGCTGAGCGGCAGCGAGCGCGCCAGCCTGATCGCGCACGAGCCCACGTTCACCGTCGCCCAGCTGGCGCCGCCCGGCGTCGACTACGTGGCGCTCGGCCACATCCACCGGTTCCAGGACCGCAACGCCGAGGCGTTCGCGCGCGGCGACGGCCCGCCGGTCGTCTACAGCTCGTCCATCGAGCGGATCTCGTTCAAGGAGCACGACGCCGAGAAGGGCTTCGTGATCGTCGACATCGACCCCGCCGGGGAGCCCGGGCGGCGGACGGCGTTCGAGTTCGTCGCCACCCCGGCCCGACGGTTCGTGCCCATCCAGGTCGACGCGACGGAGGCGCCCGACCCGACGGCCGCCGTGCTCGCGGCGATCGCGCGGCACGACATCGCCGACGCCGTGGTCCGCGTCCGGTACCGGATCGGCGAGGAGCAGCCGGCCGTCGACGAGGCCGCCGTCCGCGCCGCGCTCGCGCCCGCCGACACGGTCGCGGCCATCGAGCGCGAGCTCGACGCCGTCGAGCGCCGCCAGCGGACCGTCGTCCGCCGCGACACCTCGATCGGCGAGGCCGTCTCGCGCTACGTCGACCAGCACGAGACGCTGGCAAAGGTCAAGGACGACCTGGTGGCCGCCGCGCTCGAGCTCGAGCGCGAGCTGGACGAGGCGGGCTAGCGCGCGCGGGACCGAGGGCCATCCGCAGGCGCGGCGGACCTGTCCGGATATCCGCGTGCGCTATTCGGCCGCCGGCTCCAGCCAGACCCGCGTTGAGGCCATGAGCGTCTTGCGGGCCGCGACGGCGACGGCCGGGTCCTCGAACACGCCCACGACCGCCGACCCCGTGCCCGACAAGACCGTGTGGTCCGCCCCGGCGTCCTCCAGCCGATCGCGCGTGGTGGCCACGATCGGGAAAGCGGCCTCGACGGACGGCTGGAAGTCATTCGTGACCTCGGCCCGCCACCGGTTGATGTCGCCCGAGGTCACGGCCGCCGCGAGGTCGGGGCGGTCGCGGTCGTCGGGCGTGACGCCGGTGAAGGCCTGGGCCGTCGAGACGTGGGCGTAGGGCACGGCCACGACGAGGGAGAACGGGCACCGCCACGGCGCGCCGTCGGCGCCGAGGAGCGGCGTCAGCGCCTCGCCCCGGCCGGTCGCTGCCGACGGGACGGGGTCGAGAAAGAACGGCACGTCGGAGCCGAGGTCGAGCGCGAGCGCACGGAGGACGTCGTCGGGGACCTGGAGCCGCCACAGCTCGGTGAGGACGCGGAGCGCAGCGGCGGCGTCGGACGAGCCGCCCCCGAGCCCGGCCCCGTAGGGCACCCGCTTCGACAGGTGGATCTGCGCGCCGAGCCGGGCGTCGCCCGCCCACACGCGGAGCGCCATCGCCGCGCGGACGATCAGGTTCGAGGGGTCGGTCTTGAGCGCCGGGTCGTCGGTCGCCAGCGCCAGCCGCCGCGCCGGGCCGGCCGAAACGGTGTCGGCCCAGCCGATCGGCTGGAAGACCGTCGCCAGGTCGTGGTAGCCATCGGGCCGCCTGCGCAGGACGTGGAGCCCGAGGTTGACCTTGGCGGGGGCGGACTGGACGGGCACAGGTGGGGGCGAAAAGGCGGGGCAGTCTCGGATCAGCGATGCGGCCCGGAACCTACCCCTGCGCCCTCCCGCGTGTCGGGGCCGGGCGGCTCCATCGCGCGGCGGCCCTAGGGCGTGTCGCGGAGAAAGAGGACGTCGGCCTGGAGCCACTGCCGGGAGGGCCGCAGGACGAACGCGGGCGCGACGAAGGCGGGGACGAACCCCCGCTCGCGCATCGAGGCCATGACCGCCTCGGCCGGCGGCTCCCCGTCGTAGAGCGGCACGAACGAGAGCTCGAGCTGGACCGCGTCGATCCGCGCGAGCGACGCCTGCGCCCCGGCCAGCACGGCGCTCTCGTAGCCCTGGGCGTCCACCTTGAGCGCAACGCGCTCGCCGGGCCGGCACAGCTCGTCGAAGAGGTCGTCGAGGCGGAAGACGTCGACCTCCGTGGTGGCGTCGAACGACAGGAAGTCGGCCATCTCGCCCATCCGGTCCGACGGCGGCAGCAGCGAGCTGCTGGCGTCGTGGTTGGCGACGTGCATCGGCAGCCGGGCCGGCGCGGCGCCGAGCGCGTGGTTGCGGACGGCCCAGTCGGCGTCGGCGGCGGCGGCGGCGGAGAGCCGCGCGAACACGGCGGGGACCGGCTCGAACGACACGATCCGGCCGGCGAACCCCCGCTGGCGGAACGACGCCGCAAACTGGCCCTCGTTGGCCCCCACATCGAGCAGCACGTCCGGGGCGCGGCGAAGCAGGCGGTCGGCCGGGACGGGGATCACCTCGTACCCGACCCGGCGGAGCAGGTCGTGGGCACGGCCGATGGGGAGCTTCATGGGGGGCAGGGAGGGCGCGGGAAGATAGACCGCCCCTGAGCGCTCTCCGGCGGCGCTGGCAGCGCCGGGCGCCGGCGTAGGGGGCTCCCGATTCCCTCTGGGCTTCGCAGACCGGACCGTACCTTCGGCGACGGTTGCTACGCCCGCTCTCCCTCCGGCACCCCCATGCCCCTTCCCGTTCGCGGGATCGTTCTGCCCGTGCTCGCCGCCGTCTGCTGCCTCTGCGCGAGCCCCGACGTAGCCGCCCAGTACATCCCCCCCGCGGCCTCGACCGCGCGCGTCCCCACGCTCTCGGGCGCCGCCCGGACCGCCCGCCCCACCGAGGACGTGGTGCTGGCGGGCCCCGTCGACGCCGAGACGTACCTCGTCGGCCCCGGCGACGTGTTCGTGGTCTCGGTCGGCGGCGGCTCGGTCGGCGTGCCGCCGCGCCAGACCGAGGCCGTCGTTTCGGCCGACGGGCTCCTCGTGATCGCCGAGGCCGGCACGTTCCGGGCCGCCGGCCGCACGCTGGCGGCCGTCCGCGCCGACGCCGCCGCCGCGCTCAGCCGCCAGTACCGCAACGTCCCGACCGACGTCGCGCTCGTCGCGCCGCGCCGGTTCGCCGTCTACGTGTCGGGCGCCGTGCCCCTACCGGGCCGCCAGACCGTCACCGCGCTCGGCCGGGTCGAGGACGCGATCGCCGCGACGACGGGCGAGCTCAACCCGCTGGCGCTGGCCGACTACGAGACGCCGACGCGGTTCGAGGTCGAGCGCCGCGTCGCGCTCCGCAACGTGACCGTGACCGATCAGGACGGCGCCGTCCGGCGCGTCGACCTGTTCCGCTACTACGCCACGGGCGACCTCGCCTACAACCCGCGGCTCGTCGACGGCGCCGCCGTCTTCGTGCCGACGTTCGACCCCGTCCGCGAGGGCGTGGCGGTCGCGGGCGACGTGGAGCGGCCGGGGACCTACGACTGGCGCCCCGACGACACGGCCGCCGCGCTCGTCGCCGTGGCCGGCGGGCCGGGGCTCGACCTCGCCGACGCGTCCGTGCGCCGCACGCGCGTGGTCGGCGGCCAGCCCCAGAGCGTCGTGGTGTCGCTGGCGGAGGCCCGGACGCTCGACGTCGCGCCCCGCGACCAGATCTCGGTCGTGGCCGCGGCCCCGGACGCCGGGTACGCGAGCGCCGTCGGCGCCGTCGCCTTCCCGGGCACCTACCCCATCGTCTCGGGCCAGACCACGCTCACGGCGCTCGTGGAAGCGGCCGGCGGGCTCACCGACCAAGCGCTCCTCCGGGGGGCCTACCTCGAGCGGACGGCCCGGACGGAGCCGCAGGCCGCGCTCGACCCGCTCGCGTACCCCACCGACCGGCCTGTCACCATCGCCATGTTCGACTCGACGGTCACGTCGCTCGGGCGGCTCAGCGACCTCGGCCTGGTCGGGCGCCGCTACTACGTGCAGGAGTACGTCTCGACCCCCCGGCTCTCAGTCGACGTGCCGGCGGCACTCGCGGGGAGCCTCGACCTCCGGCTCCGCGACGGCGACCGGCTCGTCGTGCCGCGCGACCTCGGCGTCGTCCGCGTGTTCGGCCAGGTGTCGTCGCCAGGCTACGTCCCCTACGACCCCGGCCTGACAGCGGGCGAGTACCTCGCGCGAGCGGGCGGGCCCGGCCCCGCCGGCACGACGGTCTACACCGTCGACGCCCGGACCGGCCGGTTCACGGCGGGCCCCGAGACGCTCGTCCAGCCCGGCGACGCCGTCTTCGTGGACCGCCCGCCGACGTCGGACTCGCCGGAGTTCGAGAACCTCGCCATCCAGGAACAGCGCGAGGAGCGCGAGGCCGCCCGCGACCGGCGCCAGTTCCTGTTCCAGACGATCACGACGACGGTGACGACGCTCGGCTTCCTCATCGGGACGTACTTCACCGCCACCCGGAACTAGTGGACCGCGCCATGGACCCCCGCGAGACCTCGGACCGGACCGACCTCGGCGCCTCGGGCGACGGCGCCGGCGCCTTGCCGGTCGACCCCGTCGCCCTGGAGACCCAGAACCGCCTGTGGTGGGCGGCCGGCGTCGTGTACCGCCGCCTGGGGTGGATCGTGGGCGTGACGGCCCTCGTGGCCGCGCTGTCGGTCTACCTCACGCTGCAGATCCCCAACCGCTACCGCGCCGAGACGCGCGTGCTGCTGCAGGACACGGGGGGCGGGGGCCTGCTGGCGGGCGCGCTCAGCAACCTGCCCCCGGCGGCGGCGGCGCTGATCGGCGGCGGCGGCGGCGGCGGGTTCACGCGCTACATGGCGATCCTGACCAGCCCCACCACGACCGCGTCCGTCGTCGAGCGGTTCGACCTCGTCGACCGCTACGACCTGCGCGACGAGCCGTACCCGGAGCAGGCTGCCATGGGCGTGCTCGCCGAGCGCGCCGACTTCTCCGTCAGCCTGGACTACGACTACCTCGGCGTGAGCGTGCTCGACGAGGACCCCGAGATGGCGGCCCAGATGGCCAACTACTACGTCGAGCGGCTCAACGAGCGGCACATCGAGTTCCAGGCCAACAGCGCCGCCGAGAACCGCGCCTTTCTGGCCACCCGGCTCGACGAGGCGAACGCGGCGCTCGACTCGGCCCAGGCCGAGATGCAGGCGCTCCAGGAGCGCTCCGGCGTCGTCGAGCCGACGGCCCAGGCCGACGCGCTCTTTTCCGCACTCGCGACCACGCAGGCCGAGGTGACCGCCGCCGAGGTCCAGTACCAGGCGCTGCTCTCGCAGTTCGGGCCGGAGAACCCGAGCGTCGTCGCGGCCAAGGCCGGCGTCGACGCGGCGCGGCGCCAGGTCGCCCGCTTGCGGAGCGGGGCCGAGGCGGGGATGCCCGGGCTGGGCGGCCTGCCCCGCGTCCAGCGCCAGTACGCCGAGGTCATGCAGGAGCTGACGCTCCAGCGCGCCATCATCGAGACCGTGCAGCCGCTCTACGAGCAGGCCGCGCTCCAGGAGCGCCGCGAGGCCGACGCCGTCCAGATCCTGGATCCCGCCACGCCGCCGGTCCGCAAGGCCGAGCCGCGCCGTTCGCTGATCGTGCTGGCCGCGACGGCCTCGGCCGGCATCGTGATGGTGGTGCTGGTGCTGGTGCTGGCCGTGCTCCGCCGGTGGGGCCCGTCCGTGCTCGTCCGGCTCCGGACGGCGTGAGCCTGCCCGCCCCCCCGGCGCCAGCCGGCCGCGCGGTGCTCGGGGCGGTGTCGGCCGGCGTCGTCGCGCTCGGCGTCGGCGTGCTGGCGCTCGTGCTGATGCTGGCCGCCGCGGGCGAGACGCTGGCTCTGACGGCGCTCGCGCTGGCCGCCGGGCTCGGGCTGGCCGTCGCGCTCGCCAAGCCGAGCCCGCTGGCGCGGCTGGTGGGCGTGCTGCTGCTCCAGATCGCCCAGATCGGCGGTGAGGCCGGGCTGTCGGCCGTCGAGGTCGTCGCCGGGCTCGCGCTCGTGGGCTACCTCGCCCAGTGGTACGTCGTGGCGCTGGCGTCGGCGCGGCCGCTCGTCCGCACCGTGTTCGACGCGGCGGCCGTCGCCTGGGGCACCGTCGGGTTCGTCGTCGCTGCCGGGCTGGGGCTGCTGTTCGGCGCCGACGCCTACGACTTCCGGGCCGACCTGCTGGCGACGCTGCCCTTCCTCTTCTACCTGCCCGTCAAGGACGTGTGCGTGCGCGAGGGCCGCGGGGCCGTGGCGATCGCGGCCGTGCTGTGCGCGTTCGGCGTCGCGGCGGCCATCCAGAACGCCGTCCTGTTCCGCAACGCGATCTCGGGCGCGGCCGCGCTCTACGAGATCGCCGACGCCCGCTTCAACGTCAGCGAGATCTCGATCACGGCGGGGATGCTGCTGGCGCTCGCGAGCGCCGCCGTCGCGCGCGACCGCGCGCGGACGCTGGGCTCGGTCGCGCTGGCGGGCCTGCTGTTGGTGGGCCTGCTCATCACCAAGTCGCGCGGGTACTGGATCGCGGGGACGTTCGGGATCCTGGCGATGGCCGTCGTGGTGCCGGGCCGGGGGCGGCGGCGGATCCTCGGCTACGGCGCGCTCGGGGTCGGCATCCTGGTGGCCGTCGCGGTGCTGCTCTTCCGCGAGCAGATCGTGCTCGTCGCGCTCGGCGCGCTCGACCGGCTGGTCTCGATCGGGAACGCCGGCTCCGACATCTCGATCCTGAACCGCGTCGCCGAGAGCGCGGCCGTCTGGGAGCGGCTGCGCGCCAACCCCATCCTGGGCTACGGCTGGGGCGTGCAGGTGACCCACTACAGCATCATCGCCGAGGGCACCCGGAGCTGGGCCTTTTTCCACAACGGCTACCTGTCCCTGTGGTTCAAGACGGGGCTCTGGGGCGTGGCGCTGTTCATGTCGGTCTGGATCGGCGCGATGGCGCGCGCGGCGTGGGCGGCGCGGCAGCTCGCGCTGCCCTGGGCGATCCGGGCCCCGGCGCTCGGGGCCGGCGCGGCGATCGCCGCCTTCACCCCGGTCGTCATCACGTCGAACCCGTTCGCCGTGCTCGACCAGATGCTCGTCGTGACGCTGACGCTGGCGCTGGCGCACGGGGCGGCCGACCGCGCGGCCGACCGGCTCCGGGACGCGTGAGCGGCCCCTCCCGCCTGGTCCGCAACGTGGTCTGGCTGGCGCTGGCGCAGGTCGTCACGCTCGTGGTCGGGTTCGTGATCTGGGTCCACCTCGGCCGCGCGCTGGGCGCAGAGCGGCTGGGGATGGTGGCCTTCGGGATGGCGCTCGTGTCGTACTTCGTGCTCGTCGTCACGCTCGGGTTCGACGCCGTCGCCGTCCGCGAGGCGGCGCGCGACGGGGCGCGCGAGGCCGAGATCCTGCCGCTCCTGCTCGGCGCGCGGCTCGCGCTGGCCGCCGGGGCGACCGCCGCGTTCGTCGCCACGACGGTCGCGCTCGGGCTCGGGCCCGCGTACCAGGCGACCGTCCTCGTGCTCGGCGTGCTCGTCGTCGCCCGCGCCGTCCAGCTCGACTGGGTGTACCAGGCGCGCGAGGAGATGGGCGTCTCGGCGCTCCGCAACGCGGGCGCGGCGGTCGTGACGGTCGCCGTGGCGCTGGCGACCGTCCGGGGGCCCGACGACGTGGTGTGGGCCGCGGCGGCGCTCGCGGCGGGCCCCGCCGTGGCCAACCTCGTGCTCTTGGTCGTCTACGCGCGCGAGGCCGGGGTGCCCCGGCCCCGGTTCGACCTCGCGGGCTGGAAGGTGCTCCTCGCCCCCGCGATCCCGCTGGCGGTGTCCGGGTTCGTGATGCAGCTCTACTACAACGTCGACAAGCTGATGATCGAGGCGTTCCGGACGACGGCCGAGGTGGGGCTCTACGAGGCCAGCTACAAGCTGTACGCCGTGGGCATCGCCGCGGCGGGCGTGCTGTACTCGGCCTTCTTCCCCGCCCTGTCGAGCGCCTTCGGCTCGGCCGACGCGATGCGCCGCGAGGGCCGCCGGTTCGGCGGCGCGCTGCTGGCGCTCGGGCCGCCGTTCGCGCTCGCCGGCGCCGTGTTCGCCCCCGACCTGCTGGCCCTCCTGTTCGGGCCGGAGTACGTCGGCGCCGGGCCGGCGCTGCGCGTCCTGTTCGCGTACGCCGCGCTGATCTACGTGAGCATGACGTTCGGCGTCCCGCTGATGGCCTGGAACGACGAGACGGCCTACCTCAAGGCCGCCATCGGCGGCGGCATCGCGAACGTGGTCCTCAACGTCGCGCTCATCCCCGCGCTCGGGATCGTCGGGGCGGCCACGGCGACGCTCGCCAGCGAGGCCGTCGTGATGGCGGGGATGGCGTGGCGCTACCGCCGCCACACGGGGACGCTCCACCCGGAGCTGTTCGGGCGCGCCGCGCTCGCGGGGGTCGGTGGCGGGCTGCTCCCGGCGCTGGCGGCCTCCGCGCTGGGGGTCCCGCTGCTGGTGGCCTTGCCCCTCGTCGCCGCCACGGCCCTGCTCGCCGTCTGGGCCGCTGGGCTGATCGCGCCCCGGGCCCTCGTCGCCGCCCTCCTGCGCCGCTGACGCGCCGGTCGAATTGCCTCTGAACCGGCCCTCCCGGGCGTCCGCCGCCGGAGCCCGGCCCTACCTTCGCCTCCCCGACGCGCCCCCGCATGGCCCCCCTCACCCTCTCGACGTGGCTCTACGCCGAGTCCCCCGATGAAGAGAGCCTCTACCCGCAGGTCGTCGGGCAGGGCGCGCCGTCGTCGGACCGCTTCCAGGCCGTCTACTGGCGGTGCGTCGCCGTCTTCTTCGCCTCGGCCAGGCGGTGGGCGCCCGGCGCCCGGCTCGTGCTCTACACGAACGTCCCGGCCGTCCCCGCCGTCGACGGGCAGCCGATGGGGCCGTTCCTCGACCGGCTCGGCGTCGAGGTCGTCCGCCTCGGCTACTCGTTCCAGCCGCCGGAGGGCTACTACGGGGCCTGGCGGAACCAGTTCTACGTCTTCGACGCGCTCCGCGACCTCGCCGCCCGGACCCCCGACGACGGCGTGGCGATGCTCCTCGACTCGGATTGCGTCTGGGCCCGCGCGCCCGACCGGATGGCCGCCATGACGCGCCGCCACGGGACGCTGACGTACGACCTCGGGCGGCCCGAGGGCGTCGCCGAGAACGGGCTGACGCTGGCGGACCTGGGCGCGCTCCACGCCGAACTGGCGCCCGCCTTCGGCGCGGGCCCGCCCGACGCCGCTCCGCCCTACCTCGGCGGCGAGCTGGTGGCCGCGACCGGCGACGCCCTGCGCCGCGCCGACGAGATGCTGGACGCGCTGTGGGCCGAGATGCTCCGGCGCCACGCGGCGGGGCTCCCCAAGTACAACGAGGAGGCCCACGCGCTCGGCCTGGTGTACCACGTCCTGGGCGCGCCCTACGGCACGGCCAACCCCTACCTCCGGCGGATCTGGACGACGCTCCTGAGCGGCGACGACGCCCGCGCGCCCGACCTCGACCTCACCGTGTGGCACGTCCCGGCCGAAAAGCGCTACGGCCTCCGGCGCCTGTTCGCCGAGGTGCTCCGCCCCGACGGCCCGTTCTGGACGCTCGACGGCGACGCGTGGCGGTCGTGGGCCGGCCGCCAGGTCGGCCTCCCCGGCCGGTCGCTCGCCAAGACCGCCCGAGACCTCCCGGTCGCCCTCCGCGACAAGCTCCGCGCGCGGCTCGGCCGCTAGGCCGCCCTGACTGCCCCCTCGTCGCTGGTCCGCCCGCCCCCGCCCATGCACCTCGCCTTCGTCACCGCCCACGACCCCGCCGACATCCGGTCGTTCTCGGGCGTCCCCTACTACGTGACGCACGCGCTCCGCCAGCGGGTCGACCGGCTGAGCGTCGTCGGGCCGCTGGCCCAGGGCGGCGCCGTCCGCGGGCGGCTGGCCAAGCTCCGCTACCGCCTCGGGGGCCAGACCTACCTCCGCGCCCACACCTGGGCCAGCGTCCGGGGCCTGGCCGCCGACGCCGCCCCCCAGATCGCCGCGCTCCGGCCCGACGCCGTCGTGACGATGAGCACGTTGCCGCTCGCGGCGCTCGACGCCGACTGCCCGACCGCGTGCTGGCCCGACGCCACGTTCGAGGCCAACCTGCTCTTCTACCCCGACTTTACCGGCCTGCCGGACGCCCACGTCATCGAGGCGCACGCCGTCGAGCGCGCGGCCATCGAGCGCTCGACGGTCGCCGCCTTCGCGACGGCCCACGGCGCCGACTCCGCGCGCGGCTACTACGGTGTCGACGACGGCTCCGTCCACGTCGTGGAGTACGGGGCGAACCTCGAGCCGGGCGACGTGCCCCCGGCCGAGGCCATCGCCGACGCCGTCGCGGCCCGGTCGCGCGACGTGTGCCGCCTGCTGTTCGTCGGCGGCGGCTGGGTCCGCAAGGGCGGCGACGTCGCGCTCCGGGTGGCCGAAGTGATGACCGCGCGCGGCGTGCCGACGACGCTGACCGTCGCCGGGTCGCACCCGCCCGTCGACGCGCACCCCCTGCTCCGGGCGACGGGCTTTTTGCGCAAGGACGTGCCCGCCGAGCGCGACCGCTTGCGCGCGCTGTTCGCCGAGAGCCACTTTCTCTGCATGCCGGTCCGCGCCGAGGACTTCGGCTGCGTCTTCGCCGAGGCCGCCGCCTTCGGGCTCCCGTCCCTCACGACCGACATCGGCGGGATGCCGACGACCGTCGGCGACGACGCCGGGGTGCTGTTCCGCTTCCAGGAGCGCCCCCAGGTCATCGCCGACCGCGCCCTCGAGCTGTGGTCCGACCGCGCCGCCTACGGCCGGCTGGCGACGACGGCGCGCGCGAAGTACGACCGCGTGCTGAACTGGGACGCGGGCGCCGAGCGGCTGCTGGCCTTGCTCGCGCCGCACGTCCGGTGACGCCGCCCGACCTCTTGATCGTGGCGCCGTACGCGGGCGGCCACCATGCCGAGTACCTCCGCTGGATCGTCGGCGGGCTGGCGACGCGCGACGTCGGCCGGATCGCCGTCGCCGCGCACCCGGTCCTACTCGACGCGGAGTCGGACGCGCTCGCGGCCGTCGACACGCGCGCCCTCGACGTGTCGCCGCTCGCCGCGCCGGGCTCGCTCTGGGCGGCTGGCCGCGCCGTCGGCGCCGTCGTCGGCGACGCCATCCGGGCCGCGCGCGCGGCCCAGGTCTTCCTCCCCGCGCTCGACCACACCCAGCTCGCGCTGGCGACCGGCCTGCGGTTCGAGGTCCCGACGCGGGTCTCGGGCATCCTGCTCCGGGCCACGCTGCACGAGCCGGCGACCGGCCTCGGCGACCGGATCAGCCGGCTCCGCAAGACGGCCCTGCTCCGGCTCGCCGCCCGCAACCCCCACCTCGGCGCCGTCCTCGCCCTCGACCCCGACGCCGTCGCCCCGCTCCGCCGCCTCGGCCTCGACGCGCGCTGGCTCCCCGACCCCGTCGAGACGCCGGCGCCAGGCCGCTCGGCCGGCGCCGTCCGCGCGTCGCTCGGGGTCGAGGACGGGCGGACGATGCTCCTGCTGTTCGGGTCGCTGGAGGTGCGCAAGGGGGTCTTCGACGTGCTGGAGGCGCTGACGGACGTGCCCGACGAGGCGGCCCGTCGGCTGGCGCTGGTCGTCGTCGGGAAGACGTACGACGACATGCGGCCGCGCCTTCGGGCGGCGGTCGACGCCGCGCGCCAGACGGCCGCCCACGTCGTCTTCCAGGAGCGGTTCGTGCCCGACGGCGAACTGGACGACCTGGTGACGGCCGCCGACGTCGTGCTGGCGCCGTACCGGGGCCACGTCGGGTCGAGCGGCGTCGTGCTCCGCGCCGCCGCCGCCGGCCGGCCGCTGCTGGCGACGGCGGAGGGGATGGTGGGCCGCGAGGTCCGCGCGCACGCCCTCGGGCAGGCCGTCGACACGGCCGACCGGGCTGCGCTCGCCGCCGCGCTCGCGACCGCCGCCGCGGCGCCGGACACCGGCTTCGCCCCCGCCCGCGCCGCCGCGTATGCCGAGGCGCACGCCGTCGACCGCTTCGCCGACGTCATCGCCGCCGCCCTCCGTCAGCCGTGAGACCGATCCGCCGCGTCTGCGTTTCGTGGGGCCGCTTCGGCCCGTACCACGTCGCTCGGCTGGCGGCGCTGGGGCGAGCGCTCGCAGCACGCGGCGTGGAGCTGGTGGCGCTGGAGACGGCGTCGGACGACGAGACCTACGTCTGGGACGCGCAGGCGGACGCCGCGCCGTACCGCCGCGAGACGCTCTTCCCGGGGCGCTCGTTCGAGTCGGTCCCCGGGCCGGAGATGGCGCGGGCGATGCGGGCGGCCCTCGACCGGATCGACCCCGACGCCCTCGCCGTCGCCAGCTACTCCACGCCCGACTCGCGCGCCGGGCTGGCGTGGAGCCGCCGCCGCCGCCGCACGGCCGTCATGCTGTTCGACAGCCGCCGCCAGGACGCCGACCGCGCGGCCTGGCGCGAGGCCGTCAAGCGCGCGCTCGTGGGCCAGTTCGACGCGGCGCTCGTGGCCGGGACGCCCCAGCGCGCCTATGCCGTCGACCTCGGGATCCCGCCGTCGCACGCCTTCCAGCCGGTCGACGTCGTCGACAACGCCCGCTTCGCCCGGCTCGCGGCCGAGGCGCGTGCCGAGCGCGCGCCCGACGACGCGCGCCGCTTCCTGGCCGTGTCGCGGCTGACACCCATCAAGGGCATCGACGTGCTGGTCGACGCCTACGCCCTCTACCGCGCCGACGCGGCCGCCCCGTGGGAGCTGGCCGTCGTGGGCTACGGGCCCGAGCGCCAGGCGCTGGAGGCCGCCGCCGGGCCCGGCGTGACGTTCTCCGGCTTCGCGAGTGGCGACGCGCTCGGCCACGCCTACGGCCGCGCCGACGCCCTCGTCCTGCCGTCGCACAAGGACACCTGGGGGCTCGTCGTCAACGAGGCCATGGCTGCCGGGCTGCCCGTCGTCGTGTCCGACGGCGCCGGCTGCGCGGTCGACCTCGTCGCCCCCGGCGCGAACGGCTTCACCGTGCCCGCCGGAGACCCCGCCGCGCTCGCCGACCGCCTGGCCCGGATCGCGGCCCTGTCCGACGCCGAGCGCGCCGCCTTCGGCGACCGCTCGCGCGCGATCGTGTCGGCCTTCGGGCTCGACGACTTCGCCGACGGGCTCTGGGCCGCCATCGAAGCCGGCGGCGAGCGCGCCGACCGGGGCCTTTCCCTCCCGGCCCGCGCCGCGCTCGCGGCCTTGCGGGTCGCCGCCCGCCGCCCGCGCGCCTTCCAAGCCATCCCCGACTGATGCCCGACGCCCGCCCGGTCGCCGTCGTCGGCCGCTTTCCCCCGCCGCTCGATGGCCAGACGCTGGCGACCGACCGCCTGGCGGAGCTGGTGGGCGCGTCGCGGCCGGTCGTCCGGGTGAGCACGTCGGCGCCCGAGGGCGACGCGCTCGTCTCGACGGAGGCGCGGTGGGGCTGGCGCCGGGCCGGCCACTACCTCGCGACGGGCCGCCGCCTGCGCCGCGCGCTCGCCGCCGCGCCCGAGGCGCCCGCGCTGTGGGCGTCGATCTCGCCGCACCCGCTCGGCCACGCCCGCGACGTGCTGACGACGCTGCCCGCGTTTGGCCCCACCCGCCCCGTCGTCGCCGTCGTCCACCGCGCCTACTTCGACCGGATGTTCGCCGGCCCGACGCGCTGGACCGCGCGGCGCGTCGTCGCGCGGTGCGCGGCCGTCGTGTTCCTGACGGACGGGCTGGCGGACCGCGCGGCGCCGTTCGTCCCCGCCGAGAAGCGCGTCGTGATCCCGAACACCGTCGGCGCCGACGTGCTGTGCACGGCCGCTGAGGTCGAGGCCGCGCGCACGGCACGGGCCGCCCGCCCCGGCCTGCGGCTGCTGTTCCTGGGCAACCTGATGCCCGAGAAGGGCTACGACCTCGCGCTCGAAACTGCCGCCCGGCTCGCGGCGGCCCACGACGTCCGGCTCGACCTGGTGGGGCGGTGGCCGTCGCCCGATGCCGAGGCCGCGTTCGCCGGCCGCGTCGAGGCGCTGGGGCTGGCGGGCCGGGTCGTCGCGCACGGCGGCGTGCCGCACGCCGCCATCAAGCGGTTCGTGCTCGACGCCGACCTCCTCCTCTTCCCGTCGACGCACCCGAGCGAGGCGCTGCCCGTCGCCGTGCTGGAGGCGCTCGGGGCCGGGACGCCGGTCGTCGGCGTGGCGCACGCCGCCCTCCCGGAGGTCGTCCGCGACGGGGCCGGCGTGCTCGTGCCGCCCGACGCCGAGGCGCTCGCAGCGGCCGTCACAAGCCTCGCGTCGCCCGAGGTGTGGCTGGGCGCCAGCCGCGCCGCACGGGCGCGCTTCGACGCCGCCTACGCCCCCGAGGCCGTCCGCGCGCGGTGGTTGGCCCTGCTGGCCCGCGTGGAGCGCTAGCGCGCGCCCGTCGAGCCGAACCCGCCGCCCCCCCGTTCCGTGTCGTCGAGCGAGTCGACGGCATCGAACCGGACGCGCTCGTACCGCGCGACCACGAGCTGCGCGATCCGCTCGCCCCGCACAACCTCGAACGGCGCCGGGCCGTGGTTGATCAGCAACACGCCCACCTCCCCTCGATACCCCGAATCAATGGTGCCGGGGCTATTGAGAACGGTCACGCCGTGCTTGAACGCGAGCCCGGAGCGCGGGCGGACCTGCCCCTCCGTCCCGTCCGGCAGGGCGATTTGCAGGCCGGTCGGGACGAGCGCGAACGCGCCGGGCGCCAGCGTCATCGGGGCGTCGGCGGGGACGGCCGCGCGCAGGTCGAGCCCTGCCGCGTCGGGTGTGGCGTGGGCGGGGAGCGCGAGCCCCTCGCCATTCGGGAGGACGGTGACGGGGACGGAGAGATCGGACATCAAGGGGGGAGAAAAAACGCCTCCCCCCGTCTCGCACGCGGGACGGGGGGAGGGCAAATGGAGGGAGACGGACTAGGCGGTGTGGTCGGCGCGGTCGATCATCCGCTTCATCGGGCCGGCCAGGAAGAAGAACCCGATCCCGGCGATGATGGCGATGGCAGCCACCAGGCCCATGAACGCGGGCAGGTCGAGCGTGTCGTAGAACGCGGCGATGGAGCCGGCGATAAAGTTGCCGACCGAGGCGCCCAGGAACCAGACGCCCATCATCAGCGACGAGACGCGCTCCGGGGCCAGCTTCGTCATCGCGCTCAGGCCCACCGGCGACAGCGTCAGCTCGCCGAGCGTGTGGAGCAGGTACGTCACGATGAGCCACCACGGCGAGACCTCGACGCCGCCCGCCGACGCGGCGCCGGCGCCGACCATCACCACGAACCCCAAGCCCAGCAGGATCAGGCCCATCCCGAACTTGCTGGCGGTCGACGGGTCCTTTTTGCGGCGGCCGAGCCACACCCAGATCATCGCCACGAACGGGGCGATGGTGAAGATAAAGAAGGCGTTGAGCGACTGGAACCAGGCCGCGGGCACCTCGCCGCTGCCCAGCCCGGGCACCCACGAGAGCCACCCGGGGACGCTCCGGTCCGTCGACTGCTCGGCGAACAGGTTGAGGCTGGAGCCGGCCTGCTCGAAGGCCGCCAGGAAGACGGCGTAGCCCGCGAACAGCAGGATGATCATGTAGAGCCGCTTTTTCTCGCCCTCGGTCCAGTACGGCCGCGTCAGGAGCCAGCCGAACAGCCCGAACGTGATCACGAACAGGACCACGACGTAGATGCCCTGGATGACCTCGGCCGTCGCCGGGATCACGCCCGCGGCCATCAGGCCGGCGAGCCCGCCCACGAACACGAGCGCGCCGACGAGCCCCTTGATGAACATGCTCATCGAGGCCGGCCGCTCGGCCGCCGCCTCCGGCGTCAGCGTCCCGACGTCGCCGAGCTGCTTGCCCGTCAGCATGTAGACCACGATGCCGAGCGCCATGCCCACGCCCGCCGCCGCGAACCCGGCGTGCCAGCCGTAGGCGACCGCGAGCGCGCCACAGATCAGCGGCATCGCGAACGCGCCGATGTTGATGCCCATGTAGAAGATGGTGAACCCGGCGTCGCGGCGCGGGTCGTCGGCCGAGTACAGCTGGCCGACCATCACCGAGATGTTCGGCTTGAGCATGCCCGTGCCCAGGATGATCAGCCCGAGCCCGCCGTAGAACGCCGCGATCAGGTCGAAGGCCATCGTAAAGTGGCCCGCCGCGATCAGAATGCCGCCCAGCAGCACGCTCCGCCGCTGGCCCATCAGCCGGTCGGCGATCCAGCCGCCGGGCAGGTTGGCCAGGTACACCAGCGACGTGTACAGCCCATAGACGAGAGCTGACTGGCCGACGTCGTAGCCGAGCCCCCCGTCGACGGTCTCAGCCGTCATGTAGAGGATGAGCAGGGCCCGCATCCCGTAGTAGGACGCCCGCTCGAAGAGCTCGGTGAAGAAGAGGTTCGAGAGGCCGAGAGGATGCCCGAAAAAGCGCGTGTCGTTGGCGGCGAGGGCGCCGGTCGCGGTGGTGCCGCCGGCGGCGGCGATTTCTCGGGCGGCAAGGTCGCTGGCGCCTTCGGCGTCGGGTCCTTTGGGCATGTCGGTGGGGTCGGGTGAAGACGGACGAAGCGCGAAGATAGCGGCGGCCTCGGGGGATGCCCGATACGCCGCGCCCGGCCCGCCCGGCGTCACGGAGCGCCCGCGCGCGTCCCTGCTCGCGCGACGGCCCGACCCACCAGACAGCTCATTACCGAGAGGCAAGCACCCCCCGCCTGCCGGCCGCCCCCTCATCCGAGGGGGGCTGCTTCGAGGGCAGCGTCGCGGCCCTCACCAACTCCGGGGTGCTTGCGGAGTCCCCCTTCCCGCTTGCGGGGAGGGGGACAGGGGGTGGTGGGCGAATGGGGCGCGAACCCACCTGCTGGCGCAAGCCCGGTCGCCCTCCCCCGGCCCCTTCTCCCCGCCTGCGCGGGGACCGGCTGGGAGGGGAGGACGGATCTGAGGCGTCGCAGAAGGCTGGCGCGAGCCCCACCTACGGCGTCCCCTCTCCCCTCGGGAGAGGGACAGGGTGAGGGTGTTGTCGCCCGCGAGCCCACCGGCTGGCGCCGTGCCCGTCGCCCTCCTCCAACCCCTCCCGTCCGGGGGGCCGGGTGTCGGGCGGGCGCAAACCGATCCACGTGCGCGAGCAGGGCTCGCAACGCGCCCTACCCCGCCTCCGCCAGCAGGCCCGCCGCGATCCGGTGCGGCGCCCGGTCCTCCGGGTCCAACGCCGCGACCGCCTCGGCCAGTCCGGCCCCATGTGCCGCCCAGAACCGCTGGCGCAGGCGCGCCTCCACGATCCGCCGGACGCGCCGCCGCAGCCGCTCCGCCCGGTTCTCGTCCCACCGCTGGGCGAGCGCCGCCCGGTGCGCGTCGAGCGCCTCGACCAGCCCCGCCAGCTCGCCCGCCAGCGCCGACGCCTTCACGACCGTCGGCGCCCCGGCCTCCGGCGGCCGCAGGTGCAGCGCCGCGCGCAGCGCCCGCACCAGCGCCGACGCCTCCGGCTTGTCGGCCTTGTTGACGCAGAACACGTCGGCCACTTCCATCAGCCCCGCCTTCATCGCCTGCACCGCGTCGCCGGACTCCGGGACCAACACCACGAGCGTCGTGTCCGTCGCTTGCGCCACGTCGATCTCGCCCTGCCCCACGCCGACCGTCTCGACGAGCACCACGTCGAAGCCCGCCGCGTCGAACACGTCGCACGCCGCCTCGGTCGTCTCGGACAGCCCGCCCAGCGCCCCGCGCGCCGCCAGGCTCCGCACGAACACGCCGTCGTCGGTCGCGTGCCGGTCCATCCGGACGCGGTCGCCGAGCAGCGCCCCGCCCGTGAACGGGCTCGACGGGTCGACCGCCACCACGGCGACCGTCTGGCCCCGCTCGCGGACCACCTCCACCAATCGGTCCACCAGCGTCGACTTCCCCGCCCCGGGCGGCCCCGTCACCCCGACCCGCCACGCCCGCCCGGTGTGGGGGTACAGCGCGTCGACAAGTGCGTCCGCGCCGGGCAGCCCGTTCTCGACCGCCGTCAGCGCGCGAGCAATCGCGCGGCGCTGGCCGGAGAGAACGTCGGGGGCGAGGTCGGTGGCCACCGCGGGACGGGGTGCAGGCACGTCGGGCATGGCCCAAGATCGCGCCCCTCCGCCCTCGGCGTCTCGCTCGACTCGCCCAGAAACGGTTTGGGGAATGGCGCGAGCTCTCCGAATGCGTCCCCTCTCCCACGGGGCGAGGCTCGATGAGGGGCGCCGGGTCACTCCTGCGCCATCCGAGCACCGCCGTATGGATCCCCGCCTGCGCGGGGATGACTCAATTGAGGGGGCTTGCGCTAGCACCTGCGGAGGCGTTCCCGCGGCATCGGCTATCGGCCGACCCGACTACCCCTTTCACCCCCTCCCCTCCTCGACACCTCTTCTCTTCCTCCCGCCCCCGCCCCGCCTAGCTTCGGACCACCCAGCGCCCCATCCCATGTCCGACGCCCGCCTCCCGCTCACCGACGCGCCCACCCACGGCGACCGCACCCACACCTGCGGCGCGCTCCGCGAATCGGACGCCGGCCAGACCGTCGTGCTCAAGGGCTGGGTCGACCAGCGCCGCAACTTCGGCGGGCTCAACTTTGTCGACCTGCGCGACCGCTATGGCATCACCCAGCTCGTGTTCTCGCCCGAGATCGACGCCGACCTGGCGGCGCTCGCGGAGCGGATGCGCGGCGAGGACGTGATCTCGGCGCGCGGCGAGGTCCGCGTCCGCGAGCGCAAGACCGATAAGCTGGCGACCGGCGACGTCGAGGTCTACGTGTCCCACGTCGAGGTGCTCGCGACGTCGGCGCCGACGCCGTTCGTGGTGTCCGAGAACGACCCCAAGGCGACGACGCCGGGCGAGGAGACGGCCCTCACGTACCGCTACCTCGACCTGCGCCGCTCCAAGCTCCAGCGCAACCTGATGCTCCGGAGCAAGCTCTACCAGAGCGCGCGGAGCTACTTCCACGACCACGACTTCATCGAGGTCGAGACGCCGGTCCTGATGAAGTCGACGCCCGAGGGCGCGCGCGACTACCTCGTGCCGAGCCGCGTCCACCCCGGCCAGTTCTACGCGCTCCCGCAGAGCCCGCAGACCTACAAGCAGATCCTGATGGTGGCCGGGATGGACCGCTACGTCCAGATCACCAAGTGTTTTCGGGATGAGGATCTGAGAGCCGACCGCCAGCCGGAGTTCACCCAGATCGACGTCGAGATGACGTTCGCGACCGAGGAGATGATCTACGGGATGGCCGAGGGGCTCATCGCCCAGATCTGGCGCGACACGCGCGGCATCGAGGTCCCGACGCCGTTCCCCCGGATGCCCTACGCCGAGGCCATCCGCCGCTATGGGTCCGACAAGCCGGACCTCCGCTTCGGCATGGAGATCGCCGACGTGTCCGACGCCGTGCGCGGCTCCGGCTTCGGCGTCTTCGAGTCGATTCTGGGCGACGGCGGCGCAGTCGTCGCCATCAAGGTCGAGGGCGAGGGCGAGCGCGGGCGCAAGCCGATGGACAAGCTCGACAAGGACGTCGTCCGCAAGCAGATCGGCGCCGGCGGCCTGTTCTACGCCAAGCTCCCCGCCGACGGCTCGGACTTCAGCCAGTCCGTCAAGGACGAGGTGTTCGGGCGCGACAAGATGCAGGCCGTCATCGACGCCGTCGGCGCGACGGCCGGCGACCTCGTCCTCGTGCTCGCGGGCCCGGCCCCCAAGGTCTTCGAGCAGATGGGCGACTTGCGTCTCCACATGGCGCGCGAGCAGGGCCTCGTCCCCGACGGCGCCGACGGCCCCTGGGCGTTCCTGTGGGTCACCGACTTCCCGCTCCTGGAGTGGGACGAGGAGTCGGGCCGGTACCACGCCGTGCACCACCCGTTCACGGCGCCGGCCGGGGAAGACATCGCCAAGCTGGCGACCGACCCCGGCGCGGTCCGCAGCCAGGCCTACGACCTCGTCCTCAACGGGTCCGAGGTCGGCGGCGGCTCCATCCGCATCCACCGCTCCGACGTGCAGAGCAAGATGTTCGAGCTGCTCGGCATCTCCGACGACGAGGCCCAGCGCCGCTTCGGCTTCCTGCTCGACGCCCTGAAGTACGGCGCCCCGCCCCACGGCGGCATCGCCCTCGGCCTCGACCGCCTGGTGATGCTCCTGACCGGCGCGACGAGCCTGCGCGACGTGATCGCGTTCCCCAAGACGCAGCAGGCGACCGAGCTGATGTCGTCGGCGCCGGACGTGGTTGACCCCGAGCAGCTCGCCGAGCTCCACATCGCGACGACCGCCAAGACGCCCGCCGTCGACACCACGACCCCGCTGGCGACCGACCCGGAGTAGCCGACCCCTCCCGCCTCGGCGCCGAGGCGGGAGGACCTGGAGTTGCGGGGCGCCCATTCTTGTCCTCCCCTCCCGTCCGGGAGGGGAGGATCGGACGGAGGGATTGCCACCGCCCCCCGACGACCCGCCCTACAGGTCCGCGGGCGGCGTCCACTTGAGGACCGTCAGGCGGCCGTTGCCGTCGCTGCCGTAAACGTAGCCGCTCGGGCTGGGCAGCGTCGCGCCCCAGTTGCCGTCCATCTCGATGGCGTCGTTCTTGGGGTACGTGTCGTGGTGGGCGACGACGGTCGGGTTCGCCCGGTCGGCGAGGTCGAGCACGTACACGCCCGCCGTGTAGTGGCTCACGAACGCGTAGCGGCCGCGGACGAGCGCGTTGTGCGCGATCCGGTTCGCGCCGAGCCACTCGCCGACCAGCTCCGGGTTCTCGAGGTCCTCGACGTTCCAGACCTTGACCGTCTTCTCGGCCGTCTCCTCCGTCGTGACGACGTAGCGGCCGTCGTCGGTCGGCCAGATGTTGTGGACGTAGCCGGCGTCCGGGACCGTCACGCGCGCCAGCAGGGCCGGGGCGGCCTTGTCGGACACGTCCCAGATCGAGAACGTCGGCTCGCGCCCCTCGGCCACGTACAGGCGGTCCTCGAACCCGTAGATGTCGTGGACGCTACCCACGTCGTCGATCTGCGCGACGACGACCGGCGCGACCGGGTTGGAGAGGTCCAAGACGGAGACCGGCGAGCCGCCCGAGCTGAGCACGTACGCCGTGCCGGTCGCCGTGTCGATGGACAGGTTGTGCGACGACACGAAGGCGTCGCCCGGCCCGCGAATCACGGCCACCTCCTCAGCGCTCTCGGGGAGGTTCGACAGGTCGATGATCTGCAGCCCCTCGTTCGGCCCGTACGCCTCGGTGACGACGTAGGCGTAGTCGCCGTAGGTCTTGATGTCGCGCCAGTACCACCGCGCGTCGAGCGTCGGGCCCGGGATGCGGGCGACGACCTGCATCGACGGGACGGCGACGATGCTCACGCCCTCGATGTCGCCCATGATGGCGTACTCGGCGCCGTCGGGCGCGACGTAGCCCCACACATCCGAGCCGCCGGTTTCGAGCGTGTCGGTGTCGATGGCGGGCAGCATCACCTCGCCGACCAAGTCGAGCGTCTGGGCGCCGGCGGAGGCCGTCAGGGCGAGGGCGAGAAGGGCGGCGCGAAGCATGGCGGGGCAGGTGGTTCGGGGGACAGAGTACGCGGTACCCGCCGCCCGCTCCAAGCGCTCGGCCGGCGACCTCACCTCCTCTACGCCTCCTCCCCTCTCGTCCTCTCCTCCCCCCGAGGCGGGAGGGGCGCGCGGTAGCCGACGACCAGCATCAACACCCCGACCGTGACGAAGGCGACGACGCGGACGAGCGCGTCGGCTTGCGTCAAGTCCACCAGGAACAGCTTGGCGACGACGAGCGCCAGCACGCCGGCCCCGAAAAACCACAGCGGCCGGCTCGCGCGGCGGACCGCGACGACGGCGAGCGCGAGGGCCAGCACGGTCCACGCGACGGCGAGCGCAGCCTGGGCCGTCGGCGAGGCCCACAGGGCGTCGAGTTCGTACGGCTCCGGCGTCACGGCGGCGACGCCACGCAGCGTCGCGGCCGTCAGCGCGCCGAACCCGAGCGCGCCGGCGACGACCGCCAGCAGGCCGCGCCCGGCCTCCGACGCCCGCCACGCAGCGACCAGGGCGAGCACGGCCGCGACACTCGCGAGGTCGATGGGGTTGAATAAGGGGAGCGTCGCGAACGGCGTCGCGGCGCCATCGCTGCCCCACGAGCCGATCAGCCACAGGCCGACGGCGACGACCAGCCCGCCGACCGACGCCGCCCGCTCGCGAGCGTCCGCCCACCGTGAGGGCAGTGCGAGCGCGCCGACGAGCCCGGCCGACAGCGCGGCGAGCACGACGGCCACCGCCCACGCCCCCTCCGTCGCGTCGTCGACGAGCGCACCGAGCAGGTACGCCAGCACCGCCGGCGCCAGCCAGACGGCGGCCACGAACGCCGAGCGCCGAAGCGGGTGCTCGCGATTGACCGCGAGGGCCGCGACGGTCGCCCCGGCGAGGGCCAGCCACCCGACGCCGCGCCACGCCTCGAGGGGCTCGACGTCCGCAAAAAGGGCACCGACGAGGAGCACCCAGCCGGCGGGCACGACGCCCAGCGACGCGGCTTCCAGACCGCGCCAGCCCAGGGCACGGCCGAGCGCCAGGAACAGCGCGCCCGACGCCGCCGCCGACCCGAGCAGGCCCGCCAGCCACAGCCGCTCCGGCAAGAGGTCCGTCGTGTGGACCGTCGCCGTGATCGTCCACCAGACCAAGGCCGCTCCGAGGAACGCCCGGCCGACGAGCGTTTCGAGCCGCTCGCGCTGCGCCTCGGTGACCCCGAGCCAATCGCGGACGGCGGGCGCAGACTCCGAACCGAGCGCACCCGCCTCAGACGACGTCCCCTCTCCCCAGGGGAGAGGGACAGGGTGAGGGGATTCCGGGCTCGCGGCAACCGCCCGCGGCCGGAGCACGAACGCCGAGATCCCCAGCCCGACCGCCACGATCCAGCCCGTCAGCGTCGCCGCTGTGAACGTGGTCGACGGCGCGAGCACGCCCTCGCCGAACAAGATGACGGCCGCGACGCCCTGGAGCGCGAGCCCCGCCGCCCGCATCCAGCCCTTCCGCTGGCGCGCGCCGACCCAGACGAGCCCGGCGCCCTCCAGCACCCAGACCGCCCCGACGACCACGCGCTCGAACGCGAGCGGGAGGGCGAGCGTCGCGAACGCCAGCCCGATCGCGAGCGACGCGTCCGCCAGCAGCCGCACGCCGGGCCGTCGCCGCAGCAGCGCCGCGCCGACGAGGTAGACCGCCGCCAGCGCCGCCGCGCTCCACGCCCGCCCGAACGGGACGACGCCCTCGACCAGCCCGGCCTGCAACACGAACGTCGCCGCCGGCAGCCCGAACACGAGCGCGCCGTCGACCGCGAGCGCCCGCTCCTCGGCCCCGTGCCGCGCCGACCGCATGGCAAACCGGACCGCGAGCGCGAGGTAGATCGCGAAGCTGACGACCACGAACGGCTGGACGCTGGCGTACAGCGCCGGGGTGTACGCGAGCCCGCCCCACAGCCCGCCCGTCACGAACGTCGCCAGAAAGCCGACGACGGCGACCGACCGCCAGCCGCGCGCCCACGCGACGGCGAGCACGCCCAGGTTGAGGAGCGCGTAGTAGCTCAGCAGCAAGAGGTGGTTGCCGTCGGGCGTGCCCGCGAGCACGGGCGCCGCGAACCCGCCCGTGACGCCCAGGACGGCTAGGCCGGGCGCGTCCTGGGCCAGCGCCAGCCCGCCGCAGATCACGGCCACGACGGCCATGAGCACGATCGCCGCGAGCGACGGGGTCAGCCCATACAGCGCGTACGCGGCGTACACGGTGAGGTACAGCACCGCCACGCCGCCGCCCTGGAGCGTCAGCCCGAAGCCGGGCGTGCCGGCGCGCAGGCGCCAGCCGAGCGCGATCAGCCCGGCGCCGACGGCGGCGAGCACGACCAGCTGGATGCCGGTCCCGAGCAGCTGGATCGCCAGGCCGAAGCCGACGAACAGGACGAGGACCGCGACGCGTGCGAGCGGGTTGCCGCCGGTCGCGAACGCCCACGCGCGCTGCAGCGGCGGGGGCAGGCGGTCGACGGACCACTCGCGGCTCGGCACGGGGGGCGGCGGCATCGCGGGCGCCGTCGCGGCGCGGCGTCGGCGGCGCTCGTCCGGCGTGGCGCGGGGGACGGCCGGAGCGGCCTCGGCGCTCGCCTCGGGCTCGGCGACCGGCGCGCGGCCCCCGTCGCCAGCGGACACGTCGAGCGCTGGCACCTCGAGCGCGGGCAGGCCCTGGGCCCGCGTCCGCACCATCCGGGCCACGGCCGCCTCCAACCGCGAGATCCGCTCGCGGTCGCGCACGCGGAGCCACGCCAGCACGCCGACCGCTAGCACCAGCCCGGCCACCAGGGGGTCGCCGTCCGAATACTCGACCGCCAGCCCGAGGGCGACGGCGAGGGCGACGAGAAGGGCGAGAAAGCGGAGCAGGGCCATGGCCGAAGCTAGACCCCGGCCTGACGTGCGCGCCGGGGCGCCGTCCGCCGTCCGAGTGCAGCGGGGCCCGCCGACACACGATGGCAACAACTCGCCGACGAGAGCACGAGAGCGGGTCCGCCGGGCCGCGGACGTCGGGCTCCACCGTGCAGGTGGGCCCGCCAGCGTGCCGTTCGTGACGTCCCCCTGCATCTCGTGACATGACGACCGCGCTGTGACCACTCCGACATGAACCCGGAGCGCCAAACCGGGAGACTGTGGACCGTCGGCTGCCTCCCTCGCGGCCCTCGACACCCCCCCTCCCCCCGATCCCATGCCCACCATGTCCACGACCGCCAAGACCTTGCCCCAGCGCCGCGCCGCGCTCGTGCGCCGCACCCTCGGGCTCCTCGCCCTCCTCGGCCTGCTGGCCCTGCCCCAGGCCGCATCCGCGCAGTCCCGCGACGCTCGCGGCGGCGACCGCGTCGAGCAGCGCGTCGACGCCATCCGCCAGGCCGTCGCCCTCACCGACGCGCAGGCGGCCGACGTCCGCGCCCTGTTCGAGGCGCAGGCCGCGAACCGACCGGCGCCGGGCGCCCGGCGTGGCGGCAGCCCCGACGACCGCGCGGCCCGGCAGGCCGAGCGCGCCGGCCGCCAAGCCGAGACGGACCGCCAGGTCGAGGCGCTCCTGACGCCCGACCAGGTCACCCGTTACCGCCTGTGGCGCGCGTCGGAGACCCGCAGCCGGGGCGACCGGCGCGGCACCTCCCGCTAACCGCTCCCCGCTCCTCTCCTCGGCCTCCTTACCCCACCCCGTCATGTCGCGCCTCCTCCCTGCTCTCCTCCTGCTCGGTCTCGTTCTGACCGCGCTCGCCCCGGCCGCCGCCGCCCAGTCGTCGGTGACCGGCACCGTCCTCGACGCCGCCGACGGGCAGCCGCTCCCTGGCGCGACGGTGTTCCTCGTGAGCACGGCGCCGGATAGCACCCGCACCGGCGCGGCGGCGGACCTCGACGGCGCCTTCCGGATCGCCGCCCCGGCGGGCGACTACCGCTTGCGGGTCTGGTTCGTCGGCTACCTCCCGCTCGACCGCGCGGTGACGCTCGGCGGGGCGCCGCTCGCGCTCGGGGATCTGACGCTCGCGTCGGACGCCGCCGCGCTCGGGGCCGTCGAGGTCGCCGCCACGCGGCAGCGCGTCGAGGTCCGCGGCGACACGACGGCGTTCAACGCCGACGCCTTCGCCGTCAACCCGGACGCCAGCGCCCAGGACCTGCTGGCGAAGCTGCCCGGCGTCGTCGTCGAGGACGGGACGGTCACGGCCCAGGGCGAGACCGTCCAGCGCGTGCTCGTCGACGGCCGCGAGTTTTTCGGGACCGACGTGCAGGGCGCGCTGGGCAGCCTGCCCGCCGAGATGATCCAGGAGATCCAGGTGTTCGACCGCGCCAGCGAGGCCTCGCGGTTCTCGGGCTTCGACGACGGCGACGCCGAGAAGACGATCAACATCGTGACCCGGCCCGGGATGCAGAACGGCCAGTTCGGCCGCGCCTACGTCGGCGCCGGGGCCGAGGGCGAGTACCTCGCCGGCGGCAACGTCAGCCTGCTCGACGGCGACCGCCGGATCACCATCGTCGGGCTCACCAACAACGTCGACCAGCAGAACTTCGCGACCGAGGACCTGCTCGGCGTCGCCGGCAGCAGCACCGGCCGGCGCGGCGGGGGCGGCGGCCGGCGCGGCGGGGGCACCGACGTGAGCGCCCTGCTCGTCCCCGACCAGAGCGGCCTCAACGCCACCAACGCCCTCGGCGTCAACTACTCCGACGTGCTCCTGGGCGGCGACCTCCGCCTCACCGGCAGCTACGTCTACAACGCGACCGACACCGACCTCGACGCCTTGCTGACGCGCGAATACACGACGGGCGACGCCGTCTCGCAGCGCTACGCCGAGACCGACGCGGCGGACGGGACCAACACCAACCACCAGCTCTCGGTCCGCGCGCAGTACAACGTGACCGACCGGACGGAGCTCACCGTCGAGCCGCGCCTGACGGTCCAGAACAACGCCTCGACCGGCACGCTCCTGGGCGTGACCGCCCTCCCCTCCGGCGACGCGCTCGCCCAGAGCCTGACGACGACCGCCTCGGATGCCTCCGCCCTCTCGGGCCAGGCGAGCGTGCGCCTCCAGCACCGCTTCGAGACGCCCGGCCGGACCGTCTCGGTCAGCGTCGACGGCGGCCTCAGCGACCAGGCGGGCGAGAGCCTGCAGGCGTACGCGCTCGATTCGTTCTCCGACGCCATCTCGGCCGACGCCGCCGACCAGCTGTTCGACACCGACGCCCTCACGCAATCGCTCGGCGCGTCGGTCCGCTACACCGAGCCGGTCGGCACCGGCCAGCTCCAGCTCAGCTACCGGCCCCAGGTGTCGACGAGCACGTCCGACCAGCTCGCCTTCCTGGCCGACGGCGCGGGCGCCTACACGGTCCCCGACGCCGCCTACACGAGCCGGTTCAGCCAGCAGTCGGTGATCCAGCGCGGCGGCGTGTCGTACCGCTACGGCGGGCGCGGGCGCGACGCGCTCTCGGCCCAGATCGGCGTCGACCTCCAGCACGAGACCCTGCAGGGCACGCAGACCGCCGCGACCTCCTTCCACGTCGACCGGACGTTCTGGTCCGTCCTCCCCTCGGCCCGGCTGCGGCTCCCGCTCGCCGAGGGCCAGCGGCTCGACCTCGACTACCGCGCCCGGACCGAGACGCCGTCGGCGACCCAGCTGCAGAACGTGGTCGACAACGCCAACCCGCTGCGGCTCACCGCCGGCAACCCCGACCTCGACCCGGCCACGACGCACTCCGTCCGCGCCCGCTTCAACGGGACCGACGCCCAGGGCGGCTCGGTGCTGGCGGGCTTCCTCAGCGCCTCCTACGGCGTCAACGCCATCGGCACCTCGACGACGACGGCGACGGTCGACACGGCGCTGCCCTCGGGCGTCGTGCTCCCGGCCGGGGCCCAGCTGATCACGCCCGTCAACGTCGACGGCGCGTGGGACGCCCGGGCGCTCGTCTCGTACGGCCGGCCCGTCCCGTTCCTGGGGAGCAACGCGAACGCCTCGATCGGCACCAGCTTTAGCCGGACGCCCGGCCTGGTCGACGGCGCCGACAACACGTCCGACCAGATCGGCCTCGACGGTCGCGTCTTCCTGGGCAGCTCGCTCAGCCCGCGCTTCGACCTGTCGCTGGAGTACGGCGCCCGGTACACGGCCGTCGCCAACTCGGCTGCCCCGGCGCTCGACGACACCTACGTCCGCCACCTCGCCGGCGCCAAGCTGACGTGGCTGCCCTGGAACGGGCTCGTGGTCAGCAGCGACCTCCAGGCCCTGCACTACACCGGCCTCGACGCCAGCGTCGACCCGACGCAGATGCTCCTGGGCGGGCGCGTCGGCTACAAGTTCCTCCAGGGCGACCTCGCCGAGGTCAGCCTGAGCGTCTACGACCTGCTCGACCAGCAGCGCGACGTGGAGCGGACGGTGACGGAGGCCTACATCGAGGACGCCCAGACGACGGCGCTCGGCCGGTACGTCCTGCTCAACCTCTCGTACAAGCTCCGCGCGTTCGGCGGCTGATCTACCGGCACACCCCTCCTCCCGGCGGAGCGCATCGGACCCCGGACGAGGCCGGACGCTAGCTTCCGGCCTCGCCCCCACTTCCCGATGCGCGCCGCCCTCCTCCTCGCCGCTCTCCTGCTCGCGCCGGCCGCGCTGGCGCAAGCCCCCGCGCCCGCCGAGCCGTACGCCGCCGCCGCCGCCCGCATCCTGGACGCCGCGCTCGCCGACAGCGCCGCCTACGAGCGGATCGCGTATGCCGCCGACACCTTCGGCCCGCGCCTGACCGGCTCGGCCGCGCTCGAAGGCGCCGTCGAGTGGGCCGTCGCGACGATGCGGGCCGACGGGCTGGAAAACGTCCGCGCGCAGCCTGTGACCGTGCCGGTCTGGGTACGCGGCGCCGAGTCCGCCGCGCTCGTGACACCGACGGGCGAGGTCGACTTGCCCATGCTAGGCTTGGGGGGCAGCGTCGGGACGGGCCCGGACGGGCTGACGGCCGAGGTCCTCGTCGTCGACTCGTACGACGACCTCGCGGCGCGCGCCGACGAGGCCCGGGGCCGCATCGTCCTCTTCGACGTGCCGTTCACCACGTATGGCCAGACCGTCGGCTACCGGGTCGGCGGTGCGGACGCGGCCTCGAACGCGGGCGCCGTCGCCAGCCTGGTCCGGTCCGTCGGGCCGATCGGCCTGAGCACGCCGCACACCGGCACCATGCGCTACGGCGACGATGTCCGGCCGATCCCCCACGCCGCCCTCACCGCGGAGGCGTCGGCCATCCTGCGCCGCATCCAGGACCGAGGCGACACGCCGACGGTCCGCCTGACGATGGCCGCCGAGACGCACGCCGACGGGCTCAGCCACAACGTCATCGGCGAAGTGGTCGGGCGCGAGCGCCCCGACGAGGTCGTCATCGCGGGCGGGCACTACGACTCGTGGGACGTCGGCCAGGGCGTCCACGACGACCTCGCGGGCTGCGTCGTGACGTGGGAAGCTGTCCGCCTCCTCCAGGCGCTCGGGCTCCGCCCGCGCCGGACGGTCCGCGCCGTGCTGTGGACGAACGAGGAGAACGGCCTGCGCGGCGCCCAGGCCTTCCGCGACTCGCTCGGGCCCGACGTGTCGCACATCCAGCTGGCGCTCGAGAGCGACAGCGGCCTCTTCGAGCCCGTCGGCTTCGGGTACGGCGGCTCGGCCGCCGGGCAGCAGATGCTGGCGGCGATTGTCGACCCGCTGATCGCGGGCGTCGTCGCGCACGACGCCGACGCGGGCCCGGCCGGCGTGACGCTCGGCGGCGGCGGCGCCGACATCGGCCCGATGATGCGCGACGGCGTGCCCGGCCTGAGCCTCCGCACCGACAACGGCGACTACTTCCTCTACCATCACACGCCCGCCGACACGCTCGACAAGCTCGACCCCGCTCACGTCCAGCGCGCCGTCGCTATGACGGCGATCCTGCTCTACGTCGCCGCCGAGATGCCGGAGCGCTTGCCGCACGGGGAGTAGGGCTCAGGGGACTCCCGGGATCGGGCCGCCGCCGGCTCGGCAACGGAAACCGGCGCGTAGGCCCAGCCCCTTCTGCCCGCCCCATGCGCCTCCGTCACCTCGGCTACGCCTGCATCAACACCGCCCTCGGGACCAAGTCCCGGACGGTCCGGCTGGCGAACCTCCGCACGGAGGCCGTCATCCCCGTCGTCGTCCAGAACCTCGACGACGTGCTCGCGGCGCTCGAGTGGAACGTCGCCCGCGACCTGCGCTTTTCCCGCGTCTCGTCGGACCTCATCCCGTTCGGGCCGCTCGACGCCTTCCCCTTCGACTGGACCGAGGCGTTCGACTGGCAGTTCCGCAAGATCCGCCGGCTCGTCAAGGCCGAGGGGCTCCGCGTGACGAGCCATCCGGGTCAGTACACCGTCCTCAACAGCCCGCGCCCCGAGGTCGTCCAGAACTCGATCGACGAGCTCGACTTCCAGGCCCAGGTCCTCAAGCGGATGGACCCGACGGGCACCATGACGCTGCACGTCGGCGGGGCGTACGGCGACAAGCCCGCCGCGCTCGACCGGTTCGAGCAGGCCCTCGAGCGCCTGAGCGACGACGCCCGCGCGCGGCTCGCGATCGAGAACGACGACACGACCTACACACTCGCCGAGACGGTCGGGCTGGCGGAGCGGACCGGCCTGCCCGTCATCGTCGACCTGTTCCACCACCTCCTCAACCCGTCGGGCGCGACGGCCGACGACGGGCTCCTCGACCTGATGGAGCGCGCGATGGCGACCTGGGGCCGCCGCGCCCCCAAGCTCCACCTCTCGTCGCACAAGCCCGGCACGCGCACCGGCCACGCCGACTACCTCGACATGGACGACGTCGACCGGCTGACCGAGTTGATGGACCAGGTCGGCGCCCCCGACGCGCCCTACGACCTGATGCTGGAGGCCAAGGCCAAGGAGCAGGCCGTGCTCGAAGTCCGCCACTACCTGACGACGGGCGAGCGCCCCGACCGCCCGATCCCGATGGAGACGGTCGCCGAGGCCGAGGCGTAGCGCACGGATCAAATGATCGGAGAGGGGTGCGGGATAGATGAGGCATGGAGGGATGGGCAACCGTTTTCCCATGCCTCCATGCCGAATGCCGCATCCCTCTGCCTCACGGCCACGCCGACCGGGAGTGCGGTCTACAGCCCGACCCCGACGCGGACGAGGAAGACGTTGAGCCGCGTCTTCTCGGACTCGATCTCGGTGTCGCGCAGGCCCGTCAGGTCGATGCTGTAGCGGCCCTCCACAAACGCGCTCGGCCCAAACAACGGCAGCCCGCCCTTGATGCCCGCTCCCACGTTGACGACCGTGTCGACGTTCTGGCGGTTGAACGTCCCCGAGAGCGTCTGGAAGTCGTCGAGCGGGAACCGGAATTCGGGCCCGACGAGCCCGTAGAGCTTGACGATCGGCGTCGGCGTCTGGATCTGAAGATCGATCGGGACGGTGATGAAGCGGATGCCCGGGCTGGCGCCGTCGACCGAGACGGCGTCGGCGAAGTCGCCGGCCCACAGGTAGTAGACGCCCGTCCGCGCCGAGAAGAAGGGCACGCCGACATCTGCGAACAGGCCGGCGTGGTAGCCCGTCGACCGGTCGAGGCTGAGGGCACTGGCGTCCTTGAGCGACGAGAAGTTGACGCCGCCCGCGACGCCGATGTCGATGGAGGGGATCTGGGCCGAGACGGGGGCGGCCAGGGCGAGGGCGAGGAGGAGCGGAAGCAGGCGCATGGGGGGACGGGGCAGGGTTCACGAGACGAGCCGCCGCTGAGACCCCCGTCGTATCGTTCGGGTCCCACCCCGGCTCTCCCCACGTCCATGGCCCGCTTCCCCCTCGCCCTCGCCGCGCTCGTCCTCGTCGGCTCGCTCGCCGGCTGCGGGATGCTCAACCCGTTCGCCAAGGCCGACCTGACGGTGCTCGAGGTCGCCGGCCGCTACCGCGTCGTCGAGTTCCGCATCGACCCCGTCAGCGAGGCCGTCCGGGACCGCGACCTGCTCGGCGACGTGCTCTCGCGCGACGCGACGCTGCTGCTCCGCGAGGACGGCACGGCGGCCCTAGAGGTGCTCCGGGGCGAGCGCGTCGACGAGACGATCTCGGGCGGGGCGTACACGGTCTCGGGCCGCACCGTCACCGTCCGCTTTGCCGACCGCGACGCGCTCGGCCGCTTTTTGCTGCCCGCCGAGATCCGCTTCGACGGCGACGGCAGCCAGCTGTCCGCCGAGATCTTCCGCGAGGGCCTCAACCTCGAGGACATCTCGGGCGACTACCGCGGCATCACCCGCGCCGACGCGACGTTGCGGATCCGCCTCCGCGAGATCGGGTAGCGCCCGCGTGACGCCATGCGCCCCCTCCCATGGTGTCATCCTGAGCGGAGCCGCGCAGCGGCGGAGTCGAACGCGAAGCGTCGGCGCAGCCAAGGATCTCCGTCGCGCACCGCCCGGCTACAACGCGGACGCGGCGCTGTGCTCGGCTGAGATCCCTCGGCTCGCTGCGCTCGCTCGGGATGACAACGAACGGGGGCTGCGGCTCATCGTGGATATCGACTCATCGGCGTTCGGGACGTCGCTCCGGCTCCGCCCTCAGCGTAAGGCGCCCGCCGGCCGGCCCGTCTCCCAAACCTTCGCGGACCCCCGACCGTCCCCCCGCGTTGGGCGCCCCATGACCATCGGCATCACCTGCTACCCGACCTTCGGCGGCTCCGGCGTCGTCGCCACCGAGCTCGGCAAGGCGCTCGCGAACCGCGGCCACACGGTCCACTTTATCGCCTACGCGCTGCCGCTCCGGCTCGAGCACATGGTCGAGCGCGTGTTCTTCCACGAGGTCCGGGTCGACACGTACCCGCTCTTCGAGTACCCGCCGTACGCGCTCGCGCTCGCGAGCAAGATGATCGACGTGGCCAAGCACGAGGGGCTCGACTTGCTCCACGTCCATTACGCGATCCCGCACGCGACCTCCGCCGTGCTCGCGCGCGACATCCTGCGCAAGGCCGGCCTCGCGATCCCGATTGTGACGACGCTCCACGGGACCGACATCACGCTCATCGGCAAGGACCCCAGCTTCAAGCCCGTCGTCGAGCACGCCATCGACGCGAGCGACGGGGTCACGGCCGTCAGCGACTGGCTCCGCCGCGAGACCTACGACTCGTTCGACGTGTCGGCCGACATCGAGGTGATCCCCAACTTCGTCGACACGGTCCGGTTTGCGCGCCAGCCCAAGGACCACTTTAAGCAGGCGATCGCGCCGGACGGCGAGAAGCTCGTCGCCCACATCTCCAACTTCCGCAAGGTCAAGCGCGCGACGGACGCCGTCGAGGTGTTCGCGCGGCTCCACGCCGGCGGGGCGTGGCCCCCCGGCCACCCGCGCCACGGCGAGCCCGGCGGCGTCAAGCTGCTGATGGTCGGCGACGGGCCCGATCGCCAGGCGTCGGAGGCGAAAGCTCGCGAGCTGGGCGTCTGGGCGGACGTCCGGTTTATCGGCAAACAGGAGCCCGTCGAGGAGATCCTGTCCATCGCCGACCTGTTCCTGATGCCGTCGGCCTCGGAGACGTTCGGGCTGGCGGCGCTGGAGGCCATGGCGTGCGGGGTGCCCGTCGTCTCTTCGGACGTCGGCGGCCTCCCCGAGCTCAACGTCGACGGCGAGACCGGGGCGCTCCGCCCGCTCGGCGACGTCGATGGGATGACCGAGGCCGCGCGGCGCATCCTGACGACGCCCGACCTCCACGCGACGATGGCGACGGCCGCGCGCCGCCGCGCCGTGGAGCACTTCGACCTGGAGAGCGTCGTCCCGCTCTACGAGGCGTACTACGAGCGCGTGCTCGCGGGCGAAACCGTCGCGTAGACCCCGACAGAGGCCGTGAAGGGGCCCAGGAGGTGACGTGGAGGCCCGGTGGTTGGACGGACGGGGATCCGTGGGGTAGACTTGGCCCCGTGCGATTCGTTTGCCTCTTCGTCCTCGCGCTCGCCGCGACGGCCGCCACCGCCCAACCCGCCGCGTCGTCGGCGGCGGCGACCGTGGCGCCACCCGACACGGTCGCGGCGCACGCCGAGCCGGGCATGGATCCGGCTCGCGCCGAGCCCGTCGTCTGGTCGCCGAGCCCCGCGCTCATCGTCGTCGCGCCCGACTCGGCCGCACTCGCGGCGCTCGCGGTCCCAGCCGCGCCCGTCGAGGCGGCGGGCGTCCACCTCGCGACGGGCACCGCCAGCTACTACGGCGAGCGCTTCCGGGGCCGCCGCACCGCCAGCGGCGAGCGCTTCAACCCCGACGCCCTGACCGCCGCGCACCGGACGCTCCCCTTCGGCACGCGGCTGCGCGTCGTCCACGAGCGCACCGGGCGGAGCGTCGTGGTCCGCGTGACGGACCGGGGGCCCTTCCACGGCGCGCGGATCCTGGACCTGTCGAAGGCGGCCGCCCGGCGGATCGGGATGGTGGCCTCGGGGACGGCGCGCGTCCGCATCGAGCGGCTCTAGCTCGCTCCGACCGCGGCACGACGGACGCCCGCGAGCTACGCCGCGCCCGGGATCTCGCTGATCTCCAGCAGGTGCCCGTCGGGGTCGCGGAAAAAGGCCCGGATCTCCCCGCCCCGGTCGACGGGCGGGGCCAGAAACGTGGCGCCGCGAGCCTGCAGGATCTCGTACGCGCCCTGGCAGTCGGGCACCCGCATCGTCAGCTGGTGGCTCACGCGGTCCGGGTCGGCGGGCGGTGCGAAGGTGACCGTCGGCTTCCCCGGCGTCGGGCCGCCGCCGGTGACCACGAGCAGCCACGTGCCCTGGAACTGCAGCACGGCCGAGTCGCCGCCGTATTCCCGAACCACCTCGGCGCCGAGCACGTCGCGGTAGAAGTCGCGCGCGCGGCCCACGTCCGCGACGACGAGTAGGTGGGTCAGGGCCACATCGGGGGTCGGGAAGTCGTCCATGGGTCGGTGCAGGGTCCGCCAGCAGGGTACAGGACCGACGGCGAACAGCGCCCGGACCCTCCCCGGATGCTCGCGGACAGCGCCAGAACGCTGCCTGCCGAGCGCCCCACCACCCAGCCCACGTCATCCCGAGCCCGGCGAGGGATCTCAGCGAGACCGCCCAGTTCGCAACGAACGGAAGGACGGGCAGGAGGCTCGCGCTGAGATCCCTCGTCGCTCCGCTTCCCTCGGGATGACGAGAATGGGGGCTGTCGGACCGTACCCTGTCTCGGGACCCCGGCACGGCCCGCGCGTTCAGGTCCCTCCCGCCCCCCGCCGCCGTGGAGCCCGTCCGCAACCTGATCTCCAAAAAGAAGCCGGCCTACCCGGTCAGCGACCACCTTGTCGAGTACCTCGACAAGTACGGCCGCCGCGTGACCGGCGGGGTCAGCTACGACGACTTGTCGCGCCACGCCGGCCAAACGCCGCTCTACGACGAGCACGGCGACGACACGCTGTGGAGCACGGTCTTCTTCGGGCACGCCGAGCAGACCGAGATCCACGACGGCCTGCGCCGGACGTACGCCCTCCTCAAGTCCGCCGGCGACCTCACGACGGTCGAGCACCTCTACGTCGACCGCGTCGACCTGTGCCTCTACGGCAACACGCTGCCGTACCGCATCCGGATCGTCAACCGGCTGAACGAGAACTTCGACTACTTCTACGTCAAGCGCGCCGACGCCAGCCGCGTCTACGGGCTCGAGCTCGAGCACATCCTGAGCCCGAACGCCGTCAACTTTTTGGTCCGCGTCGACGGGCCGGAGCTCCGCGACCAGACGATCGTCGAGGAGCACATCATCGGGCTGCCCGGCGACGCCTTCATGCGCGAGCAGCTCCCCGACAACCGGTTCGACCAGGTCCGCCTCGCCAAGGAGTTCGTCAAGTTCAACGAGCGCTGCTTTGTCCGCTTGCTCGGCGACATGCACGCCGGAAACTGGGTCGTCGACATCACGCCGGACTTCGAGAAGCTCCACTTCCGCATCCGCGCCATCGACTTCGACCAGCAGAGCCACCACCCCCGCAAGCAGGTCTACCTCCCCCAGTTTTTCCCGCCCAACAACCCCATCATCCAGTTCGGGCTCGACCTGCTGACGGAGCCGACCGTCGACCAGTACCAGCGCGAGGAACGGGCGCTGATGGCCGGCCGCTTGCGCGTGACGCACCGCCGGTACTCCCGGCTGATGGCCGTCATGCGCGAGGACCTGATTGCGCCGGACGCCTTTGTGCGGTCGCTCGCGAGCTCCCTCGCCGACCACTACGACGTGCCCGCCTTCGCCGATGCCGCCACGATGGGCGAGCTCGTAGGCCTGTCGCTCGACCTCCTCCAGGCCCGCGCCGAGCCCGCCAGCCTCAAGCTCTTGTCCGGCTCGACGGCCGCCGACGTCGCCCGCCACGTCGCCGGCCGCGTGGCATAGACGGCGCCGTCCGCCAGCGTGGTCACATCGCTCGCGCCGGCGCCGCCGGCCACGCCTTCGTGCCGGACACGTAGCGCCGGAGCAGCCCGAGGTCGACGATACTGAACCCGACCTTCGAGAAAATGGGCAGCAGCACGAACAGCGCCGTGTCGACCGGCTGGCCGACGACGCCGAGCCCGGACGGCCCCAGGATCCACGTCAGCGGGTACCCGACCCAGAACACGGCGAGGTAGGCGGCACTGGTGTCGAACACGCGGCCGAGCGCGTCGCCCTTGCTGTGCGCCTCGCGGCGGAGCGGGCCCCACACGAGCGCAAACAGCACCACGAGCGCGGCCACGCCGATCCCAAAGAAGACGAACCGCGCCGGCGACGCCGACAGGTCGCCGACGAGCCCGCACAGGATCATGATGACGTCGGCGGCGACGAGCGCGCCGAGCAGCAGCCACGGCTTCTTCTCATGCTCCAGCGACGCCGTCATCCACAGCGCCGTGATGAGGAGCGGCGTCGAGACGATCCAGTCGGCGTAGCGGGCCCAGTACGTCGTCTGGCCCCAGACCTCGACCTGCCCCAGCCCCAGCGCCATCGCGGTGTACGCGAGCCCGGACCAGATCGGGATCAGCATCGCGACGACGTACTCGGCGTGGGGGACGCCCTTGGGATTCCGGTACCACGCGAAAAAGAGCGCCGTGCCGGCCGCCATCGCGCCGACGTAGATCCAGTGCAGGAGGGTCGCGAAGTCCATGGGTCGGAGGCGTGAGGAGTCCTCCCCACCCCGCCGGCGGCGCTCCCGTTCCGGGCGCCGGCCCGTTCAGGGATTCTCGCAAGCCGTGGACCGTCCGCGAAGGGACCGCAGAGGCGCCCCGGGCGGCCTCCGGCGACCTTGCGGGGTCCCCCCTTCGACAAGAGATGTCCGTTCCATTCGAGTCCTTCGGCTTCGCCCCCTCCGTGCTCCGCGGCGTTAAAGACGCCGGCTACACCACGCCCACGCCCGTCCAGGCGGCCACGCTGCCGCCCGCGCTCGACGGCATCGACGTGGTCGGCGTGGCCCAGACCGGGACCGGCAAGACGGCCGCCTTCGTGCTCCCCATCTTGGACTACCTCGTCAAGGACGACGCGCCGCACCGCAAGCGCCGCCCGATCCGCGCCCTCGTCGTCACGCCGACGCGCGAGCTGGCGATCCAGGTCGAGGAGGCGGTCCGGACGTACGGCAAGCACACGCACGTGACGTCGGCGACCGTCTACGGCGGCGTCGGGAAGGGCGCCCAGCGGGCCGCCCTCAAGCGCGGGGTCGACATCGTCGTCGCCACGCCGGGCCGCCTGCTCGATCTCGTGGGCGAGGGCGTCCTCGACTTGTCGCAGGTCGACGTGCTCGTGCTCGACGAGGCCGACCGGATGTTCGACATGGGCTTCGTCCGCGACGTCCGCCGGATCGTGGCCGAGGTCCCCGAGCAGCGCCAGACCCTGCTGTTCTCGGCGACCATGCCGCCCCCGATCCAGGACCTCGCCCGGTCGATCCTGCACAAGCCCGAAACGATCGAGGTCGGCGAGCGCCGCGACCCCGCCGCGACCGTCGCCCAGCGGGCCGTCCGCATCGGCGAGTCCGACAAGCAGGCGCTCCTCCACCACCTCCTCGACACCGAGGACACGGACCGCGTCATCGTGTTCTCGCGCACGAAGTACCGCGCCGACCGGATCCGGAAGAAGCTGGACCGCGCCGGTTACGACGCCATCGCGATCCACTCGAACCGGAGCCAGGGCCAGCGCCAGCGCGCGCTCAAGGGCTTCGAGTCCGGCCAGTACAAGGTGCTCGTCGCGACCGACATCGCCGCGCGCGGAATCGACGTGGCCGGCGTCACCCACGTCATCAACTTCGACACGCCCAACATCCCGGAGGACTACATCCACCGGATCGGGCGGACCGGCCGCGCCGAGTCGACCGGCGACGCGATCTCGTTCGTCTCGGCCGAGGAGTCGCCTCACCTCGCGTCGATCGAGAAGCACATGGGCCAGCGCGTCGACGAGGTCACGATCGACGGGTTCGAGGCTCCGGCGATGGCGGCGGCGATGGGCAAGGCCAAGCGGTCCAACCCGAACGGCCACCGCTCGCGCCAGAAGGGCCAGGGCGGCGGACGGCCCGGCGGCGGGCGCCCCGGCGGCGGCCGGAATGGCGGCGGCCCCAAGGGCAAGGGCGGCGGCGGACGCAACGGCGGCGGCCGGAGCGGCGGCCACGGCTCGCGGTAGCGCCCCTGCTGGCGGACGTCCAACCGCTCGCGCGAGCCGGCCCGCCGGCGCAAGCCTCGACGTCGTCGTCCCCTCTCCCCTCGGGAGAGGGACAACGCGCAGCAAGCCTGCCCCCGCGTAGGCGGGGGGCGCAGCCAGGGTGAGGGTGTCGTCGAGCGCGGAGATCTCACCTGCTGGCGCAAGCAGGTCAGCCGACGCCGGGCTGACGCTGTGCCCGTCGCCCTCCCCCGGCCCCTCCCGTCCGGGAGGGGAGGTTCGGTCAGAGGTCTCCGCAATCCCGCTGGCGCGAAGGACACCTACGGCGTCCCCTCTCCCCCTGGGAGAGGGACAGGGTGAGGGACCAGGGCCGGCGAACGCCAACCGCCCATCGGAGCCCAGTCAAAACCCCGACCCGTTCAAAAACGGGTTCGTCTCCCGCTCGGCCCCGACCGTCGTCATCGGCCCGTGGCCCGAGAACACGCGCGTGTCGTCGGGCAGCACCAGCAGCTCGCGGCGGATCGACGCCAGCAGCGTGTCGAGGTCGCCCTGCCACAGGTCGGTCCGGCCGATGGAGCCCTGGAAGAGCGCGTCGCCCGCGATCACCAGCCCGTCCGCTTCGGAGTAGAACGCGACGGAGCCCGGGGAGTGGCCCGGGACGTGGAGCACGCGGAGCACGGCGTCGCCGAGCGCGATCTCGTCGCCCGCCGCGAGGTCGTGCGCCGCCGGCGGCGGGGCGTCGACGCGGACCCCGAACATCTCGCCCTGGACGACGGCGTTGTCGAGGAGCGGCCCGTCGGCGGGGTGCATCTGCCAGCCGCCGTGCGCGGCGTCGGGGAAGCGGTGCTGGAAGTGGGCGCAGCCGAAGACGTGGTCGAGGTGGCCGTGCGTGAGGAGCAGGTGCCGGACGGTCAGCCCGGCCGCCTCGAGGTAGGCCTCGACGGCCTGCCGCTCGGCCCGGCTCGCCGTCCCCGGGTCGACGATCGCGGCCTCGCCGCCGGACGACAGGACGTAGGTGTTCTCGGCGAACGGGCTGACGACGAACGACTGGACGGTGAGCGGCATGGGGTCGGGAATGCGGGAGCGCAGAAGGCAGGAGCGCAAGGTCTCGTCTGCGCGCGGCGGGCGCCAGCGGGCAGACGCGCCCCGGATGCGGACTCTGCCCGTTCCCCGTTCCCCCTTCCCCTTTCCCCGAGCGCCAGCGAGATTCCCCCATGCTCACGCGCCTCCACCGCCAGATCCTGCGCGCCCTGCCGCTGCCGTTCCTGGCCGCGCTGGTGACGCTGCTGTTTCTGCTGCTGATGCAGTTCCTGATCAACTACCTGCCCCAACTCGTCGGGCGGGGGCTACCGCTGGTGGCGGTGACGGAGTTGATCGCCTACAGCTTGGCCTACATGCTGTCGCTGGCGGTCCCGATGGCGTGGCTGATCGCGCTGCTGACGGCGTTCGGGGCGCTCGCCGAGAGCCGGGGCTACCTCGTCGCCAAGGCGTCCGGGATCTCGCTGCCGCGCTTGGCGTGGCCCGCGCTCGTCGTCGGGATCCTGCTGACCGGCGCGATGGCGTACTTCAACAACGAGATGCTGCCCGAGGCCAACTACCGGCTCAACGGGCTGTGGCGCGACATCCGCGTCAGCCGCCCCGGCTTCGCGCTGACGCCCGGCGAGTTCTACACCGACGTCGGCGGCTACGCGATCCGCGCCGAGGCGATTCCGCCCGACTCCGCCGGCCTCCTCCTGGGCGTGACCGTCTTCGAGAGCGGCGCCGGGGCCGCGACGGCCACGCTCACTGCCAAGCGCGCGCGCTTGCAGACCCAGTACGGCGGCCAGCGGCTGTCGATGCTGCTCGAGGACGGCGCCATCGACCGCCGCACGCCCGCCTTGGAGGGCGACGAGTACGAGCGCCTGACCTTCGACCGCCACCGCCTCGCGCTCGACCTCGGCGGGCTCGGCGGCTTCGAGCGCCGCACGACCGACGAGGTCGGCCGGACCGACCGCTCGATGCGGACGACCGAGATGCTCGCGGTCGTCGACTCGCTCGACGCCTTGTCCGACGCTCGCAGCGACTCCGTCCGCGCCGCGCTCGCGCGGCGGGGCGCCGCGAGCTCCGACGCCCGGCCCTCGTTTTTCGAGACCGAGTCCGTCGCCACGACGACGCCCGGCGACACCGTCACGGTCGGCGCCGGGCGGGCCGTCCTGGCAGGGCTCAGCGACGACGCCCGCATCGCGGCCTACGACCTCGCGCTTCGCCGCGCGCGGTCCGTCCGGAGCGCCGCCGAGTCGGCGGCGGCGGCCGTCGAGTTCGAGGCGCAGCGGGCCGACCGCTTCCGGGTCGAGATCTACAAAAAGAACTCGATCGCGCTGGCGTGCCTCGTCTTCGTCCTCGTGGGCGTGCCGCTCGGGCTGGCGGTCCCGCGCGCGGGCGTCGGGGTCGTGGCCACGCTGGCGGTCTTCGTGTTCCTGTTCTACTGGATCACGCTCGTCCAGGGCGAGAAGCTGGCGGACCGGGACCTGCTCCCGCCCTGGCTTGGGATGTGGGCCGCGAACGTGATCATCGGCGTGCTCGGGACGTACCTCGTCGTCCGCGAGGCGCGCGACCCCGCCTGGCGCGACCCCATCCGCGCCCTCGCCGGACGCTTTAAACGGAGGGGATAGCTCGCTGCGCTCGCGGGGACAAGGAACGGGGACTCAGGAACGAGCAGAGCGAGGCGACCTCGCAAGCCGGAACAAATGAAGAGGCGCACCTTCCCCAGTCCCCAGTCCCCAGTCCCCAGTCCCCAGTCCCCAGTCCCCAGTCCCCAGTCCCCATGCTCATCCTCGTCCCCACGCCCGTCGGCAACCTCGAGGACATCACGCTCCGCGCGATCCGCACCCTCAAGGAGGCCGACGTGGTGGCCTGCGAGGACACGCGGACCACGGGCAAGCTGTTCAACCACTTCGGCATCGACACGCCGCGCCTGAGCTTCCACACGCACAACGAGCACGGCCGGGTGGCGCAGCTCGTGGGCCGGATGCAGGCCGGCGAGACGGTCGCGCTCGTCTCCGACGCCGGCACGCCCGGCATCTCGGACCCGGGGTTTCTGCTCGTTCGCGCCGCCGCCGAGGCGGACGTCCGCGTGGAGGCGCTGCCGGGCCCGACCGCGTTCGTCCCGGCCCTCGTCGCCAGCGGGCTCCCCTGCGACCGGTTCGTCTTCGAGGGCTTCCTGCCCCACAAGAAGGGCCGCCAGACGCGCATCAAGGCGCTCGCCGACGAGCCGCGGACGGCCGTCCTCTACGAGAGCCCGCACCGGCTCGTCAAGTTGCTCGGCCAGCTGGCGGAGTTTCTCGGGGAGGACCGCCCCGCCGCCGTCGGCCGCGAGCTGACCAAGATCCACGAGGAGGTCCGCCGGGGGACGTTGGCGGAGCTGGCGGCGCACTACGGCGTGCAGGCGAAGGTCCGGGGCGAAATCGTCGTGGTCGTCGGAGGCGCGGAGGGCACGCCGACCCGGAAAGAGAAGAGGGCCGGGGGCCGGAGAGAGCGGACGGCGGGCTGACGGCCCCGGGGCGCCGACGGAGGCGGCCGGCGTCGGGTAAACTAGCCGGCCGCCCCTCTCCTGCCCGATGCGCCTGCTGCTCACCGCCCTCCTCCTCGCCGGCTGCGCCAGCGCCCAGGTCGAGATCCCCGTCTCGCCCCCGCCGAGCCGGGTGCTGCTCGACGAGTCGGCGCCCGCCCCGGCCGACGACCGCACCGAGGTCGAGGCCGCCGTCGCCGCCACGATCGCCGGGCCGGGCGTCCACGTGGTCCATTTTTGGGCGCCGTGGTGCGGCAACTCGAAGGCCGAGCTGGAGAACGGGCTCTACGAGGTCGTCGAGGGCCACCCCGACGTGACGTTCGCCTTCGTGACCATCTGGAACGACGCCCGCGACGGCGCCGACCGGCTGGCGCGGTACGGGATCGAGGCGGGCGGCCACGTGTCCGTCTACGCCCAGCCTGACCGCGGGCCGTCGGGCGACCGCGACCTGCGCCGCACGACCTTCCTCGGCCTCCCGCTAAGCTGGACCCCGACGACATGGATCTACAACCGGTCGGGCAAGCTGGCGTACGCCTTCAACTACGGGGAGGTCACGCCCGAGCAGCTCGCCGCCGCCATCGCCGACGCCCGCAACGAGTGGACCCATGACTGACGCCGACACGACCCTCCGCTCGACCGTCTCCGCCGACGGCGTCCACGTCGTCCACGTGTGGGCGCCGTGGTGCGACAACGCGCGCCACGAGCACGCGCCCGTCTGGCGCGGCTGGCGCGACTTGGGCGCCGACTCGGTCACCTTCGTGACCGTCTGGAGCGACGGCGAATCCGGCGCGGGCGTGCTCGCGGAAGACGGCGTCGAGGGCGTCGCCGAGGTGGTAATCCCGGGCCCGAAGCCCGAGAAGCCCGACCGCCGCCTGACCGTCCTCGGCGTGCCCGTCTCGTGGACCCCGACGACGCTCGTCTTCAACCGCAACGGCCTGCTAGCGACGGCCTTCGGCTACGGCGAGGTGACGGCCGAGCAACTGGAGCGAGCCATCGACGGCGCCCGGAGCGGCTGGTAACTACCGGACGCCGGACGCCGCGACGAACGCCGCCAGCTTCGCCTCGTCGAGCGCCCCGTCGGTGCGCAACCCGCTGCACACGTCGAGACCGAACGGGCCGACCTCGGCGACGGCGCGCGCCGCGTTCTCCGGCCGCAGGCCGCCCGCCAGAACCACCGGCACGTCGAGCCGCTCGCGGATGGCCCGGCTGATCGCCCAGTCGTGCGCCGTGCCCGTCCCGCCTAGCGTCTTGGTCGCCGCGTCCGGGTTGCCCGAGTCGAGGAGGACGAGGTCGACGTGCCGCGCGACGGCCTGGGCCTCGGCGACCGCCTCCGGGCCGGTCACGTGGACGACCTGCCACAGCGCGCGGCCGGGGATCTCGATGCGCAGCCGCGCCCACACGGCTGGGCTCGCGCGGTCGACGATCTGGACGGCCGAGACGCCTGCGGCGTCGACCTGCCGCGCGATCGTGTCGGTGTCCGTCGCGCTCGTCAGCAGGACCGACATCACGGGCGGCGGGACGGCCCGGGCGATCGCGGCGATCCGCTCGTCCGGGATCACCCCTGGCCCGCTCGGCATCGCGCCGACGAGCCCGACGGCGTCGGCCCCGTGGCGGACGGCGAGCCACATCTCGTCCACGCTGGCGATGCAGCAGACCTTGAGACGAGGGGCTCGCGGAGCGTCCATATCGAGGGCGGTCGGGGGTCCGAAAGATGCGACGCCAACCCGCTGGCGGCGCGCTCAGTCCAGATCCGCGCGGAGGTCGGGCGCTAGCAGTTTTCCCCAGACGGCGTCGTAGGGGTGGACCTCGCGGACCGGCGCGCCGTCGCGCACGACGGGCCGGCCCTCGCCCGCCCACCGGAAGATGGAGCCGTCCAGGTTCGCGGCCTCGACGCCCTGCTGGCGGAGCCGCTCCGCGACGGCCGCCGAGCGCACGCCGACCGAGCAGTACACGACCACGCGCTCGGCCTCCCCCACGACGTCCGCCAGCGCCTCGGGGCTCGCGCCGGGGTCGACGCGGACGGCGCCGGGCAGGTGCGAGACGGCGTACTCCGCCGGCGTGCGGGCATCGAGCACGAGCGGCGCGTCGTCGGTCGCCAGCCGGGCCGCGAGCGTGTCCGTCGAGACCGTGGGCACGTCGGAAAAGCGGGCCGCAATCTGGCGGTCGACGGCGCGCCACGCCAGAGAGCCGGGCCGGTGCGGCCGGAACAAGGCCCAGGCCGCCGTCGCTGCGACGACCAAGAGCAGGAGGGCGAGGGCGAGGCGCATGCGGTCTTAACGCTCCACGCCAGTCGGCGGTGCCGCCAGCCGGGTGTGAGGGGTCTCAGCCGGCGGGACCGCGCGCAGGATGGGGTTCGCGGCGCCTGCCCGTTCCTCTTGCCTCATTCCCCGTCCCCTCCCCACACCCGAACGCGAGCCGGTGCCCCGTTGGCGGCGTCCCCGGGGCGCCCCCGCCCACGGGCTATCTTCGCGCTCTGCATTCTCCCACGGCTCGGCCCCTCTGAATGACCGGCAAGTTGATCGACCGTCTCGTCGCCGCGACGGTCTTCGTGTACTCGTTCGTCCTCTACGTCGCCACGATGGCCGAGACGACGCCGTTCTGGGACTCCGGCGAGTTTATCGCCATCTCGAACGGGCTCCAGGTGAGCCACCCGCCCGGGGCCCCGTTTTACATGCTGGTGGGGCGGCTGTTCTCGATGGCCTCGCCGCTGTTCGCGGGCCTCAGCCCTGAGCCCATCGCGTTCGCCGTCAACCTGGTCTCCGTGCTGTGCAGCGCGCTGACGATCCTGGTGGCGCACCTCGTCATCGTGCGGCTCGTGCGGATCTGGACCGGCCACCCCGACACGTGGACACCCGCCCAGCGCGTCGGCGCGAATGCCGGCGGCGCGATCGGCGCCCTCACCTTTGCCGTGACGGACTCGTTCTGGTTCAACGCCGTCGAGGCTGAGGTCTACGCGATGTCGATGCTGTTCACGGCGCTCGTGGTGTGGCTGGCGCTCGTCTGGCGCGACGCGACGCGCGCCGAGGAGGCCGCCCTCGCCAAGCGCGGTGAGCACCCGTTCGGGCTCCACGCCGACCGCTACTTGGTCGCCATCGCCTACCTGTTCGGGCTCGCGATCGGGGTCCACCTCCTCAACGTGCTGACGCTGTTCTTCATCGCGCTCGTGGTCTTCTTCCAGAAGGTCGACCGCGCGAATTGGACGACCGCCCAGCGCGTCAAGGGGCTCTTGCTGACGGGCGTCGTGGCCGTCGGCGTGTTCCTGGTGATCTACCCCGGCGTCGTCCAGACGCTGCCGACGCTCGCGGGCGCCAGCGGGTCGCCGGCCTTCTTCGTGGTCGCCGTGCTGGCGCTCCTGGTCGGGGCGGTGTGGTACACGCAGAAAAAGGGGATGCCCCTCGCGAACCTCGCCTCGCTCATCATCGCGCTCGTCATTCTGGGGTACTCGTCGTACGGGCTGATCTTCGTCCGCTCGGCCGCGAACCCGCCGATCGACGAGAACGACCCCGAGACGGCTGAGGCGATCGTGAGCTACCTCAAGCGCGAGCAGTACGGCAGCACGCCCCTCCTCACGGGCACGACGTACGACAACCGGACCGGCCGCGTCGACGAGCAGACCACGTTCCCGCGCCGTCACTCGTCGGTCCCGCAGCACACCCAGGTCTACGCCCAGTACGACTCGGACGCGGCCTACTTCTGGCAGTACCAGCTCGGCCACATGTACGGGCGGTACTTCATGTGGAACTTCGTCGGGAAGGCGGCCGACACGCAGGACGCGGGCTGGATCTCGGGCGTGGGGGAGCGACCAGCCACCGGGCCGACGCCGTCGGAGCGGGCGGGGCAGAACGCCTACTTCTGGCTACCGCTGCTGCTCGGGTTGATCGGCATCGGCGTCCACGTCCAGCGCGACTGGCGGCGCGCGCTCGCGGTCGGGGTCCTCTTCCTGGTCACGGGCATCGGCATCATCTTGTATCTGAACCAGACCCCGTACCAGCCGCGCGAGCGGGACTACTCGTACGTGGCCTCGTTCTTCGCCTTCTCGCTGTGGATCGGGATCGGGGCGACCGGGTTGATCGAGCTGGCGTCGGAGGCGCTCGAAAAGAAGACGGCCGCGCTGCGGAACGCGACGGCGCTGGCGATCACCGCCGCGCTCTTCCTGGTCGTCCCCGGGTGGATGGCCGTCGAGAACTACGACGACCACGACCGCTCGGGCCGCCGCATCGCGACGGACTTCGCGCGCAACCTGCTCGAGAGCACCGCGCCAAACGCGATCCTGCTCACAAACGGCGACAACGACACCTTCCCGCTGTGGTACCTCCAGGAGGTGATGGGCATCCGCCGCGACGTGCGCGTGGTGAACCTGTCCCTGCTCAACACGCCGTGGTACATCCGCCAGCTCCGCGACCAGGCCAGCCGCGAGAGCGCGCCGCTCCCCTTGTCGTTCACCGACGCCGACCTTGAGGGCATCTCCGGCCCCGTCTCGATGCGGGCGACCGGACCCCTCGCGCCGCGCGTCATTGAGGACACCGAGGTGGCGCTGCCCGTCGACGCCCGCGCCTTCGCCGACGACCGCGTGGCCGGCCGCGTCGCGCCGGGCGACGTGCCCGACCGGATGACCTGGACCCTGCGCGGCCAGTCGCTCGGCGAGGGCCAGAGCGTGCTCTACACGGCCGACCTCGCCGTGCTCGACCTGTTGCGGAACGTCGCCGAGGACGGCTGGCAGCGGCCCGTCTACTTCGCGGGGACCGTCTCGCAAGCGTCGGAGCTGGGCCTGCAGCCGTACTTCCAGAACGAGGGGCTGGCGCGGCGCGTGGTCCCGATCGCGCGCGGCGGCGGCGACCCCGACGGCGCCGTCGTCCCGGAGGTCGCGCTCGACCGGCTGTCGAAGTTCGAGTTCCGCGGCCTCGACGACCCCGACGTGTACCTCGACCAGAATGCCCGCAACATGGCCGATGGGTACCGCATCCGCGTCGGCACGATCGCCGGGCGGCTCGCGGCTCAGGGACGCACCGCCGACGCGGTCGCCCTGCTCGACCGGCTGGCGGAGAAGGTGCCCACCACGACGGTCCCCGCCAGCTTCGGCTCCCTGCTGACGCTCGCGGACGCGTATGAGCGGGCCGGCGCTGGGGACAAGGCGGCGGAGATCTTCCTCGAGGCCGAGACGATCGCGCTCGGCCAGCTCGCGTCGGCGCGGTCGGCGAGCGCGCAGGACCAGGCCTTCCAGTTCGTGCAGTACATCCAGTCGGCCTACGTGCTGGGCGGCGACTACGACGCGGCGTCGGCGTTCATGGGCCGGATCGCGGACGTGATCGGCGACGAGACCTTCCGCCGGTCGCCCGCCGAGATCCGCGCCGAGGCCGAGGCCATGATGGCCCCGCCGCCGGGCGGCGCGCCCGCGCCCTGATCCACGCTCGGGCGGCCGTAGATTCCGGCCGTCCTCCGCCCCCGACCGATGCCCGAGACCCTGCCCGACGCCGACCTCGACCGCGCTGCGGCCGTCCTGGGCGTGACGCCCGAGCGCGACGGCGCGCTCACCCGGCTCGCGCTCGCCGACCCCGCCAGCGGGCGCCGGCTCGCGGTCGAGGTGACGCGCACGGCCGAGGGCAGCGCCATCGTCAAGGTGTACGGGACCGAGGCGCACCTCGAGCTTCACGACTGCGCCGGGCTGGTGACGTCCGACGAGCTGGGCGAGGTCATCTTCTTTGCACGTGGCGGTGGACGGGTGGCGGGTCTCGTGATCGAGCGCGAGGCGGCGTGCTCGCTCTACGCGAACGTCGCCGAGCGCCTGCTCTCGGCCGACTTCCTGACGGTCGCCCCGGAGGTCGCCCAAGCGGCCGTCGTGCTCTCGCTCAGCGAGCCCCTGTTCGAGGGCGACTGGACCCCGGAGTCGGAGGCGTGACGGACGCGGACGGCGGGCCGCCCGCGGGCGGCGTTGAGGTCCACCTCGCGCATGCGTCGCGGTCGCTCGACCTCGAGCTCGCCCGGGCCGTCGCGCAAGCGGTGATCGACGGCGAGGGGCTCGTGGCGGGCGACGTGGGGATCGTGCTCGCGGACCACGCGACGGTCCACGACCTCAACCGCGAGTGGCTGGGCCACGACTACGAGACGGACGTGGTGTCGTTCGTGCTCGACGAGGCGCCGGGCGTCGTCGACGGCGAGGTCTACGTCGACCTCGACACGGCGCACGAGCGGGCGGCGGAGTTCGGCGAGACGCCCGAGCGCGAGGCCCTGCGCTACGTGGCACACGGCGTCCTCCACCTGTGCGGCCACGACGACGCCACGGACGCGCAGCGCGCGGCGATGCGGGCGCTCGAAGACCGGTACCTGGCGGCGGCGGGCCGCTAGCCCACCAGCTTGCGGAGCGGCTCGGCGACCTGGACGACGTGCCGGGCCGTCGACATGATGTAGAAGTGGATGCCGGGGACGCCCGCATCCACGAGCTCAGCGGCCTGCTGGCGGGCCCACTCGACGCCCACGTCCGCCACGTGCTCCGGCTTGGCGGCTTCGACCTCGGCCGCCAGCGCCTCCGGGATCTCGGTGTGGAACGTCCGGGGCAGCGTGCGGAGCTGCTGCTTCGAGGTCAGGATCTTGACGCCCGGCACGATCGGGACGGTCACCCCGACCTCGCGGCACTTCTCGACCCACGACAGAAAGTGGGCGTTGTCGAAAAACATCTGGCTGACCACGTAGTCGGCGCCCGCGTCCACCTTGCGCTTGAGGTTGAGCACGTCCCACGTCAGGTTCGGCGCGTCGACGTGCTTTTCGGGGTAGCCGCCGACGCCGACGCAGAAGTCGGTCGGCGCCGCGTCGAGCAAGTCGGCGAGGTAGCGGCCCGCGTTCATGGCCTGGATCTGGGCCACCAGGTCGGCCGCGAACGCGTTGTGGTGGCGGCCCGGCCGCTCGGGCTTGTCGGCCGCGTGGTCGCCCTTGACCGCCAGCACGTTGTGGATGCCGAGGTAGTTGAGTTCGATGAGCGCGTCCTCAGTCTCCTCCTGGGTAAACCCGCGGCACAGCAGGTGCGGCACGGCATCGATCCCGAACCGGTACTGGATGGCCGCGCAGAGCCCCAGTGTGCCCGGCCGCTTGCGCTTGACGCGCTTGCGGACGGTCCCGTCGGGCTGCTCGTCGTAGACGGTCTCGGCCGAGTGGCTGGTGACGTCGATGAACGGCGGCCGGTACGGCGCCAGCGCCTCGACGACGGCCAGCACATCCGCGACGGAGGCGCCGCGCGTGGGCGGGATGATCTCGTAGGAGAAGAGCGGGCCGTCGGCGCGCTCGTAGTGCTCGATGACTTTCAAGGGGACGACCAGCCGGGGCGGCGAAGGTACGGGCCCCTTCGTGCCCCGCGCCCGCGCGTGTCCGCCACCGGCGCCTCCTTCGAGCCCGCCCAGCAAGCGCGTGCCGACCTGCCGCGCCCGGTCCCTCCTCCGCCTAGTTGCGCCGTCGCCAGAGGTCCTCGGCGAGGGCGGAGCGCCCGGGCGCCTGGGGCGGACCGCCGGGCGCGACACGCTGACGAGGCGTCGCCTGCCGCACACGCTCGTCCTCCAGAATGTCGCGGAGCTTGACCGGCCGGGCCTCGCCCCGCGCCGACGCGCGGCGGCGACGGTCCACGGGGTCGAACGGCATCACGTCGTCCGGGTACAAGATCCGGAAGGCCATCACGCCCGCCCAGACGGCCATCATCAAGATCACCGGGACGGCGACCCAGAAGAACAGGACGAACGCGGCGCCGAGCGGCAGCATCGGATCAGTTAGTGTCGGGAGCGAGGGGCTCGGCGGCGGGGGCGGGCTCGCCAAAGAGGCCGGCGTCGGGCTGGCCGACGAGCGCCGGCGCGGCCCCCTCGAACTGGGCCTCGATCGCCTGCGCCTCGATCACCTCCTCCTCCAGGATGTCCGTCGGCGTGGCCGCGAGCTCCTCGAACGTGTCGCGGAAGGCAAAATCGAGCCAGGTGAAGCCGAAGAAGATGAGCAGGAACGAGGTGCTGCCCAGGAAGACCAGCATGTTGGTGCGCGTCGCCTCGTACCGAAGCCCCATAAACCGGGAGGCCACCCAGTAGACCTTCGTCCCGGCGATGCCGAGCGCGACGGGCACGCTGAGCCAGCCGAACGGGATGCGGAACGGGGTCTCGAACTCGAAGCCGAAGAAGTTGCCGAAGCCGCGCTCGAAGATGGCGAGCACGACGGTCAGGATCGTCAACCCGACCAAGATGACGAACGTCTTCTTGAGCATCCCCGCGTCCATGACGTGGTGGCCACCGTGGCCGGTGTGCTCGGTGTGCCCTTCGGAGTGTGCGTGATCGGCCATGAGTCGAAGCGGATGCATGATGCGTGACGCGTGACGGCGCGCCTCCCGAGGCGCGCCTCACGGATCCCGATCAGATCAAGTACATGAGGGGGAAGACGAAAATCCAGATGATGTCGACGATGTGCCAGTACAGGCCGACGTTCTCGACGGGCGTGTACCACACCGACGAGTACCGGTCCTTGGACGCGAAGAACACCAGGAAGCCGATCGCGATGATGCCGATCACGATGTGGATGGCGTGGATCCCCGTCATCACGTAGTAGATGGCGAAGAAGATGCCGGCGCGGCGGTTCGAGAAGATCTCCCCCTCCCGGCCGTGGTCGCCGCCGTGGTCGTCCTCGGCGTGCCCGGCCTCGGCCAGGCCCGTCCCGCCCTCCAGCAAGTGCTCGGCGTCGGGGACGACGGTCTCCTCGCCGCCGGTCGCGAGGTCGGCGGCCTGCAGGTCGTTCGGGTCGCCCGACGTGTCGTCGCCCGCCAGCGGCGCGTCGCCGGTCGCCATCGTGCCGGCCTCGGCCTCGACGGTCTCGGCGTCGGTCATCTCCTCGTCCTCGCCGCCTACCACGAAGAGCGGCGTGCCTGGCACGGACCCCGCGAGCTCGTTGACGCGCGCCGTGCCCTCGTCGAGCTCGAAGTTGACGCCGGGGAAAATGCCGATCTCGAACTTGTGGCCGTACTCGAAATACTTGACGACCAAGAAGCCTGACGCCAGCACGATTGTGGCGATCAGGTTGTAGATCAGAACCTTCTTGTTGTCCATCTGGGCCCCGCGGATCGCCCACGCCATCGTCAGCGACGAGAGGAGCAGCACGAGCGTGTTCGCCGCGCCGAGCACGGTGTCGAGCTGCAGGCTGGCCTGCTCGTAGAGCTCCGGGTACAGGACGCGGAAGATGCCGTACGCCACGAACATCCCGCCGAAGAGCAGGATCTCGGTCGCCAGGAAGAGCCACATCCCGAGCTTGGAGGCCTCGAACTGCTGCTCCGACGACACAAAGAAGTGCTGGAGGTTCGAGGCGTGGAGCTGGCCGTCGTGGCCGACGAGCATGTGGGGCTCGCCGCCGTGGATGTCGCCGTGGCCATCGCCGCCGTGCGTGTCGTGCGGGTCGTCGACGGTGACCGGGGTGGGTTGAGTCGCCATGATCGGGTGCGGGGGGCGTAGAGCGTGGGACCGGGGCGCGGGCGCGCCTCCGACGCCCTACGCCAGCGGGTCGGGCTGGGAGGTGCCGTCGTCGATGGTCTGGTCCATCTCCTGCGGGCCGCCGACCTCGACGACCGGGACCGGCGCGCCGTGGTCGCTGTGCTGGGCGCTGTCGCCCGACGACTGGAAGAGGACCTCGTAGTCGTAGGGGCCGTGCGTCACGAGCGGCGTGTGGTGGAAGTTGTGGTGGTCCGGCGGGCTCGTGGTGTGCGTCCACTCGAGCGTGGCGCCGCCCCACGGGTTGCCGGGGGCCTTGGGCGTGCCCTTGCGGAGCGACAGCAGGCCGTTGACGAGCACGATGAACAGCCCGAGGCCGAGCACGTAGCTGCCAATCGTCGAGGCCTGGTGGAGCGGCTCGAGCCACGGCATGTCGGGGTAGTCGTAGTAGCGGCGGGGCATGCCCTGGCTGCCCATGACGAACTGGATGAAGAACGTCATGTTGAAGCCCAGGAACACGAGCAGCGCCGAGAGCTTGCCGAGCGTCTCGTTGTAGAGCTTGCCCGTCATCTTCGGCCACCAGTAGTGGAGCCCGCCGAGGAAGGCCATCACCGTGCCGCCCATCATCACGTAGTGGAAGTGGGCGACGACGAAGTAGGTGTCGTGGAGGTGGATGTCGACCGCCAGCGCGCCGACCATGATGCCCGTCACGCCGCCGATCGTGAACAGGAAAAGGAACGTCAGCGCGTAGAGCATCGGGGTCTTGAGCCAGACCGAGCCCTTGTACATCGTCCAGACCCAGTTGAAGATCTTGATGCCCGACGGGATGCCGATCAGGAACGTGATCAGCGAGAACACCACCGAGCTCACCGGGCTCTGGCCCGAAGTGAACATGTGGTGGCCCCAGACCAGGAAGCCCAAGAGCGCGATCGCCACGGACGACAGCGCGACGGCGCGGTAGCCGTAGACCCGCTGGCGGCTGAACGTCCCCATCAACTCCGAGATCACGCCGAAGGCCGGCAGGATCATGATGTAGACGGCGGGGTGGCTGTAGAACCAGAAAAAGTGCTGGAACAGGACCGGGTCGCCGCCGAGCGCCGGGTCGAAGATGCCGATGCCGAGCACGCGCTCCATGGTCAGGAGCACGAGCGTGATGCCGATGACCGGCGTCGCGAGCACCTGGACGATCGAGGTCGCGTAGATCGACCACAGGAAGAGCGGCATCCGGTTCCAGGTCATCCCCGGCGCCCGCATCTTGTGGATCGTCACGATAAAGTTGAGGCCCGTCAGGATCGACGAGAAGCCCATCACGAAGGCCCCCATGGCCATCGCGATCACCGCCGTCCCGGTCTCCTTGGAGTACGGCGTGTAGAACGTCCAGCCCGTGTCGACGCCGCCCGTCGTGATCGAGTACAGCGCGATCATCGCGCCGATCACGTAGATGTACAAGCTCAGCAGGTTGAGCCTCGGGAAGGCCACGTCCTTGGCGCCGACCATGATCGGCAGCAGGAAGTTGCCCATCGTCGCCGGGATCGACGGGATGATGAACAGGAACACCATCACCAGCCCGTGCATGGTGAACACGCGGTTGTACGCGTCCGGGCCCATGATCGTCTCGCCGACGAAGAACAGCTCGGTCCGGATCCCGAGCGCCAGCAGGCCGCCGACCGAGAAGAAGAACGAGACCGCGATCAGGTACATGATCCCGATCCGCTTGTGGTCCACGGTCAGGGCCCACAGCTTGGTCCACTGCCACGCCCGGGCCAGGCCGCGGACGTCGTCGGCGGGCCGGGGCTCGCGGAGGTAGTTGTGGACCGGCTCGTGGCCGACCGGGTACGCGCGCGCCGCGGCAGGCACGGGGGGCGCGGCGGCCGGCTTGGAAGGTGTCAGCGTCGCCATGGGGGGGACTGGCTGGAGGGGTGGGGTCGGTGGGGTCGGGCTAGCGGTCTTCGCCGACCGTCAGGGGCTCGTCTTGGCGGACGGCCTCGCGCTCGCCGGGCGCCACGGGGTCGGCGACGGGGACGCTCGGGTCGCCCATGCCGCCCTCGGGCGGCTGGCCGGCCGTCGACTGCTCGACGCCCGCGTCCTCGGGGAGGACCAAGTCGGACGGGAGCGAGGCGCCGCTCACCGCGCGGATGTAGGCCGCCAGCCCGGCGACCTGCTCCTCGTTGAGCGCGCCGTCGTACGACGGCATGTTGCCGTTCTCATAGCCCGGAACGATGTAGGTCTGCGGGTACAGGATCGACTCGACCGTGTAGGCCTCGTCGAAGACGCCGGACGCGGAGCCGGGGCGGGGCTGGCCCCACACGTTCAGCCACGACGGGCCGACGCCGGCGGTCCCGTCGACCGAGTGGCAGTTGTTGCAGTTGCGCTGGGTGTAAAGCAGCTCGCCGAGCTCGACGGGCGGGACCGGGCCCTGGCCGGGCGGGCCGTCGCGCAGGACGGCGTAGTACTCGGCGCGCGAGACGACGTGGATCTTGGCGCCCATGTTGGAGTGCGCCGTCCCGCAGTACTCGGTGCAGAGCACCTGGTAGGTCCCCTCGCGCGGGGCCTCGAACCAGACGTACGCGTAGCGGTTGGGGATCACGTCGTGCTTGATCCGGAACTCCGGGACAAAGAAGCTGTGGAGCACGTCCTGGCTCGTCATCTCCAGGCGGACCGGCGTCCCGACGGGGACCCAGATCTCGTTGAAGCCTTGTATGCCGTTCTGGTACTCGAACGTCCACGCCCACTTCTGGGCCTTGACGTTGATCGTGATCGCATCGGAGGGCGGGATGGCCGTGCCGACGTAGGCGCGGAAGCCCCAGAAGAACACGACGAGCACCAGGATGGACGGGATGACCACCCAGCTCGTCTCCAGCCACTTGCTCTCGATCACGTCGACCGGGCGGTCGGCGTGGCTCTTGCGGCGGTACTTCCAGACGAAGTACACCATCGCCGCGGCGACCAGCAGCGTCAGGACGATGGACGCGTACAGGATGAAGTAGAACAGCGCGTCGATCTCGTGCGCCGTCGTCGAGGACTGCGGCGGGAGCCAGATCGTGCCGCCCTCGGTCAGCAAGGACGTCCGCTCGAGCGCGGCGGCGGTGGAATCGGTCTGCATCATCGGAATAAGGTCGGCACGGGGGGTGCCGACGGTGAGTCAGCGGGCGGGCGCTGGGGTGGGTGCGTCGCCCCAGTCGTCGGGCCGCGAGCCCTCGCGGCGCCAGAAGAACAGGAGCAGGCCGCCGAAGACGACGAGCAAGACGGCCCCGGCGATCTTGGTCACGGTCAGCACGGCCAGAGAGTACGACTGGGCGTCTTCGTCGTACTCGTAACACGTGATGAGGAAGCGGTCGAGCGCGTTGCCGACCGTCCCCTCGCTGGCCTCGACGAGCCCCAGCTTGAAGTCGAGTGGGGCGGGCTCGATGCCGTAGAGGTAGCGGGTGATTTTGCCGTCGGGCGACAACAGCGTCAGCGCCGCCGTGTGCGCGTACTCGCTCGTCCGGGGGTCCCACGCGTACCGGAACCCGACGGCATCCGCGAGCGCCTCGACGTTGGCTTCGAGCGAGTCGCCGACGGTCCAGAAGTGGAAGGCGTCGGTGTCGGCGATCTCCGCCAGCCGCACGTAGCGGGCCTTGGCCCGGGTCGCCATCTCAGGCGTGTCGCGGGGATCGACGCTCACCGCCAGCACGGTGTAGTCCTCGCCCAGTACCAAGTCCGACGTGGCGATGGCGTTCGCCAGCCCGTCGAGCACCAGGCTGCACAGCATCGGGCAGCTGTGGTACACAAACGCGACGACCGTCGGCCGCTCGCCGTCGACGATGCTCGCAAGCTGGACTGTCTCGCCCTCCTCGTCCAGGAACGTCAGGTCGGTCGGGACGCTGGCGCCCAAGAACTCCGTCAGGCCGACGGCACCCGCCAACCGGTTCGGGAGCGGGCCCTGGCCCTCCTGGCCGTCGAGCGGCGCGATGGGCCCGCGTGTGACCTGTGCCTGTGCCCCGACCGCGAGCGCGGCGAGTGCCAAGAGCAGGAGGCCACGGGCAGGCATCGGTTAGTTCTCGGGGGTCAGCGCCGGGAGTCGGGCGTCGTCGGCGTCGATCTCACCGTCGTTCTCGATCAGCTCGACGGTGTCGTTGTACTCGCCGTCCACGCCGACGGCCTCGGGGGCGTCGAGCAGAGGGGCGAGCGTGGCCGGGGTCGTAACGCGGTCGCTGTTGCCGGGCGTGGCCTGGATCGCGCGGCCCATGCCCCAGTCGGGCCACATCGTGTTCCACTCGGCGCGGTCGGTCGGCAGGTCGCTGGCGCCCTCGCCCGCGTAGTCGACGGCGACGAGCCCCATCGCGCGGCCGATGGGCAGGCCGTAGACGTCGTCGGCGCGCGAGTAGTTGGAGAGCTTGGCGAGCGCCTCGGTGCGCAAGTCCTGCTGCTCGTAGTTGTCGACGGCGCCGGCGGCGCGCACGTCGACCTGCGTCCGGAACGGGATGTAGAACAGGTAGATCAGCACGACCGCGAGCGCGGCGACCGACAGGAGCGTCGCGGCGACGAGCCCGAGCAGCTGGCCGCCCTCGATGCCCTCCTCCTCGACGCCCATGCTCGCGAGCAGCGCCTCGGCCTCGGGGTCGGTGTCCCCCACCACGTCCGACGCCTCGGCGTCGACCTCGGCGGCCGTCGCGGTCACCAGGCCCGCGAGGGGGCCGAGCGGCTCGTCCTGCTCGGGGCGGACAGCCGGGTCAGCGCCGTCGCGCATGCCCTCCTGGGCCGGGGGGACCGGCTCGCCAGCGTGCGGGTTCTCAACGCGGGGGTCGGTGTCGGGGCGGGTTGCGTCGGCCATGGTCAGAGAACGGGGTGGGCGGCCCCGTGTTTTCAGTTTTGATTGAAAGCTCTGTGGAGCGCGGCGTTCCCGCCGGCCCGCGAGCCACGAACGGCGCTGAGCGCCGCGTCCTTACACGCCGGCGGCGTCGCTACGACTAGACATTTTCGAAGCGCAGCGAGTCGGCGTAGTACGGGTCGCCGTAGGGCGTGACCGCGTGGCGGCCGAGCCGCAACATCGTGGTGCCCAAGAACAGCCCGAACAGGCCGAGCCAGACGGCCATCTCGACGATCGGCAGGTGCGGCTCGACCACGTGGAGCGCCATCCCGGACGTCGCCTCCCCGACGGCCTCGGCCGGCGGGATTGTCTGCAGGCTCGCGAGCAACTCGCCGCCGCCGCTCGCCAGCGCCGCGTGGCCCGCCTCGGCGGCCACGTGCATCGACGGCATCGCGATCCACCACAGGTCCACCCAGTGCATCACGAGCAGCCAGACGGCCATCGTCGCGAGCGCCGGGGCGATCCGCTTGGTGTTTCGGGGCAGCAGGATGAGGAACGGCAGAATGAAGTGGAAGATGAACAGCGACCACGCGACGACCTCCCAGCCGCCCGTGAACCGCTTCTGGAACCAGACGATCTCCTCGGGGAGGTTGGCGTACCAGTAGAGCATGTACTGGCTGAAGGCGACGTACGTCCAGAAGACGACGAAGCCGAACATGAACTTGCCGACGTCTTGGGTGTGCTCGACGGTGATGTCGGTCGCCATCCCGCCCTTTTTGAGCAGGAGCGCGAGGAACGCGATGAGGCACAGCGCGCCGAGCCAGCCGCCGGCGAAGAAGTAGACGCCGAACATGGTCGAGAACCAGTGCGGGTCGGTCGACATCAGGTAGTCGTAGGCGAAGAACGCCGTGGCGACGGCCGCGAGCGGAATGCCGATAGCGCTCCACTTGCGGAGGTCGAGCGTGTTCTGGACGTCCGGCTTGGCGTCGTTGCGGACCGACAGGGTGTACAGCTTGTGGCCCAGGACCGAGAACAGCGCGAAGTAGACTACGTAGCGGATCACGAAGAACGGCATGTTCAGGTACGCCTCCTTCCCCGCGATGATGGCGTCGTACTCCGGCGAGGCCGGGTCGAACAGCTCCGAGTGCGTCCAGTGGAACAGGTCGTAGTAGCCGAGCAGGACCGGAATGCCGGCCAGCGCAAGCAGGGGGAAGCTGGCGGCGAGCGCCTCGGGGATGCGGCGCAGCGTCACGCTCCAGCGCGACTTGGTGATGTGCTGGATCATCACGAAGAACAGCGCGCCGATGGCGATCGAGACGCAGAACACCCAGCCGATGAGGTAGGAGAACAGCGTGCGCGAGACGTCGCCGGAGACCAGGCCCACGACCATGCCGGCGACGAGCAGGAGCAGCCCGACGCCGAGCGGCGCGGCCCACCAGCGCTGGTCGCCCGTGAACCGGAAGCGCGCCGGGACGCGGTCGCCCTCGGCGTCGACGGGGTCGAAGAGGAAGCGAGTGACGGGGTTCGACATAGAGAGAGGCGTCGTCGGGGGGGGGGGAGTCCCTTCCGTGGATCAGTTCTGGCGGACGTTGTCGTTGGCCACGTCGAGGCGCTGGCGGTCCGTCTCGGGCACGTCGGCGGCGGTGCCGGCCTGGCTCCGCTGGAGCGCGCGGATGTAGGCGACCACGGCCCAGCGGTCGGCCGGCGGCATCTCGTGGCCGTAGCTCGGCATCGTGTTGACGCCGTTCGCGATCACGTCGTAGAGGTAGCCGTCGGGCCGAGCCTGGAGCGCCTCCGTGTGGTAGCTGGGTACCTGGAAGCCGTAGCCCAGCCCGCCATTCCCGACCGCGACGATGCCGCGCCCGTCGCCGGCGTAGCCGTGGCAGACGGTGCAGTAGATGTTGTACCGCTCCTGCCCGCGCTCGAGGAGCGCCGCCGTGGCGTCGACCGGGATGCGGTCGATGTAGGCGCCGTCGGCCGAGCGGCCGTACTCGAACGGCGCGTTCTCGGCCGTCCGGAGCTGGCCGCGCGCGATCGTGCCGGCGACGGGCGTCCGCATGGCGGCGCCGTCGGCGAACAGGTCATTCGCCTCCTGCGCCTCGAAGCGCTGAGTGAAGTCCATGTTCAGGTTCGGGTGGATCGGCGTCTTCTCGCTCGTCATCCCACGGCAGCCGCCGAGGACGACCACGAAGGTGAGGGCGAGGAGGAGGGTGCGCTGGGTCATGGGGGCAGTGTCGCGTGTTTCGTATTGCGCGCCGGTGTCGGAGGACACGCAACACGCAACACGCATCAGCTCTAGATGTCGCCGGTCGTGTGCTGCGGGGTGACGGGCACCGGGGCGGGGGCCGTCGTGGTCGCCGGCACCTGCGTGTCGGTCTCCTCGGTCGCGCCGTCGTGGTCGACGTACTCGAGGTGCGTCGCGCCGAGCTCGCGGAGGGCGGCGGCCGTGGCGGCCCGGTCGAAGGCGCGGTCGTTGCCCGAGACGTGGACGAAGAAGGCGTCGTCGGTCGAGCGCGAAAAGCGGTCCGAGTGGAAGAGCGGGTTGTACGGCTTCGGCAGCCCGTTCAGCGCCAGCATCCCGCCGACGGCGGTCAGCGCCGAGAGCAGAACGGTCAGCTCGAACATGATCGGGACCGACGACTCCCACGCGAAGAGCGGCTTGTTGGAGATGTTGATCGCGTAGCCCTGGAGCTCGGTCCAGATCCAGCCGGGCTGGGGCCCCGCGCTCGTGTACCACTGGAGGAAGATGGCGGCGACCAGGCCCATCAGGCCGCCAGCGAACACCATAAAGCCGAGCTTCGAGGTGGGCAGGCCCATCGCCCGGTCCATCCCGTGGATCGGGAACGGCGAGAACGTGTCGATGTCGGTGTAGCCCTGCTCGCGCAGGCCCTCGATGGCCTCGACGAGGGCGCCGGGGTCGGGGTACTCGGCGAGCAGGCCGACGTGCTGGTTGGCCCGGTCGTCGAGCGCCTTGCGGATCGTAGTCAGCATCGGATTAGGCGGAAGGGTCGGGGGTGCCGTCGCCGTCGGCGTCGGTCGCGGCGGGCGCGGCGCCCTGCACGAAGGCGTCCTGCTGGTAGGTGGCCAGCTCGTGCGGCATCGCGTGGCCGTCGCCGTGGCCGTGGTAGAAGTGCGGGTCGGCCTGCGGCATCACGCCCTTCACCTCCGCGATCGCCACCATGGGCACGAACCGCAGGAAGAGCAGGAAGAGCGTAAAGAAGAGCCCGAAGGAGCCGACGAACATTCCGACGTCCCAGATCGTCGGCGAGTAGTAGTCCCAGCTCGACGGCAGGAAGTCGCGGTGGAGCGAGGTGACGGTGATCACGAACCGCTCGAACCACATCCCTATGTTGGTCGTGATCGAGATGAAGAAGGCAATCTTCAGATTCCGGCGGAAGCTCTTTTTCCAGAAGAGCTGCGGGAAGATCAAGTTGCAGCTCATCATGATCCAGTACGCCCACCAATACGGCCCGGCCGCGCGGTTCGCGAAGGCGTACTGCTCGTACTCGACGCCCGAGTACCAGGCCATAAAGAACTCTGTGATGTACGCGAACCCGACGACCGTTCCGGTCACCAGGATGATGATGTTCATCTTCTCGATGTGGTCGAGCGTGATGAGGTTCTCCAGGTTGTACACCTTGCGGGCGACGAGCATCAGCGTCATCACCATCGCGAAGCCGGAGAAGATGGCGCCGGCGACGAAGTAGGGCGGGAAGATGGTCGTGTGCCAGCCCGGGACGATCGAGACCGCGAAGTCGAACGACACGACGGAGTGGACCGAGAGCACGAGCGGCGTCGCCAGCCCGGCCAGGATCAGGTAGGCCCGCTCGTAGTGGCGCCAGTGGCGGTTCGAGCCGGTCCAGCCGAGGGCGAGGAAGCCCAGGATCTTGGCGCGCAGCGTCCGGCCCGTGCGGGCGGCGCGGTCACGCAGCGTGCCCAAGTCGGGGATCAGGCCGACGTACCAGAAGAGCAGCGAGACCGTCCCGTAGATGGACACGGCAAACACGTCCCAAAGGAGGGGGCTCTTGAAGTTGGGCCACATCGCCATCTGGTTGGGGATGGGCAGCGTGTAGTAGATCGCCCAGACGCGCCCGACGTGGAACGTCGGGAACAGCAAGGCACACGCGACGGCAAAGAGCGTCATCGCCTCGGCCGCCCGGTTGATCGAGGTCCGCCACTTCTGCCGGAACAGGAAGAGGACGGCCGAGATCAGCGTCCCGGCGTGGCCGATGCCGACCCAGAACACGAAGTTGACGATCGCCCAGCCCCAGAAGACCGGGTTGTTGAGGCCCCAGACGCCGGGCCCATTCCAGACGAGGTAGGCGATCGACAGGCCCAGGATCCCCAGGCCGGTCAGCGCCGCGCCAAACGCTAGGAACCACGCCGTCGGCGTCTTTTTCTCGGTGTGGTACGAGACGAGCTCGGTGACGTCGTGGAACGACAGGTTGCCGCGGACGAGGGGTTCGTCCTCGAGCGTCATCGGCGTCCCGTCGGGGTAGGCCGGGGCGCCGTCGCCGCCGGAGCGGCCGTACGCGGACTTGGAAGTGACTGTGGCCATGGGTGGGCTTAGGCGTCGGGGGCGGCGTCGGCGGCGTGGGCCTCAGGCGCGCCGTGCGCGTCCTGGACATCGAAGCGGGTGTCGACCAGCGTCGGGTGCGGGTTGCGCAGGCGGGCGAGGTACGTCAGGCGCGGCTTGACGGCCAGCTCGGCGAGCACGGCGTAGTTGCGCGGGCTCTCCTTCGAGCGGCTGACGGCCGAGGTCGGGTTGCGGAGGTCGCCGAACGTGATGGCCTCGGCCGGGCACGCCTGCTGGCACGCCGTGACGACCGCGCCGTCGGCGAGCGGCTCGTCGTTGATGTGGGCCTGCTGCTGGACCTGGCGGACGCGCTGCACGCAGAACGTGCACTTCTCCATCACGCCGCGGTAGCGGACCGTCACGTACGGGTTGGACTGCATCTGGACCTCCTCGGGGAGCTCCTTCGTCCAGTTGTAGAAGTTGTACCGGCGGACCTTGTACGGGCAGTTGTTGGCGCAGTACCGTGTGCCGATGCACCGGTTGTACACCATCGCGTTGATCCCGTCCGGCGAGTGGACCGTCGCGTTGACCGGGCAGACCTGCTCGCACGGCGCGTTCTCACAGTGGACGCACATCATGGGCTGCGAGACCATGCCCGGGTCGCTCGCGTCGGTCCCCACGTAGTAGCGATCGAGGCGGAGCCAGTGCATCTCGCGGCCGCGCGCCACCTGGTCCTTGCCGACGACCGGCACGTTGTTCTCGGACTGGCAGGCGACCACGCACGCGTTGCAACCGGTGCACGCGTTGAGGTCGATCGTCATGCCCCACTGGTTCTCCGCGTACAGGAGGTCGGGCTCGCGGTCCAGGATCTGGTCCGACGCCGAGTTCTGCTCGCCCCAGAGCGGGTCGAAGTCCTCCCAGGGCGTGTCCTCGACGTAGTGGTCGGCGATCTTGGCGAACTCGGGGTGCTCGCGGTACTCGGCCAGCGAGGCCATCCGGACGATCGCGCGGCCCTCCATCGAGCCGTGGTCCTGGGTGCTCGCGATCAGGTAGTCGTCGGCGACCGTGTCGACCTCGACGGCCGGGACGACGGCGCCGGACAGCTCGCGGCAGCGCTCGACGCGCGCCGAGACGGCGCCCTCGCTCAGCTCGGCCCCGACGAACGTCGCGATCGGGCCGGCGCGGTAGTGGTTGACGTCCTTGTCGAAGATCCGGGCGATGAGGCCCCGCTCTTCCAGGGCGCGGTCGCTGGCGAGGTCACGGCCGTAGCCCATGAACGCCGTGATCGAGTCGTCGGGGTGGCCGGGCTGGACCCAGACGGGCAGCTCCACCTGGGTCCCGCCGGCGGTCGTCAGGCGGACCACCTTGGCGTAGTGCTTACCCGCGTCGAGCTCGGTCCCCTCGAACCGGTCGTCCTCGCCGTCCGCGAAGCGGCTCAGCTCGTCGACCCCCAGGCGGTCGGCCGTGCGCGGCGAGACGAGCGCGACCGGGTCCCAGGTCACCTTGGTGACGGGGTGCGGCGCCTCCTGCATCCACGACACGTTCGAGAACGCGCCGTCGTACAACGTCGGGCTGAGCCGCGTGACGAGCTCGATGGCGTCGTCGACCGGCGGGGTGAGGCTGGAGAGGTCGGCCGAACCGCCGCCCGCGCCGAGCGAGGCGAACGCGGTGTCGGCCACGAACCCGTCGTGGACGGCCGTGCGCCACCCGGTCTCGAAGTCGCCGGGGAGGGCGCCGCGGAGCCGCTGGCGGAGCAGGTCGTAGCCCGCGTTGTTGCGGCCCGTCGTGATCGTGTTGACGACCTCGAGGGCCGAGTGGGCGTCCTCGAACAGGGGCGCGATGAGCGGCTGCACGATCGTCAGCGTGCCGTCGTAGGCCCGGGCGTCGCCCCAGCTTTCGAGGTAGTGCTGCGCGGGGATGTGCCACGTGGCGCGCTGGCCCGTCTCGTCGCGGTAGAGCCCGTGGTGGACCGAGACCGGGACGCGCGCGAGCGCCGCCTCGAAGCCGAGCGCGGCGGGGAGCGTGTAGACCGGGTTGGTGCCCAGCATCAGCAGCATGTCGACCTCGCCGGCCGCCATGTCGCGGACGAGCTGCGCCAGCTGCGGGCCGACCGGCTCGACCGTCCCCTGCCCCGTCGCGAGGTACTCGACGACGCCACCGCCAAACTGCCCGTTGAGGGCGGCGGCAAGCGCGTGGACCTCGGCGGGCTGGGTCGCGCCGGCCACGAACGCGGCGCGGCCGCCGGCGGCGCGGACGTCCTCGGCGATCGCGGCCACGAACGGCGCGAGCGACTCGTCGAGCGTGGCGCGGACGCCCGTCGACACGCCGAGCGCCTCGGCGACGGCGGCGGCCACGAACGGCACGGCGCCGGCCTTGACGGCCTTGCGGTGGTCGGCCATCCCGCCCGTCATCGTCATCGTGGACTCGATGACGTACGTCCGCGACATCGTGCCCCGCACGTCGACGCGGCGGCCGGCGGCGTACTGGCGGTTGTTCCAGACCGAGTTGGGGTCCTCGGCGCTCAGGAAGTCGGCGTCGAAGGAGACGATGACGTCGGCGTCGGCGAACCGGAACAGCGGGCGGGCCGGCTGGCCGAGCGCGCTCTGGGTGCCGAGCGCCTGGGCGTCGTCGAGGTTGGCGCCGAGCGTGATCCAGCGCGCGCCGGGCGTCGCGGCCTCGAAGCGCGCGCGGGCGGCGTCGAGCGTCGGCGAGGCGGACGGCTCGGCGAGCACGGCCACCCGGGCGCCGCCCTGCAGGCGCAAGCGGGCGGCCTCGGCCACGAACGAGCCCCAATCGGCGCGCGCGGGCCCGTCGGAGCCGGCGCCCCACACAAAGCGGCTCCGGTCGGGGTCGTAGAGCTGGAGGACGGAGGCCTGCGCAAAGATGTCGGTCGCGCCGGCCGAGACCGGGTGCTCGGGGACGCCCTCGACCTTGGTCGGGCGGCCCTCGTGGCTCTGGACGAGGAGCGCGTGGCCGACGCCGCCCAACGTCATCGCCGTCGCGTAGTAGTCCGGCACGCCGGGGATCACGTCCTCGGGCTTGCGGGCGTACGGCAGGATGGTCTCGACGGGGCGCCGGCAGCCGGACATCCCGGCGAGCGCGGCGCTGGCGCCCATCACCTTGAGGAAGCTCCGGCGGGAGGTCCCGGCGTCGGCCTCGGTGACCGGCGCCGCGAACTCGGGCGAAGGGGCGGCCTTGCGGGCGCCCCAGCTGCGCCACGTGGGCGCCTGGGTCGCGGCGGCGGAGGCGTCATCGTCGACGGCCACATCCGTGGCACTCAGAACGTCGAGCTCGATCATCGGGGAGTGGGTTCGGGGGGCGGGGCGGGGGGCCCGGAGCGACGCGCCCCGGGGTCTCACCTCGCGAATCTCCTAGTAGTGGCAGGCCGAGCAGTTCTGGGGCGGGGCGATCCCCTCGGCCTCGATGCGCTCGATGTTGGCGGCGACGTACGCCTCATACGTTTCGTCGTCGGCGCGGACGGCCTCGGCGAGGCCCATCTGGGTCACGAGCGCCGGGTCGCGCAGGTGCTCCTCGGGCGCGCGGTGGCACTCGAGGCACCAGCCCATCGACAGCGGCTCGACGACCGAGACGACCTCCATCTGGTCGACGCGGCCGTGGCAGCTCTCGCACCCGACGCCGACGTTGACGTGGGCCGTGTGGCTGAACTGCGCGTAGTCCGGGATGTGGTGGACTTTGACCCACTCGACGGGCACGCCGGTCGCCCAGCTTTCGCGGACGGGCAGCAGCTTGGCCGACTCGGTCGCCACGACGCCGTGGCAGTTCATGCACGTCTGCGTCGGGGGGACGTTGGCGTGCGGGCTCTGCTCGACGTGGTTGTGGCAGTACCGGCAGTCCATGCCGAGCTGGCCGGCGTGGAACGCGTGGCTGTACTCGACCGGCTGCTCCGGCTGGTACCCGACCTCGTAGAACTCGGGCGAGAGGTAGTACCACCCGCCCACGACGACGACGAGGCCGCCGAGCAACACCATGGCGAGCGAGAGCGACGGGAGGGAGTTGGCCTTGCGCGGGAAAAGCTGGGGCATGAGCGCGGATGAGGGGTGAAGCCCGGGTCCGGAGGGGGGCCTGCTCGAAAGTAGATCGGCGCCATCTGGGGCCCGGCGAAGATACCCCAAAGCCCGACCCGGCTCCGGCGGTTCGGGGCGGCGGGGGCCGATGACGGTCAGATGGCGGGCCGCTCCGAATACCGACTCAGGCCGGATTGAGGGCCCGCCCCGCCGGCGCACCGGGCGCTCCCCTATGTGTCCGCCGCGCGAACCGGATCGACAGCCCGATGGCGGCGGCGACCAGGCCCAGCGTCAGCCCCCACCACAGACCTTGCGCCCCTCCCCCGCCCCGCAAGCCGACGATGGCGCCGGTCGTCAGCCCGACGCCCCAGTATGAGACCGCCGCGATCACCATCGGCACACGCGTGTCCTTGAGCCCGCGCAGCGCCCCGGCGATGCTGGCCTGCACGCCGTCGAACAGCTGGAAGACCGCGGCGATGCCCAACAGCGACGCCGCCAGCGTCGCCACGGCCGGGTCGGGGTCGCGCCCGGCGTAGATCCAGACGACGACGTCGGGGCGGAGCCAGAACAACAGCGCCGAGACGGCCATCACGGCGGCGCCGAGCCCGGTCGCCGTCCAGCCCGCGCGTGCGGCGCCGGCGAGGTCGCCCGCGCCCGCGGCCTGGCCGACGCGGATCCCGCCCGCCATCCCGATCCCGAGCGGCACCATGAAGGCGACGCTCGCGGCGTTGAGCGCCACCTGGTGCGCCGCGAGCGCCACCTCGTGGTCGGGCAGCGTGCCCACCATGAACGTCGCCGCGGTAAACAGCCCGGCCTCCATCCCGAACCCGACGCCGATGGGCCACCCGAGCCGGAACAGCGCCGCGAGGGTGCCCAGATCCGGCGTGCGGAGCCCCGCAAACACGCGGAACCGCGCCAGCGCGCCGCGCCGCACCACAACCGCGAGGGCCCCCGTCATCACGGCCATCGTGAGCGCCGAGCTCCACCCCGTGCCGACGACGCCGAGCGCGGGCGCGCCCAGCGTCCCGAACATCAGGACGTAGTTGAGCCCAGCATTCGCGGCCACGCCGACGAGCGTGACGAAGAGGACGGGGCGCGGCCGGGCGTCGCCCTCGCACAGCCCACGGAGCGCCGTGAACCACAGGTTGGGCACGAAGCCCCACCGGATCGCGTCGAGGTAGTCGGCCGCGAGCCCGGCCGTCTCGGGGGCCTGCCCAGTCGCCAGCAGGATCGGCTCGGCATAGCCCAGCGCGAGGGTGAACGGGACGCCCAGGATCAGGCTCAGCCACAGCCCCTGCCGCGCCGCCCGCCCCGCCGCGTCGGTGTCGCCCGCGCCGACGGCCTGCGCCACCATCGGCTGGACGGCCACGAGCACGCCGACGCAGATCAGCGACAGCGTAAAGAAGGTCGTCGACCCGAGCACGATCGCCGCGAGCGCCTCGGTCCCCAGCCGCCCCACCATCACCACGTCGACGAAGCCCATCGACATCTGGGCCAGCTGGACCAGCACGATGGGGACGGCGAGGACGAGCGTGGCGCGGACCTCGCGGGCGAGCGTCATGGGGGGCTGGGATGGGACGGGAAGCTAGCGGCCCGCTCGCGCCGGACCGGGGCACGGCGCGAGCGGTCGCCGGATGCCGCGGAGTCTCCACAGAGCCCACCCGGCCGGGCACTCCGCCGTGCCCTGACCCGATCGCACTACGGCCGAACCCGTGGAATTGTGGATCCTTGGGCGTCATCCCAGCCCGCCCGGGCGCCCCCGTCAAGAGTCCGTGGCGGAACCGACGGCGCCGACCGGCTATTTTTCCCCCCGATGCACGTCTCCCCCGCCCCTCCCCTGCTGGCGCCGGCCACCGCCACGGTCGACGTGTCGGTCGTCATCGTGACGTACAACGTGCGGGAGTTCCTGGAGCAGGCGCTCCGCTCGGTCGAGGCCGCCAGCGCCGGCCTGTCCGTCGAGACCTGGGTCGTCGACAACGACTCGGCCGACGGCTCGGTCGAGATGGTGCGCGAGCGGTTCCCCAATGTGCGGCTGATCGCGAACGAGGCGAACGTCGGGTTCGCGACGGCCAACAACCAGGCCATCCGCCAGGCCGCCGGGCGCCACGTGCTCGTCCTCAACCCGGACACGATCCTGCAGGAGGACACGCTGCGGACGCTGGTCGCCTTCATGGACGACCACCCCGACGCGGGCGCCGCCGGCTGCCGCATCTTGAACCCCGACGGCACGTTCGCCCCGGAGAGCCGCCGCTCGTTCCCGACGCCCGCCGTGGCGTTCTACCGCATCGCCGGCCTCAGCAAGCTCTTCCCCCAGAGCCCCACGTTCGGCCGCTACAACCTGACGCACCTCCCGCTCGACGAGGTCTGCGAGGTCGACGCGCTCAGCGGCTCGTGCATGATGGTGCGGAAGGACGCGGTCCTTTCGGGACGAGCGGAAACGGATGTGGGGCAAGAGGCTCCCATCGACGTCCCCCTTCCCGCTTCTCCCGAGCCCCGTGCCGCGGGCCTGTTCGACGAGGCCTTCTTCATGTACGGCGAGGACCTCGACTGGTGCTACCGGATCCAACAGGCGGGCTGGCGGATCTACTACACGCCCGACACCCAGATCGTTCACTACAAGGGCGAGAGCACGAAAAAAGGCGACCTTCGCTATGTGCTCCTGTTTTACGGGGCGATGCTGCGGTTCGTCGAGAAGCACGTGACGCACCGGCCGGGCGCGGGGCCGCTCGACCGCGTGGCCTCGGCGGGGCTGGCGCTGGGGATCCGGCTCGGGATCATCGCCCGAGCCGCCTTCGCCGCGGCGGGCCGCCTGGGCCGCGCGATCGCCAAGCCCGTGACCGACGGCGTGCTGGCCCTCGCGGCGCTCACCGCGACGGCGCTCGGGTGGAGCGTGTCCGAGAGCTTCCAGTTCGGCGCCAGCTACTACGCCGTCGTGCTGCCCGCCTACGCAGCCATCTTGGTGATCGCGGTCGGGCTTGGCGGCGGGTACCGCTCGCGCGCGCTCCGGCCCGTGCTCGGCGGCGCCCTGCTGGCGGGGCTGGCGGTCGCCGCCGTGAGCTACTTCGTGCCGACGGTCGCCTTCAGCCGCGCCGTGCTCGCGTTCGGGCTGGCCCTCGCAACCGCGCTGTTGCTGGCGCGCCGCGTCCGCACGCGGGGCCGGGCGCCGCGCCGGGCGCTGCTGGTCGGTGCGGCCACCGAGGCGGCCCGCTTGCAGCGCCTGCTGGACGAGCACGCTCGGGGCGACGCCGTCGTGGGCTACGTGGCCGACGCCCCCACCGAGGACGACGAGGGGCCCGCGTACGCCGGCCGGCCGCGCCAGCTCCGTGACCTCGCCCGGCTCTCCGGCGCCGACGACGTGGTGTTCGCCGCCGACAGCCTGACCAACACGGCCATCTTGGACGGGATGCGGGCGCTGCGCGAGCTGCCGGTCCAGCTCAAAATCCTGGCGTCGGGCCGCGACCGCGTCATCGGGAAGGCGTCCATCGAGGACTTCGCGGCGCCGCTCCAAGCCGCCGAGCGGACCGTCGCGCCGCTCCGGTCGCCGTGGACGCGCCGCGCCGTCGAGCTGCCGGTCGCCTCGGCGCTCCTCCTGCTCAGCCCACTCTTCCGAGCCTTTGCGCGCGCCGTCCCCTCGGCCCGGACGCGGCGGCTCGCGGCGGTCGCCGGCCGGATGCCGAGCGTGCTCGCCGGCCGCCGCGCGCTCGTCGGCTACGACGCCGACGGCCCGCACCCGCCGCCGTCGTGGGGCTTGACGCCCGGCGTCGTGTCGGTCCTCGACACGCGGCGCGCCCGGCCGCGCACGATCGCCGAGGCGCACCGCGCGTACTGGTTCTACGCCCGCCACCAGTCGGCCTGGCTCGACGTCGAGATCCTGCTCCGCGCCCTGCTCTCCGGCGACGACTAAGCGGGGCGGAGGGACGGCGGACCGCAGGAGACGTGGACGGGGGACCGTGGACCGTCCGGGGGCTGACGCCAGCCGTGGGACTTGCGCTGGCCCGCCCGGTCTCCAGTCCGCGGTCCCCCGTCTGCCGTCCGTGACCCAGCCGCGCCCGCGCTCCGGGACAAGCGGTAGCTTGCGGGCATGGCGCACCTCCTCGACTTCGAAAAGCCCCTCGCCGACCTCGAAGCGAAGCTCGACGAGCTTCGCACGTTCGAGGCCGAGGACGGCTCCGTGGACCTCACGGCCCAGATCGCCGCGCTCGAGACGCGCGTCGACACCCTCCGGACCTCGATCTACCGTGGCCTCACGCGGTGGCAGCGCGTCCAGCTCGCGCGGCACCCCGAGCGGCCCTACACGCTCGACTACATCGGCGCGCTGACGTCCGGGTTCGTCGAGCTCCACGGCGACCGGCTCTTCGCCGACGACCGCGCGCTCGTCGGCGGCCCGGCGACCTTCCGGGGCTCGCGCTTCGGCTCCACCGACCGCACCGTCATGGTGCTCGGCCACCAAAAAGGCCGCGACACCAAGCAGCGCAAGGAGCGCCGGTTCGGGATGCCCAACCCCGAGGGCTACCGCAAGGCCCAGCGCCTGATGGAGATGGCCGCCAAGTTCGGCAAGCCGATCATCACGTTCCTCGACACGCCGGGCGCCTTCCCTGGCCTCGAGGCCGAGGAGCGCGGGCAGGCCGAGGCGATCGCCCGCAACCTGCTGGTCATGGCCCGGCTCCCGGTCCCGATCATCGTCGTCGTCATCGGCGAGGGCGCCTCGGGCGGCGCGCTCGGCATCGGCGTCGGCGACCGCGTGCTGATGCTCGAGAACGCGTGGTACTCGGTGATCTCGCCCGAGTCGTGCTCGTCGATCCTGTGGCGGTCGTGGGACCACAAGGAGGACGCCGCCCGCGCCCTCAAGCTGACGGCGCCGGACTTGATCCAGCACGCCGTCATCGACGAGATCGTCCCCGAGCCCATCGGCGGTGCGCACCGCGACCCCGGCGCCACCTTCCAGGCCGCCGGGACGGCCATCGCGACGCACCTCGACGCCTTGCTCGGCCTCGACACCGAGGCCCTGCTCGACGGCCGGCTCGCCAAGTTCGACGCGATGGGGGCGTACGAGGAGCGATAGCCCGGCGCCCGCCCGCTCTCGCCCTCGCCGGACCGATGCCCGACGACCGCCCGACGCCCACCTTCACGCACCTCCACCGCGTCCGCTACCGCGAGTGCGACCCGATGGGCGTCGTCTACCACAGCCACGTGCTCGACTGGTTCGAGGCGGCGCGGACGGAGGCGCTCCGCGAGGCCGGGCTCCCGTACCGCGCGCTCGAGGAGAGCGGCGTCATCATGCCCGTCGTGGACCTCGCCGTGAAGTACCACGCGAGCGTGCTCTACGACGACCTGGTCGAGATCGAGGCCTCGTTCCCCTCGCTCGGCGTCCGCTTGCCGATCGACTACGTCGTCCGCCGCCAGGGCGAGCCCGCCGTCCTCATCTCGGGGCGCGTGACGCTGTGCTTTATCGACCGCGAACGCGGGCGGCCGGTCGGCCCGCCTCAGGTGGTGCGCGACGCCCTCGCCCCATGAGTCGCGCCCTCTGGCAGAAGCTGGGCTACCGCAAGGGCCTGGTGGCCCACCTCGACGAGGCGCCCGACGACTACCGCGCGCTCCTGCGCGGGCTGCCCCACGACGTGCGCTTGGACGGCACGCTCGACGACTCGCCCAAGCTGATCCACCACTTCACGACCGACGCGGCGGGCCTGCGCGCCCGGCTGGCGATCTTCAAGGACGCGATCCCCAAGACCGGCGCGATCTGGGTGTCGTGGCCGAAGGGCGCCTCGAAGGTGCCGACCGACATGTCCGGCGACGTGGTCCGCGCCGCCGCCGCGCCGCTCGGGCTCGTCGACGTCAAGGTGGCCTCGGTCGACCGCACGTGGACGGCGATGAAGCTGGTGATCCGCAAGGAGAACCGGTAGGGCGTGGCGAGAGAAGAGGACTGGAGGAACAGAAGAGAAGAGGAGGGACCGTCTTCTTCTCCTCCTTGCCTCTTCTCGTCTCCTCTCCTCGCCGGATCCGCGTCGAGGCCGTTTGGGTAGCCCTCGCTCCCCACCGCTCCGCCCGATGCCCCTCTCCCGCCGCCAGTTCGTCACTCGGACCGCGCTCGCCGCCGCCGCGCTGCCCTTTGCCGCCCCGCTCGCGAGCGCTGCCGCCCGCCGCGACGACTTCCGCGTCCTTCGCCGCAACGTCGGCGCCTTTACCGGGCGCGGCGGCACGATCGGGTACCTCGACGCCGACGCCTTGGTCGCCGTCGACGCCCAGTTCCCGGAGTCCGCGCAAACGTTCCTGAACGGCTTGCGGGATGGGAGCGGACGTGGGCTCGACCTGCTCGTGAACACGCACCACCACGGGGACCACACGGCGGGGAACGCCGTGCTGGCGCCGGTCGCGGCGATGCACGTCGCGCACGAGTCGGTCCCCGGCCTGCAGCGCGCCGCCGCGAGCCGGTCGGGCGACCTCGACCCGCAGCACGTCGCGGGCGAGACGTTCCGCTCGGAGTGGCGGATGCCGGTCGGCGACGAGACGGTCTCGCTGGCGTACTTCGGCCCGGCCCACACGGCCGGCGACGCGGTCGTCCACTTTGAGGAGGCCGACGTGGTCCACATGGGCGACCTGATGTTCAACCGCCGCCAGCCCTACATCGACCGCGGCGCGGGGGCGTCGGTGGCGAACTGGATGACCGTCCTGGAGACCGTCCACGGCCGCCACGGCGACGACACGATCTTCGTGTTCGGCCACGCCGGCGAGGGGTTCGACGTGGTCGGCACGCGTGCCGACCTGCTGATCTTCCGCGACTTCCTGGCCGCCGCGCGCCTCGCGATCGTGCCCCGCGCGGCGGACGGCGCGACGGCGGCCGACATCGAGGGACTGATGATCCCCGGCTTCGAGGCCTGGGGCCCGACGCCCGCCCGCGTCGCGGAGCCGATCATCGCCGAGTTCGCGGGCGGGTGATGGGCCATCGGGTGATGCGTGATGGGTAAAGGGTGAGGAGCCCGATTCACCACCGTCCAGCCCTTTCAAACCCGCTCATCACCCATCACTCGTTACTCATCACCCCACCATGCTCCCCCTCCCCGACGCCGTCGCCGCCGACCTGCCCGCCCTCATCGACCGCGCGCTCGCCGAAGATGTGGGAGCGGGCGACGTGACGACGAACGCGACGATCTCGGCCGACACGCGGGCGACGGCGCGCTTTCTGCTCAAAGAGGACGGCGTCGTGGCCGGGCTGGCCGTCGCCGAGCGCGTGTTCGCGGCGGTCGACGACTCGCTGGCGGTCCAGTGGACGGCGGCGGACGGCGACCGGCTCGCGGCGGGGACCGTGTTCGGGACCGTCGAGGGGCGGGCGCGGTCGATCCTGGTGGCCGAGCGGCTGGCGCTGAACCTCATGCAGCGGATGGGCGGGATCGCGACGGCGGCCGCCCGGATGGCGGATGCGGCGGCGCCCGCGACCGTGCTCGACACGCGGAAGACGGCGCCGGGGATGCGCGCGCTCGACAAGTGGGCGGTCGCCCTCGGCGGCGCGCAGAACCACCGCGTCGGGCTCTACGACATGGTGCTCGTCAAGGACAACCACATCGCAGCGGCCGGCGGCGTGCGCCAGGCCATTGAGGCCGTCGGGCGCTACACCGAGGCGGAGGGCTTGGACGTGCCGGTCGAGGTGGAGGCCCGAACGCTCGACGAGGTCGACGCCGTGCTGGCGGCGGTCGCGAGCGGCGCGCGCGTCGACCGGATCCTGCTCGACAACATGGCGGTCCGGACCGAGACCGGGCTCGACGTGTCGCGGCTGGAGGCGGCCGTCGCGCGCGTGGCCGGGGCAACGCAGACGGAGGCCTCGGGGAACGTGACGCTCGACACGGTCGGGGCGATCGGCGCGACGGGCGTGGACTACATCTCGTCGGGCGCGCTGACGCACTCGGTCCGCGCGCTCGATGTGTCGCTCAAGATCGGGCTGGCGCCGGCGGGCTGAGAGGGCGCGCCGGAGACGAATGGGCAGGACATGTGCGTACCATTCCGCATGCGCCTGTTCCTGCTCGCCCTCGCCGCCCTCCCGCTCGTCGCCAGCGCCCAGCCCGACCTCGCCTGGGCGTGGGATCCCGACCCGCGCTGGCTCGACGGCGTCCCCGCGAACCGGACCTATTTCGACGGCGGCCTCGACTACGGCGCCAACTTCGTGTTCTCGACCGTCGCCGACGCCGACGTGCCGCCGGTCGAGATCGTCTTCGACACGGCCGTGACGACGCTGGCACGGGCGTTCGACTACCGCGCCGGGCTGCGTGACCTCGGCGTCGGGCGCTTTTTCGGCGCCGCCTACGACGTGTCGGACCCCGCCAATCCGCGCCGCCTCAACGTCGGCTTTCTTGAGGACCCGCAGGCCCGCCCGCCGAATGGCGCCTGGGACCCCGACGGCACTACGACGGGCGGCCACGAGTACCTGCTGATCTTCGCGAGCGACTACGACGGGACGGGCGAGACGTACGCGGGCGAGGACGCCTTCGACCTCGACACGTACTACGGTCTCGCGGCGCGCGTCCGTGACGGCCGCCAGCTCTACGAGTCGGTCGCGACGTTCGCCCTCACGCCCGCCCCCCTCCGCGACGTGGACGCGACGGCCGTCGCGAACGGAACGGCTGAGGTCGCGTGGACGGCCGCCGCCTACACCGCGGCCACCGACGTGCGCGTGCTCGACAACGCCGGCGCCGTGCTGGCGACCGCCGACCCCGAGGCGGGCACCGCTCGCGTGACCGGCCTCGACGCAGAGCGCGTCTACGACCTGACGGTCGAGCTGAGCCGGTCAGGGACAGTGCTCGCGACCCGGGAGGCGCGCGTCCGGCCGGTCGTGTCCGTCGGCGTCGAGGCCGTCTCGTCGCTCGACCCGGGGAGGGCGGGGACATCGACGTACGGCGACACGTGGGGCTACACCGCGCCCGACGGCACGGAGTACGCCCTGCTGACGGGCCGGGGCACGGGCCTGTCGGTGATCGACCTCACGGCCGCGCCCGCCGCGCCGCCTGTCGAGGTCGGGTTCGTCGCCTCGCCGCCCGGCGCCAGCGACGCCAAGGACGTGAAGGTCTACGGCGACCACGCCTACGTCGTCCACGAGCGCGGGCCGGTCCAGATCGTGAGCCTGGCTAACCCGGCGGCGCCGACCGAGGTGGGCCGGCTCGACGTACAGATCGGCGTGACGAGTGGCGGCTCGCACAACGTCTTGGTGGCCGACGGCAAGCTGTGGGCGGTCGGCGGGCGGACGTCGGGGAACGCGGGCGTCCGCGTCTACGACCTCGCCGACCCGTCGGCGCCGCGCGAGCTGGGCGCCTTCCAGCCGACGCACCAGTCCGTCCCGTACTACCACGACTTCGAGGTGCGCGGCAGTCGGGGCTACGGCCCGGCCATCTACGACGGCGGCGGCGTCGACGTGCTGGACGTGTCGGACCCCTCCGACATCCGCTTGCTGACGACGTTCACGTACCCCGGCGCGGGCGCCCACAACACGTGCTCGACCGAGGACGGCGACACCGTGTACGTCGGCGACGAGATCGGCTCGTCCGGCAACTGGGTCCGCATCTTCGACGTGTCGGACCTGTCGAACGTGGAGTTGGTGGGGCAGATCGTCGAGGACGAGCGCGCGGCCGTCCACAACTGCTACGTGCGCGGCGACCGGCTTTTCGTGGCGCACTACACCGAGGGGCTCCGCGTCTACGACATCGCCGACCCGCACGCGCCGGTCGAGGTGGCGCTCTACGACACGTTCTTGCAGCCGGGCTACGGCTATCTCGGCGCGTGGACGGCGTACCCGTACTTCGCGTCGGGCAAGGTCATCGTGTCCGATCTCCAGTCGGGCCTGTTCGTGATGCGGCTCGAAGAGGCCGCCGTTGCGGTCGGGGCCGAGGCGCCGGCGGCGGCCGGCTTGCGGGCGTTTCCGAACCCGACGGCGGGCCGAGTGTCGCTGGCGTACGCGCTGATCGCGCCCGCTCACGTCGAGGCCGTCGTGGTCGATGTGCTGGGCCGCGAGGTCTTGCGCCAGCCGGTCGACGGCGCCGCCGGTGCCCACCGGGTCGCGCTCGCGGCCAACCTCCCGCCGGGCCGCTACATCGTGCGCCTGATTGTGGACGGGACGGCCCGGGGCACCGCCAGCCTCACCGTGGTGCGCTAGAGGGATCGGCCTGCTGGCGGTCGTCGCCAGCGGCTCGTGCTACGAACTCTGGACCCTAGAGATGCCGCGTCTTGCGAGCCGGGGCCGGCTGGCGGCTCGGCAGCGTCCGCGCGTCGACGATCTCGTACGTGACGCGGTGCGTGCCCAAGCGGCGCATCCCCAGGCGGGAAGCGGCGGCGCCCGAGAGGTCGAGCTCGCGGCCCCGGATAAACGGGCCCCGGTCGTTGACGCGGACGAGCACGCGGCGGCCGTTGTGCTGCGAGGTCACGCGCAGGAGCGTTCCGAAGGGCAGCGATCGGTGAGCAACCGTCAGTCCGCCGTGGTGGTCGTAGCGCTCGCCGTTCGCAGTCCGGTTGCCGTGGAGCGAGGCGTGGTAGTAGCTCGCGACGCCCGAGCGCGCGGCCCGGGCGGTCTCGGCGCGGCGGCCACCGGGGGCGACGACGCTCGACTGCGCGAGGGCGGGGGCGGAGGTCAGCAGCAAGAGGCCGAGGACAGCAGCGATTCTCGTCACACAGGAGGCGGGGGGCGAGACAGGTGGGCCGGAGCCCGAGGGGTGGCCGGCGAGAATAGCGGGCGGCATAACGGGGCGTCGCCCGGAAGTGCCGGCCTCGCCGAGTCTTGAAGGCCCCTCAACTCGGTCTCTACCGACCGCGCACCGGGCCTGCACAGAGCGCCTCGCGCTACGCTGGGGTTTCACCGATGGGACGGCCCGAGCGCCCCCTCTATCTTTCGGCCCCCTGCCCCGTCGCCGTGCTGTCGCTCCTAGCCATCGTCGTCCTCAGCTACCTCCTCGGGGCGATCCCGTGGGGGCTCGTGGTCGCTCGCGCCCGGGGCGTCGACCTCCGCGCGCACGGGAGCGGGAATGCCGGAGCCACGAACGCGATGCGCGTGCTCGGCAAGGGCCCGGGCTTGCTGGTGTTCCTGCTCGACTTTGCCAAGGGGCTGGTGGCCGTCGTGCTGATCTCCCAGCTCCGCGTCGGCGACGAGACGCTCGTCGGGCTCCTCGGCTCGCGGCCGGAACTAGCGGCGGCGTGGGCGGCGACGCTCGCGGGCACGGCGGCCATGCTGGGCCACGTGTTCACGGTCTGGGGCAAGGTGTTTTTCGGCTCGTGGAAAGGCGGCAAGGGGGTCGCCACGGGCGCCGGGATGCTGGCGGGACTGGCGCCGATCCCGATCGGGATCGCGTTCGTGCTGTTCGTCGCTGTGCTCGCGGCGACGCGCTACGTGTCGCTCGCCTCGATCCTGGGCGCGATCTCGCTGCCGGTGTCGCTGCTGGTGCTCCACCTCGGGATGAACGTCGCCAGCCCCCCGCCGGTCTGGATCTTCGCGACGGTCGTCCCGGCGTTCATCGTCTGGACGCACCGGACGAACGTGCGGCGGCTGCTGGACGGGACTGAGTCGAAGGTGGGGAACGCGAAGGTGTGAGCGCTGGCGCTCCCGACGCCAATGCCTCCGAATCAGGCACGTGGAGACGCTCTTGATTCGACGATAGGTGGTGGAGCGCACGAAACGGCAAGATCGTCGGTTACCAGGGCCCTCCATCTCCCCTTCACGGATGCGTCTCGTTCTCGCTGCTCTCGCCCTCGTCCTCCTAGCCGCTCCCGCTTCTTCCCAGTCCCAGTACGCGGACGGCGAAGGCCTGTACGTCTCCTTCGACGAGTTCCGCGTGCGGCACTCCGGCGGTGAGTTCCAACGGGTCGACCTCGGCGGCGAAGTCGGGAGGCGACTTGGAAACGGGATCGACGTCGGGTTGGTCGGGTCGTACCACCGCTACGGCTTCAGTGGGGGCGGCGCGTCGTGGAGCGCGGGCGTCTCGGCCAGTCTGACTCGCCCCGCCCCGCTCGGTACGATCGGCCGGGTGCGCGGCGTCGTCTCGTACGGGTCTACGCGCATCCCCAACCCCTCGGCGTTCGACCGGTCGTACGGGCAGGTCGACCTCTCGGCGACGCTGGCCCGGACCGTCCCCGTCGTCGGCTCCATCAAGCTGCAGCCGACGGTCGGCGTGTACGGGCGGATGACCCAGCTTTTGAGCGTGGGCTCCGAGGATGTCCGCCCGCGCCCGGACGGCCCCCTGTTCGACACGGGCGTGCAGGTCGAGCTGCCCATTCAGTTCCGCCTGTTCGGGGCCGACGTGGCGCTCGCGCCGGCGATGCGGTTCTCCATCCCCGACGGCTTGCGGCGGGAGCCCTACGGCTTTGCGGGCAGCCTGCTCCGGGTCAACTTCTAGCCGGATCGGCGGCGACTTTCCGTGTTGACGGGAGGATCCTCCCGGGGACTCGGGTTTGCCCCGGACGCCTCGGGGCGGCGGCTGTATCCTGAGGGCCGCCACCCACCCCGCGACGCATCGACCGACGGATACGCCTGTTCACGCCCCCGCGTACTCCGTGTCGTTTCGCTCCGTCGCCCTCGTGGCCGTCGTCCTGCTCGCGCCCTGCGCCAGCGCCCAGCTCACCGCTGCCCCGGGCCCGTTCGCCGCGCTCGGCACGGCCGCCCCGGAGCAGACGCTGTTCCGCTTTCGCGCGCCACCGGTGGTCACGGCGGGCGTCCGCCTCGGCGGCGGGCTGACGCTGTCGGGCGGGCTCTCCGCCGGCAGACAGAGCCGTCTCTTCGGCCCGAACATCCACCGCCCTGCCCGACCCGGCGACACAGACGGCGAGGTGGTCACAGCGACACGGGCGCTGAGCGTCTCCGTGGCGGCCCGCCAGCCGCTAGGCGCCCTTGAAATGCGTGGGTCCGCAAGCGCCGCCCTGGGCCGCTCGGCGATTGAAACACGCACACGGGGTCGGTACACGGCCGATAGGTACGTCCCCGAGCCGACGGTCGAGCGCGTCACGTCGACCGTCGGGCACGGTGGCCTGAGCGCTGTCGTGGCGATCCCCATCGAACGCAACGACACCCGGATGGCGCCCGGCATCGGCGTCGCGCTCGCGACCGACCGCCTTGTCTCGGGCCCCGAGGCGCTCGACGCGACAGCGTGGGGCCTCTTCTTCTCAGCCCCGACGACGGTGCCTCTCGGCCCGCTGGGCCTGACGCTCGACGCCGCCGTCGGCGTCGTTCAGGACACGCTCCCCGGCGCCGGCACGCCCTGGGACCTCACCCTCGACCTCGCCGTCCGCGCCGACTTCTAGACCCTGCTCCTGATGATCCGCCTCTCCCCCTTCCTCGTGCTCGCGGCCCTCGCCAGCATCGCTCCCGCCGCCCAGACCTCGTTCACGCCGGACCCCGGCGTCTACCTCGTCGTCGAGAACGTCGACCCCATCGCGATCGGGGACAGCCAGGTCGGGCTCGACGGCGTGGTCGGCTGGCGGTTCGCCTCGGGCTGGGACGCCGGGCTCGCGCTCGACCTTGGCCTGACCGACTTCGCCCGCCGCCACGGCAACCAGGCCTTCGGGGCCGAGCGACGGGTCGGCGTGGGCGTGACGGTCGGGGCCACGCGCGCGCTCGGCGAGCGCTCCGGCCTGCGGGCCGACGCCGGCGTCGCGCTCGGCCGCACCGTCGTCGACCGCCAGCCGACGCAGCTCTCGCTGACCGGCCGCGCCGTCGGCGACGAGACCCGGAGCCTCAACGGCAACGACGCCCGCGTCTCGGCCACGATCGGTGCGTTCCGCCGCGTCCCGGTCGGCCGCGTCGTCGTGCAGCCGACGCTCCGGGCGTCCGCCAGCGGGACGGTCTCGACAGCCACCACGCCGGGGCGGGGGTTCACGCTCCGTGCCGACGCCGACCGCGGGCTGACGGCGTGGAGCTCGGTCCGGCTCGGCGTCGCCGTCCCCATCTCCGCCCGCGTCGTCGGCCGGCTCGTCACCGTCGAGACGCAGGTCAGCGTCGACGTCGAGCGCGGCACGCCCGACACCTTTCTCCGTCTCCGGCTCAACTGATCTCCCTCTGCTCATGTCTCGCGTTCTCCCCGTCCTCCTCGCTCTGCTGGCCGTCTCCGCCAGCGCCCAGATCGGCCCGCTCGACGGGCGCGGCGTCTACGGCGCGTTCGGCTCCGTCGCCCCCGAACGGCTCCTCTTCCCCGAGGGCTCCAGCCCCGAGATCACCGTGGGCGCGCGCCTGTCCCCCCGCGTCGACGTGCAACTGGGGCTGACCGTCACGGAGACGCGGGCGTCGCGGTTCGACCGGCAATCGATCAGCGTGCACGAGGACCAGCAGCGACGCGGGGGCGCGGTCGCCTCGATCGGCGTGGCCGACCGCTGGGGCGGCTCCGTGGTGCGCGGTCGGTTCAGCCTGGGCTACGACGACTACTCGGCGCAAACCACCAACTTCCGCCCGGACTCCGTGGAGGTCTGGACCCGCAACGGGCTCGAGGACGGGGTCGCCCTGTTCCCCAGCCGGTCGATGGCCAGCCTGGGGAAGTACGTCCAGGCCGGCGCCAGCGCCTCGATCGGGTGGCCCGTGGGCCGCGGGCGCGTCCGGGCCGTGCCGGGGATCGGCGTGGCGGGCTCGCTGGCGGGCCGCGTCAGCGGCGGGCGCCAGGCGCAGGGTGCGCGGCTGATGCCGTACGCCGTCGTGCCCGTCTCGGCACGCGTGGCCGGCGTCGCCGTCACGGCGACGCTCACGGGGGGGCTCGCGGGCGGCGAGCGCGACCAGCGGCGCGGCGTCGAGCCCTTCGGCGCCGGGGCGAGGGGGTCATCGTGGGTGCCCATTGCCGAGGGCTCGCTCCGGCTCGACCTCTAGCACCACCGCCCTCCCCACCTCCGCCTCCACCGATCGCCCCCACCCATGTCCCGCTCTACCGTCGTTCTCCTCGCTCTGTTTTCGGTCTCCGCCAGCGCCCAACCCGCCTCCCCCTTCGACGCACGCGGCGGGTTTGGGGCTTATGGCAACGCAGCGCCGGAGCGGATGCTCTTCCCGCGCGGGTCCGACCCCGCGATCACGCTCGGCGCTCGGCTCTCGCCACACGTCGAAGTGCAGGTCGGTGTGACCGTCACCGAACGCGAGCGCGTCTCGTTCGAGGCGTTCGACGTGGGGGTCACCGAGCACCAGACACGCCGTGGCGGGGTCGTCGCCGCGCTTGCGACCCAGCACCCGTGGGGCGGGGCCGTCATCGAGAGCGCGATGAGCCTCGGCTACGACGACTTCTCGGCCACCCGGACCGAGTTTCGGCCCGACTCCGTCACGTTCCCAGGGAGGGACGCCCCCTCATGGTCGGTGTACAGGCTGGCAGGCGTGTCCTCACGGTCGAGCCGTGGGAAGTACGTCCAGGCCGGGGCGCGGGCAGCGGTCGGGTGGCCGCTCGGTCGCGGGCGGCTCCGCACGACGCCGACGCTCGGCGTGGCGGGCTCGCTCGCGGGCCGGGTCGGCGGGACGCGCGAGGCGCAGGGCGCCCGGATCATGCCGTACCTCGCGGTCCCGGTGACGGCCTTCGTGGCGGGCGTCGGCCTGACCGCGACGGCGACGCTCGGCGTGGGCGGCGGCACCCGCGACAGCCGCCTCGGCGTCGAGACGTTCGGCACCGGCGATCGCCCGTCGGACTGGGTCTTCGAGACCGGCGCCTCGGTCCGAGTGGACTTTTGAGCCCTACCTATCCGGCGACTCGCTCCGCGAGGGGCACGACGGCCTCGGCGACCGTCGCCGCGATGATCCGCTGGCCCTCAGCCGTCGGGTGGACGCCGTCCGACTGGTTGAGGCGCGCCTGCCCCGCGACGCCGTCGAGCAAGAACGGGATGAGCGTGGCGCCGTGCGCGTCGGCGACCTCGGGGAAGACCGACCGGAACTCGGCGACGTAGTCGGCCCCGTAGTTCGGCATCGCCTCCATGCCGGCGACGACGAGCCGGGCGTCCGGCGCGGCTTCGCGGACGGCGCTCAGGATCGCGCCCAGGTTGTCGCGCATGGCGTCGGGGTCGAGGCCCCGGAGCCCGTCGTTCGCGCCCAGTGCCAGCACGAAGATATCGGGCGTGGTCTGCTTCAGCGCCCACGCGATCCGCCCGCGCCCGCCCGCGGACGTCTCCCCGCTGATGCCCGCGTTGACGACCTCGACCGGCACGCCGGCGTCGGACAGCCGCGCGCCGACGAGGGCGGGGTACGCGAGGTCGGGGTCGGGCAGGCCGTAGCCGGCGGTCAGGCTGTCGCCGAAAAAGAGGATCGTCACGGTGTCGTCGTCGGTCGTCGCGGCGGGCACGTCGGGAGTGGTGCGGGACTCGGGCGTGGCCGTGGCGCCGGGCTCGGCAGCGAGGCCGGTGTCGGCCGGCGCCTCGGGCGCGTCGCCGCAACCGGCGGCCAGGAGGGCGAGGGCGAAGAAGACGGTGCGCATGGAACGGCTCGAAGGGCGGATGGGGCACCCCCAACGGCGGCGGGCGGTTCCGTCGCGCCTCGTTCGCGAACCCTTCCCCCGAGTTCCCGTACGGACCGCCGCCAGCCCTCCGTTGGCGCCCTTCGCCAGCCCCCCGACCTTTTGAGCGGCCCCGTCCTCTCCGCCCGCGACCTCACCAAGACGTTCTCGAACGCCGGCCGCGCCCTGACCGTCCTCGACGGCGTCGACTTCGACGTGCCCGCCGGCTCGACGTGCGCCATCGTCGGCCCGTCGGGCAGCGGCAAGACGACGCTCTTGGGCCTGTGCGCCGGGCTCGACCGGCCGACGCGCGGGACGGTCCGCCTCGCGGGCGTCGACCTCGGGCCGCTCGACGAAGACGCCCGCGCCGCGCTCCGCGCGCGCGAGGTCGGGTTCGTGTTCCAGAGTTTCCGCCTGCTGCCCACGCTGACGGCCGCCGAGAACGTGGCCGTGCCGCTCGAACTCCGCCGCGAGAAGGGCGCGATGGCGACGGCGCTCGACCTGCTCGACCGCGTCGGGCTGGCGGACCGCTCGGGCCACTACCCGACCCAGCTCTCGGGCGGCGAGCAGCAGCGCGTGGCGCTCGCGCGCGCCTTCGCCGGTCGCCCCCGCCTCTTGTTCGCCGACGAGCCGACGGGCAACCTCGACGCCGAGACCGGCGCGCGCGTCGAGGCCCTGCTGTTCGAGCTCAACCGAGAGGCCGGGACCGCCCTCGTCGTCGTCACGCACGACCCCGAGCTGGCCGCGCGCTGCGAGCGGACGATCGCCCTCAAAGCGGGCCGGGTCGACCACGACACCGGCGCCCCCGTTTCAGCGACCGACGCCTCTCCGGCCGACGCGCCCCGCCAGTCCGCCGCCGCGTGAGCACTCCCGCCAGCAACCTCTTCGCCCCTCTCTTGTCATCCTGAGCGGAGGCCGCAGGCCGGAGTCGAAGGATCTCCGTCGCGCACCGCGCCTCAGTCGCGCTGTAGCTGGGCTCCGCTCGGCTGAGATCCTTCGACTACGCCGCTGACGCGGCTTCGCTCAGGATGACACATCGGGGCGCTGGCGCCTCTCCCCACACACCGATATGTCCCCCCTCCGATTCGCCTGGCAGGACAGCCGCGGGATGCGCCGGCGGCTCGTCCTCTACGTGTCCGCGATGGCGCTCGGCGTCGCCGCGCTCGTCGCCATCCGGTCGTTCGGGGTCAACCTCGAGCGCGCCGTCGAGGAGCAGTCGCGCGAGGTGTTCGGGTCCGACCTCGAGCTCCGCCGCAGCGCCGCCTTCCCCGACTCGCTCACCGCGATCGTCGACTCGCTCGAGGCCGTCACTGGCGCGACCGTCGTCCGCGAGGCGTCGTTCCCGTCGATGGCCCGCTTCCCGGCGTCGGCCGGCGGCGAGGGGCGGACGCGGCTCGTCCAGATCCGCGCGCTCGACGGCCCGTACCCGCTCTACGGCCGCGTCGAGTCCACGCCCGCCGAGGCGGCGGCGACGATCGGCCGCGACACGACGGGCGCGCTCGTCGACGCGACGCTGCTCTTGCAAATGGACGCCAGCGTCGGCGACAGCGTGACCGTCGGCGGGCGGAGCTATCTCATCGCCGGGCAGGTCGACGGGGTGCCGGGGCAGACCGACATCGGCGGGCTCGTCGGGCCCCGCGTGTACCTCCCGCTGGAGGCGCTCGACGCCTCCCTCTTGGGGTTCGGCAGCCGCGCCCGCTATTCGATCGGCTTCCGCTTTGAGGACGAACAGGCCGGGCTCGACGCCACGCTCCCCGTGCTCGACGCCGCCGAGATCCGGTACGAGACCGCGGGCGAGGAGCAGCAAGAGGTGACCGAGGCCTCGGGCTATCTCACGCGCTTCCTGGCGCTCGTCGGCTTCGTGGCGCTGCTCCTGGGCGGGATCGGCGTCGCGTCGTCGGTGAGCGTCTACGTGTCTGAAAAGGCCGAGACGGTCGCCACGCTGCGGTGTCTGGGGATGTCGTCGCGCCGCGTGCTCGTCGCGTACGCGATCCAGGCGCTCGCGCTCGGATTCGTCGGCGCGGCCCTCGGGGCGCTCTTAGGAGTCGCGGTCCAACGGCTGTTGCCGATGGTGTTCGCAGGCTTCCTGCCGGTCGACGTGGCGAACCACATCGTGCCGCGCGCGCTGCTCGAAGGGCTGGGCGTCGGGCTCGGGACGGCGCTGCTGTTCGCCCTTCTGCCGCTCGTCGGCGTCCGCCGCGTGCCGCCTCTCCGCGCCTTGCGCGACGACGCCCGCGCTCGCGGCCTCGACCCGGTCCAGATCGGGCTCGGCGTGCTCCTGGTCGCCGCCGTCGGCGGGTTCGCGTACCTCCAGACGCAGTCCTGGATTGGCGCCGCCGCCTTCGTCGGCGGGACCGCCGCCGTGTTCGGGCTGCTGGCGCTGGCGGCGGTCATCGTGCGCGGGGTCGTGCGGCGCGTGGTCCGGCCCGGCCTGCCGTGGGCGTGGCGACAGGGGCTGTCGAACCTGCACGCGCCCGGCAACCAGACGTTGGTGCTGCTGCTGACGATGGGGCTGGGCGTCTTCCTGGTGCTCGCGCTGGGGTTGGTGCAGCGCTCGATTCTCGCCCAGGTCGCCCTGCCCTCCGACGCCGAGGGCGCCCCGGACGTGGTGCTGTTCGACGTCCAGCCCGACCAGCGCGACAGCCTGCGCGCGCTCGTCCAGGGGCTCGGCCTGCCCGTCGTCGACGAGGTCCCGCTCGTCACGATGCGCATCGCCGCCATCGACGGCGTCCCCATCGACACCCTGACCGACCGCTCCGACGACTCGTTCGCCGGCCGCGAGGGCGGGCCGGAGCGCTGGACGTTGACGCGCGAGTACCGCTCGACGTACCGCTCCGAACTCGTCGACTCCGAGACGCTCACCGCCGGGACGTTCGTCGGGACGGCCGCCCCCGACGTTGCCGTCGTCCCGATCTCGCTCGAAGCCGACATCGCGCTCGACCTCGACGTGGCGCTCGGCTCCCGCATCACGTGGTCCGTCAGCGGCGCCGAGATCGAGTCCGAGGTCACGAGCCTGCGCGAGGTCGACTGGGCGCGCGTGCAGCCCAACTTTTTCGCCGTCTTCCCCGAAGGCCCGCTTGCGGAGGCGCCCCAGACGGCCATCCTCCTGACGCGAGCGGGCACGCCGGAGATGTCCGCGCGGCTCCAGTCCGACGTGGTCGAGGCGTTCCCCAACGTCTCCGCCGTCGACGTGCGGCTGGTGCTGGCGCTCGTCGACCGCGTGCTCGACCGGGTCGCCTTCGTGCTCCGCTTTATGGCGCTGTTCGCCGTCGTGACCGGGCTCGTGGTGCTGGCGGGCGCCGTCCGCGTGGCGCTCGCGCAGCGGACGCGCGAGTCGGTCGTGCTCCGCACCCTCGGTGCCAGCCGGGCGGATGTGCGGCGGATCCTGGTCGCCGAGTACGCCCTGCTCGGCGTGCTGGCGGCGCTGACCGGGGGGTTGCTCGCGGTCGCCGGGGCGTGGGGGCTGGCGCGGTTCGCGTTCAACATCCCGTTCGTGCCCGACGTGTCGTGGCTGCTGTGGGCGCTCGCCGTCGTGCCGCTGCTGACCGTCGCGGTCGGGCTGGCAGGGAGCCGGGGCGCGCTGCGCCAGCCCCCGCTGGCCGTGTTGCGCGCGGAGGGCTAGGCCCGCGTTACTCTTCAGGACATTCAGGCGTCCACGGTCCACGCCGTGCCCACTGCCTTCGTGCGCGTTCTCTCCGTCGCCATACTCTGGGTCGCGCTCGCCGGGTGCGACGCCACAGCCCCCGAGCCCAGCCCACCGTCCTCCGAGCGGCCGACGTCTGCGGCAGCGGCGGCGTACCTCGACGAGGTCCTCGACATCCTGGAAGCGAACGCGCTCTACCGCGAGCGCATCCGGTGGGACCTTGTCCGCGCGGAGGCCGAGGCGGAGATCGAAGGCGCCCAGACGATCGGCGCGACGTACCCCGGCATCCGCGTCGCACTCCGGGCCCTCGACGACAACTACCACAGCTTCCTCCGCCCCCCGCCGCCACTGACTGGCACTATCAGGGGCGGGTCGACCGTCTGCACCTCCGGGCCGCTCGTCCCACCCGACCTCCCCGACGACGTCGGCTACGTGTTTGTCTCCGGCTTCTCCGGCGGCGGCGACGAGGCGACCGCCTTCGCGACGGGGATCCAGCGCCGAATTCAGACCGCCGACCGCGAGGGGCTCGTGGGCTGGATCGTCGACCTCCGCCTCAACACGGGCGGCAATATGTGGCCGATGCTGGCAGGCCTCGGTCCAGTGCTCGGGGAGGGTGTCGTCGGCCACTTCGTCGCCCCGGGTGGCGTCGTGCTCCCGTGGGCGTACCAGGACGGCGCGTCGATCCTCAACGGCCACACGGTCGTCAAGGTCGCCTCGCCGGTCCGTCTGCGGCGAGAGCGGCCGCGCGTCGCCGTCCTCCTAGACACGCCGACCGCCAGTTCGGGTGAGGCCACGGCCATTGCGTTCGAGCGCCGGCCGGACACCCGCTCGTTCGGGTCGCGCACGTGTGGGCTCTCGACGGCGAACGCGGGGCTCCCCCTCAGCGACGGGGCCACGCTGTACCTCGCGGTCTCCTTTATGGCCGACCGCGAGCGGTCGTCGTACCGCGAGGGTGTCGAACCCGACGAGGCCACCTCTAGCTCCGAGGAGACCATCCGCCGGGCCATCGGATGGCTCCGGGACGGCGTCTGACCCCGCCCCCCTCGACGCCGTCGCCGAGAGGGGCGAGATCCGTCAGTACGCCTCGACGTGGACGCCGGCGACGGCCCGGCCGGAGGGGTCCGCCGAGGTCTGGAACGAGGCGTCCCACGCCAGCGCCTCCGGCGTCGAGCACGCGACCGACTTGCCGCTCGGGACGGTCAGGGCGCACGCGTCGTGGGGGTAGTGCGCCTCGAAGATGGTCCGGTAGAGGTAGCCCTCCTTGGTGTCCGGCGGGTGGATCGGGAATCTGAATTCGGCGGCGGCCATCTGCTCGTCGGTCACCAGCGCCTCCGCGCGCTCCTTGAGCGAGTCGATCCACGCGTAGCCGACGCCGTCGGAAAACTGCTCCTTCTGGCGCCACGCGACCGACGCCGGCAGCATGTCCTCGAACGCCTGGCGCAGGATGTGCTTTTCCATCGTGCCCCCGTGCGGCCGCTTGGCCTCCGGGTTGAGGCGCATCGCCACGTCCAAAAACTCCTGATCCAAAAAGGGGACGCGCGCCTCGACGCCCCACGCGGCCATCGACTTGTTGGCGCGCAGGCAGTCGAACAGGTGGAGCCGGTCGAGCTTGCGGACGGTCTCGTCGTGGAACTGCCGGGCGTCGGGCGCGCGGTGGAAGTAGAGGTAGCCGCCGAAGATCTCGTCGGCCCCCTCGCCGGAGAGCACCATCTTGATGCCCATCGCCTTGATGCGCCGCGCCATCAAAAACATCGGCGTCGCGGCGCGGATCGTCGTCACGTCATACGTCTCAAGGTGGCGGATCACCTCGGGGATCGCGTCGACGCCCTCCTCGACCGTGAAGTGCAAGGTGTGGTGCTCGGTCCCGATGTGCGCCGCGACCTCCTTGGCCGCCGCGAGGTCGGGCGAGCCCTCGAGCCCGATCGCGAACGAGTGCAGGTGCGGCCACCACGCCTCGGCCTGGTCGTCGGCCTCGACACGCTTTTTGGAGTACTGCTGGGCGAGGGCCGCCGTGATGGACGAGTCCAGACCGCCCGAGAGCAGCACGCCGTAGGGCACGTCGGTCATCAGCTGGCGCTTGACGGCCGCGTCGAGCGCGGCGCGGACGTCGGCCGGCTCGGCCGGGTTGTCCTTTACCGCGTCGTAGGCCATCCAGTCGCGCGTGTAGAACCGGACCGGGTGGCCGACGGCGCTGTCCCAGACGTGGCCGGGCGGGAACGTCTCGATCTGCTTGCAGACCGGCACCAACGCCTTCATCTCGCTGGCGACGTACAACGTCCCGTGCTCGTCGCGGCCGGTGTAGAGCGGCATCACGCCGTGCGGGTCGCGCGCGATGAGGTACCGGTCGGTCTCGGAGTCCACGAGGACAAAGGCGTAGATGCCGACGAGGTCGTCGAGGAAGTCGGCGCCGCGCTCGCGGTAGAGCGCCAGGATCACCTCGCAGTCGGACTCGGTCTGGAAGTCGAACGGCTCCGCGAGCCCGGCGCGGAGCGCGCGGTGGTTGTAGATCTCACCGTTGACCGCGAGCGCGTGCGTGCCCTCGGGGTTGAGCAGCGGCTGCGCGCCGTGGAGCACGTCGACGATCGCGAGCCGCTCGTGCGCGAGCACGGCGCGGTCGGTCGCGTAGACGCCCGACCAGTCCGGCCCGCGGTGGCGCTGGAGGCCGGACAGGCGGACGGCCGTGGCGCGGGCGGCGGCGGGGTCGGTCTGGAGGTCGAGGAGGCCGAGGATGGAGCACATGGGCTCGGGGGGCTGGGGCGGGCCGCGGGCGCGGCATAAAAAACAGCGGCCCCTCCGGTGTGGAGGGGCCGCTCGAATCGGGGTGGACGGTCCGCCGGACCTACGCACGCCAACGCTCGCGCCTCCCTCGGGAGACTCGGTTGCGGTTGACGAAATTGAGGGTGCGGGTCACGACGGGGCGTTGGGCAGGTGCTCTAGAGGATCGTCCTTTTTCTCCAGATGTCAAGGGGGGCATCCCGAGACGCCCCCCGCCCCGGCGCCGAGGCGTGGCGTCGGCTCAGCCCGTCGGCTCGCCGCCGGTGACGCCGAAGACCTCGCCGGTGATGTAGCCCGACTCCTGAGTCGCCAGGAACACGAAGGTCGGCGCGATCTCGGCCGGCTGGCCGGGGCGGCCGTACGGGACCTGCTCGCCGAACGTCTCGACTTTGTCCTGCGGCTGGCCGCCCGACGGCTGGAGCGGCGTCCAGAAGGGGCCGGGCGCGACGGCATTGACGCGGATGCCGTCCTCGATGGCCTGCTTCGCGAGCGCCTTCGTAAACCCGATGATGGCCCACTTGGTGGAGGCGTAGTCGAGCAGCCCCGGCGACGGGCTGTAGCCCTGGATCGAGGTCACGTTGATGATGGAGGCGCCCGCCGGGAGGTGCGGGAGCGCCGCCTTCGACAGCCAGAACATGGCGTAGACGTTGGTCTTGTAAGTCTGGTCGAACTGCTCGGTCGTGATGTCCTGGATGGACTCCTGGTAGACCTGCTTGCCGGCGTTGATGACGAGCACGTCGAGCCCGCCGAGCTGGTCGACGGCGTCCTCGATGAGCTGGGTGCAGAACGCCTCGTCGGTCAAGTCGCCGGGGAGGCGGACGAGCGTGCCGCCCTCGCCCTCGATGAGCTCGGCGAGCGACGCGGCGTCGGGGCTCTCGGCGTCGAGGTAGTTGATGGCGACGGCGGCGCCCTCCCGAGCGTAGGCGATGGCCGTGGCCCGGCCGATGCCCGAGTCGCCGCCGGTGATGAGCGCCTTGCGGCCCTCCATCCGACCGAAGCCGCGGTAGCTGTCCTCGCCGTGGTCGGGGACCGGGTCCATCTTCTGGGTCAGGCCCGGCGCGGGCTGGGGCTGGCGCGGGAACGGCGGGGCCGGGTACTGGCTCCGCGGGTCCTGCATGGCGTACTGGTTGGGCGTCTTGGACATGGAAAGAGGGGGAAAGAGAAGGGCCCTCTTGAATGCCATCAGAGCCCTCGAGGTTGCTCCGACTCCGTCCGGCGCGTGACGCTCGGGGCCGCCGCTAGCTTCCGGGTCTCCCCCCCGATCCCCGTCCGTGCCCACTCTGTCGACCTCTCGGCTCCGTCCCGCACTCCTCTCGTTCGCGGCCCTGCTAGCGACGGCCGCCAGCGCCCAGGTCCCGACGCCCGCCGAGCACCTCGGCTACGCCCTCGGCGACCGCTTCACGCCCCACCACCGCGTGGTCGACTACGTCGAGGCCGTCGCCGCCGCGAGCGCGCTGGTGACCGTCGAGCGGTACGGCGAGACGCCCGAGGGCCGGCCGCTGCTGGTCGCCGTCGTTGCCGACAGTCCGCAAGCGGCCGAGGCCGCTCGCGCAAGCGCCGTTGGCGCATCGCGGGGCGAGGGCCCGCCGACCCAGCCCGTCGTGTGGCTGAGCTACAACGTCCACGGCGACGAGGCCGTCAGCACCGAGGCCGCGATGCAGACGCTCTACGACCTCACGCAGAGCCCCGACCTGCTGGCGGACGTCGTCGTCGTCCTCGACCCGTGCCTGAATCCGGATGGCCGCGACCGCTACGTCTCAGGCTACCAGCAGCGCCGCGGCGCCCGGCCCGACGCCGACCCCGACGCGCGCGAGCACGACCAGCCGTGGCCCGGCGGGCGTTACAACCACTACCTCTTCGACCTCAACCGCGACTGGGCCTGGGGCACGCAGCCCGAGACGCGCGCCCGGCTCGCGCTCTACAACCGCTGGCTCCCCGCCGTCCACGTCGACTTCCACGAGCAGGGCGTCGACAGCCCGTACTACTTCGCGCCGGCCGCCGAGCCGTTCCACCCGCGCATCACGCCGTGGCAGCGCGCCTTCCAGACGCGGATCGGGCAGGCGAACGCGCGCGCCTTCGACCGCGAAAACTGGCTCTACTTCACCAAGGAGGTCTTCGACCTGTTCTACCCCGGCTACGGCGACACGTGGCCGACCTTCAACGGCGCCGTCGGGATGACCTATGAGCAGGGCGGCTCGGGCCGCGCGGGGCTCGCCATCGAAACGGCTGAGGGCGACACGCTGCGGCTGGCCGACCGGATCGCGCACCACGTGGCCTCGGGGATGGAGACCGTCCGCACGACGGCCCGCCACGCCGACGAGGTGACGCGCGAGTTCGCCGCGTCCTTTGCCACGCCGCCCGCCGGCGCCCGCAGCTACGTCGCGACGGGCGACGCCGACCGGCTTCAGGGCCTGGCGGCTCTCCTCGATCTGCAGGGCATCACCTACGGCTGGGCACGGGGCGGCGCCGCCCGGGGCGTCCGCTATGCGGGCGGCCTCGACGCGCCGACCGAGGCCGAGCGCGTCGACGTGGCGGCGGGCGCGCTCGTGGTCGACACGCGCCAGCCCAAGGGGCGGCTCGCGGCCGTCCTGTTCGAGCCCGAGCCCGCGCTCGCCGACTCGGTGACGTACGACGTGACGGCCTGGGCGCTGCCCTACGTCTACGGCGTCGAGGGGCTCGCGGCCGACGACGTCGTCCCGACCGGCGGTCCGGCGCCGACCGAGGCCACGCTCCCGAGCGGCCGCCCCTACGCGTACGCCGCCGACTGGCGCGCCGCCAGCGACGCGCGGTTTCTGGCGCGGCTCCTCCGCGACGGCGTCGGGGTCCGCATCATCCCCGAGCCGTTCCGCGCCGGAGGCCGCGACTTCGGGCGCGGCGGGCTCGTCATCACGCGCGCCGGGAACGCGCGCCTGGGCGACCGCTTCGACGATGTCGTCCGCCGCGCGGCGGCCGAGACCGGCGAGGCGCTGGCGGCGCTCGCGGGCGGCTTCGCCGAGACCGGCCCGGACATCGGCTCGAATCGCGTCGGCTTTGTCCGCACCCCGCACGTCGCTGTCTTGGCCGACACGCCCGTCTCGCCGACCGCGCTCGGCGAGGTCTGGCACTGGTTCGACGCCGTCGTCGAGTACCCGGCGACGCAGCTCACCGCCGAGCGCTTTTCCGCCAGCGACCTCGACGGCGTCGACGTGTTGGTGATGCCCGACGGCAGCTACGGGTCGTGGCTGACGGGCGACCGCGCCGAGACGATTCGGAGCTGGGTCCGGGCGGGCGGGCGGCTGGTGGCGCTGGAGCGCGCGGCGACCGCGTTCGCCGGCAAGGACGGCTTCGGCTTGAAAGAGCGCGAGGCGGCCGAGCCCGACTCGACGGGCGAGGGCCGCCTGCTCCGCTACGGCGACCGCGACCGCCGCGGCGTCTCCGAGAGCGTCCCCGGCGCCGTTTACCGCGTCGCCCTCGACGGCTCGCACCCGCTCGCGTTCGGGTACCCCGACTGGACGTACGTCGTCAAGCGCCGCGTCGCGCCGGTCGAGTTTTTCGGCGGCGACGACGCGTGGAACGTGGGCGTCGTCCGCAGCGGCGCGCCCGCGGCCGGGTTCGCGGGCGCCGAGGCGCAAGCGAGGCTCGAAGACTCCCTCGTGTTCGGCGTCGAGGAGATGGGACGCGGGCAGGTCGTGTACCTCGTCGACAGCCCCCTCTTCCGCGGCTTCTGGGCCGACGGCCAGCTGCTGTTCGCGAACGCCGTCTTTGGACTGAGCGCGATGTAGCCCCGATCTTGCGGTCTCCGCCCCGCCCTCCCATGCCCGACCCGACGCCCTCCTCGCGCACCGCCGGCACCGTCGCCCTCGTGCTGGGCGTCATCGCCCTGGTCGGCTACGGCGTGCTCGGCGCCTCGCCCGAGTCGCCCGACCTCCCGACGGAGCGGTTGCTGCTGGCGGCCGTGCTGGTCGTGGCGGGCGCGGCGCTGCGCCAGGGGCGCGGGCCGTCGTGGGGGCAGTTCGTGGTCGGCCTGCTGGCGGGGCTCGTCGCGACGGACCTCATCCTGCGGCTGCTGGGCTGATCGGTGGGGTCGGCGGCCGGCGCGCGAAGACGGGAGGAACACGGGCCTCCGGGGGTGGCCCACGCCCGGATGCCCACTAGATTCGGGGTTCTGTCCAAAGCGGCCCCGCCCGAACATGCAGTCCGACATCCACCCCGACTACCCGCTCATCACCGTCACCTTGGCTGACGGCACGGAGTTCCAGACGCGCTCGACAACGGGCAAGGACCTCAAGTCCGAGGTCGACTCGTCGAACCACCCGTTCTACACGGGCAAGAAGACGATGGTCGACACCGCCGGCCGCGTCGAGAAGTTTATGCGCCGCTACGGCAAGTCGCAGGCCAAGCAGGCCGTCGCCGCCCAGGAGGAGGCCGACGCCGACGAGGCCGCCCGCGAGGCGGCCAAGGCTGCCGAGGCCGGAGCGGAGGCGTAAGCCGCCCCCGACGACCCAGTCCGCGAGGCGGGCGGCCGCGTGCCGTCCGCCTCGTCTCGTTTGGGCCGCCCGCCCGATCTTCTCCCCCTCCGCCCCCCGCCCCGTGCCCGACTTCAACGCCGTCCGCCTCATCACCGCCAAGCGCGACGGCGGCGCGCTCGCTCCCGAATCGATCGTCGACCTCATCGACGCCTACACCGCCGGCGACGTGCCCGACTACCAGATGGCGGCGTTCCTGATGGCCGGCTTTCTCCAGGGCTTCGACGACGACGAGGCGCTCGCGCTGACCGAGGCGATGCTCCACAGCGGGACCGTCCTCGACCTCAGCGACGTGCCCGGCGTCAAGGTCGATAAGCACTCGACGGGCGGCGTCGGCGACAAGGTGTCGCTCGTGCTCGCGCCGCTCGTGGCCGCGTGCGGCGTGCCCGTCCCGATGATCTCGGGCCGCGGGCTCGGCCACACCGGCGGGACGCTCGACAAGCTCGAGGCCATCCCCGGCTTCGACGTCAACCTCGACATCCCGCGCTACCGCGAAGTACTCGGCGAGGTCGGCGCCGTCCTGATCGGGCAGACCGCCGAGATCGCCCCGGCCGACAAGAAGCTCTACGCCCTGCGCGACGTGACGGCGACCGTCGAGTCGATCCCGTTCATCGCCGCCAGCATCCTGTCCAAAAAGCTCGCCGAGGGCATCGACGCGCTCGTGCTCGACGTCAAGACCGGCCGCGGCGCGTTCATGAAGAGCGAGGCGCGCGCGCGCGAGCTGGCCGAAACACTCGTCCGCGTCGGCCGCCAGTTCGGGACGCCGACGGTCGCGCTCCTCACCCAGATGGACGTGCCGCTCGGCCGGGCGATTGGCAACGGCCCCGAGACCGCCGAGGCCATCCGCATCCTGCGCAACGAGACGCCCGCGGGTGGGCTGTGCCCCGACGTGATCGACGTGACGCTCGCGCTCGCGGGCGAGATGCTGTGGCTCGGGAAGGCCGCCGAGTCGCCCGAGGCAGGCCGCCGCATGGCGAGCGTGGCCCTCCGTGACGGCTGGGCGTTCGGGATCTTCCGGGAGATCGTCGAGGCCCAGTCCGGCGACGCCTCCGTGCTCGACGACCCCGACCGTCTCATGGGCGAGCCCGTCGCAACGGTCGCCGCCGACGCGACCGGCTTCGTGGCCGACATCGACCCGCTCGCGCTCGGCTACGCGGCCGTGGACCTGGGCGCGGGCCGCGCGAAGAAGGAGGACGACGTCGACCCTCGGGCCGGGTTCGTGCTCCACGCGACGGTCGGCGAGCGCGTCGAGGCCGGCCAGCCGCTCGCCCAGATCTTCGCTTCTGACCCCGACCGCGCAGATGTCGACGCCGTCCGCGCCGCGTTCACGCTCGCCGACGCCCCGCCCGCCGCCACGCCCCTCCTGCTCGACCGCTTCGACGGGGCGGCCTGGGCGGGCGAGACCGGAGACGACGCGTAGCCACGGGCGACTCCGGTGGGTCGGGCCTCGATCCTCGCGTCAACCCGTTGTCCCGGCTCGCACTGCGCGCCCGGCACAACCAATTCGCCGGTCGCACCGTAGGAGCCGTCTCCCGTGCCGGCCCGTACCTTTCGGCGCCCGACCCCACCCGCCCCGTCTCTGCCATGTGGAAGCGTTTCTCCCGTCTCATGAAGTCGCTGTTCGGCGGCGCCATCTCCGCCATGGAGGACCCCCGTCTCATCCTCGAGCAGAACATGCGCGAGCTGAACGACCAGGTCCCCAAGATGAACGAGAACATCGCGACGGTGAAAGCCAACGTGATGCTTCTCCAGAAGGAGCACCGCAAGTACACCGCCGAGCAGTCCTCGATCACGAGCAAGATCAAGGCGGCCATCCAGGCCGGGCGCGACGACATCGCCCAGCGCTACGCCGTCCAGCTCCAGGGCATCAAGGAGGCCCAGGGCCGGACCGGCGAGCAGCTCGAGTTCGCCGAGCAGGCCTACGACAAGGCGCTCCAGGTCAAGAAGGCCTTTATGCGCGAGCGCGAAAAGAAGATCGGTGAGGCCAAGGAGGCCTTGCGCGCGCACGAGCGCGCCAAGTGGCAGGCCAAGATCGCCGACACGCTCGAGCAGTTCGAGGTCGCCGGCGTCGACTCGACGCACGACGAGATGGTCCGCCGCGTCAACGAGCAGTCGGCCAAGAACGAGGCGCGCATGGAGATGGCCCTCGACTCCATCGACACCGAGTCGATGCAGATCGAGGAGGATGCGCAGGAGCTCCAGGCCGCCGAGCTCGTCAAGCAGTTCAAGCTGGAGATGGGCATGAACGAGCCGGCCGAGGCCGCGCCCGCCCCCCAGATTCAGATCCCCGAGGCCGACGCCCCCGTCGACGCCCCGGCCGAGCGCGACCGCCAGCGGACCCAGTAGACCCGAGGGGTGGAGGGATACAGGACGGAGGGGTCGGCGTACGTCCCCTCGGCCCACCCCTCGATCCCACATCCCACACCCCTATGGACAAGTCCGAATTCGAACGGCTCAAGGCCGAAGAGAAGGCGCACCTCCAGCAGCTCCGCGCCCTCAAGCAGCAGCACCGCGGCGCCCAGCGCACGGCCTCGACGGCTCGGGCGCTCGGCGCCATGACCGACCGGACCGCCAGCGACAACCTTGACGCGGCGACGGACAAGCTCTACCGCGACGCCGCGCTCGCCGAGGCCCGCTACGACCTTGCGACCGAGGGCCACGCGCCGGTCACCGGGAATGCCGACGACGTCGACCGGGAGGCGCTCGCCAAGGCCGAGGCCGAGGCGCTCGTCCGCCAGATGAAGGCCCAGATGGGCGGCGGCGGCGACCCGTCGTCGGTCGAGGCCGCCCGCACCGCCGGGACCGACTCGACGCGCGCGCCCGCCGCGCCCGCCGGCGAGAAGTCCATCGGCCGAACGCCGCCCCCGGCCGACGAGCCGCCCCCCGCGGCCGACCGCGACCCCAAGTCCATCGGCCGCCAGCGCTGATGCGTGATTCGTGATGCGTGGGGGCGCTCCGCCCGGCCCATCACCCATCACTCCTCACTCATCACTCTCCCATGCCCGACGAGTCGATCAACTTCACGAAGGAGGCCTTCATGAGCCCCCTCAACCTGGGCTTCCTGATCCTCGCGCTCGTCCTGGCCCTGATGACGGGCGGCGTGGCCGCGAACGTCCTGCTCGTCTTCGCCGCCGCGGCCGAGCTGATGTACCTCGGCACGCTGCCCCGCAACGAGCGGTTCAAGCGCGCCGTCCGCGCCCGCAAGGTCGACGAGCGGCGCAAGGCCCCGCGCGACCGCGAGGTCTTCCGGACGCTGGCGAAGGACGACCAGAAGCGCTACGTCCGCTTCCGGAACATGGAGAAGGCGATCAAGGACAACTACGCCAAGCTCCCGTACTCGTCGCAGGGCCTGCTCACGGCCCACCTCAACAAGCTCGACGGCCTGCTCGACGCGCACCTCAACCTGCTCCAGCTCAAGGAGCGTTACGTGCAGTTTGCCCGGCGGACCGGCGAGAACGACATCGTCCGCGCCATCACGGCGCTGCAGAACGAGATGCAGGCCGACCCGCCCCGCGTCCGCGCCATCAAGCAGCGGCGCCTGGCGATCTTGGAGAAGCGGCTCGACCGGTTCAAAAAGGCCGGCGAGAACCTGGCCATCATCGAGGCCCAGCTCGAGACCATCGAGGACGTGACGCGCTACGTCTACGAGCAGTCGCTGACGATGCAGAACCCCGAGGAGGTCTCGTTCCAGCTCGACACGCTGATGAGCGAGGTCGAGGAGACGCAGCACTCGATGGAGGTGCTCGACGAGACCATGGGCATCGGCGGGCTGACCGAGCTCGACCTCGAGGCGTTCGAGGCCTCGCCGGCCGGCGAGATGGGCCGCGTCGAGGACCGCATCGACGCCGGCCTGCTCGACGACCTCGACGACGTGCTGGGCGACGCCACGGACACCGAGGCCGAGCAGCGCCGCCGCACCCGGGAGGGGTGATGGCTCGCGCCGCTCGCAAGGCATGAGGATCGAGGATTGAGGAACGAGCACGTGCTATTCCCCCTTTCCTTGCCCGGCAGGCGACGACGACAGGCACCCTCACTCCTCATCCCTGATTCCTCACTCCTGATTCTGTGTCCGACTTCCAGACCCTGACCGCCGAGACCGACGCCGACGGCATCCTCACGATCACGCTCGACCGCCCCGACGCGCTCAACGCGCTCAGCCAGCGGCTCGTCGCCGAACTGGGCAAGGCGCTCCGGCTGGCGCGCGGCGAGGACGTCCGCGGCGTCGTCATCACGGGCGCCGGCGAGAAGGCGTTCGCGGCGGGCGCCGACATCTCGGAATTCGCGGGCATGGAGCCGCTCGACGCCCACCGCTTCGCCGCGCGCGGGCAGGCCGTGTTCAACAGCATCGAGAACCTGCCCAAGCCGGTCGTGGCGGCCGTCAACGGGTTCGCGCTCGGCGGCGGGTGCGAGCTGGCGATGGCGTGCCACCTGCGCGTGGCGTCCGAGACCGCCCAGTTCGGGCAGCCCGAGGTCCAGCTTGGCCTGATCGCGGGGTACGGCGGCACGCAGCGCCTGCCCCGGCTCGTCGGCCGCGGCATCGCGACCGAGATGCTGCTCACCGGCGACCGCGTCTCGGCCCAGCGCGCGTACGAGATCGGGCTCGTCAACCGCGTCGTCCCGGCGGCCGACCTCATTGAGACGGCCCGACAGTTCATCCTGACGATCGCCGCGAAGGCGCCCGTCGCCGTGGCCATGTCGCTCCAGGCGGTCCGCGCGTCCGACCTCCCGCTCCCCCAGGGCCTGCAGCAAGAGGCCGCCCTGTTTGCCCAGTGCGCCGCGACGGAGGACTTCGCCGAGGGCGTGATGGCCTTCCTGGAACGCCAGCCCCCGGAGTTCACCGGCCGCTAGCGCGTCCGAGGAGCGAGGCACGAGGGGTGAGGGGCGAGTCCCTCATGCCTCGATCCTCACTCCTCATTCCTCCCCATGACCGTCTTTCTCATCCTGCTGATGCTGGCGCTGAGCGCGTTCTTCTCGGGCTCCGAGATCGCGTTCGTGACCGCCAACCGGCTCAAGACGCAGGCGCGCGCGCGCCAGGCGGGCTGGCTGGGGACCGTCGTGCAGGAGTTCATGGACGACCCCGGCACGTTCCTGACGACCACGCTCGTCGGCAACAACATCGCCCTCGTCGTCTACTCGACGATGATGAGCCTGGCCCTGGAGCCGCCGCTGGCGCGCTTTTTCGGCGGCACCGTCGGGCTCGCGGAGACCGGCGCGGCCGTGCTCACGACCCAGACCATCATCGCGGCCGTCATCGTGCTCGTCGTCGGCGAGGTCATCCCGAAGTCGCTGCTGCGCCAGCCGCCCATCCGCGTGCTCTTCCTGCTCGCGGCGCCGCTCAAGCTGACGTACGGCGTGTTCTGGCTGCTCATCAAGGCCGCCGGCTGGGTGAGCGGCCTGTTCGTCCGCATCGCCGACGGCGAGGGCACGACGGTCCAGCAGTTCTTGCGCCGCGACTTCGAGCTGGCGATCCGCGAGAGCCGGGAGACGGGCACGCTCGACCTCGACGAGGAGGAGTCCGAGATCCTGACGAACGTCTTCGAGCTCCGCTCGCTGCGGGTCAAGGACTCGATGATCCCCCGGACCGAGATCCGCGCCGTCGACGAGACGGCGACCATCGAGGAGGTCCGCCAGATGTTTATCGAGACCGGCTTCAGCCGCCTGCCGGTCTACCACGAAAACGTCGACCGCATCGTCGGCGTCGTCTTGGCGCACGACCTCTTCCACGCCCCGGAGACGCTCAGTTCCATCCTCCGCCCGGCCCGCGTCGTCCCGGACTCGAAGCCCGCTCGCGACCTCCTGTTCGACTTTCTGCAGGGCGGCGCCACGCTCGCCGTCGCCGTCGACGAGTACGGCGGGACGGCCGGGATCGTCACGCTCGAGGACCTGCTCGAAGAGCTCTTCGGCGACATCCGCGACGAGCACGACGCCGCCGCCGCCCCCATCCGCCGCGTCGACGACCGGACGGTTCTCGTCCACGGGCGCGTCGAGCTGGAGGCGCTGGAGGACGAGGTCGGCATCGTGCTCGCCGACGGCGACTACGACACCGTCGCCGGCTTCGTGCTCGCCCACGTCGGCAACGTCCCCGACGAGCGCGACGCCTTCGACCACGAGGGCTTCCGGTTTACGGTCATCACCGCCAGCCAGAGCCGCATCGACGCCGTCCGCATCGAGCGGCTGTAGGCTCGCTGCGCTCGTCGGGACGGGAGGCTGGGGACCAAGGACGCAGACCGGGTCTGAGCGGTCGTGGTATGGTCCGAACACTCCCTCCCGGCGGCATCGGGAGGCCGTCTTACGCGGCTGAGAGGCCATCTTACGGGACCGAGACCTCGTCTTACGCCTCCGAGACGTCGTCTTACAGGGACGAGAGGACGTCTTACGGGTCCGAGCGGCCATCGTACAGGGCTGAAACACCGCCCTACGGGACCGAGAGGGGCACCTTACTGGCCGCAGAAGCCGCCCTGCAACGGTGAGACCTCGTCTTTCAGAGTCGAGACTCGGTCTGACGAGCCAGAGGGGTCGTCCGACTGGGCCGAGCACCGAGTCGACACGGATGAGCGACGGCCCGGCGGGGCCAAGCAGAGTCCCTCGGCCTCCGTCACCCTCTATCCTCCCTCCGCCACCCTCCCCCACCCGCCTTGCTCGTCCTCGACATCGGCAACTCGTCCGTCAAGGCGGCCGTCTGGCAAAACGGCTGGGGCCCGGTCTCGCGCTTCGCCTGCGACGGCGCCAGCGGGGAGATCTGGCGCGAGCGGCTCGCGAGCCTGGGACCGGCGAACCGGGGGGCGCTGGCGTCGGTCGTCCCCCACCTGACGCCCGTGCTGGCGGCGGCTCTCGAGGAGGTCACCGGCGCGCGCCCGTTCGTCGTCACCGCCGAGGCCGCCCTCCCGTTTCGGCTGGCGGTCGCCACGCCGGACACGCTCGGCGCCGACCGGCTGGCGGCGGCCGTCGCCGCCCACGCCCTCGCAGGGGGCCGCGCGGTGATCGCCGTCGACGCCGGGAGCGCCGTGACCGTCGAGGCCGTGTCGGCGGAGCCGGCGTACCTCGGCGGCGCCATCGCGCCGGGCCCCGACCTGCTCCGCCGCTCCCTCGCGCGCGACACGGGCCAGCTCCCCGACGTGCCGTGGCCGGCCACGCTCGCTCCGGTCGGCGACTCGACGCGGGGCGCTATCCAGGCCGGCCTGGGCGTCCTCTTCGCCGACGGCGTCGCGGGTTTGGTCGAGCGGACGCGCGACGCGCTCGGCGGCGACGCGCTCGTCGTGGCGACAGGCGGCTGGGCCGAGTGGCTGGCGGCGCACACCCCGGTGGTCGACCGCGTCGTCCCGACGCTCGTGCTCGACGGCGTCCGCCAACTGGCCGCTGGGCAGGTCTCGGAGTGAGCTCCAAGGCTCCAAAACGAGGTGCCCATCGATTGTCAATCCCAGCGTTTCCAGTATCTAAGGAGGACCACACCCCGGCACTCCGATGCTCCACGCCAAGGCCGACCTCGTCAAGCGCTTTCTCGCCGCCCTCATCGACGGGCTCATCGCCGGAGCCATCGGCTGGGTCTTCGGCTGGTTCGGGACCGTGATGGGCGGGATCGGCACGCTCGTCGGGGCCGGCTACATCCTGGTCCGCGACGGGCTCGACTCGCCCTACGCCGATGGCCGGTCGGTCGGCAAAAAGATCATCGGCCTCCGCCCGGTCCGCTTGGACGGTGGCCCGATGACGATCGACGCCTCGGTCCGCCGCAACTGGACGCTGGCGGCGGCCGGCGTCATCTCGGGCATCGGGACCGTGTTGATCGGGCTCGGCCCGCTCGCGCTCTTGGGCATCCCCGTGCTCATCCTGAGCGGCCTCGTCGGCCTGCTCGGGCTCGTCGAGGCGATCTTGGTCGTGGTCAACGACGAGGGCCGGCGGATCGGCGACAAGACGGGCGGGACGCAGGTGATCGAGGAGGCGCCCGTCGCCGAGGCCGTGTAGCCTGCGGCCGCTGCGGGTTGTCCACACGGCCCGCGAGGGCCGGAGCGCGGCGGTACCTTGGCAGGGCCGGTCGAGACCGGGCGAGGGCCCCTCGCCTCGCGGTCTCCCGGCGCTCCCCGGACCCGCGACCCTGATGGCCGACACGCCCCCCGACCAGGCCCCCCGCTTTACCGTCACCGCCCGGAAGTACCGGCCGCAGACGTTCGACGACCTCGTCGCCCAGGAGCACGTGGCCGAGACGCTGCGCAACGCGATCACGCGGAAGCGGCTGGCGCACGCCTACCTCTTTAGCGGGCCGCGCGGCGTCGGCAAGACGACCGCCGCGCGCATCCTGGCCAAGGCCGTCAACTGCCAGACGCCGCTCGCCGAGCGCGAGCGCGCCGAGCCGTGCCGGACGTGCGACTCGTGCGTGGCCTTCGAGGAGCACCGCTCGCTCAACATCATCGAGATCGACGCGGCCTCGAACAACAAGGTCGAGGACATCCGCGAGCTCCGCGACACCGTCCGCGTGCCGCCCCAGGGGGCCAACAAGAAGGTCTACATCCTGGACGAGGTCCACATGTTGTCGGCCTCAGCGTTCAACGCGCTGCTGAAGACGTTGGAGGAGCCGCCCGAGTACGCCCTCTTCATCTTCGCGACGACCGAGCCCCACAAGGTGCTCCCGACGATCCTGAGCCGCACCCAGCGGTTCGACTTCCGCCGCATCTCGGTCCCCGAAATCGTCGACCGCCTGCGCGCCATCTCGACCGCCGAGGGGATCACGGCCGACGAGGAGAGCCTGGTGCTGATCGCCCGCAAGGCGGACGGCGCCTTGCGCGACGCGCTCTCGCTGTTCGACCAGGCCGTCTCGCTGTGCGGGCAGAACCTCGAGATCGGCCCGCTCCGCACCGCGCTCGGCGTCGTCGACTCGGACGTGTACTTCGAGGCGACGTCGCGCGCCCGGACCGGCGACCGCGCCGGGCTGCTGTCGCTCGTCGACCACGTCGTCCGGAGCGGCCACGACCTCAACGAGTTCGTGCTCGGGCTGGCCGAGCACTTCCGCAACCTGCTCGTCGCGCGCGCGACGCAGTCGGGCGACTTGATCGAGGGGACCGAGGCCACGCGCGAGCGCTACCTCGACGCCGCCGCGCCGCTCGCCGAGGCCGACGTGCTGCACCTGCTGATGCTGGCCGAGGCGGCGGCCCACGACCTGCGCGAGAGCCGCCACCCGCGCCTGACGCTGGAGCTGGCGCTGATCAAGATGGCGAGCCTGGAGAGCGCGGCCGACCTCCGGCACCTGCTCGGCCGGCTGTCGGCGCTGGAGGGCGCCGCGCGTGCGGGCACGCTGCCGGCGCCGAGCGGCGCCCCGAGCCCCGCGGCCCCGGCCGCCAGCGCGCCGACCGCCCGCGCTGGCGACACGCCCCCCGCCGGCGGTCCGCCCACGTCTGCGCCGACGCCGAGCCCAGCCCCGGCGTCCTCGGCCAGCGACCGCTCCACCGCCGCGCCGACGCCGAGTGCGCCTCCGGCCCCGAGCGCGCCCACCCCGCCGCCGCCCGCCGCGGCGCCCCGCCCCGCGCTCCCGCCGCCAGCCGCGCTGACGCCTGCCGCGCCCGCGATCGCTCCGCGCGCAAGCGCCCCGACACCCGCCGCCAGCGCCCCCGACACACCCGCGCCGAGCCCGGCGACGGAGCCGCCGGAACTGGCCGTCGCGCCGACGCCAGCGCCCGAGCCGGAGGCCCGCCGCGAGCCGGCCGCCGAGCCCGCCATCCGGCCGGGGCAGACCTCGGAGACGCCCGCCAGCTACGCGGCCGACGACGACGGCCCGCCGCCGCACACGGACGACGACATGGGCGGGCTGGCCGAGGACTTCGACCCGGTGCCCCCGCCGCGCCCGGCGCCTGCGCTCCGCACGCCCACCCCCTCGCCCCCACCGCGGCGCGTCTCCCCCACAAATCCGTTCGGCGCCCCCGCCCTCCAGCGCGCCAGCGGCGACGGCCACGACGCCGAGGCCTCGCTCACCGAGTCGACCGCCGCGTCGATCGCGGCGACCGACGCGCTCGGGCCCGCGCTCGCGACCGTCACCGACGCGTGGCCCCGGTTCGTGGCCGCCGTCCGCAAGGAGGTCGGCGTCCGCGTGGCGTCGATCGTGCGGACCGGCGCGCCGTTCCGCGTCCGCCGGGGCGCCGTCGAGGTCGGGATGGAGGACGCCTTCGGCGTGACCGTCGCGACCGAGAACGACGAGGCGCTGTCGGCCGTGCTGGCGACGGTCCTCGGCGCCCCGGCCCCGCCGCTCCGCTGGGTCGAGTCGCCGCGCGACACGGTCGAAACCGCCCGCCCCGACGACCCGTTCGAGACGCTCAAGCAGATGCGCAAGGACCATCCGGTCGTGCGAGCGCTCTTCGAGACGTTCGGCGCCGAGATCGTCTGGAACTGACCACGGTACGGGGTACTCGGTACGAGGTACACCCTCCCGTACCCCACACTGTACCTCGTACCCCGCAATCCGATGGACGGAACCCCCAACATGGCCGACCTCTTCGGCAAGATGGCCGACATGCAACAGCGCGTGGCCGACACGCAGGCTAAGCTCGCCGAAGAGCGCGTGACGGCCGAGGCCGGCGGCGGCATGGTCGTCGTCACCGCCGACGGCGCGGGCCGCATCGTCTCCATCAAGATCGAGCGCGACGCCGTCGACCCCGACGACATCGAGCTGCTCGAAGACCTGGTCGTGGCCGGCGTCAACAAGGCCATCGAGGAGGCCGAGGCCGTCAAGAACCGCAAGATGCAGGAGGCCGCCTCGTCGCTGCTCCCGCCCGGCATGGACCTGGGCGGCATGGAGCTGCCGAAGTTTTAGCCCGCCCCTGTCGGCCCGCTCGCGGTGACGCACCGGTGTCGCCTCCGTGTCGGAGGTTGCCGTGCTCGCCCGCCCCGCCCCCGCCATGCACCTGACCTCCGAAACCGTCGAATCGCTCGTCGAGCAGCTCTCGAAGCTGCCGACGGTCGGGCGCAAGACGGCGCAGCGGCTGGCGGCGTTCATCCTGAAGATGCCGCGCGAGGAGGTCGTCGAGATCGCCCGGGCGATGGTGGCCGCCAAGGACCGCGTCAAGACGTGCTCGGTGTGCTTCAACGTGACCGACAACGACCCGTGCCCCGTCTGCCAGTCGGAGCGGCGCGACCGGAGCGTGATCTGCGTCGTCGAGGAGCCCTCGGACGTGATCGCGCTGGAGCGGACGGGCGAGTATCGCGGGCTGTACCACGTGCTCGGCGGCGTGATCTCGCCGCTCGACGGGATCGGCCCGGACGACCTGCACATCTCGGCGCTCGTCGGCCGTGTGGCCGGTTCGACGGCGGCGCCGCCGGACGGCGAGGAGATGCCGACGCCGGTCGAGGAGGTGATTCTGGCGATGAACCCGAACGTCGAGGGCGACACGACGGCGTACTACGTCGGCCAGATGCTGGCGCCGTTCGGCGTGACCGTCTCGCGCATCGCGCGCGGCCTGCCCATCGGCGGCGACCTCGAATTCGCCGACGAGGCGACGCTGAGCCGCGCCCTCGAAGGCCGGGCCGGGATGTAGCGTCCGGTCGGCGCGGGCCTCGCCACCGCCGACGGGGGCCGACGAGCCGCACGGGGCGCCGTCGATCCGCCGCGCGCCCGGGTAGCTTGGCCCCATGTCGTTTCGTCGCCCGTTGCTTGCCGCGCTGCTCGCCGCCGCCCTCACCGGAGGCGCTCGTGCGCAAGCGGCCTCGCCCGACACCGTCCGCGCCCTGCAAGAGGTCGTCGTCGGGGGCGCTGAGCGGGCGACCGGCGTGACCCGGATCCCGGTCGCGAGCGTGCTCGCGCGCGACCCCGAGAGCGTGGCGGACCTGGCGCGCCTCGTCCCCTCGGCGGCGGCGCCGACCAACTCGCGCGGCCAGACCCTGCTGGCGATCCGCGGCGTCGGCGAGCGCCAGACGGCCGTCTCGTTCGACGGGGCGCCGCTGACCGACTCGTGGGACCGCCGCGTCGACCTGGGGTTGATTCCTGCGGGCGTCGTGGCGGCCGTCGACGTGGCCTCGCTGGCGCCGCTCGGGGCGGGCCCGAACGCAGCGGGCGGGACGGTCGACCTGACGCCCCGGACGCTCGACCGCGACGGGGCGCTCACCGAGGCCGAGATCTCCGGTGGACTCCCCGCGCGCGGTCGGCTGGCGGCCACGTCCGTCGTCCGGCGGGGCGCGTGGCAGGCCACAGTTGCGGGCGACGCGGGCGCGCGATCCGGCAGCGCGCTCGCGACGCCGCTCCCCTTTAGCCAGCCCGACGGCGCGCTCCGCACCAACACCGACCGCCGGGCCGCGAGCGGACTGCTCCGGGTCGCCCGCCAGCAGCCCGGGTGGGGCGTCGCCGCGACCGTGCTGCACGTCGCCGCCGCCCAGGGGGTCGCGCCCGAGGGCCACCTCGACCCGGCCGAGGCGAGCGTCCGCTTCTGGCGCGTTCCCGACTGGCGGCGCACGCTCGCGGTCGTCCGCGCACGCGACGAGCGGCGCGCCCTACGGTGGGACGCGACAGCGCACGCGGCGCTCGCGACGGAGGCCATCCAGCCGTTCACGAGTGCCGACTACGCCGACGCCGAGACGCTCGAGACGCGGCGCGAGCGGTCGGTCGGCGGCCGATTCGCGGTCGAGGCCGGCGATGCGTGGACGCTGCGGGCGCTCGGGAGCGGGCTGTGGGCGGCGCACCGCCGCGACGAGGGCGACGCGCGCGAGCCGTTCGGCCACGGCGAGGGCCGCGTCGGAGCCGAGGCGGAGGGGACGATCGGCGGGCTGGCGGTGCTCGCGGGCGTCGCCCTCGACGCGTTCGTGCCGACCGAGACGGCGGGGCGCGAATCGTCGGGCGCGTTCTGGGCACCGGCGCTGACGGCGCGCGTCGCGGGCGAGCGCGGCGGGCTCGACCTCCACGCAGGACTGGCGCACGCCGCGCGCTTCCCCACCATGCGCGAGCTGTTTGGCGAGGCGCTCGGCCGGTTCGCCCTCAACCCGGACCTGCGCCCCGAGACCACGTGGCAAGCCGAGGTCGGCGCCGCGCAGCGCTCGCCCGTCCTCGAAGCGTCTGCGACGGTCTTCGTGCGCCGCACCGCCGACGCCATCGAGCAGGCGCGGCTGGCCGACGGCCGCCGCCAGCGGGTCAACCTCGGGGGCTCGCGCGCGCTCGGCATCGAGGGGGCGGCGACCGCGCGGCGCGGCGCGCTCCGAATCGACGCCACGGCGACGGCGCTGTACCTGCGCGGCGACACGCCCGACGGCGCGGTCCGCTTGCCCGAGCGCCCCGCGTTTCTGGCCCGCCTCGGCGCCGTCCGCTTGCCGCCGACCGGCTGGACCGTCGCGGGCGAGGCGATCGGCACCGGCCCCGCCGTGTCGCTCGGGCCGGACGGCCTTCTCGACCTGCCCGCGTCCCTCGTGCTCGGCGCGCGGCTGGGCCACCGCTGGCGCGTCGGGCCGGGCGTGCTCGGCGCGTTCGTCCGGGTCGACAACGCGCTCGACGCGGTCGCCCTGCCGCAAGCGGGGCTGCCTGCGCCGGGGCGCGAGTGGCGGGCGGGGCTGCGCTGGCAGGGGTAGCGCCGGGTCGGTGCCAACGGAAGGGCTAGCGACCGGATGGCACCCTCACCCTGGCTGCGCCGACGCTCCGCGTTGTCCCTCTCCCGAGGGGAGGGACAACGTTGGGAAGGCTTGCGCCAGCCCCACACCCTGACCTCCCCTCCAGCCTGTCCCCGCGCAGGCGGGGAGGAGGGGCCGGGGGAGGGCGACGGGCACACCCCTTCACTTGCACGGGCGGCCCTGCTTGCGCGAGCAGCCCCACGCGTGTCAACAAGACCTTCACCCTCACCCTGTCCCTCTCCCGAGGGGAGAGGGGACGTCGTAGGTCCCTCTCCGGCAGATCCCCCAATCCCCAACACCCCGTCCCCGACCGCCGGGTAGCTTGCGGGATGACCTCCATCCGCCGCGTCTGCATCTACTGCGGCTCCCGCACGGGAGCGCGCCCCGCCTACGCCCAGGCGGCGGCTCGCGTAGGCACCCGGCTGGCTGAGGCCGGCATCGGGGTCGTCACCGGCGGCGGGAGCGTCGGGCTCATGGGCGTCGTCGCCGACGCGGCGCTCGCGGCGGGCGGCGAGGTGATGGGCATCATCCCCCAGGCGCTGCAAGACCGCGAGGTCGGCCACGCCCGCCTCAGCACGATGCACGTCGTGGGCACGATGCACGAGCGCAAGGCCATGATGGCCGAGCACGCCGATGCCTTCGTGGCGCTGCCCGGCGGGCTCGGCACGCTCGAAGAGATCGCCGAGGCGCTGACGTGGGCCCAACTCGGCATCCACGCCAAGCCCTGCGCCTTCTTAGACGTCGACGGCTACTACGCGCCGCTCGTCCGCTGGCTCGACCACACCGTCGTCGAGGGGTTCGTCGACGGCGGCCGCCGCGACGCGATCTGGGTGGAGGCCGAGGCCGACGCGCTCGTGGACCGGCTGCTGGCGTGCTGAGCCGCCGCGCGGGCTATGTGTTGGGCGCCTTCGTCGGCGCGGTGATGCTGGGCTACGTCGTGTGGCCGAACGTCGAGACGGCGCGGCTGGGGCTCGACGCGGCCGTCCTGGCGGACCTCTTCGGCGCGGGCGGCTCGGCCGGGACGCGGGCGCTCGTCAACTCCGTGGGCGTGTCGCTGGGGACCGTGCTCGGCGGCGGGATGATCGGGACGGCGCTGGCGTGGGCGCTGTGGCGCTACCAGCTGCCCTTTGGCCGGACGCTCGGGGCCGTCGCGGCGCTGCCGCTCGCGCTCCCGCCGCTCGTCGGCGTGCTGGCGTTCCTGTTTTTGTACGGCGAGTCCGGGATGCTGCCGCGCGGACTCCAGGCCGCGTTCGGGCTGGACGACGTGCCGTTCGCGTTCGGCGGGATCGGCGCCGTGCTCGCGGTCCACGTCTACGTGTTCTACGTCTACTTCTACCTGTTCGTCGGCGCCGCCCTCCGCGGGCTCGACGCGTCCCTGCTCGACGCGAGCGCGGACCTGGGCGCGAGCCCGTGGCGGACGTTCCGCAAGGTGGTCTTCCCCCTCCTGCGCCCCGCCCTTGTCGGGTCGTCGCTGCTGGTGTTCATGCTGTCGATGGCGTCGTTCACCGCGCCCCTCTTGTTCGCCGAGGGCGAGCCGTTCCTGACGACCCAGATCTACCAGTTCAAGACGAACGGCGCGCTCGACCGCGCCGCCGCCGTGTCGGTCGTGCTGACCGGCCTGTGCCTGCTCTTTCTGGTCGGCGCCGAAGCCCGGGCGATCTCGACGGGCGCAGGCGGCGGGAAGGGCGTCGGCCGGGCGCCGGGTCCGCTGACCGGGACGGCCCGCGTCGTGGCCGGCGTGCTGGTCGGGCTCGCGCTGCTCGTCGTGCTGCTGCCCGTCGGGACGGTCGTGCTGCTGTCGTTCGTCGAGGACGGGTCCTGGACCACGCAGGCCCTGCCGGACACGTTCACAGTCGCCAACTACGCCGCGCTCGCGGCCGAGCCCGACGTGCTGGCGCCGATCACGTCGTCGCTGTGGATGGCCGCGCTCGCGACGGCCGCGAACGTGGTGTTCGGCGTGGCGACGGCGGTCGTGATCGTCAAGGGCAAGGTGCCCGGGCGCGGTCTGCTGCGGGGGCTGGCGCTGTTGCCGTTCGCGATCCCCGGGACGGTGATGGCGCTCGGCCTCTTGGTCGCCTTCGACGAGCCGTCGATGCTGGCGGGTGGGGCGCTCCTGATCGGGACGGTCTGGCTCCTGCCCCTCGCCTACTTCGTGCGCCACATCCCGCTCGTGGTCCGCGCCGCGCAGGCCTCGCTGGAGGGGTTCGACGACCGGCTCGGCGAGGCCTCCGCGGATCTCGGCGCGAGCGGGGCGACGACGTTCCGCCGGGTCGTGCTGCCGGCGATCGCGCCGGGCGTCATCGCCGGCGCCCTGCTGACGTTCGTGACGGCGCTCGGCGAGTTCGTCGCCTCGATCATGCTCTACGTCTACGCCAACCGCCCGATCGCAGTCGAGGTGTTCGCTCAGCTCCGCATCTTCGAGTTCGGCCAGGCCGCCGCGTATAGCGTGCTGCTGATGGGGCTCGTCGCCCTCGCGGTCGGCGCCAGCCGGCTGATGGGCGGGGCGCGCGTGGGCGGGTAGAGCGGAATGCAACGGGCGCTCAGAGTCGGCGTCAAGCCAACTTCCGAGCGTCCGCTCTACGTGCTCTCATTCTCTACATGCTCTCGCCGCGCCAGCGGCGGGCTCTACGCCTCGCCCTGCAGGTCCTCCCAGTCGGCGAGGAATTTCTCCAGGCCGGAGTCCGTGAGCGGGTGCTTCAGGAGCTTCTTGATCACGTCGAGCGGCATCGTCGCCACGTCCGCGCCGGCCACCGCGCAGTCGACGACGTGCATCGGGTGGCGGATGGAGGCCGCCAGCACCTCGGTCTCGTACTCGTAGGTGTCGTAGATCTGGACGATCTGCCGGATAAGCTCCATGCCGTTCGACGAGATGTCGTCGAGCCGGCCGATAAAGGGGCTGATGTAGGTCGCGCCCGCCTTCGCCGCGATGAGCGCCTGCGTCGGCGAGAAGCACAGCGTGCAGTTCGTCTTGATGCCCTCCTCGGACAGCGACCGGATCGCCTTGATGCCGTCCAGGATGAGCGGCACCTTGACGACCACGTTGTCGGCGATCTCGGCGACCTCGTGGGCCTCGGCCATGATGCCGTCGTAGTCGGTCGCCGTGACCTCGGCCGAGACGTCGCCGTCGACGATGTCGCAGATCTCGGCGATGTGGCCGTGAAAGTCCTTGACGCCGACCTTCTTCATCAGCGACGGGTTCGTGGTGACGCCGTCGAGGACGCCCATGTCGGCGGCCTCCTGGATCTCGTCGAGGACGGCGGTGTCGATGAAGAACTTCATGGGTGCGGGTCGGGGGTGGGTGCGCGGTGGCCGGGTGTACGACCGCGGGCGGGGCCGGGTCCACCGGGCCGTGCGAGATTGGGCGGCCCCCGCTCCCGCTCGATCCCCCATGGCCCTCTGCCTCTTCGAAGACGACCGCGTCGCCTCGCTCGCCCCGCTCGCGCTCACGCGCGGCGTCTACGACCTGCGCGCCGGGGCGCGGACGCTGGCGGAGGCGGCCGTCGACGTGTTTCCGCCGAGCCGGCTCGTGCTCCACGCGCGGGCGGCCGTCGCCGGGATGGTGGCGGACGAGCACCCCGAGTCGGCAGTGAATGAGGCGCCCGAGACGGGGACGCTGTTTCTGAACGGGCGGTGGCTGGCCCGGGACGGCGACCTGGCGCAGGCGATCCGGGACGCCGGGCGAAGTGGCGAGGCGCGGGCCTTCGTGCAGGACGGCACGTTGCTGGCGCTGTGGCACCCCGACCCACCCGCACGCCTGGTCGCCGGCGACGCGGTCACGGCAGCGGACGCCGAGGGCATCCCGACCGAGACCGTCACCGGGGAGACGCTGGTCACGCACCTGTGGGATCTGATCGACGACCTGGGCGCCCGGATCGCGCACGACGCGGGACGCCTGGGCGGGCTGGGCGCGATCGAGGGGACGGTCGAGGGCGGCGCGGTCGTCGTCGACCGGGGGAACGTGCACGTCGCCAGCGGGGCCATCGTTCGGGCCGGGGCGGTCGTGAGCGGCGCGAGCGGGCCGGTCTGGATCGGCGAGGGCGCTGAGGTGGGCGAGAACGCCGTGGTAAAGGGGCCCGTCTACCTCGGACCAAAGGCAACCGTCAACCCGGCCGCGCGCGTCGACGAGAGCGCCATCGGGTACTGGTCGAAGGTGGGCGGCGAGGTCCACGGGAGCGTGGTCCACAGCCTGTCGTCGAAGGGCCACGACGGGTACCTCGGCAACAGCTACCTCGGGCGGTGGTGCAACCTGGGCGCCGACACGAACACGTCGAACCTCAAGAACGACTACGGCGAGGTGACGGTCTGGGACGCCGCCGCGGGCGACTATGTCGCGAGCGGGCGCCAGTTCGTGGGCCTGTTTATGGGCGACCACTCCAAGTGCTCGATCAACACCATGTTCAACACGGGGACGGTCGTGGGCGTGTTCTGCAACCTGTTCGGGTCGGGCTTCCCGCCCCGCCACGTCCCCGACTTCTCGTGGGGCGGCGCCGAGGGGATGGCCGAGTACCGGACCGAGAAGGCGTTCCGCGTGGCCGAGGCGGTGATGGCCCGGCGCGGGCGCGCGCTGACGGACGCCGAGCGGGCCACGCTGGCGGGAATCGCGGCGGGGCGCTGAGGGCCGGCGCAAGCTGGTGGACTTGCGCCAGCAACGAGGACCACCCCTGTCCCCCTCCTCATCCGAGGAGGGGGGACGTCGCGAGCAGGGTCGGCGGGGACTTGCGGGCGGCGGCCTACAAAGACGCCCCCATCGGATGAGGGGGGCGGGCGGCAGGCGGGGGTCCCTGCTGGCGCCAGCAGGTGGGCGGGGTAGCCGGTTCCTCCTGGGCACGCGGTCCGGCCTGTTCGTGTGGGCCAGGCGCCGCTACTTTCGCGCCGCCCCTCGCCCCCGCCTGTCACATGCGCCGATTGCTCCTCGCCGCCGCCCTCCTCCTCACCGCCGCCCCGGCGGTCGCGCAGGCCGGCCTCCGCGGCTTCGTCACGGGCGCCGACGACAGCCAGCCGCTCATCGGCGCGACCGTGCTCGCCCAGCGCGTCGGGCCCGACGGCGCGCCCGTCGGCGACCCGCGCGGCGGGGCGACCGACCTCGACGGCCTGTACGTCGTCCCCCGGCTCGACACCGGACGCTACCTCGTCCGCGTCAGCTACGTCGGCTACGAGACGCGGATCGACACGCTGACGCTCGCGGCCGAGATCCGCTCCTACGACGTGGCGCTCCGCGTGGCAACGGGCGACTTCGAGGTCGTCGTCGAGAGCGAGCGGACGACGGGCGGCGCGCGCGTGACGGCCGGCGTCCAGGCCATCGACCCCAAGGACATCGACGTGGTCCCGGCGCCCGACGTCTCGGGCGACCTCGCCAGCTACCTCACGACCTCGCCCGGCGTGGTCACGACCGGCGACCGCGGCGGCCAGCTCTTCGTCCGCGGCGGCGAGCCGAGCCAGAACCTCGTCCTGCTCGACGGGATGGCGCTCTACCAGCCGTTCCACGTGCTCGGCTTCTACTCCGCGTTCCCGTCGGACATCCTGGCGGGCGCCGACCTGTACGCGGGCGGCTACCCGGCCCGCTTTGGTGGGCAGGTGTCGTCGGTGCTCGACATCCAGTCGCGCAACGGCAACAAGCAGCGGCTGGCGGCGGCGGCCTCCGTCGCGCCCTTCGTGAGCGCCGCGCGCGTCGAGGGCCCGATCAAGCAGGGCTCGATCTCGTTCCTGGCCTCGGGCCGCGTGAGCGTCGTCGAGCAGGGCGCCGCGCGGCTGGTCGACCAGGACCTGCCGTTCTCGTTCGGCGACGTGTTCGGGAAGGTCCACGCGGTCCTGACGCCGAACGCCCAGCTCTCCGTCCAGGGCATCCACACGTACGACCGCGGCACGATCGGCGAGGACGTCGGCGGGGCCGTGCCCGAGGAGGTCCGCTACAACAACACGGCCGCCGGGCTCCGCTTCCTGTACCTCCCGAACGTGTCGGCGCTGCGCGCCGAGATCCTGATCAACGGGTCGATCCTGGACAGCGAGCAGGGGTTCGACCCGGTCCGCAACGTGCCCGCGCGGTCGTCGTCGATCGGCCGGATCAGCTCCGAGGTCCACCTCACGTACTACCTCCCCTCGGTCGACATCAAGAGCGGGCTGTTCGTGCGGACGAACCAGCTCGAGACCTCGCTCGACCGGGTCGGCGGCGTGACCGACGCCGAGTACTTCACCGAGGCCGGCGCCTACTTCGAGCCCGAGGTCCGGCTCGGCGGGCTGGCGCTGCAGGGCGGGCTGCGGCTCCAGAGCTTCCCGAACGACGGGCGGACGTACGTCGAGCCGCGTGGCCGGGCCGTCTTGACGGCGGGCGTCCACGAGCTGTCGGCGGCCGGTGGCCTCTACCACCAGGAGATCATCGGGATCAACGACCGGCGCGACGTGGCGAACGTGTTCACGGCGTGGACGCGCCGCCCGGGCGGGGTCGTCGAGGCGTGGCACGCCATCGCGGGCTACCGCGTCCAGCCGACGCGGGGCGTCGAGCTCGTCGCCGAGGGCTACTACAAGCTGCTCGACGAGCTGTCGGTCGCCGAGTGGACGGCGTTCCCGCGCTTCACGACCGAGCTCCAGCCGGCGACCGGCGAGGTCCGGGGCCTTGACCTGCGCGCCGAGCTCCGCCGGGGCACGTTCTACGGCTACGTCGGCTACGGACTGGCGGACGTGGTGTACGACGCCAAGGGCCCCAACCTCCAGCTGTGGTACGGCGAGGAGACCCTGCGCTTTAGCCCGCCGCACGACCGCCGCCACCAGCTCTCGACGCTGGTGTCGGCCGACGTCGCCGGGTTCTCGGTCGCCGCGCGCTGGCAGTTCGGCTCGGGGCTCCCGTTCACCAAGGCGCTCGGGTTCGACCAGTACCTCTCGGCCTCGACGGCCTTCAACGTGTTCGCCGACGCCGGCTCGGACCGCGTGATCTACGAGCGGCCCTACGGCGGCCGCCTCCCGACCGTCCACCGGCTCGACCTGTCCGTCGACCGGACGTTCCGGCTCCGCCCCGGCGTCGACCTGACGGCCCAGGCCGCGCTCATCAACGCCTACGACCGCCGGAATCTGTTCTACTACGACACGTTCACCCTGCGCCGCGTCGACCAGCTCCCGCTGCTCCCGTCGTTCGGAGTCAAGCTCGCCTTCAACGACTAGATGCCCCGCCTTTCGCTCCTCGCCCTCGTCCTCCTCGCCGTCGCCGTCGGGGGCTGCGAGGACGACGTCGACCCGACGCTCGGCATCGACGCGCCGTTCTCGCTCTACGGCTACCTCGACCCGACGGCCGACCGCCAGGCCATCCGCATCGCCCGGATCACGGACACGATCGGCGACTCGGCCGACGTCTTCGAGGCGACGGTCGTCTCGACCGACCTCAGCACCGGCGCCACGACGGCCTGGCGCGACTCGCTCGTCACGTTCCCGACGGGCGTGACCGCCCACGTCTTCGTGGCCGACTACTCCCCGCGCCCCGGCACCACACACCGGATCACGGCGACGGCCCCGGACGGCGCCTCGACCACCGTCGACGTGGACGTCCCGCCCATCATCCAGGCGACCGTCGGGAACCAGGGCTCGGCGCCCGGCGAGATCACCTATCCCATCCGGTTCGAGGGGGCCCCCCGCGTGCTCAACGGTCAGCTCCGGCTCACCGCCGTCGGCTTCCCCGGCGAGGACGCCTCGGCGGCCCGCCGCCTCACGATCCCCCTCGACGTCGCCCCGGTCGAGGTCTCGCCCGACATGTGGGAGGTGACCATCCCGTTCCTCTCGGCGACGCGGCGGTACCTGCAGGACGAGGGCCTGCTCGGCCTGGGGATCCGCCTCGTCGTGGCCGACTACGTCGGGTTCGTGACCGGCGAGAGCTGGGCGCTCCCGACGACCGACGTCGACGCGCTCGTCGAGCCGGGGACGTTCTCGAACGTCGAAGGCGGGTTCGGCTTCGTCGGCGGCGGCTACTTCGCCACGGCGCGCTGGACGCCCTCGGCGGCGGCCCAGAGCGCCGCCGGGTTCTCCCCGGACGGCGACCCCGCCGGGGACATCGCCATCAACGAGATCCGGCCCGGCCCGGGCGGGTGGGTCGAGTTCTACAACCCGCTCTTCAACGACATCAGCCTCAACGGCTACAGCATCTCGAACGACCAGACGCGGCCGCGCCTGCAGACGTTCACCTTCGAGGTCAACGTCCCTGCGCGCGGGTTCTACGTGGTCCCGCTCACGTTCACGCTCGGGCCGCGCGAGGCGCTCGCGCTGTTCGACCGCGGGAGCAACCAGGTCTCGCGCGTCGTCGTGCCCCAGCTGGCGGGCGAGGCCGGAAACATCTCGTACGGGTCGTTCCCCGACGGCCTGTCGTTCCAGGTACCGCCCGCGCTCGGCGGCTTCGACGTGTTCCGCGGCACGCTGCTCGCGACGCCGGGCGCCCCCAACGTGATCGGGCTGGACTTCCCCGTGATCAACGAGGTCTATACCGAGGGGTCGAACGGCTTCGCCGAGGTGGCCGGGGGCGTCGCCAGCCTCGAGCCGTCGAACCCGGTGCTCTTTAGCGAGGCGGACGGGTTCTTCGACGCCGTCGCCGCGTCGGGGCTGTCGTTCGGGACCGCCCCCGAGACGGCGGGCGGGCTCGACCTCGTCCAGGGCGGCGGGACGGTCTACCTCGCCGTGCGCCACTTCGACCCGAGCATTGTCGAGGTCGACGCGGGGGGGAACTCGATCCGGGTCTTCACGACGCGCGTGGTCGACGTGCGCCGCTACGACGGCCAGATCCCGGGCCGCTCGGAGGGCTACCTCCCCGACGGCCGGACCGGCACGTGGACCCCCGACCTCCGCCCGACGCCCGGCGCCGGCAACGCCGCCGCGCGCCTCGGCCTCTAAGCCCACCATGCGGACCCCTGCTTGCCTCCTGTCTGGCCGACGGATGACCCTCGCGGCGTTTGCCCTGCTCGCGCTCGCCGCGGCCGGGTGCGAGGACTCGGTCGACCCGACCGTCGGCGTCGACGCGCCGTTCTCGGTCTACGGCTACCTCGACCCGACGGCCGACCGCCAGGCGATTCGCGTCGCGCCCATCGCGCTCGCCATCGACACCCCGGACGAGACGATCGACGCGGCCGTCACGTCGACCGACCTCACGACCGGCGCCGCGACCGCCTGGCGCGACTCCCTCGTCGTCTTCGCCGACGGCACGCGCGGTCACATCTTCGTCGCCGACCTCACCCCGACCCCGGGGACGACCGTCCGCATCGAGGCCCGGCGCTCCGACGGGGCCGTCTCCACGATCGGCGTGGCCGTGCCCGCGATCGTCGTGCCGACGGTCGCCGAGGGCGAGTTCCGCGGCACCGACGTGGTGTACCCCGTCGTGTTCGAGGGGGCCCCGCGCGTGCTTAACGGACAGCTCCGGCTCACGATCGCCGACGACCCGTCGCGCCCCGAGGGCGAGCTCACGACGCTGGTGGTCCCGACGGCGGCGCGGCCCGCCGAGCTGGCGTCGGGCGTGTGGGGCGTCGAGGTCCCCTTTTTGTCGGCCACGCAGCGGGCCCTCGAGGTGGCCGGGCTGGCCGGCGCCGGCGTGCGCCTGGTCGCCGCCGACTACGTCGGGTTCGTGACCAACGCCGCGTGGGCCCTCCCGACCGAGGACCCCGACGCGCTCGTGGAGCCGGGGGCGTTCTCGAACGTCGAGGGGGGCCTCGGCTTCGTCGGCGCGGGGTACCGGGCGACGGCGCGGTGGACGCCGCCCGCCAGCGTGCAGGCCGCCGCGGGGTTCGCCGCCGACGTCGACGAGGCGCTCGTCATCAACGAGCTCCAGACGGGCTCGGCGAGCGGCTGGGTCGAGCTCTACAACCCGACCCTCGACCGCATCGACCTGCGGGGCTACAGCCTGTCCGACGACCAGTCGGACCCACGCCGCCTGCCGCTCCCGCTCGGCACCGAGATCGGCCCCGGCGGCTACCTCGTGGTCGACCTCCCGTTCGCCATCCCGGCCGGCGGCTACATCGAGCTCTACGACCGGACCCAGGAGTCCGTCGACCGGCTCGTCACCGAGCGGGTGCCCGCCGACTGGCCCGGCGGCGTGACCTACGGGTCGTTCCCCGACGGCGCCTCGTTCCGGCTGTCGGAGGAGCGGACGGACCTGTTCAAGGGCCCGCTGGAGCCGACGCCCAACCGCCCCAACCGGCTCGGCCTCGACGTCGCCCAGGTCCACGAGGTGTACACCGAGGGCGCCGGCGGCTTCGTGGAGGTGCTCGCGCTCGACCCGCGGCACGACGCGTCCGCCCCCCGCGTGCTGACGGCCCCCGGCGGCTTCTACGACGCGGCCGCCGCCAGCGGGCTGGCCTACGGGCTCGCCACCGAGGCGCCGGGCACCTTCGACCTCCCCCAGCTCGGCGCGACGCTCTACCTCGCCGTCCGCTACTACGAGCCCCGGATCATCGAGCTCGTGCCGGGCGACCCGCCGAACCCGCCCGACGGCGGCTCCGCCATCGCCGTCTACCGCACCCGCGTCGTCGACGTGCGAGCCGTCGGGCCCCAGGTCCCGGGCCGGTCGGTCGGCTACGTCCCCGACGCCGCGGGCGGGTGGGCCCAGGGCCTGCGCCCCACGCCCGGCGCCCCCAACGCCGCCGCCCGCCGTCCACACTGACCATGCCCCTCCGCGCCCTCCTGCTGCTCGCGGCCGTCCCGCTCGTGGTGGGCTGTGAGGACTCTGTCGACCCGACGGTCGGGCTCGACGTCCCGTTCTCGCTCTACGGCCAGCTCGACCCGACCGCCGACCGCCAGGCCATCCGCGTCGCGCCCATCGCGCTCTCGATCGACGCCGACTCCCTCGCGATCGACGCCGCGGTCGCCTCGACGGACCTCGAGACCGGCGCCGTCGTCGCCTGGCGCGACTCGCTGGTGACGTTCGCCGACGGGTCCACAGGCCACGTCTTCGTGGCCGACTTCACGCCGCGCCCGGGCTCGGCCGTCCGCATCGACGCCCGCCGGTCCGACGGGGCCGTCTCGTCGGTGACCGTCGAGGTCCCGCCCCTCGTGGAGCCGGTCGTCGAGGCCGCCATCTACATCGAGAACGGGATCGGGTACCGGGTCCGGCTCTCCGGCGCGCCGCGCGTGCTCAGCGGCGCGTTCTCCGTGACCGTCGCCGGCCACCCGGACGACCCGCCCGGGGTGACCCGCCGACTGACCATCCCCGTCCGTGTCTCGCCGACCGAGACGGCGACCGGCGAGTGGACCATCGACGTCCCCTTCGTCGCGGCGACGCGGGACCACCTGCGGAGCCTCGGGCTCTTCGAGACGGGCCTGGGGTTGGTGAGCGCCGGGTACAGCTTCTTCGTCACCGGGGCCGACTGGAACCCGCCCTCGACGGACCCCGACGTGCTCGTCGAGCCCGGGACGTTCTCGAATGTCGAGGGCGGGCTCGGCTTCGTCGGCGGCGGCTACCGCTCGTCCGTGGAGTGGATGGTGTCGGTGGAGGCGGCGGCGGCGGCCGGCTTCACCACCGACGACGACCCCGCGAGCGGGTTGGTCCTCAACGAGATCAAGCCGGGGGCCAACGCCTGGGTCGAGTTCTACAACCCGATGCTGAGCCCGGTCTCGCTGCGCGGCTACAGCCTGACCGACTCGGCCGAGAACCCGCGCCGCCAACCGATCCTGACCGGCACCGTCCCGCCGGGCGGCTTCCTCGTCGTCGGCCTCGACTTCCCGGTGATCGACCTGACCGCCCCGGCCACGGTCGGGCTCTACGGCCGCTCGGGAGAGCTCGTGCTGAGCATCACGCCGGACCAGATGGTCCCCGACGAGCCGGGCGCGGCGTACTCCTACGGGTCGTACCCCGACGGGTACTCGTACGTCGTCCGCCGGACGGTCCTGTTGGAGGAGCGGCGCTACGACCTGTTCAAGGGGCCCCTCGCGCCGACGCCGGGGCGCCCGAACGAGGTCGGCCTCGACCTCGCCTACCTCAACGAGATCCACACCGAGGGCGCGCAGGGCTGGGTCGAGACGGTGACCGTGGCGCCCGGCGCCGACTCGCTCCGCGTGCTCTTCGAGCAGGACCCCGAAGGGGCGGGATGGCTCTCCGCCAGCCACGTCGTGCCCGCCGGCGGCGGGTTCGGCGTCGCCGACGAGGACCCGCGGGGGCTGGTGCTGGAGCAGGCCGGCGGCGGCGTCTTCATGCTGGCGTTCATCCGCGACACCCGCATCCGACCCGAGCCCCGCCCCGCCCCGCCACCGCCGGGCCTCGACCGCCAGCTCCAGTTCCGCGTCCTCGACTACTACCGCTACGACGGGCAGACGCCCGGCCGCACCGTCGGCCGCCTGCCCGACACGCGCGGCCCGTGGACGCCCGGCTTGCGCCCGACGCGCGGGGCGCCCAACGCCGCCGCCCGCCTCGGGCTCTGACCCGCCCGCGCGCCGGTCGCCGGCCCCTCCCGCCATGCGTCTCCACCGCCTCGGCCTGCTGCTGGTCCTCGTCGCCGTCGGCGGCTGCGAGGACTCCGTCGACCCGACCGTCGGGCTCGACGTCCCGTTCTCGCTCTACGGCCAGCTCGACCCGACGGCCGACCACCAGGCCATCCGGGTCGCCCCCATCGCCCTGTCCCTCGACGCGCCCCAGGACACGATCGACGCGACGGTGACGTCGACCGATCTCGGGACGGGGGCCACCACGGCCTGGCGCGACTCGCTCGTCACGTTCGCCGACGGCTCGCGCGGCCACGTGTTCGTGGCCGACTTCACGCCACGCCCCGGCTCGACGGTCCGGGTCGACGCGCGGCGCTCGGACGGGGCCGCCTCGTCGGTGACGGTCGAGGTCCCGCCGCTCGCCCGACCGACCGTCGACGAGCCCATCTTTCTCGGCAATGCCGTCGGCTACCCCGTCCGCATCGCGACCGTGCCGAATGTGCTGAACGGCCAGTTCATCGCCACGGTCGCTGGCCACCCGGACGACCTCCCCGGAGTGGTGCGACGCATTCTCATCCCCGTTCAGGCGCAGCCGGAGGAGACGGCGCCCGGGGTGTGGGAGATCGACGTGCCCGTCGTCACCGCGCTCCGGCGCTATCTCGAGCAGCACGGCCTCTTCCGCACCGGCCTCGGCATCGTCACCGTCGAGTACAACGTGTTCGTGACGGGGCCCGGCTGGACCCCGCCGTCGACGGATCCCGACGTGCTCGTCGAGCCCGGCACGTTCTCCAACGTCGAGTCGGGGCTGGGGTACGTGGGCGGAGGGTACCGGACGTCGGTCGAGTGGATCCTCTCCCCCACCGTGGCCTTCGACGCAGGGTTCTCGCCCGGTGACGACCCTGCCGGGGCCCTGACCTTCAACGAGATCTTGCCCGGGGAGCGGGGGCACGCCTGGGTAGAGCTCTATAACCCGACGCTGAGTTCCGTCTCGCTGGACGGGTACAGCCTGTCGAACTCAGAGTCTGAGCCCCGACTCCAGCGACTGCGCGGGGAAATGGTGCCCGCACGAGGGTTCCGCGTCATCCCCCTGTCGTTCGGCGGTGGCAGCAGCCTCTTCCTCTTCGGGCCGTCCGGCGAGCTCATCCTGAAGCAGTTCCCCATGTTCGACCTTGCCAGCAATTCCGGCGGCGAGATCTCGTACGGCTCCTATCCCGACGGCTACTCCAAGATCATCCGCAAGACCATCGGGCTCAGCGAGCGGATCTACGACCTGTTCCGAGGCCCGCTCGTCCCCACCCCTGGCCGCCCCAACGAGCTAGGGATCGACCTGGCCGTCCTCAACGAGATCAACACGGAGGGCGCCCGGGGCTGGGTGGAAACGCTCACCCTCGACCCACGCGCCGACTCGCTCCGCGTCCTGTTTGAGGAGGAGCAGGCGGGTGCGTCAAGGCATTCTGCGGGCCGCGTCGTGCCGACGGCGGACGGGTTCGGCGTCGCCGAGGAGAACGGCCGGGGCCTGACGTTGCCCCAGGCCGGGGCCGGTCTGTTCCTGCTGTCGTACTACCGCGAGACCCGCTTTTCCGGCGCCCCGGGGTTCCCTCCCGAAGTCGACCCGCAGCTCCAGTTCCGCGTGATCGACTACTACCGCTACGGGGGCCAGACGTCGGGCCGGACGGTCGGCCGGCTGCCCGACGCGCGCGGCCCGTGGACCCCCGAGCTCCGGCCGACGCGCGGGGCCCCGAACGCGAGCGCCCGCCTGGGCCTCTAGCCATCGCCATGCGTGTCTCCCCTCCGCTCCCCCGGCTGTCGATTGGACTCGTCCTCCTCGCCACCGCCCTGACGCTCGCGGGCTGCGAGGACTCCGTCGACCCGACGGTCGGGCTCGACGCGCCGTTCTCGGTCTACGGCTACCTCGACCCGACCGCCGACCGCCAGGCCATCCGGGTCGCGCCCATCACCGACCTGCTCGACGACTCGACGTCCGTCGTGGCCTCGGTCACCTCCACCGACCTCTCGACCGGCGCGATCACGCCGTGGCGCGATTCGGTGGTGACGTTCCCCGGCAACCGGACGGGCCACGTGTTCGTCGCCGACCTCACGCCGACCCCGGAGACGACCGTCCGCATCGAGGCCCGGCGCGCCGACGGGGCCGCCTCGACCGTCGACGTGGCGGTCCCCCCGCTCGTGCAGCCGGCGGTCGTATCCGCCCGGGGGGTGGGAGGCAGCGTCGTGTACCGGGTCGCCTTCGAGGGCGCCCCGCGCGTGCTCAACGGGCAGCTTCGGCTCACCGTGTCCGGCCTGCCCGGGCTCGCGCCCGGGGAGACCGGCGTGGTGGTCGTGACGGAGGGCGTCCAGCCGACCGAGGCCGCGCCCGGGGAGTGGGTCGCCGACGTCCCGTTCGCCGCAGCCGTCCGCCGAGCGCTCGAAACGCAGGGCCACCTCGACCGCCGCCTCCGGCTCCTGGCCGCCGAGTACGTCGGGTTCGTGACGAACGCGGCCTGGGCGCTGCCGACCCGCGACCCCGACGCGCTCGCGGAGCCGGGCCTGTTCTCGAACGTCGACGGCGGGCTCGGCTTCATCGGCGCCGGCTACCGGGCCTCGACGGCATGGATGCCCCAGGCCGCCGTCCAGATCGCCGCCGGGCTGGCCGCCCCGGCGGACGGCCTCTTCGGCGTCGTGATCAACGAAGTCCTGGCGGGCGGCCCCGCCAGCTGGGTCGAGCTCTACAACCCCACCGTCACCCCCACCGACCTGTCCGGCTACAGCCTGTCGGACGAGAGGGAGCGCCCGGAAAAGGTGCAGCTCGGGGGGACGGTACTCGCGCCGGGCCAGTTCGTCGTGGTCCCGTTCCCGGACCCGATCGCGCGTGGAGACACGGTCGCGCTCTACGGCCGGGTACAGGAGCGCATTGCGATGCTCCGCACCGAGCGGCTGACGGACGGCGTCTCGGTGGGTGCGTTCCCCGACGGCGCCCCCCGCCACGCGATGCCCGACGGGGCCGACCTGTTCCGCGGCCCGCTCCGCCCGACCCCCGGGCTGCCCAACGAGTTCGGCCTCGAGGTCGCCGTCGTCAACGAGGTGTTCACCGAGGGCGCGGACGGGTTCGTCGAGGTGGTCCGCGTCGGCGACGGGCACGAGGCGGAGGCCCCGATCGTCTTCGACACCCTGCCCCTGTTCTCTCTGGGGGTCGCCGCGAGCGGGCTCGACCTCGGCGTGGCGGCCGAGACGCCCGGCAGGCTGGCGCTCGCGCAGATCGGGGGGACGCTCTACCTCGCGGTCCGCTACCGCGACCGCCGCATCGCCAAGGCCCCGTTCCGGACCCGCGTCGTCGACGTGCGCCCGTACGGGCCTCAGGTGCCCGGCCGCTCCGTCGGGTACTTCCCCGACCCGCTCGACCCCTGGACCCCCGGGCTCCGCCCGACGCGCGGGGCGCCGAACGCGAGCGCCCGCCTGGGGATGTAAGCGGCTGGCGCCGGCGGGCTCAACCGAAAAGGCCCGGCCGACAAAGCGTCGGCCGGGCCTCGAATCGTGGGGCGGTCGCTTAGTTGAGGTGGGCGACCAGCTCCTCGCGGCGGTGCTTCTGGCGGAGCTTGCGGAGCGCCTTCTCCTTGATCTGGCGGACGCGCTCGCGCGTGAGCCCGAACCGCTGGCCGACCTCGACGAGCGTGAGCGGCTGCTCGTGCCCGATCCCGAAGTACAGGCGCGTGATCTCGGCCTCGCGCGGGTGCAGCGTCGCCAGCGCCCGCTCGATGTCGATGTTGAGGCTCTCGTTGGTGAGGTCCTCGTCGGGCTGCTCGTAGTTGTCGTCGGCGAGCACGTCGAGCAGGCTGTTGCCGTCGTCGTCGTCGAACGGCGCGTCCATCGAGAGCGAGTGGCGGCTGTGCTGGAGGCCCTCGACGACCTTCTCCTCCTTGAGGTCGAGCTCCTTGGCGATCTCGTCGGGCGTGGGCTGGCGGCCGAGCTCCTGGGCGAGCCGCGCCGACGCCTTGCGCATCTTGGACAGCGTACCGACGCGGTTCAGCGGGAGCCGGACCGTGCGGACCTGGTCGGACAGCGCCTTGAGGATCGACTGGCGGACCCACCAGACGGCGTACGAGATAAACTTGAAGCCACGGGTCTCGTCGAACCGCTGGGCGGCCTTGACGAGCCCGTAGTTGCCCTCCGAGATCAGGTCGGCCAAGCTGAGCCCCTGGCCCTGGTACTTTTTGGCGACGGAAACGACGAACCGGAGGTTCGCGCGGACCAGCTGGTGGAGCGCGAGCTGGTCGCCCTGCTTGATCTTCTGGGCGAGATCGACCTCCTGGTCGGGCGTCAAAAGCGGGACCTGACCGATCTCTTGGAGATACTGGTCAAGCATCCGTTGACTGCGCGGGACGTACATCGTCGTCTGGGGTCTATGAGGTAAGAGTGGGAGCCCTCCCGTGCCCTCCAGGCACGGCCGACGAAGGTAGGGAAAGTCCCTGGCCCCGCGTCAGGCGAACCGGGGTCGTATCGACGCTTCGGGGTGGAGTTCCTTAACAGTTCGGTTTTCGTGGCCCCTCCGCGTTCCAAGCGGGGCGAGCACGCAAGCCGGCGTGATGGGTGGGAGAACGGCACGGAGGTCCCTTCCAGTCCCCGGGCCACAGACGTTTCACAGGCCCTCACCGGGCGGCGGCGGAACGGGCCCGTGACACCGGGACGGAGTGAGACGGCACTAGCCTGCCCGCCCGCTCTCGATGGCTTGGCGGAGATCGTCCCACAGGTCGTCGGCCTCCTCCAACCCGACGGAGACGCGGACGAGCCCGGCTGTGATGCCGCCCGCCGCTCGCGCGTCGCCGGTCGAGACGCGCTGGGTCAGCCCGGCCGGGTGTTGCGCGAGCGTGTCGGTCGAGCCCAGGCTGACGGCAGGCGTCGCGAGGCGGAGGGCAGCGAGAAAGCGGGCGGCGGCGGCGTACGCGCCCGGTCCGTCGGCCACGCCGTCGGGGCCCAAGACCTCGAACGACAGCATCGGGCCGGGCCCGCTGAGCTGGCGCCCCTCCCCCACCAGGCCGCCGTCGCGGCCGGGGCGGCTCGGGTGGTACACCGTCCCGACGCCGTCGTGGGCGTCGAGCCGGGCCGCCAGCGCCGTCGCCGTCTCTTGCGCACGGCGGACGCGGAGCGGGAGGGTCGCCAGCCCCCGGTGGAGCGCGTAGGCGGCGGTCGGGTGCAGGTTGGCGCCGGTCAGGATGCGGACCTGCCGCAAGCGCGCCGCCCACGCTTCGGAGCCCGCCACGACGCCCGCGAGCACGTCGCCATGCCCGCCGATGAACTTGGTGGCCGAGTGCATCACGAGCGCCGCGCCGTGCGCGAGGGGTCGCTGCAAGACGGGCGTCGCGAACGTCGAGTCGACGAGCACGGGCACGCCGCCGGCCTGCGCGACCACGTCCGCGATGTCGATCAGGTCGAGCGTCGGGTTGACGGGCGTCTCGATGGAAACGAGGCACGTGTCGGGGCGGACGGCATCCGCGACGCCCCCGGCGTCGGTCCACGTCACGTCGAGGCCGAGCAGGCCGGACGAGAGGAGCTTGTCGGTCGTCCCGTAGATCGGCCGCACGCCGACGATGTGGCGCGTAGCATCGGTCGTGGCGGCGAGGTAGGCAGCGGTGAGCGCGGCCATCCCCGACGCGAAGGCGACGGACGCCTCGGCCCCTTCCATCGCCGCCAACCCCGCCTCGAAGCGGGCGACGGTCGGGTTGTGGAGGCGCGAGTACACGGGTCCGCCGTCGGTCGGTCCGGCCCCGGTCATCATCGCGTCCAAGCTGCCGACGGCGGCGTCGAGCGACTCGAAGGGGTACGTGGTCGAGAGGTCGAGCGGCGGGGCGTGGACGCCGAGGGCACGGAGGTCGTCGCGCCCGGCGTGGACGGCGAGGGAGTCGGGGTGGAGCGGCATGCGGAGCACGGAGAGATCGGGCCCGAACGACGCCGACCCGTCCGGGGTGCCGCGCCCTCGCGGGCGACCCATCCTCCTGAAACCACACGCATTGACGTCCCCTTCCGTCCGATTTCGCCTCGTGCGATGTCCGATTTAGCCGCCCCCGACGTCCGGTTCTGCATGGGCGGCTCGGGTACTCTGGTGCCGTCACCACCCCTACCCCGATGTCCGCTTTACGCGCCACCCTCTCAGCCGCCCTCCTGGTGGTCCTGGCCTCCTCGGCGACCGCCACCCCGCCCACCCGGGACCTCAACTTCACCATCCGCAACCACAGCAGCTTCACCGTCGTGGGGCTGTACACGTCCGGGTGCGACGTGACCCACTGGCAGCCGCTCACGCTGAGCGCGCGGTCGTTCCCGGACGGGATGCTCCACCCGGGCCAGAACGTGGTGTACGCGTTCGCCCCCGGCTGCATCAACGTCCGCCTGATCAGCGCCGAAGGGCACCTGTTCGACTACGGGGTCCATGTCACGCCGTACGACGTGTACGAGTGGGCCGTCACCGACGACATGATCTCGGGGAGCGACTACGACGACAGCTACGATGACAGCTACGGCGACTACGACGCCGGCTATGGCTACATCGAGGTCGTCAACAACAACGGCTACGACGCGGTCAAGGACGTGTTCTTCCGGCACTGCGGGACCGAGTGGGACTCGGACTACCTCGTCGACGGGGAGCTCATCCGTCTCGAGCAGTCGCAGGCGTTCGAGATTCCGGTCGGGTGCTGGGACGCGGCGATCCGCTTGACGAGCGGGGAGGTGGTCAACTGGTCCAACCTGAACGTCCAGCCCGACGGGACCGTCCGGCTCCGCGTCCCGCCGTCCCACTAGCGGCGTTCTCTCCCGTCCGGTCGCCGTGGGCGGCCGGCCCGTCTACCTCGACCGACTCTCTCCTCTGCCATGCTCGCCCTCGTCCTCTCGGCTCTCGCCGCCCTCGCCGCCCCGGTGCCGCCCGCCGGGGCGGAAGCGCCCCCACCGATCCTCCGGTTCGTGAACGGGACCGCCCACGAGGTGACCGCCCTCTACATCGCCGACTGCGGCGCCCAGGACTACTGGGACAACCTGCTCGACCACCCGAGCTATGGCTGGATCGTGCCCGGCGCGACGGTCGAGTTCCGCGTCCCGCCGGGGTGCTACGACCTCCACGCCACGCTCGACCTCGACCCGTCGGAGAGCGGCGACCTCCACCAACTCGGGGTCTCGGTCGACGACGACGTGCTCCACCAGTGGCGGATCGAGCTCGACGCACGGGGCCGCCCGCGAGCGCGGGGGACGGCCCCCCGGGGCCGCCTCGGCGTGATCGAGTTCTCGAACCGGAGCCGCGGGTTGGCGGTCACCGGGCTGTTCCTCGCCGAGTGCGGATCGGACTGGGGCGGCGACGAGCTCGACGGCGTCGCGCTCGTGCCTGGCGACACGATCACCATGGACGTGGAGCCGGGGTGCTGGGACATGTACGCCCGGCTCCGGAACGGCCGGGTCGTCGATACGGAGGCGTTCACGGTCCAGCCAGGCCAGACCACTCGGCGCTGGGTCAACGATAGGCACGCGGGGCGCTAGCGCCCGGCTCGCCCCCGGCGGGGCGCCCTTGGCGGCCCAGGGCTGGGGCCGGCGGCGAGGCATCCCGCTTCGCCCGCGACTCCTCCTTCCGGCGCCCCCGGCGTCCCCCCATGCTCCACACCGTCCTGGTCGCCCTCGCGGCCTTCGCCCTCGCCCTCGGGGCGCCGCCCTCACCGGGCACCGGCACGCTCGTGCTCATCAACGACAGCGACTTCACCGTCACCCACGTCTACGTCTCGGTGTGCGAGACCGACTCGTGGGAGGGCGACTTGCTCGGCACCCACGGGATCCTGGAGCCCGACTACGAGGTCGAGATCACCGTCGACCCCGGGTGCTGGGACCTGATGGCCGTCGTCGAGAACGACGTCGAGCTCGACACCTACCTGGTCGACATCGAGGCCGGCGACGTGATCGAATGGACGATCACGAGCCGATAGCGGAACGGGCCGCTCACCCCCCCGGGGCGGGCGGCCCGTCGGGCGACGCTAGAGACTGCCCGTCACGACGAGCACGTCGTAGAGGGCGTGCGTCCACGCGGCCACGGCGAAGCCGCGGACCAGGAAGACGGCGTTGAGCGCCAGCCCGAACAGGAAGCGGAACGTGAACACGGACAGCGTGAACGGGTCGCCGAAGGCGCCGAGGTGGTGGACGGCGCTGAACACGAGCGCGCCGACGACCGCGGCGACGACGTAGGCGCGGCGGTCCGCCAGCGGCGAGGCCCGGCGCAAGAGCAGGAACAGGCCGCCCACCAAGATCACGCGGAACACGAGCTCCTCGTAGAGCCCGGCGCCAATGCTGAGCGCGAGTTGGAGCCCGAGCCCGAACCGGTCCATCTGCGCCAGCGCGAGGTCGGGCACGACCCAGCTCCCGAACAGGGCGCCCACGACCCCGCTCACCAGGAACGCCAGCACGACGGCGTACACCAGCGACTCGGCCACGATGAGCCCGAACCACCGGGCCCGCAGCGGCGGCCGGCGGGCCCGCTCGCGCCACATCACGACGGCGCCGAGGGCCACCACGAACGCCCCGATCGCCGCCCAGCCGGTCCCGCCGACCGACGCGATGAGCCCCTTTAGCCACACGTCCGCGCCGACGCGGACCTGGCCGGGGGCGTCGCCATTCGCCACGATCACCCCGACCTCGTAGAGCACGAAGAGGGGGAGCGCGGCCAGGAAGCCGTACGTCGCCGAGCGCGTCGCGGCGTGGTAGCCGACCGGGGCCGGCGGGCCGGGTGTGGCGCCGGACACCGCGCCAGGCGTGGGGTTCGCGAGTTGCTCCATCTCGGCCGCCAGGCGGGCGGACTCGGCGGCGAGGCGGGCGGTTTCGTCTGCGGGCAACGACATGGAAGCGCGGGGGGACCCGGCCGCCTACGCGAGCCGCGCGGCCGAGATGCGCGGGGGTGGGGGACGAGCAGAAGAGGCGAGGCGCGGAGGGGAAGAGGAGTTTGCTTCCGTCCTCTTTTCCTCTTCTCTTCCCTCCTCTTCTCCTGTCCCCTACCGCACGGCGCGGACGTCCACGCGGCGCGCCGCGTTGGGGTCGAGCTCCAGCGCCGTCGCCGCCGCCGCCGAGAGCTCCAGGAGGTACGAGCGGCTGACCGGGCCGCGATCCGTGACGCGCGCGAACGTGCTCCGCCCGCTGGCGGGGTTCGTCACCAGCACGACCGTGCCGAAGGGCAGCGTCCGGTGGCTGACGGTGAACGCGAGGGGGTCGTAGGCCTCGCCGCTCTCGGTCGGGCGGCCGCGCATCACGTCGGGGTAGACGAGCGCCAGCCCGGACTCGTCCGGCTCGCGCAGGTCGGCGCGGAGCGCGACGGCGGGGTTGACGGCCGTCGGCAGCCGGAGCATGGTGCCGGGCGCGAGCGGCGCCGTCGAGAGCGCGTTGAGACGGGCGAGCGCGTCGACGTCGATGCCGAGCGCGGCGGCGATGGAGTACAGCGTCTCGCCGGGCTCGACAAAGTGGACGAGGTCGGCCGGGACGGTCGTCTCGCGGATCGACCAATCGCGCGGCGGGCCGAGCGGGACGGGCCCGCTGGCGACCGGGGCGCCGCCCCCGCCCCCGCCGACGACGAGCCGCTGGCCGATCTCGATCTGGTCGCCCGAGATCCCGTTGAGCCGGCGGAGCTCGTCGACGGTCGTGTCGTAGCGCAGGGCGATGCGGAACAGCGTCTCGCCCGCCGTGACGACGTGGACGACGCCGTCGGCCGCCCCGCCGCGCGGCGCCGGCGCGTCGGGCGTCGGGCGCGTGGGGATCGCCTCGCCGACGCCGGGCGGCGGCTCGGGGGCCTCCAGCCGAGGGCGCTGGCCCCGGGGCGCGCGGTCGGTCAGCCGCAGCGTCTGGCCGACGGTGATGTAGTTGTCCTCGAGGTCGTTGAGCGCCCGGAGCGCCTCGACGGTGAGCCCGTTCGCGCGCGAGATGCGGAAGAGCGTGTCGCCCGGCTGGACCACGTACGTGTCCGCCGACTGGGCGGCGACGGGAGCGGCCGAGAGGGCGGCGAGCGCGAGGCTGAGGGCGAGGGCGATGCGGCGGGTCATGCGGAGGGGGCTAGTCGTCGAACTCGGCCTCCAGGAGCGCGCTCTGGAGCTCGGCGCGGGCGTGGAGGTCGCCGGCCGAGGTGGCCGCGCCGATGCCGGCGCGGTACGTGTCGAGCGCGTCGGCGTCGCGGCCGAGCGCGCGGTACAACGCGCCGAGGTGGAAGTACGTGCCGACGTAGTCGGGGCGGTCGGCGACGAGCGCTTGGTAGAACGCGAGCGCGCGGTCGGCGTCGCCGCGCTTGGCGTGCTCCTGCGCCAGCGCGAACCGCGTGAACGGGTCGTCGGGGTCGGTGGCGAGGAAGCCCTCGAGGGCGGCGATGCGGTCCATGGCCGCAAGATAGGCGGGCCGCGAGCGGGGCGTTCCCCACAGCCGAGGGCCCCGCGCGGCGGGCGCTACCAGCTGCCGCCCGCGCCGCCGCCGCCGCCGAACCCGCCGCCGAAGCCCCCGAACCCGCCGCCGCCAAAGCCCCCGCCGAAGCCGCCGCCGCCGAACCCACCGCCGCCGCCGCCGCCGAAGGCGCCCGTGGGGATCACGACGAAGCCCGGCCCGCCACGGCGACGCCGCCGCCCGCCCCCCGACCCGCTCGACGGAGGCGGCGGGCCGTGGCGCGACGACAGCACGACGAGCACGATGAAGATGACGAACAGCACGCAGAGCACGGACGGGATCCCACCCTCGCCACTTCCGGTCGCGGCCGACGGCGCCTCGAACTCGCCCGAGAGCGCCGCCACGATGGCGTCCGTGGCCTGGTCGATCCCCGCGTAGTAGGCGCCCTCGCGGAAGCGCGGGACCAGGACGTTGCGGATGATCGTCGCCGACGTCGCGTCCGTCAGCGCGCCCTCGGCGCCGAAGCCGGTCGTGATAAAGACCTCGCGGTCGGCCAGGGCGACGAGCAGCACCACGCCGTCGTCGATGCCCGCGCGGCCGACGCCCCACTCGCGCAGGACCTCGGTCGCGAAGTCGACCGGCGCCACGTCGTTCGTCGACTGGACGACCACGACGGCGACCTGGGAGCCGGCCGAGTCGGCGAAGGCGACCAGCTTGCGCTCGAGCGCGTCGACCTCGGAGGACGTCAGCGTGCCGGTGAAGTCGTTCACCAGGCGCGGCGGCGACGGCCGCTCGGGGATGTCGAACCGCGACTCGTAGGGGCGCCCGTTCTGGGCCGCTGCCCCGCCGGCGAGGGCCAGCAGCAGGGCGAGAACGGCGAGGCGGCGGAGCACGGGCACGGGGGGGCGGTCAGAGACGCGGGGCCTCGGGGGAGCCGACGGCTAGTCGAACGTGATGGTCGGGGCCTCCTCGGCGCCGGCCTGCGACTCGAACGGCGCGCGGCGGTCGACGCCCGCGAACCCGGCGACCAGGTTCGTCGGGAACGTCCGGATGCGGCCGTTGAGGTCGGCGACGGCCTGGTTGTAGTCGCGCCGCGCCGTGGCGATCCGGTTCTCGGTCCCCTCGATCTGGCTCTGGAGGTTGAGGAAGCCCTCGTTCGCCTGCAGCGTCGGGTACCGCTCGGAGACCGCCAGCAGGCGACCGAAGGAGCTCCCGAGGGCGGCCTGGGCCTCCTGGTAGCGCTGGAGCGCGGCCGGGTCGTCGAGGTCGTCGGCGCTGATCTGGATGGAGGTCGCGCGGCTCCGCGCCTCGATGACCTCCTGGAGCGTCTCGCTCTCGAAGTCGGCCTGGCCCTGGACCACGGCGACGGCCTGCTGCACAAAGTCGGCCCGGCGCTGGTACTGGGTCTCGACGTCGGCCCAGGCGCGCTCGACCTGCTCGTCCTGCTGGACCAGGCTGTTGTAGGATCCGCACCCCGCGCAGCCGGCGAAGCCGACGAGGAGGACGATGACGAGGAGGGCGATGGCGCCAGTGCTGCGCATGGGTCGGACAGGGGGGTGGGGCCGCACGTTACGCCGGACGGTGGGAAAGGATGCCTCCCCCCCGGGCGGTTCCTCTCGGGCACGCCAATCCGCACGGCGCGAGCGCCCGGATCGGCCCGAGGTTTCGCGCCCCATCCTTCCCCCTGCCGATGCGCACGATCGCCGCCCTCGTCCTGCTCACCGTCGCCTTCCCCATCGCCGCCCAGCCCGCGCCGGACGCCCCCAGCACCTGGGCCCAGACCGCCAAGGGCGTCCGGATCTTAGGCGGTGGCGGGTCCATCGTCCGGTTCCAAAACAACACGTCCGCGACCCTCTCCCCTCGCGTCGGCCGGTTCGTCTCGGACAACCTCGCGGTCAGCGCGAGCGTCACGCTCGGCTACAGCCGGTCCACGTCGGACGTGCAGGGCACGTTTTCCAACACCCAGTTCGGCGTGGGCCCCACGGTCACGTATTACCTCGGCAACACAACAGGCGCCGCGCCCCGGCCCTTTGTCGAGGGCGACCTCACGCTCTCGTACACGCGCTTCAGCAGCGACCTCAGCAGCGCGCTCGGCAACGACGCCATGTCGGACACCTCGATCGGCGGCGGGCTGTCGGCGGGCGTGGAGCTGCCCATCGCACGCAACGTGGCGCTCCGGGGCGAGGCGTTCTACCAGACCTCCGACCTGACCTTCGACAACGACGTCTCGTTCTACGGCGTGCAGGTCGGGTTCTCAACGTTCCTTTACTGACCCGCTGGCGCCAGCGTGGGGGGCGGACTTGATCCCCCCTGTTCTGACCCTGAGAGACGGGTCGGGGAGGTGCACCCCTCCCCGGAGCGTCATCCCGAACGGATGTGAGGGATCTCAGCGCGGCCATCCAGCCCTTCCGTCCGCCGGTCGTGAACTGAAGGCTTGCGCTGAGATCCCTCGCGAGCTCGGGATGACGTTGATGGAGTGGTTCGACGTCGACCGAGACACGTCAAGCCAGGAGTGGATGGAGATACGCCCCCACGCAGTCTGCCTCACCGCAGCCGGGCCGCCAGCGCCTCGGCGGGGTGGAGCGCCCGGCGGCCCGTCGTGTGCTCGATCTGCTCGCGGCAGCTCGTCCCGGCCGCGACGACGACCGCGTCGGGCGCCGCGCGGACGGCGGGCGCGAGGCGGTCCTCGGCGATGGCGACCGACACGTCGTAGTGCTCGGCCTCGTAGCCGAACGCCCCGGCCACGCCGCAGCACCCGGCCTTCGTCTCGGACACCGCGAGCCCGGCCGCGCCCAGGCAGGCGTGGCTGGCAGCCATCGTCGACAGCGCCTTCTGGTGGCAGTGCCCGTGGACGAGCGCGTCGCCCGCGCCGGCCCAGTCGAGCGCCGCCAGCCGGTCGGCGTGCGCCGCGCACCACTCCTCGAAGGTGACCGCCGCCGCCGCGACGGCACGCGCGTCATCCGACTGCACGAGCCGCGGGATCTCGTCGCGCAGCGTCAGGATGCACGACGGCTCCAGGCCGACGATCGCGACGCCGTCGTGCGCGAGCGGGGCGTACGTCTCGACGAGCCGGTGCGCGAGGCGCGTCGCGTGGGGGAGGTAGCCCTTCGACACATACGTCCGCCCGCAGCAGCGGTACGGCGGGACCTCGACGCGCGCGCCGGCGGCGGTCAGGACGGCGAGCGCGGCGCGGGGGATCGACGGCTCCTGGAAGCGGCCGAAGGTGTCGGCAAAGAGCGCCACGCGGGGGCCGTCGCCAGTGGGCGTCGGGGCCTCCTTCTCGGAGAACGGCCGGGTCGCGAACGCCGGGAGCGCCCGCTCGCGCGAGACGCCGATTGCCGCGAGCGCCGCGCGGGCGGGGGGCAGACGGTTGACGACGTTCGCCACGCGCGCCAGCGGTCCGGCGACGCGCCGGGCCACGACGGGCAGGTGCGCGAACAGGCGCGTCCGCGGCGAGGGCGTCTCGGTCTCCCACTTTTTGGATTGCCACACCGTCTTGAGCGCCGCCATGTCGACCGACGCCGGGCACTCGGCCTTGCAGGCCTTGCACGAGACGCACAGGTCGAGCGCCTCGGCCACTTCGGGGCCCGTCAGCGAGTCCAGCCCACCCGACAGCGCCTCGCGGAGCGCGTTCGCCCGGCCCCGCGTCGAGTCCTTCTCCTCGCGCGTCGCCATAAACGGCGGACACATCGTGCCGACGTCCGTCTTGCGGCAGACGGCCGACCCGTTGCACGCCTCGACGGCGGCCGTGAAGCCGATGTCTTGGCCGGCCGAGTCGTAGAACGCGAGGCCGGTCGCGACCGGCGACGGGCGGTAGTCGGGCCCCATCCGGAGCGCCTCGGTCAGCGGCGGCACGTCGACGATCTTGCCGGGGTTGAGGCGGCCGCCGGGGTCGAAGGCGCGCTTGGTGGCCTGGTACGCCGCGTAGAGGGCGGGCGAGTAGAACTCCTCCGCCAGCGCCCCGCGCGCCCGGCCGTCGCCGTGCTCCGACGCGATCACGCCCCCGTACGTTTTCGCGAGCCGCGCCGACGCCCGCGCGATCCGCTCCATCGCGGCGACCTGCTGGGGCTGGCGCAGATCGAGGAACGGGCGGACGTGCAGGCAGCCCGCGCTGGCGTGCGCGTAGATCACGGCCTCGACGGAATCCGCGGCCATCGCCTCTTCGAGCTCGCGGATGTACGCCGGCAGGTGCTCGACGGGCACGGCGGCGTCCTCGATGATGGCGGCGGCCTGGACCGGGAGGCGCGCGCTCATCGCCAGCCCCAGCCCCACCTTGCGGACCGCGTACACGTCCGCCATCCGCGCCTCCTCTTCGAGGTCGGTGATGACGGCGCCCGCGCCGAGGTGCCGCCGCAGGCTCGCGAGCCCCTCGCGGCACTCGGCCAGCGACGCCCCGCTGTACTCGACGATGAGCAGCGCCGCCGGCAGCTCGCCGTGCGGGCCGCACTGCACGAAGTGGAGCTTGGGCGCGTACTCGGTCACGTCGAGCGCCCGCTCTAGGGCGATCCGGTCGAATAGCTCGACGGCCGTCGGGCCGGTCTCCAGAATCCCCTCGACGGCCTCCAGCGCCCCCATCCGCGACGGGTAGTGGACGACGCCGAGCGCGGCGTGCGCCGGCTTCTCGACGAGCCCGAGCGTGATCTCGGTCGCGAACGCGAGCGTGCCCTCGGAGCCGGCCAGCAGGTGCGCGAGGTTGCGCGTCCCGTCCCACGCCCGGCCCGGACCGCGGTCGACCTCGGGCGCCTCCATCATCCGCTCCAGCCGGTACCCGCCCGCGCGCCGCCACCACCGCGCCGTGTCGGTCCGGATCGCGTGCTCGTGGACGGTGAGGAGCGCGTCGACGCGCTTGGTGACATCCCCGAGCGTCCCCGACTGCCGGGCCTGGTGCGCCCACGCCTCGGGCGAGAGCGCCCCGAAGTCGGCGGGCGTCCCGTCCGCCAGCAGGACGCGGGCCGACTCGGTCCAGTCGACGACGGCGCCGTACTGGATGGAGTGCGTGCCGGTCGCGTTCGTGCCCAGCATCCCGCCGAGCGTGGCGCGGTTCGACGACGCGGGGTCGGGCCCGATGGTGAGCCCGTGGACGGCCGCGGCGCGGTTGAGGTCGTCGAGGACGACGCCGGGCTGGACGGTCGCCGTGCGGGCCTCGGCGTCGAGGGCGACGATGGCGCCCAGGTGCTTGGTCGTGTCGACGACGAGCCCGCCCGAGACGGCGGAGCCGGCCAGGCTGGAGCCCGAGCCGCGCGCCGCGAGCGGGACGCCGTACTGGGCGGCGGCCTCCAGCGCCGCCTGCACGTCGTCGGCGTGCTTGGGGATCAGCACGCCGAGCGGGGGCTCGCGGTAGAGGCTGGCGTCGGTCGCGTAGAGCGCCTTCGAGAGCGCGTCCAAGCGCAGGTCGCCGGCGAGGCGGGGGCGGACGGCGGCGGCGAAGGCCTCCAGGCGGGCGGGCTCGAGTTCCATGCCCGAACGTACCGCCGGGGCGGGCCGGGGGGGCCGATCTCCCCGGCGCCGGGGAGGCGCCTATCGGCCGGTCGCCCCTACGCTGAGCGTCCCCTTCCGCCGCTCCCATGACCCGTTGCTTCTCCCTCGCCGCGCTCGCGGCCGTCCTGCTGGCCGCCCCCGCGACGGCCCAGATCACCTTCACCTTCGACGACCTCTACGACTTCGCCGACTCCGGCGAGACCGTCACGCGCGACCTCTTCGACACGGGGACCGACGTGCCCGCCGCCGACCAGGCCCGGATCGACGCGCTCATCGCGCTCCGGGGCGCCGGCCAGACGTGGGACTTCACCACGATCACGTACCCCGTCCAAGACCAGACGGCGACGACGGTCTACTTCGGCGGCGACGTGGCCGGGCTCCCGGGCGCCGCCAACTTCCCCGGCGCCAACTACGTCTTGCTCAACGACGCGCCGGACTCCGACCCCGACGGCGACGCCTACGTCTACGCCGACGCCTCAAACGACCAGTACGTCTCGCTCGGGATCTACGCGCCCGCGAGCGGCGGCAACCCGGAGACCGTCATCACCTACGAGCCCGACGGGCTCCAGCAGCTCACCTTCCCCATCGCGCTCGGGACCGTCACGGAGGACCAGACGACGCAGACCGTCGCGGGCTTTACCGTCACGACCGACTACCGGAGTGAGGTCGTCGGCTCGGGCACGCTCGTCACGCCGGCCGGCTCGTACGAGGCGCTGATGATCGAGTACCGCGTGACGGTCTCGTTCCCCGGCGCGCCCGCGACCGTCACCAACGTCTACTCGTGGGCCACGCGCGACCGCTACGTGACCGCCGACGCCACCAACTTCCAGACGCCCCAGGGGCCGCGCGCCTACAACGCCAGCTACACGCGCGAGCCGGGCGGCGGCACCAACTCGGCTCCGACCGTCACCGGAACCACGACGGCGACCGCGCCGGCCGGGCAGACCGTCCAGATCGACGTGCTCGCGAACGTGACCGACCCCGACGGCGACGCCCTCTCGATCACGGCCGTCTCCGACCCGATGCACGGCACGGCCGCCGTCGGCGACGACGGCACGGGCCGGCGCCGCGCGCCGATCGTCGAGTACACGGCCGACGCGGGCTACCAGGGCCCGGACTCGTTCACGTTCACCGTCTCCGACGGGATGGCCGAGGCGACCGGGACGGTCGAGGTCACGGTCTCGGGCGGCGTGTCGACCGAGGATGGGCCCGGCGTGCTGGCGGTCGCCGTGCTCCCGAACCCGGCCGCGAGCCGGGCACGCATCGCTGTCTCGACCTCGGCCGCGGGCGACGCCCGCGTCATCGTCGTCGACGCGCTCGGCCGCGAGGTGGCGCGGCCGCACGACGGCCCCCTCGGGGCCGGCGACCACACGTTCGCGCTCGAACTCGGCGGCATGGCGCCGGGCGTCTACGCGGCGCGCGTGACCGTCGGCGGCACGGCGTCGACGGTCCGGCTGACCGTGGCACGCTAGCGAACGCCGGTCGGCCACACCCGACCGGACACGTGGGACGGCCCGAGCGGCCCCTGGCATCGCGCCGGGGGCCGCTCGTGTGTCCGGCCCGTGGCGACACGCGCGTGCCCTTGTCGCCTCGCGCCCGCCGCACGTAAATTCCTGCACACACACCCCGCGAGCGACCGGACCGAGGCTACTCCTGTTTTCACACACCCCGCCACGCCCATGCGGTTCAGCCTCCTCGTCCTCGTCCTCCTCGCCGTCGCCGGCTGCGACACCACCGAGCCCGATGCGCCGCTCGCGCCCGCCCTCCCGCTCGCCGTCGGGGCCGAGTGGACGCTCGAGCGGGCCTACCGCGTCACGTTCGACGACGGCGTCCCTCTCGACACGGTCGCCCTCGACGCGGGGAGCCGCCGGCACACGCTCCGGGCCACGCGCGACACCGTCGTCGACGGCGAGACGTGGGTCCGCATCGAGGCGGTGACCGACGTCCCGGACGGGCCGACTTTTTTCCACTGCGTGTTCGGCGACCCCGCGTGGTACGCCAACCGCGAGGGCGGTCTGGCGCGGTGGACGGAGACGCCCGCCGACGCCCAGATCGTTTACGCGGTCGGCGTGACGCCCGGCGTCCCCTTTCTCGACGACGACCGCTTTACCGCTGCCCTCGTCGACGACGACGCCCGCGCGCTCGGCCTCCCGGTGCGCACCTACGCGCGGACGTGGCGGCGCGTCGACCTCAACGCCGAGGTCCGCGGCCCCATCGCGCCCACCGGCCGGACCGTCGACGCGCTGTCGCCGAGCCGGGGGCCCATCGTCCTCGAATCCCAGTTCGTGTCGTCAGAGGACGGCGGGGCCACCTTCGTGCCCACGTCGACGGTCGGGTACCGGCGCGTCGACCTGTAGCCATCCTCTATGCATCCTGTATGGATCCCAAGGGGCCTCTCGCGTCGGCGCGACGCCGAGGGCGACACAAAAAAAGGGGCGGCGCCACGGATGGCGCCGCCCCAACAGGCTCAGACGGAGGCCCGGGTTAGCGGACGACCGTGAACGGCCGGACGGCCGTGCCGCCGTTCGCCGTCAGGCGTGCGAGGTACGTGCCGGCGTCGAGCGCCGAGACGTCGACGCGGACGACCAGGTCGCCGGCGACGAGGTCGCGGTCGAGCACGCGGGCGACCTCGCGGCCGAGCACGTCGTAGACGACGAGCGTCGCGCGGCCGGCGGACGCCAGCGAGATCGTGACGGTGGCCTCCTGGGCCGACGGGTTCGGGAGCAGGCCGCCGAGCGCGAGCCGGCCCTCGGGGTCCTCGCCGATGGCGGTGACCATGCCGATGTCGCCGTCCTGGATCGCGAAGATCTGGTAGCCCGCGGCCGGGTCCGTCGACGAGAACTGGCCGACGACGCCGGTGAGCGTCACGCTGCCGGTCGGGATGGCCTGGCCGTCGATCTCGGTGTCGTCCGCGTTCGGGATGCGGAGCGTGACGGCGCCCATGGCGCCCGAGCCGTCCTCGATGTCGTAGCTCGTGCGGTCGCCGAAGACGGTGTCGCCATCGCCGTCGATCGTGACGCCGACGACCTGGACGAGCTCACCTTCGTAGGCCTCGCCGTTCGTCGCGAGCTCGTCGAGCGTCACGACCTGGGGAGCCGGCGCGTCGCCGGTGCCCGTGATCTCGTACTCCGCGAGGTCGTCGTTGTTGATCTGGAGCAGGCCGTTGAACTCGGACAGCGTGCCCGTGAGCGCGATCGTGGTGCCGGGGGCGATGGCGCCCGAGGCCACGTCCATGAAGAACTGCGAGTTCTCGTCGGTCTGGCGGAGCGTGAGGCCGCCGGTCTCGTCCTGGAGGTAGACGAAGTCGCCCTGGGCGCGCGAGACGGTGCCTTCGACGGTGACCGTCGCGCCGACGCCCGCGCTGCGCGCGTCGCCGATCGGCGAGACCGCGCCGGCCTCATCGACGTTGAGGACTACGACCCACTGGCTGGTGAAGGTCGCCCCGATCTGCTCCGTCGGGGTCGGGGGAATCCCGCCGCAGTCGGGCGTGCCGAGGTAGGTGGCTCCATCGGCGGGCTCGTCGTTGGCGCCCGGGGTGGCGTCGAACTGGCGGGGCGTGTCCTCGTCGGGGTCGAAGTTGCCCGCGTCGAAGGCCAGCTCGACGACGAGCAGTTCGCTGCCCGTGAGCATCGGCGGGGCGCTGAACGGGGTCGTCACGAGCGCGAGGCTATCCGCGGCGAACGTGACCTCTTCCGAGGCGAGCGGCGTCAGCGCACTCGTCGAGAACCCGTTCGACACGTCGGTCCCGGCCGGCAGCGTCGACACGATGAGGTCGCCGGTGGCGGGGCGGGTCCCCTCGTCGAAGATCCTGATCCGGACGCCGTAGTCGATGCTGTTCAGCACGGCGTTGTCGGGGACCGAGTACTGGGTCAGGTCGAACACGCGGTAGAAGCTGTTGGCCGTCGAGCCCTGGGGCGTCGCCCCTTCATCCGTGCTCGACGCGCACCGGACCGTGCCCGTCGTCACGTTGAGGGACGAGTTCTGCGTGATCTCCACGAGCGCGGTCGAGGCGTCGAACGCGGACGGGAGGGACGCTCGGACGGTGGCCGGCGAGATGGAGAGCGCCTCCGACTGCGCGAAGGCCGCGGGGGCGAGGAGGAGCGCCGCGAGGGCGAGGGTAGCGAAGTGTCGCATACGTAGACGTCGAGGTGGGGAGAGGGAGAACTGGCCCGGCCGAATGTGACCGGGCCGTGAAGGCCGACACGTTACGAACATGTCTCGTGTTCCGGGCGGGGCCATCCCCATTGCCCTTTCGGCCGAACGCCGCACGCCGGACCGGAGTAGGCCCGCCCCCTCCGACCGCGACGCATGGCTGACGCCCGCCTCAAAAAGACCCTCACGCTGTTCGACGTCTACGCGATCAGCACGGGGGCCATGTTCAGTTCCGGCTTTTTCCTGCTGCCCGGGCTGGCGACCGCCGCCGCTGGCCCGGCCGCCGTGCTCGCGTACTTCCTGGCCGGCGTGCTCATCCTGCCCGCCATGCTGTCCCAGGCCGAGCTGGCGACGGCCATGCCCAAGGCCGGCGGCACGTACTACTTCCTGGACCGCAGCCTGGGGCCCTTGGCGGGGACGGTCGGCGGGCTGGGGACGTGGCTGGCGCTCGTGCTCAAGAGCGCCTTCGCGCTCGTCGGGATGGGGGCGTACCTCGTGTTCTTCCTCGACGTGCCGATCAAGCCGCTCGCGGTCGGGTTCACGGTCGCCTTCGCCGTGCTCAACATCGTCGGGGCGAAAGAGACGAGCGGGCTGCAGCGCGGGTTCGTCGTCGTGCTGGTGGCCGTGCTGGCGTTCTTCGTGGTCCAGGGCCTGATAGAGGTGGGCGCCCTGGGGGCCGACAACCTGGAGCGCCAGTTCACGCCGTTCCTCCCGTTCGGGACCGGGGGCCTGCTGGCGACCATCGGGCTCGTGTTCGTGAGCTACGCCGGGCTGACGAAGGTGGCGTCGGTCGCCGAGGAAGTCCAGGACCCCGACCGCAACATCCCCCTCGGGATGGTGCTCTCGCTCGCGACGGCCACGTTCATCTACGTCGTGGGCGTGTTCATCATGATCGCCGTGCTGGAGCCGTCGGAGCTGCGCAGCGACCTGACGCCGGTCGCCACGGCGGCCGAGTCGTTTTTCCACTGGCTCCCCGGGCGGTGGGGCCTGGGGCTCATCGTCGTCGCGGCCGTCGCCGCGTTCGCCTCGACGGGGAACGCGGGCATCCTGTCGGCCAGCCGGTACCCGCTCGCGATGGCGCGCGACCACCTGGTGACGGAGCGGCTCGGCCGCCTCAGCAAGAGCGGCACGCCGACGCTCGGCATCGTCGCGACGGCCGCCCTGATGATCGCCGTGATCCTGCTGCTCGACGTCGAGGGCATCGCCAAGCTCGCCAGCGCCTTCCAGCTCGTCATCTTCGGGCTCCTGAACGTGGCCGTCATCGTGATGCGCGAGAGCCGGATCCCCGGCTACGTGCCCGGCTACCGGAGCCCGTTCTACCCGTGGACCCAGATCCTAGGCGTCGTCACGCCGGTCCTGCTGATCACCCAGATGGGCGCGCTCGCGATCGGGCTGACGGCCGTGCTCGTCGCCGGCTGCATCGCCTGGTACGTCGTCTACGTCAAGGACAACCCGGCCGTCGTGCGCGAGGGCGCCGTGTACCACCTGTTCGCCCGGCTCGGCACGCGCCGCTACGACGCGCTCGACTCCGAGCTGCGGAACATCTTGAAGGAGAAGGGGCTCAGCGACGAGACCCCGTTCGAGGCGCTCGTCACGCGCGCCGCCGTGCTCGACGTCGACACCGACGACTTCGAGGTCGTCGCCCAGACCGCCGCCGAGCGGCTCGCGTGGCGGTCCGGGCAGGACGTGGGCCGGCTGGCGACGGCGTTCCTGGAGGGCTCGCGGACCGGCGCCACGCCCGTCGCGCGCGGCGTCGCCCTCCCCCACCTCCGCCTGTCGGACATCGACCAGCCCGAGCTCGTCATCGTCCGGTCCAAGACGCCCCTGCATGTGCCCGCCGAGGCCGGCGAGCCCGACCGCGCGGTCGAGGCCGTGTTCTTCCTGCTCAGCCCTGAGGACCCGCCCGGCCAGCACCTCCAGATGCTCGCGGCGCTGGCCGGCCGCATCGACGAGCCCGACTTCGCCGACGAGTGGCGCGGCGCCGCCACCGAGCAGGCGCTCAAGGAGGTCCTGCTCCACAACGACCGCACGCTCCACCTGTTGGTCCGCGACGACGGCCCGACGGCCGGGCTCGCGGGCAAGGCCCTGCGCGAAGTGCGCCTGCCGCCCGGCGTGCTCGTGGCGCTCGTCCACCGCGACGGCCAGATCGCCGTGCCCGGCGGGTCGACCGTCCTCGAGGTCGGCGACCGGCTGACCGTGCTCGGCGAGCCCGCCGCGATCCGCACGCTCGCGGCGACCTTCCGGGCGTAGAGCCCGGGGGGCAGGCGGCAGCGAGCAGCCGGCAGGCGGCGTCCGGGCGGCCCTCGAGGTCGGTCCAGAGGACGATGTTGAACGTCTCGTTGGGCACGGCGGCCGGCTCCTCGCCGTCCCGGAAGTAGAACACGGAGGCGATGACCTCCCCGACCGTCCACGTGGCGCCCGCGGGGACGACGACGTCGTCGGCGAGGTAGGAGTCGGCGCCGTCGTTGGCCGCCTCGAAGTTCTCGGAGAGGAACAGCCTGCTCCGGCTGCCGCCGCGGTCGAGCTGGTTGTACAGGGTGTCGACGGCGATCCGCGCCGTGTCGAAGGGGAGCCCGGCGAGGGCCGAGTGCGCCTCGGCGGCGGGATGGGCCGTCACCGACTGCGCGAGGGCGGCGGGGGCGAGGAGGGCCGCGAGGGCGAGCGTGGCAACGAGTCGCATGCGTGGGGAAGGTGGGGGACGGAGGAGAGGGGGCCAGGGGCCACCGTGACGACGCCATACGATGCCCATATCCCGAGGCGGCCGGCGACGGGCCGCCCCCGATCCCCGCCCGGCCCCGCCGAGGCGGTATCGTAGTGGGGACGCGCCCCGCCCCCTATGCCCGCCGGCCGCCTCAAAAAGGACCTCACCCTGTTCGACGTCTACGCGATCTGCACGGGCGCCATGTTCAGCGCGGAGTTCTTCCTGCTCCCCGGCCTCGCCATGGCCTACGCCGGCCCGGCGGTCGTGCTCGCGTATTTCGTCTCCGGGCTCCTCGTGCTCCCGGCCATGTTCAGCCAGGCCGAGTTGGCCACGGCCATGCCCCGCGCGGGCGGCACCTACTACTTTATCGACCGCGCCCTCGGCCCCCTCGTGGGCACCGTGGGGGGGCTGGGCACGTGGCTCTCGCTCGTCTTCAAGAGCGCGTTTGCGCTCGTCGGCGTGGGGGCCTACCTCGTCCTGTTCATGGACCTGCCCATCAAGCCGGTGGCCGTCGCCATGACGGTGGCCTTCACAGTCCTCAACGTGGTCGGCGCCAAAGAGACGAGCGGCCTCCAGCGGTTCCTCGTGACGACGCTCGTCTTGGTCCTCATGGTCTTCGTGGTCCAGGGGGTTGTGGAGATCGTCTCCAGCGACGTGGGGGCGGTCGTGGAAGACAAGTTCACTCCGTTTATGCCGTACGGGGTAGGCAGCCTGTTCGCGACGGTCGGCCTCGTGTTCGCGGCCTACGCTGGGCTCACCAAGGTGGCGTCGGTGGCCGAGGAGGTGGAGAACCCCGACCGCAACATCCCCCTCGGCATGATGCTCTCGCTGGGGACGGCCGTGTTCGTCTACACGGTGGGGGTCTATATCCTGGTGGCCGTGCTCGACCCGGCCGCGCTGATGGCCGACCTGACGCCGGTGGCCACGGCCGCCCGGGACCTCCTCGCCTGGATCCCCACGCCCGAGGGCCTGCCTCAATCGACGGGCGTCCTCCTGATCGCGATCGCGGCGCTGGCGGCCTTCGCCTCCACGGGCAACGCCGGCATCCTCTCGGCCTCCCGATACCCGTTGGCGATGGCGCGCGACCGGCTGATCACGCGGCGCTTCGGGGCCATCGGCCGCTTCCACACGCCGGCCCCGGCCATCGTGGCCACGGGCGCGGCGATCGTCCTCTGCATCCTCGTGCTCGACGTCGAGGGCTTAGCCAAGCTGGCCAGTGCCTTCAACCTGCTCGTGTTTGGGCTGATCAACCTCGCGGTCATCGTGATGCGCGAGAGCCACATCCCGTCCTACGCCCCCGGGTTCCGGACCCCGCTCTACCCGTGGATGCAGATCGCGGGCATCACGACGTCGGTCCTGCTGATCGCCCAGATGGGCGAGGTCGCCATCGCGTTCACCGCGGGCGTCGTCGTCCTCTCCGTGGTGTGGTACGTGTACTACGTCCGCTCGAAGTCGGAGGTCGAGCGCGAGGGGGCCATCTACCATCTGTTCGCGCGTCTCGGGGCGCGCCGCTACGAGGGGCTCGACTTGGAGCTCCGGACGATCCTCAAGGAGAAGGGGCTGACCGACGAGTCGCCGTTCGAGCACCTCGTCACGCGGGCCGCCGTCCTCGACGTCGGGCCGGAGGCGACGTTCGAGGATGTCGCGCGCGAGGCCGCCCGCCGCCTCGGCGAGCGGACCGGCCTCCCGGCCAAGCGCCTTGCGGAGGCGTTCCTGAAGGGGTCGCGGACGGGCTCTACGCCGGTCGCCGGCGGCGTGGCGCTCCCCCATCTCCGCCTCTCCGAGGTCGACCGCCCAACGCTCGTCCTCGTCCGCTCCCTGACCGGCCTCTCGGTCGCCGTCGATACGACGGGCGACGACCGGCCCGACAAAACGAAGAACGTCTTCGCCGTCTTCTTCCTCCTCTCCCCGATGGACCCGCCGGGCCGCCACCTCCGCACGCTCGCCAACCTCGCCAGCCGCATCGATGAGCCCCCCTTCCTCTCCGAGTGGCGCGCGGCCGAGACCGACCAAGACCTCAAGGAGGTGCTCATCCTCAACGACCGCTACCTCGCCCTCACCGTCCGCGACGACGGCCCGACGGCGGCGCTGGCCGGCAAGGCGCTCCGCGAGGTCCGGCTCCCCCCGGGCGTGCTCGTCGCGCTCGTCCACCGCGACGGCCAGATCGCCGTGCCCGGCGGGTCGACCGTCCTCGAGGTCGGCGACCGGCTGACCGTGCTCGGCGAGCCCGCCGCGATCCGCACGCTGGCGGCGATGATGGGGCGGTAGCGCCCCACCGGCCCGGCCTCACCCGGCAGCGAACAGGAGGGCCACTACCACAACGCCCGCGATGCCGATCGCGGCCAGCAGAAGGACGGCCTCAAGCGGCATCGGCCCGCCGCTCTCGCGGACCGCGGCGCCGGGCTGCGCAGCGCGTGGCCGCGCCGGCCGCGCCGTCGAACGAGGCCGCCGCCCGCGGAGGGCGGGCGGCCTATACCCCTGAATAACAGACCTTTTGATCATATTGCTAGTGCACCTGGCGCAGACGATCGGTCGCTAATGTACGCGTAAGTCCATCGCGGATTCCCCTAGATCCAGCGCGTGACTACCCCATTGGGACCGGCGTAAACCGGAAGCCAACGCCGTCGACGGAGACGCGGCCGACGCCGGGGAACGGCATGTGGCTGGCGAAGAGCGGGGTCCCCTCGCGGGCCGCCCTCGCCAGTAGACGCCGCCGCGTCGCGACCGTCTGCGGCCCGTTCATGTCAAACCCGAACAGCCACGTCGGGTGGCGGAAGAAGACGACCGGGTGGGCGACCGCGTCGCTGACGATCAGCAGGCGCGCGCCGGCCGACGCCAGCTCGAACGCCATGTGGCCCGGCGTGTGACCGTGCGCGGCGACGGCCGTCAGCCCGGGCACCAGCTCGTCGCCCGCGCGGTACGCCTGGAGCCGGTCGCGGACGGGCGCCAGCTTCGCGAGTGCGTTCTCGACGTTCTCGTTCCCCGACGGGGCCGCCTCCAGAAACGCCAGCTCGGGCGCCGGGAAGTGGACGCTCGCATTCGGGAACGTGGCCACGCCGTCGGTCGACACGCCGCCGATGTGGTCGCCGTGGAAGTGCGAGACCACGACGCGGTCGACCGACGCCGGCGCCATCCCGAGCGCTGCCATCGTCGAGACCAGCGCGCCCTGGCCCGTCCCCGTGTCGACGAGGGTGCGGACGCCGCCGTGGTCGATCACGAGTTGCGACACGTCGGTCGGGACGCGGTCCGTCGGCAGCCCGTACTCCGCCAGCGTGGCGACGACGCGCGCCGCGTCCACGTTCGTGCCGACGGCGCTCAGCGGGAGCGCGAAGGACGTGTCGCGGATGACGGTCACCGTCGCGTCGCCGACGGAGAAGGTGTCGGCCGAGATCGTGTGGTGGTCGCGGCGGGCGGGAGTGGCAGCGGCCGAGGTGGGGAGCGCGGCGCCGAGGCCGAGGGCGCCCAGGCCTTTGAGCGCGGAGCGGCGGGAGAAGCGGGCAGGCATGGGGGTCGGGAGAGGTGCACGGAGACCCACGTTGCAACAAGCATCGGCGTTCCGGCGGCGGTGGCGGTCGGGATTGCCCTGGGGTCTCCCGATGTCGGGGCCGGGTGCGCGGAGTGGGGGGCGCCCCTGTTCGTCCGCCCGAAGGAACAGCCCCCTCCCCCACCTGTGGACGGCTCCCCTCCCTTCTCCCTCCTCTCCGATGAAAGCCCTCACCTGGCACGGCCAAGGCGACGTCCGCGTCGACACCCACCCCGACCCTGAGCTCCAGGAGCCCACCGACATCGTCATCAAGGTGACGTCGACGGCCATCTGCGGCTCCGACCTGCACCTGTTCGACGGCTTCGTGCCGATGATGAAGGAGGGCGACATCATTGGCCACGAGCCGATGGGGATCGTCGAGGAGGTCGGCTCGGGCATCACGACCCTCAAGAAAGGCGACCGCGTCGTCGTCCCGTTCACGATCTCGTGCGGCACCTGCTGGTTCTGCGAGCAGACGATGTACTCGCTGTGCGACACCACCAACCCCAAGCCCGAAAACGCGCGCGACGCGATGGGCCACAGCCCGGCGGGCTTGTTCGGCTACTCCCACCTGACCGGCGGCATCCCCGGCGGCCAGGCCGAGTACCTGCGCGTGCCCCACGCGGATGTGGGCCCCATCGTGGTGCCCGACGGCATGACCGACGAGCAGGTCCTCTTCTTGTCCGACATCTTCCCGACCGGCTACCAAGCGGCTGAGAACGCCGAGATCGAACCCGGCGACACCGTCGCGGTCTGGGGCTGCGGGCCGGTCGGCCAGTTCGCCATCCAGAGCGCCTGGATGCTGGGCGCCGGCCGCGTCATCGCCATCGACCGCGAGCCCGAGCGCCTGCGGATGGCGGCCGAGAACTCCAAGGCCGAGACGGTCAACTTCGACGAGCTCGACGACCCGCTCCACAAGGTCCTCATCGACATGACGGGCGGGCGCGGGCCGGACCGCTGCATCGACGCGGTCGGGATGGAGGCGCACGGCGCGAGCGCGGCCAAGACCCTCGTCGACAAGGCGGCCCAGGCGACGCACACCCAGAGCGACCGGACGTACGCCATCAACCAGGCCATCATGGCGTGCCGCAAGGGCGGGACGATCTCGATGCCCGGCGTGTACGCGGGCGCCGGCTCGGTCAAGCTCGGCCCGCTAATGAACAAGGGCCTGACGCTCAAGACGGGCCAGACGCACGTCCAGCGCTACCTCGAGCCGCTGATGAAGAAGATCCAGGACGGCGACATCGACCCGTCGTTCATCATCACGCACACGGCCCCGCTGGACGACGCGCCCACGATGTACGAGACGTTCCGTGACAAGAAGGACGACTGCATCAAGGTGGTCCTCAAGCCGTGATCGCCGGCCGCCCGTGAGCACGGCCCCGGCGAGCACGCGCCGCCGGGGTCGTCAAAACTCGACCTGGTAGCTCAGCACCGGGAGCGGGTACCCCTCCGCCACCTCGACCACGGCCTGCCGCTGCAAGTCGTAGTCGAGCGCGGCGTCCTTGGCGGCGAGGGCGTTTTTGAGCTGGAGCGACCACAGCTGCGACACGCGCTGCCCGTCGACCCGCAACGTCGCCGTCAAGTCCAGCACCCAGACCGCCGGGCCGCGCTCTGAAAAGGGGCGTGACTCGTTGTAGACGACCTCGCCAGCCGCCGCCGAGGCCGCCCCGTCGACGGGGCTCCGGCGCTCGCCGCCGAGCGCGGCGAGCCGCACGTTGAGCCCCAGCCGGTGCCGGTCGCCCAGCCGCACGTCGCGTCCCGCGAGCGCGTTGACGGCGTACCGCTGGTCGTACCGGGTCGGCCGCCAGACGCCGTCGCCGCCGCGCGCGCGCGACCGGAACAGGGAGCCGGTGACGAGCGCGTACGCCCCGCCCCGCAGCGGCCGCTCGACGGTGAACTCGACGCCCACGTTCTCGCCCGCGCCCTCGGTCACGAGCGGCTTGGCAAAGGCCCAGTCTTGGCGCCAGTCGAGCAGCGAGAACGCGCTGTCGGCGACCACGGGCACGTCGAACAGGCGCTGCACGTATCCCTCGACGTGCACGCGGACCGCCTCGCCCAGCTGGCGCGACGCCCCGAGCACGACGTGGTGCGCGCGCGTCAGCCCCAGATCCCGGTTCGGCTGGCCGCCGTCGACGCGCGCGAGCACGATGGGGAGCGGCTCGAGCTGGCTGTGGAGCCCGTACCCCGCGCTCCACGTCGTCCGCTCCGAGGTCGCCCAGGTGGCGCCCAGGCGGGGCTCGACGGCCGACGCGCCCGTCAGCGCGACGTGCGTCGCGTGCAGGCCCAGCGTCAGGTCGAGGCCCGGCGTCGGGGTCTGGCGCGCCTGCGCGAACGCGTGCGTCAGCAGGGCGCTCCCCTCGCCGTCGGCGACGGGCACCAGGGGCGGGGCGTGGTCCGGCGCCGAGCGGAGGGCGAGCGCGTAGCCCAGCCGCTGGACGCTGGCGCCCGCTTGGACGAAGGTGCCGGGGCGCAGCTTGTGGTCGACGGTCGAGCCGAGGTGCAGGCGGACGTCCGTGCTGCGGAGCGAGAGCTCGGGTCGGAGCCGCAAGTCGTCGCCCAGCCGGTCCTGTTCCCAGACGGTCCGCTGCCCGGTGACGGCGGCCGTGGAGCGGACGTACGTCCGGCGCCCCACCGTCACGGCGTGCGTCAGCCCAGCGGCGCCGACGCCGAGCGCGAGGTCGGCGCGCGTGCGGTCCCAGAAGGCCGAGGTCCACGACGCCGAGTCCGGGTTCTCGACGAGCTGCTGGCCGTCGAGCCCGCCGAGCCCCCACGCCTCGACGCGCCCGGCGCCGAGCGGGGCCGACACCTTGACGGCGAGGTCCTGGTACGTCGTCCCGCCCTCGGTCGGCAGCAGCGGCATCAGCAGGCCGAGCGTCGAGTAGCGGTAATTGACGAGATACGTCGCCGGGCTGCCCAGGCGGATGGGGCCCTCGGAGGCGACCTCCAGCCCAAGCAGCCCGGCGCGGACGGCGTGCTCGCGGCGCGTCGGGTGGCCCGTCCGGAACCGCATGTCGAAGACGCCAGCGAGGGCGTCGCCGTACTCGGCCGGGAAGGCGCCCGTGAACACGTCGGAGTCGGCCAGGAGCTCGCCGCTGAACAGCGTCACGCCGCCGCCGCCAGCGACCGAGAGCCCGGCAAAGTGGCTCGGCGTCGGAATCGGCACGCCCTCCAGCCGCCAGCGGACGCCCTTGGGCGCGTTCCCGCGGACGGCCAGCGCGTTGTCCTGCACGCCGCTCCCGGACGTGGCGACGCCCGCGAACGACGCCGCCAGCCGCGCCGGGTCGTCGACGGCGCCGGCGTAGCGCCGCGTCTCCTCGACCGAGAACGACCGGGCGCTGACGGCGGCCATCGCGTGCTGCGGCCGCCCCGCCTGCGCCTGGGCCCGGACGACGGCCTCGGCGCCCTCCACGACCGCCTCCGCGAGCGACACGTCGAGCACGGTCTCCTGCCCGGCGCGCACCAGCACGTCCGCCAGCACGCGCGGCGCGTAGCCGAGCAAGCGGACCTCGACGGCGTGCTTGCCGAGCGGGACGCGGGGCAGCACGAACCGGCCTTGGGCATCGGTCGCGGCCCCTAGCAGCGGATCGGACCCGACGACGACCACCGTCGCGCCGACGAGCGGGGCCCGCGTGTCGCGGTCGGCGACGGTGCCGCGGACGGTCTGGGTCGGCTGCGCGAGCGCGGCCGGGGCGAGAACGAACAGGACGCAGGCAAACGGCAGGCAGCGCATCGGGAGCGGGGGGTTGAGATCCCGAGCGTAGGCCGCGACGCCCTCCCGCATCGTCCACGCCCGCTCGCTGGGACGCGTCCAGGCGTCCACGCCCGCTGGACTGGACCTCTGGCGCCGTAGCCGACGCCCCCCCCCCCCACCCTGCGCTCAGAGACCGTTTGGGGAATGGCGCAAGCCCTCCAAAGGCGTCCCCTCTCCCATTGGGAGAGGGACAGGGTGAGGGGCGACGGGCTGCGAAGGTGCCACACGAGCACCGCCGGATTGATTGGCTGGCGCCTTCCCTCCGGGGGCCCGCCTGCGCGGGGATGACTCATGTGAGGGGGATCGGCTTCCCCAAACAGTTTCTCAGACCGCCTCGGTGTGGCGCTGGCGGTACTGCGAGGGCGTCATCCCCGTGGTCCGCTTGAAGGCCGCGTTGAACGACGACTTGGCGTTGAACCCGGCGTCGAGGCCGATGGCGAGGACGGTCCAGTGCGCATACGCCGGGTCCGTCAGCCGCGCCTGGACGTCGGCGACGCGGTAGCCGTTGACGACCTCGTAGAAGGTCTGGCCGAGCTGGGTGCTCAAGACCTCGGTGAGGTTGTGCGGCGAGATGCCCAGGGCCTCGGCGAGGTCGGGGAGGGTGAGGTCGCCGCGGCGGTGCGGGTGCTCAGCCTCCATGAGCGCCCGGAGGGCGGCGGCGTGGCGGGCGGCCTCCTCGGGGCGCATCCCGGACCGCGCGTAGGCGGGCTCCGTCGGGATAGCGGCCGGCGCCTCGGGCCCCTCGTCCTCGGGCCGGCGCAGCCCGAAGTACCCCAGGGCGTAGACGAAGACGGTCACCGTGAGCAGCGTGAGGTCGTCGGTGACGCTGGCGTCGTCGAGGCCGACGGCGTCGGTGCCGCCGAGGACGTAGAACAAGGCCGAGGCCAGCAGCATCGCCAGGACGCCCGCCGTCAGGCCCCGGAGCCACCGCTGTGTCCCTGGGGATGCCCCGCCGCCCGCCCGCCGCACGCAGGCGACGATCAGCGCGAGGTACACCGAGCCGTGGACCAGCTTGAGCGGGTTGACGACGGCCATCGCCCGCGTCTGGAACGACAGGCCGGGGTCGAGCATCAGCGCCAGCTTCTCGGGGCCGGGCCGGAGGTAGAACGGGAGCAGGAACGCGACGAGGGCCAGGAACGGCACCGCGTGCCACGCATCCGTCCGCCGCAGCGCCGCGCTCGGCGAGGTCAGCGCCCGGACGTAGAGGTACAGGAGCGGCCCGTAGAGGAGCGCGATCGGTAGGTCGAGCCCGATCAGCGCCGGGTGCCGCGCGCTGGCGCCGGAGGCGTGGTAGACCGCCATCGCGAGGTCGGCCGAGAACACGAGCACGAAGGCCGCCAGCAGCCGGTGCGCGACGACCTGGCGCGGGCGGCTCGCCAGCACGGCGGCCAGGAACAGGCCCTGGGCCGCACCCAGGAGGTACAGCCCCTCCATCACGCGGCTGAACGTGGGGGCATCCATGCGGTCGGTCGGCGCGGGGCGGGCGGCGGCGGCAAGGTACCGGCGCGCCCCCTCTCGCTGGGTGCTACGGGTCGCTGGCGCCGTGCGCGGGGCCGCCCTCCGCCGGGGCCGCCAGCCACTCCGGAACGCCGGGTAGCCCGAGCCACCGGGCCCCCTCCTCCAGCGACCCGACGACCTCGACCGGCCGGCCGGCCTCCTCCACCAGCCGCCGGTACAGGTACCCGATGAGTTGGACGACCTCCCGGGTCATCACGAGGGCGACGCGCCCCGGGCCGATCCGCTCCGACTCGTCAATCTCCATCTCTGCGATCGCCGCCATCTCCTCCGGCCCCACGATGAACTCCTGGATCTGGCCGCAATCCCAGAACTCGTCGAAGCCCTCTCGCCAGTGCGGGTCGGCGTACAGCGCCTCGTTGGCCGAAGCGATGTCGGTGCCCGTCACGACGCCCGTCGCGCGGACCATGCCGAGCCGGAGGACGGGATCGACGCGCGAGAGGCAGGGCATGGCGGAGAAGGGAACGGTCGGAAGCGAGGGGCCTCCGCTCCGAGCGGTCCCCGCATACTCCGCCATCTGCCCCCCGATCCCTTTCCACCGTGATCACCGGACAGGAGCTCGTGGCGCGTCCCCGGAACGCCAGGGCCCCCGGTTGGAGCGCGCCGACCCGATCGCGCCGGGTTGGTACGCCGACGCCTGGGGTGGCGGGTCGGCGCCCCCCCGTCAGAGGCGCTCGGCTGGTGGCCGAGTCCTTTAACGACAGACCGTTAAGCGGATCTGGAGAGTGGCCGATGGAGAAAGCCCCTCTGCCCGGCTCATGCAGTCCCTCGTCTTCGTCGCGCTCACCCCGCTCGCGCTGCTCCTCATGGGGGTGGTCGGGGTCGTCTCCTGGCGGCGCCGGGAAGCGCCCGGCGCCTGGGGCCTCGTCGCGTTCTCGGCCGCGTCGGCCGGCTGGCTCGCGTGCGACGCGCTGAGCGTGCTGGCGCCGTCGCCCGAGGCGGCCCTCCGGATCGCCCAGGGGACGTTCGTGTGGGCCCCGCTGCCGGGCGTGGCCTGGTTCACGTTCCTGCTCAGTTACACCGGCCGGTTCGGCCCGGTCGCCCGCGCATCCGTGTGGGCCCTCTGCGTCTGGAGCCTGGGCTTCGGGGGCATGGCGCTCACGAACGAGGCCCACCAACTCGTCTTGGCGACCTGGGAGGTCGTCCCCGACGGCCCGTTCCTCGGGGTCCGGTACACGCTGGGGCCCGTCGCGTGGGCTCAGACCGCCTTCATGTGGGGGGCGATGATCGTCTCGCTCGCGGTGCTCGTCCGGGCCTACGCCAGCGGCACCCGCGACCGCACCCTCTCGTGGTGGATCGTGGCCGGCGCCGCGGTCCCGCTCGCCGTCAACGTGGGCCACATGCTCGGGGTGGGGACCATCGCGAAGGACTTCACGCCGATCGCGATGGCCGTCTCGTCCGGGGCGTTCGCGCTCGGGCTCGCGCGCTACCGCCTCCTCGACCTCCGGCCCATCGCGCGGGCGGCGCTCGTCGACGACCTCCGCGAGGGGATGCTCGTGCTCGACGCCCGCGGCGTGGTCGTGGACGCCAACCCCGCGCTCGGCCGGGTGCTCGGCGAGACCGCCGCCCTCCTCGGGCGCCCCCTTCACGAGACCGCCCCGGCCCTCGCCCACGCCATCGAGTCGGCGCCCGACGACACCTTCCGCCTCGACGACGGCCCCGACGCCCGCTACGTCGACCTCCGCGTCTCGCCGCTCACCGACCGGAGCGGCCTCCCCACCGGCCGGCTCGTCTTGCTCCACGACGTGACGCATCGCCGCCGCGAGAGGGCCGCGCTGCACCACGCCAACGCGGATCTCTACGACGCCAACGCCGAGCTCCAGGCCCGCAACGACGAGCTCGACGCGTTCGCTCACACCGTCGCCCACGACCTCAAAAACTCGATCCAGGGGATCGCGGGCTACGCCGAGATCCTGCGCGACGACGGCCCGGACCTCCCCGCCGACACGCACCGCCAGTTTGCCGACGGGGTCGTCGACGCCGCACACCGGATGGGCAACGTCGTGCACGAACTGCTCCTGCTGGCGGGCGTCCGCCAGGCCACCGTCGAGGTGGTGCCGGTGGCGATCGCGGCGACGGTCGAGGGCGCGCTCCGTCGCCTTCAGCCGACGCCGCTCGGGGCGCCCCTCTCCCCCCGGCTGCCCGACCGCTGGCCGGTCGCGGTCGGCCACGCGCCCTGGATCGAGGAGGTCTGGGTCAACTTCCTCTCCAATGCGGTCAAATATGGCGGCCCGACGGTCACGCTCGGTGCGGAGGTGACGGCCACGGGGCAGGCCCGGTACTGGGTCCACGACGACGGTCCCGGCCTCGCGCCTGAGGCCCAGGCGCAGCTGTTCGTCCCGTTCACGCGCGTCGGCTCGCTCGACGTGGAAGGCCACGGGCTCGGGCTCTCCATCGTCCGCCGGATCACCGAGCGGCTGGGCGGGACGTGCGGCGTCGAGAGCGGGCCGGGCGAGGGCACCCGGTTCTGGTTCGCCCTGCCGTGCGCCGACGCGGACGCTCGTGCCGACGAGGCCCTGGCCCAACTGGCGGCGGCCTAACACCGGCCCCATCGGGCCCGAGGGAGGCTACTCGGCCTCGTCGTCCGTGAGCGTGTACCGCTGCACCCGCTTCTCGATCGACTCCTCGGCGTCGCGCGCGCGGAGCTGCTCCAGGCGGACCGCCAGCCGCGCCTCGTAGCCCTGGTCGGACGGCTCGTAGAAGTACGTCCCCTGCATCCCGCCCGGGAGGTACTGCTCGGGCACGTAGTGGTCCTGGTAGGCGTGCGGGTACTTGTAGCCGACCCCGTGGCCGAGCCCCTTCTTGTCGCGCGAGCCGTCTTTGAGCGCGTTCGGCATGTCGGCCGTCTGCTCTTTCTCGACGTGCTCGAGTGCGCTGAAGAACGCGAAGCCGGAGTTTGACTTGGGCGCCGTCGCGAGGTAGACGCAGAGCTGGCCGAGCATAAAGCGGCCCTCCGGCATCCCAACCACCTCGAAGGCGCGCTGGCACGCGACGGCTTGGCGGACGGCGTTGGGGTCCGCCAGCCCGATGTCCTCACACGCGAAGATCAGCATCCGGCGGAGCACGAAGCGCGGGTCCTCGCCGGCGTAGATCATCCGGGCCATCCAGTACAGCGCCGCATCCGGGTCCGAGCCGCGCATCGACTTGATAAAGGCCGAGATCGTGTCGTAGTGGGCGTCGCCGTCCTTGTCGTAGAGCACGGCCCGGCGCTGGATCGACTCCTCGGCCACGCCCAGCGTCACCCGGACGACGCCCTCGGCATCCGCGTCGGTCGTCTCGACCGCCAGCTCGAGCGCGTTCAAGAGCGACCGCGCGTCGCCATTCGCGGTGCTGGCGAGGTGCGCGAGCGCGTCGTCGTCGATCTGGACGTCGAGCGTGCCGTACCCGCGCTCGGCGTCCGCAATGGCTTGCGCGGCGACCGCGCGCAAGTCGTCCTCGGACAGCGTCTGGAGCTCGAACACGCGGCTCCGCGAGACGAGCGCCTTGTTGACCTCGAAGTACGGGTTCTCCGTCGTCGCCCCGACAAAGACGACCGTCCCGTTCTCGACGTGGGGCAGGAGCGCGTCCTGCTGGGCCTTGTTGAAGCGGTGGACCTCGTCGACGAACAGGATGGTGCCCTGGCCGTGCAGGCGGAGCCGCTCTTGGGCGCCGGCCACCTGCTCGCGGATGTCCTTGACGCCCGCGAGCACAGCGTTGAGGCTGGCGAAGTGCTTGCGCGTCGTGTTGGCGATGATCCGGGCGAGCGTGGTCTTGCCGGTCCCGGGCGGGCCGAACAGGATCAGCGACGTGACGCGGTCGGCCTCGACGGCCCGGCGCAGGAGGGAGCCCGGCGCGAGCACGTGGCCCTGCCCGACGTATTCGTCGAGCGTGCGCGGGCGCATCCGGTCGGCGAGCGGGGCGGACTGGGCACGGCGCCGCACGGCGGCGGCCTCAAACAGATCGTCGGACATGCCGCAAGCTAGCGGGCCTCCGGCCCGTCTCGCGCCGCGTCGAGCGCCGCGACCAGGTCGGCGTCGTCGGCCTCGGCCCATCCGGGCGCCAGCGCCAGGCGCACTGACTGCTCGCCGCCGCTCGGCGTGGCCACGACCGGCACCGTATCGTCGTCGTCGCGCTCGGCGTCGGACCCGACGAGCGCTTCGGCCAGTGTCCACTCGGTGTCGTCGGGGCCGTGGATCGTGCGAGTCGTCATCGGCGTGCGCGCGTCGCGCGGGGGGCATCGGCGTACTCCGGGCCCCCGACACCGTTTCGCCACGGAGTCGACGACGGACTGCCGGCCGACCGTGATGGCCCGGCGACGCCGGCGCCCGACGTTTCGGCCTCACAGCCCCCCGGTGCCATGCGTCTCCTGCTCCCCCTCGCCGCCCTCGCCCTCGCCGTGCCCGCCTCGGCCCAGCCCGCGCCCACTCGGGCCGCCCGCGTCGCCCTCGACTGCCGCGAGCAGGTCTGGGACATTCGCGAAGACCGCCGCGACCGCGCCGAGGACCGCCGGGACCGCCGCGAGGACGTCCGCGACCGCCGGCACAACGGCGGTCTCCTCGACCGGATCGAGGACGCCGCCGACCGCCGGGAGGACCGCCGCGACCGGACCGAGGACGTGCGCGACCGTCGCGAGGACCGCCGCGACCGCCGCCACGGCCCGCGCGCCTGCAGCTAGCGCCCCTGGCTAACGGGGCGCCGCCGCGAGCCGGGCCGTCACGCCGCCAGCAGGTCTCGCTGGCCGGGGTGGTCCTCCAGATACGCCGCCACGAACGGGCACTGCGCGATCACCGCGTGCCCGTTGTCGCGCGCCCACGACAGCCCGGCCTCGACGAGCGCCGTCGCGACGTTCTCCCCCCGCGCGGGCTCCGGCACGAACGTGTGGACGAACGCGGCCGCATCGCCGCGCATCTCGTAGGCCAGCTCGGCCGCGCCGCCCTCCACGTCGGCGGTGAAGGTGTGGGCGTCGGCGTCGTGTCGGATGTCGGGCATCGGAGAGAGGATCGGAAGAGAAGAGGACCGGAGGACAGGAGGCGCAGGCCGCGCGCGAAAACGCCGGAGGCCATCGCACCGTTCAGTCCCCCTCTCGTCTACTCCTCCGCTCCTCAAATGTCCCCTGCGTCCGGGCGGATCAGGACCTCCTCCACGACGGTCCGGCCGGACAGCGTGGCCACCTCGACGGCGACGCGGGCGATGTCCTCGGGCGGAATAAAGCGGGCGTCGGGGAGGTCGGTGCCGTCCCACGAGCCCGTGCGTGTGGCGCCCGGCAGGAGCGTGGTGACGGAGACGCCCGTGCCGACGACCTCGGCGCGGAGCGCCCGCGCCAGCCCCAGCAGCCCGTGCTTGGCGGCCCCGTACGCCGCCCCGCCCGGGTACCCCCGGATGGAGGCGACCGACCCCATCATCAGCACGCGGCCGGACGCGCGCGCCAGCATCCCGGCGAGGAATGCGCGCGTGACCAGGAAGGCGCTGACGGTGTTGACCTCGAGCTGCTCGCGGAACGCCTCGGGCGTCGTCTCCAGGATCCCGCACGGCCGGAACAGGCCCGCGTTGTTGACGACCACGTCGGGCGTCCCCGCCCACCCGCGCACGGCCTCGGCCATCGCCTCGACGGCCGCGTCGTCGGTCACGTCGCAGACGAACGTTCGGGCCTCTCCCCTACCGCTGGCGCATTGCGCGGCGACCTCCGCGAGCGCCCCCGCGTCGCGCGCCACGAGGGCCACCTGCCAGCCCTTCTCCGCGAAGGCCCGGGCGACGGCGGCGCCGATGCCGCGGCTGGCGCCGGTGACGAGAACGAGAGGCATGGGAGCGGAAGAGCGGAAGGTGGCCGTCGCCAGCGCCGGGACGACAGCGTCGAGTCGTCTAAAAGTTGATCGGCAGTGTGACCGAGTTGTCGCCGCCGAGCGGGGCCACGAAGACGAGCCGGTCGATGCCGCGGACGACCTCGTCGCGGTAGAACACGACGATGCCGCGCCGGGCGGTCCCCGGCTCGGCCGATGGCCCAGACGGGCTCTGGCTCTCGGCGACCGACGTCGTGTAGCGCCGGCCGTCGCCGTCGACGACGTAGCCCTTGCGGGCGAAGCTCTCCCACGGCGCCCAGTTGCCGGTGTAGTCGATGGAGCGGACCGTGACCGAGAGCTGGACGCGTGTGCGGCCGGCGGGGTACGAGACGGCCACGTTCGTGACGCCGACCTCGAACCGGCTCCCGCCGCTCTCGCCCGTCCGGCGGACCTCGGTCGAGAACACGCGCGAGCCCGGGGCGGTGCTGTCGGCCCGGGTCGGCGGCGGCTCGAAGCGCTCGGTGCCCAGCGTCAGCCGGTAGTCGCCGCCGAGCGCCCGCGTTGAGTCCGGCCCACCGGAGGTCACCTCGAGGTAGTACTCGCCCGCGTCGACCTCGGCCTCGTACTCGACGGCGCGCGCGCCGGGCGCGTTGCGGTCTTCGGCCACGTCGGAGCGCCGGCGGCCGGCGATCGTCCACAGCCGGAACGCGGGGGGGAAGGCCTCTGCGTCGATGGCGATCGTGGCCCGCTGATCGTCGCCGACGCGGAACTTGTAGGTGTCGACGTAGCGGCCGTTCTCGACCCAGCTGTCGTCGCCGAGCGTGCCGGTCTGAGTGCCGCCGTCGGCGCGGACGTCGCGGATGGGGACCGTCCGAGCGTCGAGCGCGAACGCCCCGCCGGCGCCGGGCTCCTCGGAGGTCACGATCAGGCGGTAGGCGGCGTCCCAACCGGGGAGGTAGCGGAGCACGACGCCGTGCAAGCTGTCGCCCCGGGAAGAGCGCTCCACCGAGCGCCACGCGCCGCGGACCTCGCCGTTGGGGCCCAGCAGGTGCACGCGCGGCACGAACGCCGACGACACCACGCGGACGACGACGGGCAGGTCGGACCCCGCCGCGATCCCGTAGGTCCGCTCATACCGCCCGGCCCGGAGCGGCCCCGCCGCGAGCGTGTCGAGGCGGGCCGCGTCGTCGACGTAGACTGAGTCGGCCGGGCCGGCCGGCACGACGGCCAGTTCGTAGCGGCCCGTCGCCCGGGGCCGCCGCGAGGTCACGACGACGACGAACCGGCCCGGCCCCTGCAGCCCGTCGATCTCGGCGCGCGTGGCGGTGCGGAGCAGGTTCGAGGCCGCGACCGTCCGGCCGTCCGGCAGCTCGACGGCGAGGTCGGGCGCGAAGTCGTCGGACGTGACCAGGATCGAGAACGCGACGCTGTCGGCCGTGTGGACGTAGTAGTCGGCAAAGCGGTCGTCGGCGCGCTCGGCGTCGCCGGGGCCGAGCGCGTCGGCGGCGGGCTCCAGCGTGAGCGTCTCCGGGGCCAGGCTCCGCATCAGCGCCCACTGCGCGCGCGCGCGCGCGGCCTCGGCGAGGACCTCCTCGTCGCTCGGCCCCTCCGTCGCCTCGATGACGCGCGGCAGGACCGGCCACACGCTGAACGCGAGCACGGTCAGCGCCAGCACCCAGCGCACCGGCGCAGGCGCGGTGCGCCAGCGGGCGGCGAGGTGCCGGCGGAGCGAGGGCTCGCGCTCGGGCGCCGGGGAGGCCGGGGCGGGCCGGTCGGGGGTGGCGGGGGGAGGCACGGGGGGGACGGCCGCAGAGGGCCGTCAAGATAGGCGCCGCCCCCGCCGATTCCGGGGGCTTGCGGGCGCCCCGTAGAGCGTGCGCTCGCGGACCCGCTCGCGCCCGCAGACGGAGGAGACCTCTGGGCGAACCTCCCAGACGGGCACAGCGCCAGCAGGGGGCTCGCGCCAGCCCGGCTCACCACCCCCTGCCCCCCTCCACGCAAGCGGGATCCGAGACCTCATCCGAGGAGGGGGGACTCCGCGAGCGAGGCCGCAGCTGACGACGAGCGAGGCGCTAGGAACAGAGGCGCCAGGAACGGAGCCCCCCCCCTCGGATGAGGGGGGGCGGCCGGCAGGCGGGGGGTCCCGGGGCTCGCGCCGGCCGGTCGGCTGGCGCGGCAGGATCGGCGCCGCCGACCGCTCGTTCGGGGCCCATGTCCGATTCCTCCCCCGACGTCCTCGTCGTCGGCGGCGGCGCGGCCGGCCTGACCGCCGCCATTTTCGCCGCCCGCGCCGGCGCCCGCACCGTCCTCCTCGAAAAGACCCGCAAGGGCGGCAAGAAGATCGTCGTCTCCGGCGGCGGCCGGTGCAACGTGCTGCCCTCGGCGCTCGACGAGCGGCTGTTCGTGACCGGCTCCTCGCGGCGCGTGATGGGCCGGATCCTGGCCTCGTGGCCGCTGGCCGAGCAGCGGGCCTTTTTCGAGCACGACCTCGGCGTGCCGCTCGCGCTCGAGCCCGAGACCGGCAAGCTGTTCCCCGCCTCGAACCGCGCCACCGACGTCCGCGACGCGCTCGTCGACGCCGCCCGCGCCGCGGGCGCCGACCTCCGGTTCGACACCGACGTCGCCCGCCTCAAACGCTCCGCCAGCGGGTGGACGGCGCGGCTCCGCGACGGGGCCGAGATCACCGCGCCCGCTGCGATTGTGGCGACCGGCGGGCTGTCGGTCCCCAAGACCGGCAGCGACGGGTTCGGGCTGCGGCTGGCGGAGGCGCTCGGGCTGGCCGTCGAGCCCGTGTACCCGGCGCTCGCGCCGCTCACCGCCGAGCCCGCCCCGCACGCCGACCTGTCGGGCGTGTCGGTGCCCCACGCCCAGGTCCGGGTGCCCCAGGGCAAGGGCGCGTTTGCCACGTCGGGCGGGTTTCTGTTCACGCACCGCGGCTACAGCGGCCCCGCTGTCTTGAACGTCTCGCACCTCACCGCACTCGGCGCTGCCGCCGACGCCCGCCCGCCCGTCCTCGTCGGCTGGGACGACACCTCTCCCGAGGCGTGGACCGATACGCTCACCGCCCCCGGCCCCGGGCTCGTGCTCACCGCCCTGCGCGCCGCGCTCCCCACCCGCCTGGCCGACCGCCTGCTCGCGGACGCGGATGTGCCCGCCGACCGCGCCCGCGCCGACTTGCGCCGCGACGAGCGGATCCGACTGGTCGCCGCGCTGACCGCCTACGAGCTGCCGTGGACCGGCGACGAGGGCTACAAAAAGGCCGAGGTCACCGGCGGCGGCGTCCGCTTGGGCGAGGTCGACACGAACACGTTGGAGAGCCGGGCGCACCCCGGCCTCTACGTCGCCGGAGAGCTGCTCGACGCCTTCGGCCCCATCGGGGGCTACAACTTCTACTGGGCCTGGGCGACCGGGCGGCTGGCGGGGCTCGGAGCGGCGCGCGCCTGAGTTCTGGCCTCGACCTAAAAATATCGGCCCCGCCGGCGCGTACCGGCGGGGCCGAGCGGCTACATCCGCATAAACGACACGACGACGGCGAGAACGCCCAGGAGGATCAGCCCGGTGAGGATGACGAAGGGCATGAAGCCCCCGGTGCCGGACGGACCGGGCGTGGAGGTGGGATGGCCCGCGAGCGGGCGAGACGACGTGGACATAGGAGTGGTGTCAGGAGGAAAAGCGAGGGGGCGCCCGGAGGGTCCGGGCAGGGGAAAACCGGGGCCGACGCCCCGCCGCACGACCGCGGCCCTCGCTCTCACAACCGCAACACCTGCGTCCGCGCGCTCGGGCGGACGTCCCGTCGGGTCGGCGTCCAGACGCCTGCCGCCCGCGCCTCGCGGTGCGGACGGGTGGCGCCACGCCGGTGTGCCCTCGCCCCGTGCGGCGTCGGGCGGGCTTCCTCGGTCGCCCCCGCCAGCACCGCGCCCGATCCGGGGGCGAGGGCGGCGGAGCCGGGGTGCGTCGTCCGACCCACCTGCTCGCCGTCGAGGGGTGCGGCGCCCGCCGGCACGCCCGCCGACGCCGGCGCGACCGCGCAAGCGAGGAGGGCAGCGAGCAGGCCGAGGCGGACGAGCATCCGGGAAACGCTAGGGCGGCGCGAGCAGACCGGCCGTGCCACGCCCTCCCCGACCGTCCGTTCCCCGCCCCGCGCGCGAAGAAAACGCGCGCCCGGCGGCCCTCCGCCGCCGAGTCGCATCGGGAACCCACCGAGCCCGCTCCCCCGGCGAACCGCCCCCCGCGGCCGGCGTCCCAGCGCCATGCCCGACCGCCCCGACCAGCCGACCTTCTCGCCCGACCAACTCGACCGGCTGGCCCGCGTCGGGACCGAGCGCGCCGTCGAGGCCGGCGAGATCCTGTTCCGCGAGGGCGACCCCGGCTACGACTTTTTCGTCGTGCTCGACGGCGCCGTCGCGGTCTACGCCGACCCCGACTGCGAGCGGGCGATCACGTCGGAGCCGCTCGGGCCCGGGCGGATGCTGGGCGAGATGGGGCTGCTTCTCGGCGAGAGCGTCTTCGCGACGGCCCGCGTTGAAGCGCCCGGCCGCGTGCTCCAGGTGCCGGCCGAGGCGTTCCGTGACCTGCTCGCCCGCGACACCGACCTCGCCGAGACCATTCTGAGCGCCTTTGCCGCCCGGCGCGGCAAGGTGGCCGAGGGCGCCTCCGGCCTCACGCTCGTCGGCGCCCAGACCGACCCCGAGGCCGTCCGCCTGGCGGAGTTCGCGCGGCGCAACTACCTCCCCCTCCGCTGGCTCACGCCCGACGACGCCGAGACCGCCGAGGTGCTCGCGCGCGCCGGCCGCGACGCCGCGCCCGAGGGCCCGGTCGTGGTGTGGGGGACCGAGACCGTGCTCGACGCGCCGAGCAACCTGGAGCTGGCCCAAGCCGTCGGCATCGTCGGCGAGATGCCCGAGAGCGAGACGGCCGACCTGGTCGTGATCGGGGCCGGGCCCGCCGGGCTCGCGGCGGCCGTCTACGGCGCGTCCGAGGGGTTGAGGACCGTCGTGGTCGACGAGGTCGGGCCGGGCGGCCAGGCCTCGTGGTCGTCGCGCATCGAGAACTACCTCGGCTTCCCCGCGGGCATCTCGGGCACCGACCTCGCCACGCGCGCGACCGTCCAGGCCCGCAAGTTCGGCGCCTGCCTCGCCACGCCCCGCCGCGCGACCGGCCTCGGCCGCGACGGCGACGCCTACACGGTCGCCCTCGGGTCCGGGCCCACCTTGCGCGGCCGGACCGTCCTGATCGCGACGGGCGCCCACTACAACCGCCTTCCGCTCCCCAACCTGCGTCGCTTCGAGGGCGCGGGCATCTACTACGCGGCGACCGAGATGGAGGCGCGCGGGTGCGACCAGCGGACCGTCGTCGTGGTCGGCGGCGGCAACTCGGCCGGGCAGGCCGCGATGTTCCTGTCCGAGCGGGCCTCCGTCCTCTTGGCCGTCCGCGGCGACGACTTGCGCGCGAGCATGAGCAGCTACCTCGCCGACCGCATCGAGGCGTCCGACGCCATCGACCTCCGGATGCAGACCGAGGTGACGGCGCTCCACGGCGACGGCTCCGACCACGAGGCGCTTGCGGCCGTCGACGTGACGACCGGCGGCGAGACGGAGCGCGTCGAGACGCCGGGCCTGTTCGTCTTTATCGGCGCCAGCCCGTGCACCGACTGGCTCCAGGGCGACGGCGAGGATCGCCTGGGCGTGGCGCTCGACGCCAAGGGCTTCGTGCTCGCGGGCGCGGACGTGCCCCCAGAGTGCCTGCCCGAGACCTGGGGCGACGCCCGGCCGAGCACGTTTGAGACCTCGCTCCGGGGCGTGTTCGCCGTCGGCGACGTGCGGTCGGGCTCGACGAAGCGGGTGGCCGGGGCGGTCGGCGAGGGGTCGGTCGCCGTCAAGGCCGTCCACACCCGGCTGGCGGCGCCCCGCCCCGAGCCCGGCTGACCTCGTGCACCCCAGACCGGGGTCGACAAGCAGCCCAAAAACTTCCATAGAGGCAGGTGGGAACGGTGCCCCAACGGAGACACCAGGCAAATCGAGAAAGTCTTTGTGCCCACGTCGGGCCATGCTACTTTGATACGTCTTGCCTACGGGGTTCACCCTCTCACCTGCGACACCCCACGGACCACGCCTCTTAGATCTCTCACTGTTGGCCCCCCGATGGGTACTGTCCCTTTTGACGTCGATAGTGGTGAGAGCACGCCAATCATCTGGGACTACGTAGACAGACAGAGTTGCGGCGAGCGGAGCCACACCGATCGGAACGCTCGAGCTGACCGGTCCCCCAGTACCGATCACGCGCGCCGGTCCGATACCGCTGCCGTTCACCTGAGCCGAGCCTAAACCCGATGGCCGTAGGACTCTTCCTCTTTTCCCTGATCGCTCTCCTCTACGGGCTTTTCGATCCCGACGGCGTGCTCCCAACTGCTCTCGGGCACCCAAGCCGAGGAAAGGTGCTCGCTGTCTACGGTGGCCTCCTCCTTCTGACCGGGGTGTCCATGGGTCCTGAGACCGCCGAGCCCCCGTCCAACGTCCAGATAGCCGGCGATTTCGACGCGGAACGGGAGGTGGTCGCCCCCGACCTCTGGCCTGGTGGAGCCGCAGCCCGAGACAGCACGTTCACCCAGCTCGCCAGCCTCATTTCGGCCAGTCGCTTCGCCGAAGTGCAAGATCAGGCCCGCGCGCTCGCTGCCGAACCCTACGCTGCAGAGTGGGCCGACTCCCTCCGATCCATTGGTAACCAGGCCGAGGAGGAGGCCATGTACGCTCAGGCGCAGTCGCTCCCAGGGTCAGAGTTGGAGCGCAACCGCGACGCCTACCGCGAGCTCGCTGAGATGTACCCGCGCTCACCTCGTCTGGCGCTCTACGCTAGCAAGCGAGACTCGTACGCCCAGCGCGTCGTCGACCGCGACGCGGCACGGCTGGCCGCCCGCACACGTGCGGCCTCAAGGCCCGCGCGGCGGTCTCGGTCATGCTGCAAGTACTGCTCAGCGGGCAAGCCCTGTGGAGACTCCTGCATCTCTCGGTCTTACAACTGCAACAAAGGCCCTGGCTGCGCCTGCTAACTCCTGACCGTCCTTGCTCTGCCCTAGCGAGTCCGGGGACGGCGCCAGCAGGGCTCAGGACCCCTCCGCTGCCTGTCCGGACGAGTCGCCCTGACCCTGGCACCGCCTTCCAGAGGCCCCGTACTGCCGTTCCCGGCACCCGGACGCCGTTCCCGAGGCCCGTACCGGTTTCCCGAGGCCCGTACCGCGTTCCCGACACCCGTACCGGGCCTCCCCGACCGTCCGGACAGCCCCGCCAGCAGGCGAACCAGCCTTCCTGAGCCTGAAACCGGCGCTCCGTCACGCCGGACCGGCCGCCCGCACGCCCCGTACCGTCGCGCCGACCGTCCGGACCGGTTTTCCGGCATCCGTACCACGTTCCTGAGGCCCGTACCGGCTTCCCGAGGCCCGTACCGAGCCGCCCGGGCGTGCGTACTCGTGTCCCATCCCCGGCACGACTGACGCATCATTTTGCACGCGGACTGCCGAGCGTAAAGCCCGATCCCCTAAGCTGGCGGTGTCCGCTCGACACCCCACACCGATGCCCGAGTCCATCGACAAGCAACTGAACGACACCCGCGTCCGGCTGGTCAACGCCAAGACCGACGCCGCGCTCCAGGAAAAGCTGGCGCCGCGCGGCTACACGCCCGAAAAGCTCGACGAGGGCCTGGCACTCTACAAGACCGCCGCCGACGCCCAGGACACGCTCCAAAAAGAGGGCGGTGAGCAGGAGGCAGCTACCGACGCGTTCACCGAGGCACACAAGACCTGCCGGGAGCTGTACGACCCTCACGTCGGCTACGCCCGCGTCTTGTTCGATGGCGACCGCGAGGCCCGCAAGGCGCTCGGCTTCTCCGGCCGCCGCAAGCGGTCCACGGCCGGGTGGATCCGCCAGGCCCAGCAGTTCTACGCCAACGCCCTCGCCGACCCCGACTACGTCGCCAAGTTTGCGGGCATCTCGATCCCGCAGACCGAACTCGAAGACGGGCAGGCACGAGCCGCCGCCGTCGCCGCAGCGGACGAGACGCAGGAGCGCGAAAAGGGCGACGCCCAGCGCGCCAAGGACAAGCGCGACCAGGCGCTCGACGCCCTCGACGACTTTATGGACCCCTTCCTCGGCATCGCCCGCGTGGCCCTCGCCGACGACCCGCAGCTGCTGGAGAAGCTGATGATCCGAGCGCCCTCCTGACGCCGACCGGGGCGCCGCGACCTCGCGGCAAACGGCCGCAAGCGTAGGGGAATCACGGAGGAGAACGGCCAGACGGGGCCTGTACCTTGGTGGCTCCCCCTCCCGCCGTGCCGCCGCACATGTCCGCCCCTCCCCCTGACGACGACGGCGACGAGGTCGGCCCCGGCGCCCCGCACGGCTCCGACATCGACGGGATCGCCGGGGAGGCCCCGCCCGGCGTCGACACGTTCCCGGTCGTCGGGATCGGCGCCTCGGCCGGCGGGCTCCGCGCCTTCCAGGAGTTTTTCAGCGCACTCCCAGCCCAGCCCGGGATGGCGTTCGTGCTCGTCCAGCACCTGTCCCCGGACCACGAGAGCGCGCTCGCGGAGCTGATCCAGACGCGCACCCAGATGACGGTCGCCCAGGTGGACGACCACCCGGACGTCGAGGCCAACTGCGTCTACGTGATCCCGCCCGGCCGGCACCTCGAGATCGAGGACGGCCACCTCCAGCTCGTCGAGGCTCGGCGCGACCGGGGCCGGCCGGCGGCCATCGACCACTTTTTCCGGACGCTCGCCGAGGACATGGGCGACCGCGCCGTGTGCGTCGTCCTGTCGGGGACGGGCTCCGACGGGTCGCTCGGGCTCAAGGCCGTCAAGGAGCGGGGCGGGCTGGCGATGGCCCAGGCGCCCGACGACGCCGAGTACGACGGGATGCCCGGGAGCGCGCTCGCCACCGAACTCGTGGACGTGCAGGGGACGGCGGCCGAGTTGGCCGAAAAGCTCGTCGCCATCCGCAATGCCTCCAATCGGCTGACCGTCCCGGCCGCCCCCGACGACCCACTCGTCGAGGACGACCACCAGGCGCTCCAGGCCATCTTCGCGCACCTCCGCGAGCGGACGGCCCACGACTTTTCGGACTACAAGCGGACCACGATCCTGCGCCGGCTCGCGCGGCGGCTCCAGATGACCGGCCAGCCCGGGCTCCCCAGCTACGCCGCCTACCTCCGATCCGACCCCGGCGAGGTCCAGGCGCTCCTGCGCGACTTCCTGATCTCGGTCACCCAGTTTTTCCGCGACTCCGAGGCGTTCGAGGCGCTCCAGGCCGAGGTCGTCCCGGCGCTGTTCGAGGGGAAGGGCCGGCACGACCAGGTCCGCGTCTGGGTGGCCGGGTGCGCGACCGGCGAGGAGGCGTACTCGATCGCGATGCTGCTGTGCGAGTACAAGGACCGGCTCGCCGACGGGCCCGACATCCAGGTGTTCGCGACCGACATCGACGACGACGCGCTCGACCGGGCGCGCGAGGGGGTCTACTCCGAGATCGTCGCGGCCGACGTGTCGGCTGAGCGGCTCCAGCGGTTCTTCCAGGTCGAGGGCGACGCCGTCCGGGTGAAGCCCGAGATCCGCCAGATGGTGCTGTTCGCGCGGCACAACCTGCTCTCGGACCCTCCGTTCTCGCGGCTCGACCTGGTGGCCTGCCGGAACGTGCTGATCTACTTCAACCGGTCGGTCCAGGAGCGCGTCTTCGCGACGTTCCACTACGCGCTCCACCCCGAGGGCTGGCTGTTCCTGGGCGCCGCCGAGGGCCCGGCCTTGCTGTCGAAGGGGTTCGCGGCGGTCGACAAGCCGGCGCGCATCTACCAACGCCGGGGAGGGGCCGCCCCGCCCCGCCTCCCGTTCGCGGGCGGCGGCGACGGGCGCAAGGGGGCGGCCCCGCGCGCGCGCCCCGCCGACCCGCCCATCGAGGGCGTCGTCGAGCGGTACCGCGACTGGACGCTCGACCAGTACGCCCCGCCGCGGCTTCTGGTCGACGAGCACTACGACGTGACGCACGTCTTCGGGACCGCGGGCGACTACCTCCGCGACCGCGAGGGCCCGGTCTCGCAAAACGTGGTCGACAAGGTGCTCCGCGTGCTCCGGGTCGACCTCCGGGCCGCGCTCTTCCGGGCGTTCTCGTCCGGCGAGCCGACCGACAGCCGGTTCCACCGCGTGGTCGTCGGCGGGCGCGAGCGGGTCGTCCGGCTCCACGTCGGGCGCGTCGGCGGGGCGGCCGCCCAGGACGGCCAGGCCGAGGTCGTCTTTATCGAGCTCGACCCCGAGACCGTCGCCTCGCTCGGCGCCGTCGTCGCCGAGGCCGGCGACGGCGACGGCCTGGTCGACGGCCGGGCCCTCGCCCAGCTCGAGCAGGAGCTCCACCAGACCCGCAAGCAGCTCCAGCAGACCATGGAGGAGGGCGAGGTCGCCACCGAAGAGCTCAAAGCGTCCAACGAAGAGCTCCAGTCGATCAACGAGGAGCTCCAGTCGACGACCGAGGAGCTCGAGACCTCGAAGGAGGAGCTCCAATCGACCAACGAGGAGCTCCGGACGGTCAATCAGGAGCTCAAGAACAAGGTCGACGAGCTGCTCCGGTCGAACGCCGACCTCCAGAACCTGATGGCGTCGACCGACATCGCGACGCTGTTCCTCGACCGCGAGCTCCGGCTCACGCGGTTCACGCCGCGGGCGGCCGACGTCTTCCACGTCATCCCGCCCGACCTCGGCCGCCCGCTCGACCACCTCGCCCACCGCTTGCGCAGCGGGGGCGTCGTCGAGGTGGCCCGCCGCGTGCTCGACACGCTGGTCCCGGAGGACTGGGAGGTCGACGCCGATGACGGCCAGCACTACCGCGCCCGCGTCCTCCCCTACCGCACCCCCGACGACCGCATCGACGGGGTCGTGCTGACGTTCGTCGACGTGACGGCGCTCAAGGACGCGCTCGACGAGGGCGAGCGCCGGGCCCGCCAGCAGGCGGCCGTCGCCGCGCTCGGCGTGGCCGCGCTCGACGGGACCCCGCTGGACGAGCTCTTCGCGCTCGCCGCCGCGAGCGCCGCCAAGATCTTAGACGCCGACTTTGCCAAGGTCCTGCGCCACCGGCCCGAGCACGGCGACTTGATCCTGGAAGCGGGTGTCGGCTGGGCCGACGGGCTCGTCGGGGTCGGGACCGTCCCGGACAACGTGGGCTCGCAGGCCGGCTTCACGCTGCTCGCCGTGGCGCCGGTCGTCGTGCCGGACCTCGCGGCGGAGACGCGGTTTACCGGCCCGCCGCTCCTCCACGACCACGGCGTTCAGAGCGGGGTGAGCGTCCCGATTCACGGCGCCAACGGCGCGTGGGGCGTGCTCGGCGTCCACAGCCGGGTCGCCCGCTCGTTCGCCGACGACGACGCCCAGGCCGTCCAGTCGCTGGCGAACGTGGTCGCCGACGCGATCCGCCGCGCGGCCGACGAGCGGACGATCGACGAGCAGCTCGCCGAGATCGAGGCCATCTACGGGACGGCCCCGGTGGGCCTGGCCTACATGGACCAGGAGCTCCGCTACCGCCGGATCAACACGCGCCTCGCCGAGATCAACGGGCTCCCCGTCGAGGAGCACATCGGCCGGCAAGGCTCGGAGCTGTTCCCCCTCCTGGCCGACGTCGTGGAGCCGATCCTGCTCGAGATCCTGGAGACGGGCCAGGCCGTCGAGGACGTCGAGTTCCAGGGCGCCACGCTCCGCGACCCCGACGACCTCCGGGACTGGCTGAGCAGCTACGTCCCCGACGTCGGCGCCGACGGCGCCATCCACGGCGTGAGCGTCGTCGTCCGCGACATCACCGACCGCAAGCGGGCCGAGGCCGATCGCGTCGCGGCGCTCGCCGACCTCGACTTCGTGCTCGACAGCGTCGAGGTCGGCGTGTGGTCGATGGACGTGGCGACCGAGGCGTACCGGCTCGACGACCGCACGCTGCAGATCACCCGGCTGTCGCTCCCGCTCCTGTTCGAGGACGCGATGGACCGCGTTCACCCCGACGACAGGGCCGAGATCACGACGCAGCTCCAGGCGGCGATGAGCGGCGGCCCCGACGGCCCGGCCTATGTGTTCAACGTCCGGCTTCGGGGCGACGACGACATCGTCCGGTGGATCGAGGTCCGGGGCCGCTTCCTCCCGGACCAGGGCGCGCAGGGCACGTTGTCGGGCATCGTCTACGACACGACGCCGCTGCACGAGGCGCGCGAGGCGGCCCGCCAGCGGCTCAGCGAGATCGAGGCGTACTTCCGGTCGATCCCGCTCGTCGTCTCGGTCCTCGACCTCGACGGCCGCTACCTCCGCGTCAACGACGAGGCGGTTGCGTTCACCGGCCTCCCGGCCGAGGCCCTCATCGGCCAGCGCGCGGCCGACCTGTTCCCGGATCACGCGCGGCTCACCGATCCGCTCATCGCGTCCGTCGTCGCGACGGGCGAGCCCCAACTGGGCGTGCCCGTCCGGGCCGCCGCGCCCAGCGCCCCGGACGTGATCCGCCACTGGCTCCTCTACGTCCACCCCGTCGTCGACGAGGGCGCCATCGTCGCCGTCACCGTCGGGGCCCAGGACATCACCGACCTCCGCCGGGCGCAGGACGAGCTCCGCGCGCTGACGACGGACCTGGAGGCCCGCGTCGAGGCCCGGACCGAGCAGGTCCGCGGGCTCGCCGTCGAGCTGAGCCGGGCCGAGGAGGCCGAGCGCGAGCGGATCGCCGACCTCCTGCACGACGACCTCCAGCAGACGCTGTTCGGGGTCCAGGTCCAGACCAAGCTGCTCGCCGACGCGCTCGGCGACGCCGACGGGCCGGCCGCCGAGCTCCTCGGGCAGGCCCGGACCATGCTCGCCCAGGCCATCCACTCGGCGCGCACGCTGTCGGCCGAGTTCAGCCCGCCCGTCGCGAGCGACGAGGGGTTCACGGCCTCGCTGACCTGGCTCGCGCACCGCGTCGAGGAGGCGCACGGGCTGAGGGTCGCGGTCGAGGGCCCCGACGACCTCGTCGTCGGCCCCGACCTCCGGGTGCTCTTGCTGCGGTCGCTCCGCGAGCTCCTGTTCAACGTCGCCAAGCACGCCGCGGTCGACCGCGCCACGATCCAGCTGTCGGAGGCCGACGGCGAGGTCCGGGTGGAGGTGATCGACGAGGGCGCCGGGTTCGACCCGTCCGAGGCCGACCGGGTGCGGCGGGGGCTCGGGCTCGAGAGCATCCGCCGGCGGCTCTCGCTGGCGGGCGGGCGGATCGAGGTGACGTCGACGCCCGGTGCCGGGACGCGCGTCGCGCTGGCGGCCCCGTCCGCCGCGTAGGCGTCAGCGCTGCCGGCGGCAGTCGGGGAACGTCTCGCCGTCGACCTCGAGGGTCGCCTCGTCGCCCTCCGTCCAGACCGTCACGGCGCCGTCCTGGTACTTCGCCCCGCTCGCGGCGCGGACCTGGCCGAGCACGAGGTAGCGGCTCGCGAACCGCTCGGGGAGCCACACCGCGAGCTCGCCCGGGCCGGTGCGGACCCGGACCGTGAACGCGCCGTCGGCGCACCCGTAGACGAGCGTCTGCCCCGTCGGCTGCGGGGCCATGCCGAGGTCGGCGCGCGCAAAGAGGAGCGTGCCCGCCGGTCCCCGGAGCGCGAGCCGGCCGCCCGAGACGGCAGCCCGGTCGACGCCGTCCAGCACCTCCAGAAAGGCGCGCTCGGACGAGGGCGGGAGGCACGCGCGGAGCGTGGCCGCGATCTGCATGAGCCGGAGCCCGCCGTCGGCGTCCAGGGTGTACTCCCCCGCAAACGAGTTGCAGCCGGTCTGGCCGCCGACCTGCCCGTCGGGGCGGAAAGTGATCGTCGGGACCTCCTCGGCTTCGGGCTGGGCCGCGACGCCGTCGGGCGCGGCGATCCCGACCAAGCGCCACTCGGGGCCCACCAGGCCGTCCGGAGCCGCGTCGGCCGGAGCAATGGCCGACGTGCCGCCCGCGACCTGCACGACGCGGATCTCGACGCCGTCGGTCGGGGCACCGTTCGTGAGGACCGGGATGGCCGTGTCCGTCGTCCAGCGCAAGTCCCCCGCGCCGTCGCGGATCTCGGCCCGCACCACGTAGCGGTGCCGCGCGGCGATCCGGGCCGGGTCGTAGCGGAGCGCGTACGGGATCGGGACGTTCCGGCCCTCGGCGCGGATCGTCTGCTCCGCCAGCGTCACCGACGGCGCGTCGGCGAGGCTCACGTCGAGCAGGCGGACCGTGACGACGGCGTCGGGCGCCAGGGCGATCCGCTCGCGGTACGTCACGGTGCCGGTGAGGGCGGCGTCCGGGGCCGTCGGCTGAACGGACGAGCAGCCGACGGCGACCAGGAGAAGGGTCAGGAGGAGACGCATGGGGAAGGGGAGCGAGTCGAGCCCCCCAACGGGCGTCCTCCCAATCGCGGTGCCCCGGGCCCGGGAAGCCTGCGTGGAGCCCCGCCGCCCTGGCCTGGGCTTACCGCGAGCGCACGGTCCACGTGTACACGTCCGAGTTGGTCACGATGCCGCCATCGTAGAACTCGTAGCCCTCGACGGTGATCGCGCGGAAGTTGACGCAGCCGGCGTTCACCGCGACCGTGGTCCGCTCTCCCGCCTCCAGCACGTAGTCACCGAGCACGTCGACCACGTTGTTCGGCTGCGTGCACCAGGACGCGTAGATGTACTCGATGGTGTAGCCCGTCTGATTGATGACGGTGAAGTTGAGGTCTCGGGCCCCGTCGGTGGGGGCCGGCGCGAAGCCGGGGAGCGTCAAGAGAGCGACCAGAGCGGTTAGCACGAAGATGCGCATAGAGGGGGGAGAATCCGGTAGGCGGAACAGCCGCCGGCTGCCCCCCACGAGGCGGGGGTGCCGCAAGCTAACGGACGGTTGGGGTGTATCCGTGACGCCCGCACATATTCTGCTCCCAGGGTCGAGGCCCGCCTGGTGGGAGAGGCCGGACGCACGAACGCCGGCCTCCCAAGGGAAGCCGGCGTTCGCTGGGCGGAGAGGGGGGGATTCGAACCCCCGGTACCCGTTTCCAGGCACGCCGCTTTAGCAAAGCGGTGGTTTCAGCCACTCACCCACCTCTCCAGTGGGGCTGGGTCCGTGAGGACCGAGGCCGGGCCGCGAAGATAGAAGCGCCGCGAGCGGGCGGGCAATCGAAATGCCCGTGAGTGGGGACGAGGCATGGGGCATGCGGGGCGGAGGGATGGGCAGAGGGCCGGCTCCCCTCATCCCGCCTCCCTCCGTCCCGTCTCCCTCCCCTAGTCGTCCCCGTGCCCGGTCTGCCACAGGCGGGCGTCGCTGGCGCCGGGCCGCTCGAACCAGAACGTGGGGCGGGCGACGGCGGCGGGCCAGATCTGGTCCATCGTCTCGGCCTCGAACACGCGGCCGTCGGCGACGGTGTAGCGGATGGAGGCCGTCTGGCGGATGTCCTCGAGCGGGTTGCCGTCGAGGACGAGCAGGTCCGCCAGCTTGCCGGTCTCGATGGACCCCAGGTCGCCGGCCATGCCGAGATACGCGGCGCCATCGAGCGTGGCCGCGCGGATCGTCTGGAGCGGCGTCATCCCGCCCTGCGCCAGCGACCACAGCTCCCACTGCGCACCGAGCCCCTGGAGCTGGCCGTGCGCGCCGAGGTAGACCGGCACGCCGCGCGCGCGGAGGTCGTCGGCGGCCTCCGCCAGCGTGATGTGCCACCACTCCGAGGCCGGGGCGGTCACCCGGCGGCGCGAGCGCGCGTCGACCTGGCCGCGCGGCGTGAACCGGAGCAGCCGCTCGTTTTCCCACACGTCTGACTCCGCGTACCAGTAATTCTCGCCCCACAGACCGCCGTAGCCGACGACGAGCGTCGGCGTGTAGCCCACGCGCGTCTCGCCCCACAGCGTCAGCACGTCGTTGTAGAGGGGCGCCACGGCGACGGCGTGCTCGATGCCGGTGTGCCCGTCGACCACCATGTTGACGTTGTGGAAGAACGTCGAGCCGCCCTCGGGCATCACCAGCATGTCGAGCTCGCGGGCGGCCGTGAGGATCTGCTGGCGCTGCTCGCGGCGCGGCTGGTTGTAGCTCTTGACCGAGAAGGCGCCCACGGCCTGCAGGCGCCGGAGGTGGCTGCGCGCGTCGTCGAGCGAGTTGATCTGGACCCGGATGTCGCCGTCGGCGCCGTACAGGATGCCCCCGGTCGAGAACACGCGGGGGCCGACGATCTCGCCCGCGCGGACCATCTCGGACAGGCTGAAGACCAGCTCCGTCGAGGCCGACGGGTCGTGCATGGTCGTCACGCCGAAGGCGAGGTTGGCGTAGTAGTTCCAATTCGCCTGGGGCAGCGGGCCGCCCCCAAAGTGGCCCGCGTGCGCGTGGACGTCCACGATGCCGGGCATGATGGTCTTCCCCGCCGCGTCGATGGTCTCGGCGCCCGCCGGCACGTCGACGTCGGCGCGGGGCCCGACGGCCACGATCCGGTTGCCGCGCACGACGACCGTCCCGTCCTCGATCACACGGTCGCCGTCCATCGTGATCACGCGGGCGCCCACGAAGGCGACGGTGCCCTCGGGCCGGGCGTGGTCGACCACGAGCCCGATCGGCGTGCCGGTCGAGTCCGGGTCGGGCAGGTCGTCCGGCGCGCCGGCGCGGAAGGCGAAGGCGTCGTCGAGCGACCGCGTAAAGACCTCCTCACCGATAAGCCAGCGGAGCGTCGTCGCGTCGGTCCAGTGGAGGTCCGTCCCCGCGTCGCGGCTCACGCGAGCGACGGGGATGGCTTTGGTGTCTTTGCTGAGGGCCACGGCCCCGCCGGTCTGCGGGAACGGCGCGACGTAGACGTTGAACGCCTCCACGAACGCGACGTAGCGGCCGTCGGGGCTGGGCACCACGTCGGTCGCGTACGCCAGCGTAAAGTGCGTCCGCTCGCCGCACTCGTCCGGGCGGCAGTCGCTTCCGTCGACGTCGACGCTTTTGACCTGCTTGTTGAGCCCGCCGCCGGTGAGGTAGACGATGCGCGAGCCATCGGCGGAAAACACGGGGTCGCGGCCGTCCTCGGTGACGAGCCGCGCGCCGGAGCCGTCGGCGTTCATCACCCAGAGCCCGGTGTCGAGCGTGTGCAAGCCGCCGCGGAGGCCGCTCCCCCCGCCGCGCTGGACGACCACCTGGCGCCCGTCGGGCGAAAACCGGGGCGTCTGGTAGTGGCCGGGCCGCGTCGTGAGCGCGCGCGAGCGGCCCGACGCGAGGTCGAGCGCGCGGACGGCGCCGAGGTCGTCGTCGCTCCACGTCGTGTAGACGAGCGTCCGGCCGTCGGGCGAGAACGCGGGGTCGTACTCGAAGTGGGCGTCGGAGGTGAGCCGGGCCGGGCGCGCGTCGCCGCGCTTCTGCCACAGGTGGCCGAGGGCGCTGAACACGAGCGTCCGGCCGTCGGGCGAGGTCGCCGCGTCGCGGATCATGCGGACCGTGAACCGGTCGGTCGCCGCCGGCCTCTCGCTGCGGACCGCCTCGGTGACAGTCAGCTCGACCTCGGCCGAGAACGGGATCGCCGTCATCGCGCCCGTCTCGGCGTCGACGCGGTGCAAGCCGCCTTGCGCCCAGATCACGAGGGCACTGCCGTCCGGGAGCCAGGCGTAGTTGGGGTAGACGCCGAAGATGGCCCACGTCTCCTGCTGGTCGCGGCTGAGCCCGCCCGTCAGCGGGGTCTCGGCGCCGGTCTCGGTGTCGTAGAGGAAAAGCGCCGTCTCGTCGCGCACGCGGCGGACGAAGGCGAGGTGGCGGCCGTCGGGCGAGGGCTGGGGACGGGCCGCGCCGCCCGGCCCGCGCAGGATGGTCTCGAGGTCGCCGGTCTCGCGGTCGAGGCGGCGGATGGCGTAGATGCCCGCATTCGGGTCCTTGTTGTACTCGAAGTTGGGGCCCGGCGTGAGGTCCTCGGAGAAGTAGAGGTACCGGCCGTCGGGCGAGAGCGCCGGCTCGCCCGCGTCCTGCTGGTCGTTGCGGCGCTCGGTCAGTTGGAGCCCCGCGCCGCCGGAGCGGTGGACCATCCACATCTCGCCCGCGCCGAGCGAGCGGCCCGAGGTAAAGTGCTTGCGGGCGACGAGGTACTCGCCGTCGGGCGTCCAGACGGCGTTGTTGAGGAGGCGGAAGTCCTCCTTTGTGACCTGCTGCGCGTCGCTCCCCCCCGCCTCCGCGGGGGCAGGCTCTGCCGCCATCGTCCAGATGTTGTCGCCGCCGGCGCGGTCGGAGGTGAACGAGATCCGCGAGCCGTCAGGCGAGAACCGGGGCTGGAGGTCGAAGGCCGGGCCCGAGGTGATCCGCCGGGCCGTGCCGCCCTCGATGGGCAGCAGGTAGAGGTCGCCCAAGAGGTCGAAGACGATCGTCCGGCCGTCGGGGCTCACGTCGAGGTTCATCCACGTCCCCTCGGTCGTCGTAAACCGGACCTCTTTGGTCGGGCCGTGGGCGGCGGAGACGTCCCAGCCCTCGGACACCTCGGCCGTCGTGTCGGGCGGGGCGGCGGGCGTCGGGTTCGGGTCTTGGTGCTGCGCGGCGACGGGGCCGGCGACGAGCGCCAGCAGGGCGAGGAGCGGGAGGGGGCGGAGCACGGGCGACGTGGGGTGAGGACGAGAAAAGCCGGACGGTGACCGCAGCGGCCGTCGAGGAGTCTCCCCCTCCTCATCCGAGGAGGGGACAACCCGAAGGGTCGGCGAAGCCAAGGGGTGGCCGATCAGCGGTGGCGACGAGGCGAGCCGGTCCCCCACCCCTGTCCCCTCCTGTCCAGGAGGGGGACTTCGCAGGGAACGGCAAAGGTAGCCCGACCGCCAGGGACTCCCGCGCCGGAGTAGGTTCGCAGCCCGCCCCCTCAACCCCATGCGCACCCTGCCCCTGCTCGCCCTGCTGATCCTCACCGTTGGCGCCGAGGCGCAGTCCGCCGACCCCTGGCCCGCCATCCGCGCCGAGCGCATCGCGACGCTGCTGCCCGACGCCATGGACCGCGCCGGCGTCGACGCCTGGCTGATCGTGTGCCGCGAGAACGACAACGACCCGCTCGCGGGGCACGTCGGGTGCGAGAACGCGGGCGGCGAAGCGGCCTTCCTGTTTTTCCGCACCGCCGACGGCCTCTCCCCCGTCGCCGTCTCGCCAGCCGGCGAGGCGACGGCGCTGGCGGAACTGGAGCGGCACGACCAGGTGATCGAGATCCCACGCGGCGAGCAGGTCTGGCCGTCCGTCGTCGCCCTCTTCGAGCGGCACGACCCACAGGCGATCGCCATCAACCGGGGCGGCGGGCCGATCTCCGACGGCCTATCCTCGACCCAGTACGAGCGAATGCAGGCCGGGCTCGGCGACTGGATGGCGCGGACGGAGTCGTCCGAGACGCTGGTGTCGGAGTGGCTCTCAATCAAGACGCCCGCCGAGGTCCAGATCCTGCGCGAGGCCGCCGCGCTCACCGCGCAGTGGCAGGTCGAGGCGTACGCCGCCGCCGTCCCGGGCGTCACGACGGACCGCGACATCGCCGATTTCCTGGAGGCCCGGATGGCCGAGGCCGGCGTCGGCGATGGGTGGGCGCCCGACCAAAACCCCGCCGTCAACTCCGGCCGGGACCGCGGCCACTCGCACCCGACGGACCGGGTGATCCAGCCCGGCGACTTTATCCAGACCGACTTCGGCATCCGCGTGGGCAACTTGGTCACCGACATCCAGCGCTTTGCGTACGTGCTCGCGCCCGGCGAGACCGAGGCGCCGGCCGACGCCCTCGCGAAGTGGCACGCCGCCCGGCGTGGCTCGCGCGCGGCCTTCGCCGCCATGCGCCCCGGCGCGCGCGGCGTCGACGTGGACCGCGCGCAACGGGCCGTCATGGCCGAGAACGGGTCGCTCCCGGTGATGTGGAGCACCGGCCACCCGGTCGGCTACTGGGCCCACGACTCGGGCCCCAGCCTGGGCGGCGGCCAAGCCGGCCGCACGCCATCGGGCCGCCAGCTTGCAGTGCTCCGCCCCGGCATGACGTTCGCCTTCGACGGCTTCCACACGTGGGCGCTGAGCGGCGACGACACCAAGACGATCTCGGTCGAGGAGATGGTCGTCATCACCGGCGACGGCGCCGAGTGGCTGACGCCGCCCCAGGAGGCCCTCATTCTGATTCCCTCGCGCTGAGGGCGGGCTGGCGTCAGTAGGGACACACCGGCGGTGTGTCCCTACGGGGTTCGCGGGCTCAGAACCGCAGCTCGACGGTCGCCCCGCCGCCGGGCTCGGAGACGACGGCCAGCTCGCCGCCGTGGAGGCGGACCACGCGCCGCGCGAGCGCCAGCCCGATCCCGCTGCCGCCCGGCTTCGTCGAGAAAAAGGGGACGGCCACGCGCTCCAGCACGTCGGACTCGATGCCCGGCCCGTCGTCGGCGACCGCGACGATGGGCCGCCCGCCGGGCCCCGTCGACACGCGGATCGCGACCGTCCCGCCGCCCGCCGCGCCCGTCGCCTCGATGGCGTTCAAGACCACGTTGACGAGCGCCTGCTCGACCAAGTCGGGGTCGACCACCATCTCGAGACGCGCGGGCTCGACGGCGACCGAGACCGCCACGCCGCGCTCGGCGGCCGTCGTCCGAAAGAGGGTCGCCACGCGGCCCGCGAGGTCGGCGGCAGGGACGACGCGGGGCGTGGGCTGGGGGACGCCCGCGAGCGTCCGGTACGCCTCGACGAACGAGACGAGCCCCCGGCTCCGCCGCTCGATGGTCTCGAGCGCTTCGTCGACGGCCCCAAGGTCGCCCTCGTCGGCGAGCCCGCGCGCGGTCCCAGCGAGGGAGGCGATGGGGGCGACGGAGTTGGTGATCTCGTGCGTGAGCACCCGCGTCAGGCGCTCCCAGGCGTCCAGCTCGCGGGCCTCCAGCTCGGCGCGGATGTCTTGGAGCGATGCGAGTGTGTGCGTCCGGCCGCCGAGCGAGAACTGGGTGGCGTAGGCGACCAGCTCCTGCGTGCCGGCGTCGTGCTCCAGGCGGACGAGCGCTCGCGAGCCCGCCCGCAAGCCAACGAGGGCTTGCGCCGCAGCGGGCGCGCGCTGCGCGAGCGCGTCGAGCGAGCGCGGGCGGGCCACGCCGAGGGCCCGGCCGGCGGCCGGGTTAAAGAGCGTCACGACCCCGTCGTCGCGGAACGCCACGAGGGCGACACCGACGTGGCGGACGACGGCTTCGAGGTACGCCGCCTGCTCCTCGCGCTCGGCGCGGACGCGCTCGAACGCCGCGCCCACGTCCGCGAACGCCGCCGCCAGCCCTTCGCGCAGCGCCCCGCCGCCGCCCGTCGGGATGCGGACCGAGGCGTCGTCGTAGCGGATGCCTTCCAGGAATCGCGTCAGGTCGCGGGCCGGGCGTTGGGCGGCGCGCACCAGCCGCACGATCCCCCACCCGGCAGCGCCTGCCGCGACCGCGACAGCCACCCACCCCATCCCGCCCCGACGCGCGGCTATGACGGCGAGCGCGCCGGCCGCGCCGGCCGAGACGGCGACCGCCACGGCCCACGCCGCGACCGAGCCGCGGTGCCGCCGCCACGTCCGCGCGAGTGCCGAGCGCTGGGGACGGCCGCTCACAGCCCGTACTTCTCGATGCGCCGGTACAGCGACTTCCGCGTCAGCCCCAGCTCGTTCGCCGCGCGCGTCACGTTGCCGCCGTGCATCGACAAGGCCCGTCGCACCGCCGCGCGCTCGATGTCCTCCAGGTCGAGCGAGTCGACGCCCAGGCCGGCGTCGGTCGGCGGCGCGTCGACGGCCGAAAAGCGCAAGTCCGCCTCGGTCACCCGGTCGCCGTCGGTCAGGATCACGGCGCGCTCGACGGTGTGCCGCAGCTCGCGGACGTTCCCGGGCCAGCGGTAGCCGCGCATCGCCGCGCGCGCGCCGTCGGAGAAGCCCGCCAGCTCGCGGCCGTAGCGGGCGGCGTAGTCGCCCAGGAAGTGGTCCGCGAGCAGGTCGAGGTCGGCGCCGCGCTCGCGCAGGGGCGGCAGGCGCACCTCGACGGTGTTGAGGCGGTACAGCAGGTCCTGGCGGAAGCGGCCCTCGCCGACCCACTGGCCGAGCGGCGCGTTCGTCGCGCTCACGACCCGGATGTCGACCGCCCGCCCCTCGCTCTCGCCCACGCGGACGACCTGCCGGCGCTGCAAGACGGCCAGCAGCTTGGCCTGCCCGGCCGCATCCGCGTTCCCGATCTCGTCCAGAAACAGCGTCCCGCCGTCGGCGGCCTCGACGGTCCCGACGCGGTCGGCCTCGGCGCCGGTGAAGGCGCCCCGGCGGTGGCCGAACAGCTCGGACTCGAACAGGCCCGCCGGGATCGCCCCCAGGTCGACCGGCACGAACGGCCCGCTCGCGCGGCCGCTCAGCGCGTGGACGGCCTGGGCGACGAGCTCCTTGCCGGTCCCGTTCTCGCCCAACACCAGCACGTTCGCGTCGGTCGGGGCCACGCGGCGGACGACGTCGGCGACGGCCTGCATCGCCGGGCTCGCGCCGATCACGCCCGCCAGCCCGGGCGGCTCCAGCGCACGCGGGGCAGGTGTCGGCGGGGTCGGGGCCCGCTCGCGCTCGGCGCGCAGGCGGATCGCGGCCTCGACGGCCTCGACGAGCCGGGCGTTGTCCCAGGGCTTCGTCACAAAGTCCGTCGCCCCGTGCTTCATGGCGCGGACGGCGAGGTCCACGTCGCCATACCCGGTGATCATGACCACGACGGCGGCGGGATCCAAGCGGTGGATCTTCTGGAGCCAGTCGAGCCCCTCGCGCCCGCTCGACGCGTCGCGGGCGAAGTTCATGTCGAGCACGACGCAGTCGTAGGCCTGCTCGCGGAGCAGCGTCGGGAGCGCGTCGGGCCGCGTCGCGGTGTGGACCGTGGGGGCGACGCGCCGGAGCAGCAGGCGGACGGCCGTCAGCACGTCCTCGTTGTCGTCGACGACGAGAACCGCAGGTCGCGGAGCATCGGCGGGGCGGTCGGAGCGAGCAGAGGGCACAGGCATCAGGGAGACGGCGGGAGGACGGACGCTCCCCCTGCAAAGGTCGCACGCGCGAGGCCGGGGCCACACCCCGCCTCGTGGGGCCTGCTGAGGGGGCGCCCGGGTGTGCGCCAGCGCGCGCCGACTGTGCGCCAGCGCACACTTCAACGGCTGGCATCGCCTCATTCGGAGCCTCAGGGGCGGGTTGGCGGGGCGGCACAGCGCTTGGGTCTCTCTCCGGCAGATCCTGACGCCCATGCCCACGCTCCCTCCCCCCTCTTCGACCAACGGCACCGACCGGCGCGTCGACGCGCCGTCGGTCCTGGCCCGCCCCCTCTCCGACCTCTCCACCGGCGAGGGGATCGACCGCCGCCGCGCCCCGCGCCGGATCACCCCGCGCCGCGTCGGGCTCGCCCTCGCCCTGCTCGCGACGCTCGCGCTCGTCGTGGTCGCCTGGCCGACCGGCGAGCAGACGGTCCGGGTCGACGGCTCGGGCCTGACGCTGGCGGCGGCCCAAGAGGGCCCGTTCCAGGAGCACGTCACCGCGCTCGCGACGGTCCGCCCGCTGCGGACCGTCTTCTTGGACGCCGTCGTCGGCGGGCAGGTGGCCCGGCGGCTCGTCGATGAGGGCGACACCGTCCGGGCCGGGCAGCCGCTGTTCGTGCTGCAGAACGACGAGGTCGCGTTGCAGGTCGTCTCGCAAGAGGCGCAACTCGAAGAGCAGGCGGCGGCGCTCCGCCAGAACCGGCTGGCGCTCGACAAGACGGCGACAGAGGGCGCGCAGGCGTCCCTGGCGGTCGACCGGACGCTCGCGGAGCTCGACTACGAGATCGCCCGGCTGACGCGCGAGCGCGACCGGACGGCCGGGCTCGTCGAGCGCGGCGCGACGGCGACCCAGGACCTCGACGCGCTCGCCGGCGAGCTCGCGTACGCCCAGCGCCGCCGCGCCCTGGCCTTGCGCGAGCGCGACCTCACGGCCGCCGCGCGCCAGCACGACGGCGCCCAGCGGACCGCCCAGCTCCGCGACATGGAGGCGAGCGTCGGTCGCCTGCGCCAGAACCTCTCGCTCGTCCGCGGCACGACCTCCGACCTCGTCGTCCGCGCGCCCGTCGACGGCCAGTTCTCGGCGCTCGAGGCCGAGGTCGGCGAGCTCAAGCCGCGCGGCGCCCGCCTCGGCCAGGTCGACGTGCTCGACGAGACCAAGCTCCGCGCCTCCATCGCCGAGCACTACCTCGCGCGCGTCGCACCGGGACAGACGGGCACGGCGACCGTCGACGGCGTCACGTATGCCCTGCGCGTGCGGACGGTGTACCCCGAGGTCGCCGCCGGCCGCTTCGAGGCCGAGCTCGTCTTTGACGGGCCCGCGCCGCCCGCGCTCCGCCGGGGCCAGTCGGTCCGCGTGCGGATCGAGCTCGGCGCGCCCGAGCCTGCCCTCTTGCTCCCCGCCGGCCGCTACACGCGGTCCGCTGCCGAGGGCCTGTTCGTGCTCGACCCCGACGGCCGGACCGCGCGCCGCCGCGTCGTCACGCTCGGCCGCCAGTCGCCCACCCACGTCGAGGTCCTCGACGGGCTGGCGCCGGGCGAGCGCGTCGTGGCCTCGGCCACCGCTCCCTTCGGCGACGCCGCCGTCCTCGTCCTCCAGTAATCCCCACCCGCTCACTCGCCCCCGCCATGACTGCTCCCACGCCTCCCGCCATCGCCATCCACGATCTCCGGAAGGTCTACGCCACCGACGAGGTCGAGACGGCCGCGCTCAGCGGCGTCTCGCTCACCATCGAGCCCGGCGAGTTCGTCGCCGTGATGGGCCCGTCGGGCTGCGGCAAGTCGACGTTGCTGAACCTGCTGGGCCTGCTCGACCGGCCGACGTCGGGCTCGTACCGGCTGGCGGGCGACGAGGTCGGGGACCTCCCCGAGCGCCAGCGCGCGGCGGTCCGGCGCGGCCGCATCGGGTTCGTTTTCCAGAGCTTCAACCTCATTGACGACCTGACGGTCGCCGAGAACGTGGCGCTCCCGCTCCTCTACCTCGGCGCGTCGAAGGCCGAGCGCCGGGCGCGGACCGAGGCCGCGCTCGACCGGGTCGGCATGGCGCACCGCCGGGGCCACTACCCGGCCCAGCTCTCGGGCGGCCAGCAGCAGCGCGTGGCCGTCGCCCGCGCCGTCGTCGCCGGCCCGCCCCTCCTGCTCGCCGACGAGCCGACGGGCAACCTCGACTCCGCCAACGGGCAGGGCGTGATGGACCTGCTGGCGGAGCTCAACGCGGCCGGCACCACGATCGTCATGGTGACGCACTCGCCGTCCGACGCCGAGTACGCCCAGCGCGTGGTCAACCTGTTCGACGGGCGCGTGGTGAGCGAGCACCTGGCGGCCCAGGAGGGCGGCCTGCTGGCGTCGGCCCTCGCCCCCGCCCTCCTCTAGCTCGCCGCTCGCCCGCCGCTCCCCTCCTGCCCCCCTCTCCCATGTGGATCCACCACCTCCGAATCGCCTTGCGGGCCCTGCGCCGCGACGCGGGCTACGCCGCCCTCAACGGCGTCGGCCTGACGGTCGCCTTGGCGTGCTGCGCGCTGATCGCTCTGTTCGCCCGCGCCGAGCTCTCGTTCGACCGCTTCCACCACGACGCCGACCGGTTGGTGCTCGTCGGCGTCGAGAGCACGTTCGGGCAGGAGGTTGACGAGAGCGTGACCTCGTCGTACCCCGTCCACCTCGCCGCGGCGACGGCGCCGGGCGTCGAGGCCGCCACCGTCATGTCGATGCGGGCCAGCACGACGGCCATCTTGCGGCCGGGCGAGCCCATCGACGAGGCCGGCGTGATGTTCGCCTCGGCCGACTTTTTCGACGTGTTCGACTTCCCGGCCGTCGCCGGCGACCCGGCGGCCGCGCTCGCGGGCCCGGGCCAGGCCGTCCTGAGCGAGAGCGCCGCGCGGCGGCTCTTCGGGAGCGTCGACGGCGCTCTCGGCCAGCCGTTCCGAGCGGAGGCCCAGCGCGACACCCAGGACGTGGAGGTCGCCGCCGTCGTGGCCGACCCGCCCCGGACGTCGAGCGTCCGGTTCGAGGTGCTCCTCCCAACGGCCGAGCTGTCCGAGTCGGACCGCGCGCCGGACAGCTGGGGCATGCGGAAGTGGCAGACTGCCGCCCGCTTGACGCCCGGCACCACGACCGCCGCCTTCGATGCCCAGATGGCCGCCGCCGTCGCGCCCCACACGCAGGCCTCGCTCGACGCCGGGCACGACCCCGAGCGCTACTTCGCCGTCCCCCTCGTCGACTACCGGCTGTCGGAGTTCAACTGGGCCGACGGCTTCCTGGGCGACCCGGCCTACCTCGCCCTGTTCTCGGGCGCCGCGGCGCTGGTCCTGCTGCTCGGGCTGATCAACTACGTCAACCTGGCGACGGCGCGGGCGGCGCGGCGCTCACGCGAGGTCGGCGTCCGGAAGGCGCTCGGCGCCGGGCGCGGGGCCGTCGCGGCGCAGTTCCTGGCCGAGGCCGTCGTGCTGACCGTCCTGTCGGGGTTGGCGGCGCTCGTCGTCGCCGCGCTCGCGGTCCCGGCCTTCAACGCCGGGTTCGGGACCGACCTCCGGGCGGCCGACCTCGACGCGCCGTTCGTGCTCGCCGTGCTGGGGGCGTCGGTCGTCGTCGGGCTGCTGGCCGGCGCGTACCCCGCCGCCGGGCTCGCGCGGCTGGACCCGGCGTCCGTGCTTCGGGGCGCCTCGTCGCGGAGCGGGAAGCCCTCGCGCAACGCGCTCCGGCGCGGCCTCGTCGCCGTCCAGTTCGCCGTCGCCATCGGGCTCATCGCCGCGACCGGCTCCGTCCTGCGCCAGGTGGACTACGCGAGCGAGGCGGACCTGGGCTTCGAGGCCGAGGGCGTCGTCGCCGTCCCCCTCAAGCCCGACCGGGGCCCGGGCGTCCCGTGGGAGACCGCGCTCGACGTCGTCCGCCAGAGCCCCCACGTGGCGGTCGCGACGACGGCGACCTCGTACCCTGGCGCCGTCTGCTGCCGGTTCTCCATCCCCCTCGGCGACGACCAGCCGGGCGAGTCCATCATGTACGCCAACCTCGACGCCGAGGCCGGCTACACCGACGTGCTCGGGCTCGATCTAGTCGCCGGGCGGTCAATCCGCGACGGCGAGGCGGCCATGGTCGTCAACGAGGCGTTCGTCGACGTGATGGGCTGGCCGTCGGCGGAGGCCGCCATCGGGCAGACCCTCCAGGGGAGCGATGAGGTCGAGGTCGTCGGGGTCGCCCGCGACTTCCGGTACGAGTCGTGGCGGTCCGCCGTCGAGCCGGCGGCGATCTCCGCCGCGGCCGACCACGCGGAGTGGGGGCATCCCAAGACCTACCGCGTGGCGCTCGTCCGCTTCGAGCCCGGGCGCCAGGCCGAGGGGCTCGCCGCGCTCCGCCAAGCCTGGGACCGACTCGGCACCGACCAGCCCTTCGAGCCGGCCCCGCTCGCCGACACGGTCGCCGAGATGTACGAGTCCGAGCGCCGGCTGGCCGGCGTGCTCGGCGGGTTCGCGCTCGTCGCCGTCATCGTGGCGTGCCTCGGGCTCGTCGGGCTGGCGGCCTACACGGCGCAGCGGCGGACCAAGGAGATCGGCGTCCGCCGCGCGCTCGGCGCGTCGGTCGGCCAGGTCGTGGCCCTGCTCTCGCGCGAGTACGCCGTGCTGCTGGCGCTCGCGACGGTCGTCGCCGTGCCCGGCGCGGTCTGGGTCGTCCGGACGTGGCTGGAGGGGTTCGCCTACCGCGCGCCCCTCTCGCCCGTCCTCTTCGTCGGGGCCGTCGCGCTGACAGCCGTACTGGCGCTCGCCGTCGTCGGCATCCAGGCCGCGCGAGCGGCCCGCGTCTCGCCCACCGCCGCCCTGCGCACCGAGTAGCGGCCGGGCTCCCATTCCCTCCACCGTCCCCCCTGTCTCACCAACCCCCACCCTCATGACTCTCCGCATCCTCCCCCTCCTCCTCGCCCTCGCGTGTGCGGCGCCCGCCGTCGCCCAGACCGTCGTCCTGTCCAAGACCGACAGCGGCGTCCGCATGTCCTCGGCCACCGCCACGCCGCATGGCGGGGGGCCCGCCGCCGTCGTCGTCCTCGGCGACTCCGGCGCGTGGTCGCTCCGCCCCTTGTCGGCCGGCGAGGTCCCGACGCACGTCGTCTCCCAGATGGCGACCGCCCACCAGCGCCTTCGCGAGCGCCACCGCGACGCCGTCGCGCCCCTTTCGGACCCCGGCGAGAACGTCGACCTCCGCGCTACCCGCTCGGTGTCGATGGCCCGGTACACCGTCCGCGCCACGGTCCCCGCCGACCGCCTCGACGCCGTGCTCGTCCGTCTCGCCGACGACGGGGCGCTGATCGGGCTCGAGGCCATCACCCAGGGCGAACGGGCCCGCGTCGAGGCCACCTTCGGGTTCGGCTCCGTCGCCGCGTGGGCGGACTGGAAGGCCGCGCCCGCCACGGCGGCCCTCCTCGCCCCGCTGGCCGACGCGGAGACCACGCTCCACGCCCAGTAGACGATGCGCACCGCCCTCCTCCTCGTGCTGCTCGCCGCCGGCGCGAGCGCCCAGCCCGCCGAGCGCGTGGTCCCGCTCGGCGAGGCACTGGGCCTTGCCCGCGCGCACTCGGCCGCCGTCTTGCGGGCGGCGGCCGAGGCCGAGGCCGCGCGGGCCTCGCTCGACGCCGCCCGCGCCAGCCGCCAGCCCGCCGTGTCGGCGTACGGCGGCGGCGGCCAGCGCTACGGGCTCGCGTTCGACCAGACGACCGGCGGGCTCACGCAAGCGACGGTCGAGTCCGTCGACCTGGGGCTGGCCGCCGAGGTCGTCGTGTTCGACGGGTTCGAGACGCGGGCGCGCGCGGCGTCGGCCGAGTCGGCCCTGCTGGCGGCCCGGCTCGGGGGCGAGCGGGCCGCGCACGCCGCCGCCGCCGAGACCCTCCGCGGCTACCTCGCCATTGCCCAGGCCCGAGCGGCGATCGAGGTGGCGACGGCCGACGCCGAGGCGCAGGCCCGCCTCGCCGCCGAGGTCGCCGCCCAGGTCGCGCTGGGCGCCCGGCCCGCCTCGGAGACGGCCGAGCAGGCCGAGCGCGTCGCCGCCGCCCGGACCGCCGCCGTGCTCGCGGCCCGCGACCTCGCGCTCGCGCGCGCCGGCCTCGTCCGACTTTTGGGCCTCGACCCGGCGGGCACCTACGCCTTCCCGGCCCCGGAGCCCGCAGCGCCTGCGCCCCTCCCCACCGTCGGGGCCTTAGTCGCTGACGCCCTCCGCGCCCGCCCCGACGTCCGCGCCGCCGACGCCGCGATCGGTGCCGCCCGCTCCGACGTCCGCGCCGCGCGTACCGGGCGCCTGCCCCGCGTCGCGCTCGCGGCCTCCATGGGCACCGGCTTTACGAGCGCCGCCCCCGACGCGTTTGGCGGCCAGTTTGCCGACAACCGGGCCGGCTCGCTCGGCCTGCGTGTCTCGGTCCCACTCCTCGACCGCGGCGCCACGCGCGCCGAGGTCCGCCGCGCCCGTGCCCGCGCCGACGCTCTCGACGCCGATGCCGCCCAGACCCGCCGCGCCGCCGCTCTCGAGGTCGAGACCGCCCGCTTGCGCCTCGACGCCCTCGCCGACCTGCTCCCCCTCGCCGACGCCCGCGTCGACGCCGCCGAGACCGCGCTCGCCGCCGAGCGCGCGCGCTACGACGCGGGCGCCAGCACGCTCCAGGCCGTCGCCCAGCTCCGCGCCCGCCTCACCGCCGCCCGTACCGACGCCGCCGTGCTCGCCGTTACGGCCCGCTTCGAGCGCTTGCTGCTCGCGCTGGCGACGGGCGGTGACCTCTGAGGGGCGGTCGCTCAGCTGAGAAGCTCCCTACCGTGTCATCCCGAACCTGAGGTCGGTGGAGTCAGCTTGTCGAGGGATCTCCGTCGCGCACCGCCCGACTACAGAGGTCGCACGTCGCGGAGTGCTCGGCTAAGAGACTGTCTGGGGAATGGCGCAAGCCCCCAAAGGCGTCCCCTCTCTCAATGGGAGAGGGACAGGGTGAGGGGCGACGGGCTGCGAAGGTGCCATCCGAGCACCGCCGGATGGATTGGCTGGCGCCTTCCCTCCGGGGGCCCGCCTGCGCGGGGATGACTCATTTGCAGAAGACCGGCTTCCCCAAACAGTTTCTAAGATCCCCGGATCAAGTCCGGGGCAGGCTCTTCGACTACGCCGCTGCGCGGCTCCGCTCAGGATGACACCAAGGTGGGTCAACGGAGCTTCCCAACAGAGCGAGAGGCGTCCCGCCGCTCAGACCAGGCCCACCACCTCCTCGGCGCACCCCCACGACAGCGTCACGCCGGAGCCCCCGTGCCCGTAGTTGTGGACCACGCGCGTGCCGCCGACATCCTCCACCTCTAGCCGCACCGTCGACCGGCACGGCCGGATCCCGACGCGGTCCGTCAGCACCGACGCGCCCGCCAGCGCCGGCACCAGCCGCTCGCACCGCTCGCGGATGGCCGCCGCCACCCCAGAGTCGACCGTCGCGTCGTCCACGTGCTCGTCGGCGGTGCCCCCGAGCACCACGTCCGACACGCGCGGGATGACGTACGTCGGCCCCGTGTCGTCGATCAGGAACTGCGTGACGCCGGGCGCGCGCACGACCCGGATCTGGCCCCGCACGCCGTAGACCGCCGGGTCGCGCGCGACCTCGCGCGCCGCCAGCCCCGTGCAGTTCACGACCGCGTCCGCCGCGCCCCGGACCTCGTTGAGGCTCGCGACCGCCCCGCGCACCAGCCGGCCGCCCGCGGCCTCCACGCGCCGCGCGAGCCACCCGAGGTACACCGACATGTCGACGACCGGCAGCCGCAGCGCGTACCCGTCCCGGTAGCCGGGCGGGAGTTCCGCGGCCTCCGCCCGCCGGAACCCGGGGACCACCGCCGCCCACCACGGGTCGACCACGCGCTCGCGGAAGATCTCCAACCCGTCGCGCAACACCACGCCCGTCGCGGGATCGGTCGAGAGCCGAACGAACTCCCGCAAGCTGACCTCGCCCCACCCTAGCACGCGGTCCACCGGCGCGGCGCGGTACGGGTACCAGATCGCCGCCGCGACGGCGGACACGGTCTTCCCAGGTAGCTCGCGTGTACGCACCTCGACGGCGTGCCCGGCCTCCAGCAACCGCAGCGCCGTCGAGAGCCCCGACACCCCGGCGCCGAGTACGAGGACATCCATGCAGCTGTGGGAAACGGGCCGCAAGCTATCCCGACGGCGGGCCCGGTTGGCCGCCGCTTGCGGACCTCCCCTGGTTCTCACTACGTGGTCGGGGCCCGCTCTCCAAACGAAAAACGCCCCGGCTCGCGCGAGCCGGGGCGGTTCAGACTTGTCGCGAGGCGGGGCGGCTAGTCGGCCGACAGGGCCTCGGCGCCGGACGAGATCTCGATGATCTCCGTCGTGATCGCCGCCTGGCGGACGCGGTTGTAGGTCAGCTTGAGGTCCTTGAGGAGCTCGCCCGCGTTCGTGGTCGCGTTGTCCATCGCCACCATCCGCGCGCCCTGCTCCGAGGCGTTCGACTCCAGGAGCGCGCGCCACAGCTGGTACTGCAGGTACTCCGGGATGAGCCGCTCCAGGAGCGTCTCCGCGCTCGGCTCGAACAGGTACTCCACGTCGCCCGCCTCGTCGGCGTCGGTGTCGAGCGCGTCGTCGCCCTCCATGACCGGCGTGAAGAAGGTCTCGGCCGGGATCGGCAAGAGCTGCTCGGCCACGCGGTTCTGCGAGATCGTGTTCTGGAACTCGTTGTAGACGACCTCCACCACGTCCCACTCGCCGTCCAGGAAGCCCTCGACCGCGAGGTCCACGATCTCCCCCGCGAGCGGGAACTTGAGGTCGTTGAAGACGCCCTGGTAGTCGCCGACGAGGTCGAAGCCGCGCTTGCCGAAGTACTCGTGCGCCTTGCGCCCGACGGCCAGGATCTTGAGCGTCCCGGCGTCGCGCTGCGTGGCGAACCGCTCGGCGATCGTGGCCTCGGCCACCTTGAGGAGGTTGGCGTTGAAGGCGCCCGCCAGCCCACGGTCGCTCGTCACCACGATCAGCAGGGCGCCGTCGACGGCCTCGCGCTCCTGGAAGAGCGGGTGCGTGGCCACGTCGAGCCGGGCCCGGAGGTGCCCGATCATCTCGCGGATCTTGAACGCGTAGGGCCGCGCCGAGAAGATGCGCTCCTGGGCCTTCCGCAGCTTGGCCGCGGCCACCATCTTCATGGCGCGCGTGATCTGCTGCGTGTTCTGGACCGAGCCGATCCGGCTGCGGATGTCGCGAAGAGAGGCCATGTGTCAGGGCAAGGGGGATGGGGGAAGAGGAAAGGGGCGTCGACGAGGAGCCTCTTGCCCCTTGCCGCGTGCCCCATGCCCTAGCCCGCCGTGTACTGGGCGGCGAGGTCCGTGGCCTCCTGCGTGAACGCCGCGACGGCCGCGTCGTCCATCTTGCCCGTCGTGGCGACGGCCTCCAACACGTCCGCGTGCTTGAGGCGGAGCGCCTCGCGGAAGTCGGCCTCGAAGGCGCGGACGCGCTCGACCGGCACCTCGTCGATCAGGCCCTGCCCGGCGACGTAGATGATGGCCGTCTGCTCGGCGACCGGGACGGGGTCGTACTGGCCCTGCTTCAAGACCTCCACGAGCCGGGCGCCACGGTTGAGCTGGCGCTGCGTCGCGGGGTCGAGGTCGGAGCCGAACTTGGCGAACGCCTCCAGGTTGCGGTACTGGGCGAGGTCGAGGCGGAGCGTGCCCGAGACCTTCTTCATCGCCTTGATCTGGGCGTTGCCGCCCACGCGCGAGACCGACACGCCGACGTTGATGGCCGGGCGGACACCCGCGTTGAACAAGTTGGACTCGAGGAAGATCTGGCCGTCCGTGATCGAGATCACGTTCGTCGGGATGTACGCCGACACGTCGCCGGCCTGGGTCTCGATGACCGGCAGCGCCGTCAGCGAGCCGCCGCCCTTGACCATGCCCTCCAGGCTGTCGGGCAGGTCGTTCATGCCCTTCGCGATCGTGTCGTCGGCCGTGATCTTGGCCGCGCGCTCCAAGAGGCGCGAGTGCAGGTAGAACACGTCGCCGGGGTAGGCCTCGCGGCCCGGCGGGCGGCGGAGAAGGAGCGACACCTCGCGATACGCGACGGCCTGCTTCGACAGGTCGTCGTAGATGCACAGCGCGTGGCGGCCCGTGTCGCGGAACAGCTCGCCGATGCAGGCGCCGGCGAACGGCGCGATAAACTGGAGCGGGGCCGGGGCCGACGCCGGGGCGTTGACGATGACCGTGTACTCCATGGCGCCGTAGCGCTCGAGCGCGGCCTGGAGCGTGGCGACGGTCGACGCCTTCTGGCCGATCGCGACGTAGATGCAGTAGACCGGCTTGCCGCCCGCCTCGTGCGTCGTCTTCTGCGACAGGATGGTGTCGATCAAGACGGCCGTCTTGCCCGTCTGGCGGTCGCCGATGACGAGCTCGCGCTGGCCACGGCCGATCGGGACCATCGCGTCAATCGCCTTGATGCCCGTCTGGAGCGGCTCCGTCACGGGCTCGCGGTAGATGACGCCCGGCGCCTTGCGCTCGATCGGCATCTCGAAGGTCTCGCCCGCGATCGGGCCCTTTCCGTCGAGCGGGTTGCCGAGCGGGTCGACGACGCGGCCCAGCATGCCCTCGCCCACCTTGATGGAGGCGATGCGGCCGGTCCGGCGCGCCTCGTCGCCCTCGACGACGGCGTTCGCGTTGCCGAAGAGCACGGCGCCGACGTTGTCCTCCTCAAGGTTGAGCACCATCCCGGTCACGCCGGACTTGGGGAACTCGATAAGCTCGCCGGCCTGGACCTTGGAGAGCCCGTAGAGCCGGGCGATGCCGTCGCCCACCTGGAGCACGGTGCCGACCTCGTAGGTGTCGGTCTCGGAGCTAAAGTTGCCCAGCTCCTCGCGGAGCACGGCGGTCACTTCGTCGGGGCGGATCGCAGTTGCCATGGTTCGGGTGTCGGTTGGTCAGTAAGTCGGTGAGTCAGGGGTCTCGGTCTGGGTGCGGGGAGTCACGGACCCACGGAGCACCGACCCACTGACGAACTGGTTAATTCAGGCTGACGGCGGCGCGCTCGATGAGCTGGCCGCGCAAGGTCTCGAGCTGGTGGACGACGCTCTGGTCGTAGACGACGTCGCCCACGCGGACGACCATGCCGCCGATGAGCGACGGGTCGACGCCGAGGTCCATGCGGACGGCGGCGCCGGCCTGGGCCTCGAGCGCCTTTTTCAAGCGGTCGGCCTCGTCGGCCGAGAGCGGCTTGGCCGTGCGCACGCGCGCCTCGACCGTGCCCGTCCGTTCGTCGCGGAGCGCGCGGTAGGCCGCGAGCACATCCGCGAGGTCGCCCTCGCGCTGCTTCGAGACCAGCAGGTGCACGAAACGGGCCGTCAGGTCGCCCACCTTGCCGTCGAGCAGACGGGTCAGGACGGCGCCCTTCTTGTCGCGCGAGACGACGGGGCTGCCGAGCAACTGGCGCAGCTCGCGCGAGCCGTCGAGCGCGTCGACCAGGACGGCCACGTCGGCGTCGACGGCATCGAGCTGGTCGGTGGCCTGGGCTTCCTCGGTGAGGGCCTGGGCGTAGCGTCGGGCGACGGGGTCCATATCGGTGATGCGTGATGAGTGATGCGTGAGGGGTGCTCGCGAGAGTCACGCCACACGCATCACGGATCAGTTCTGAGGCAGGTCGGCGATAAAGCGGTCGACGAGCCGGCTCTGCTCGGCGCCGTCGATCTTCTCGGACAGGATCTTCTCGGCCCCGGCGACCGCCAGCGTGGCGACCTCGCGGCGGAGCTCGGCGAGCGCCTGGAGCTTCTCGCGCTCGATGTCGGCACGGGCCGACTCCTGCAAGCGCGCGATCTCGGCCTTCGTCTTCTCGACGTCGGCGGCGCGCTGGCTGTCGGCCTGCTCCTTGGCCTCGCGCAGGATGCTCTGCGCCTGGCGCTCGGCGTCGCGGCGCGCGGCCTCGTTGTCCGAGAGCAGCTTCTGCGCCTCGGCGTTGGCGCGCTCGGCGCGCGTGATGGAGTCCTCGATCGTCTTCTCGCGCTCGGCGAGCCCGCCCAGCATCGCCGGGAACGCGAACTTCGAGAGCACGAAGAACACGATGAGGAAGGCGATCAGCATCCAGAACGCCAGCCCGGCGTTGGGCGTCAGCAGATCGGCGGCGAGGACGAAAGCGACCATCGGTATGGCAGGATTGAGGGGTGGGGTGCCCGGTGGCCCCGTCGGCAGTCCGACGGGGCCGGAGTCCCGGGCGAGGCAGTGGTCGGGCTACGCACGCGCAGCCCGGCGCACTACTTGATCGCCATCAGGATGCAGACGATGAGGCCGAAGAACGCGGCACCCTCGATGAGGGCGGCGGCGATGATCATCGTGGTCCGGATGTCGCCGGAGGCCTCCGGCTGGCGGGCCGAGCCCTCGAGGGCGGCGGCGGCGAGGCGGCCGATGCCGTAGGCGGCGCCGAAGACGGCGAGGCCGGCGCCGAGGCCGGCACCGAGGTAACCAAGAGCGACAGACTCCATGGGATTGGGGGGTTGGGTGAGGTCAGGGTGGGCGAGGGCCCGGGAAAGTCGCGGCCGGAGCCGCGGGAGAGCGAGGCGCGTTCTAGGCGAACGTCGCCTCCGTGCCGACCGTGCGGTCGTGCAGTTTGTGCGGGGTCTGGCCGTTCGAGGTCGACACCGCGAGGTCGTGGACCGTCAGGCCGTGGTCTTCCGAGTGGTCGTGGTCGTGCTCGTGCTCGGCCGTCGCCATCCCGATAAAGAGGGCGCTCAGGATCGTGAACACGTAGGCCTGGATAAAGGCGACCAGGATCTCCAGGAAGTAGACCGCGACGGTCAGCAAGACGGCCGGGACCGAGGTGAGGTAGCCCGCCGTCTCGCTCATCCCACCGATGATGAAGATGAGCCCGAGCAGGTTGAGGATCACCAGGTGCCCCGCCGTCATGTTGGCGAAGAGCCGGACGGCGAGCGCGAACGGCTTGGTGAACAGGCCCAGGATCTCGATCGGGATCAGGATCGGCTTGACGATCATCGGGACGCCGGGCGGGTTGAAGATGTGGCCCCAGTAGTCCTTCGTCCCGGCGAACTGCGTGACGATGAACGTCAGGATCGCCAGGACCGCCGTCGTCGTGATGTTGGCCGTCGCCGTCGCCCCGAAGGGCACCAGGCCGAGCAGGTTGCAGGCCAGGATGAAGAAGAAGATCGTCAGCAAGTACGGGAGGTACTTGTCGGTCTTGTCGCCCAGGTTCGGCTTGGCCACCTCGTCGCGGATGTAGATGACGAGCGTCTCGAGCAGGTTCTGGATCAGCCCCTGAGGCGCCGACGTCCGGCCGATGCCCCGCTTGTACTTGGCCGCGACCGGCAAGAACAAGACGATCAGGAGCAGCGACGCCAGCAGGGCGAAGACCAGGTGCCGCGTCATGCTGAGGTCGACCACGACCTCGCCGTCGGTCGTCACCAGGTGCGCGTCGTACGGCACCTCGGCCTCGACGCCCTCGCCCAGAATCTCCTCGGCGTTCGCCTCCAGCAGCTCCTCGGTGCGGCTCTCGCCCCCGTCCTCACCACTGTACTCGGCCGTGCCGTCCGCGTCGCCGGCGCCGTAGCCGCCCTCGCCGTCGCGCTCGATGGCGTACAGGCCCGAGGCGACGGCCGCCGTCGACGACCCGAAGGCGTCGAGCGTGAGCCCGCCGTCGCGGCGGACCAGGAACAGCCGCGGCATCTCGAGCTTGCCCAGCGGCGAGAAGTCGAGGTAGTACCCGTCCGAGGTGTGGTGGACGGCGTCGAGCTCGCCGCCGTCGCCGGCCGCCAGGGCCGGAGTCGCCGAGACGGCGAGCAGGAGGAGGGCGACGGTGAGCCGGTGGACGGAGAGCCGCATCAAGAGCCGGGGGTGCGGGCCGACTGGCGGCCGAGGACGAGGAAGACTTCGGCCACGAGACCGAGCACGAACACGACGCCGAGCCCGAGCACGAACGGCCCGCGCTGCACGGGGACGAGCGCGAGGATCGCCCCGAAGGCGACGAGCGCCAGCGCCATCCGCGCGAGCATCCCGCCCAGGATGACCTGGAGCGCCTTGTTGCCGTCCTCCATGCCGCCCGCCCGCCGCGCGACCAACAAGGCCGATGCCGTGTACGCCGCCCCCAGCAGGGTTCCGAGCAGCAAGCTTGCGGAGAGGCTCATGTGGGGGGACGACAGGGGCGCAGGCGCGGCCTGCAACGGGTGAACACGAAGCTAGGACGGGCTCTATCGAGGCGCCCTCAAGGGGGGGTGAAGACGGGGCAAAGCGGCCTCGGGAGCAAGGGGGCTGGGGAACGAGGCCTGGGGCGTCCCCTCGCGATCTCCCGCCCGCCCGCGCCGACCCGCTGCGCCAGCGCGTCCTACCGGTCTCGCCTCCACGCTCGGCCTGTCACCTTACGGCCCCTTTCCGCTTCCCCCAGGCCGCTTCCCCTTTGCATTCGCCTCACGCGCCAGCCGGACGACCATCGCGAACACGCCGACCATCCCGAGCGCGGCCCCGATGAGCACGCCCCACGGCGTCGTGCCGAAGTAGCGGTCGGCCACGATGCCGACGCCGACGAAAAACACCATGGCCGCGGCGAGCTGCATTCCGAACCCGAGGTGCGGCCCGGCCGCCAGCATCCCGTCGCCATACGCGTCGCGGACGCGGTCGGCGGTCACCTTCTCGTTTTGGTAGTCGGCCGGCGGCGCCTCGGGTGCCTCCTCGTCCTCGGCCGGCGTGTCGGTCCACTTTTCGCGCCACTCGCGGTCGGCGCGGTCGAAGCGGTCGGGTCGGTCGGCCCAGGGGTCCTTGTTGCGGGCCATGGCTAGGCGGTGTCGGCGACCGTGCCGACGACGGCCGAGCCGCCAGACCGGGCGGGACGGTCGGTGGAGGCCGGGCGCGAGGGCACGTCAGCGCCCATGTGGCACTGTCCGTTGAACGTGGCCCCGTCCTCGACGATGAGCTTGCCCGTGCGGATGTCGCCCTCGACGACGGCCGAGGCCTTGAGCACGAGCCGCTCCTTGACGGTCACGCGCCCCTTGACGACGCCCGCGACCTCGGCGCTGGTCGAGGCCAGCTCGCCCTCGATGCTACCGCCCGCCATCACCATCGTGCGGCCCTCCACCTCGACGTTCCCGTCGACGGTGCCGGAGATGTTGACGTTGCCCGCCGACCGGAGCGTGCCCTCGACCGTGGTCGAGGCTCCAATGATGTTGTGCTGGTCGGCGGCGTTGGCGGGGGCGGTGGGTCGGGATTTGGCCATGGACGTGTCGGCAGCTCGGAAGAGGGCCATGCGGGACGGAGGGCGGTGGTGGAGCGCAGCCCGAGCCAAGGCGCGCCGAGGAAGAGACGTTACGAGCGGACGGCGGGGTCGCGCCTAGAGCGAGACGAGGAGGGCGGCGGGGTCTTGGGCGAGGCCGTCGCGCCAGACCTCGAAGTGGAGGTGCGGGCCCGACGTGATCTCGCCGGTGTCGCCGCTGAGGGCGATCGTCTCCCGGGCGCCGACGCGGTCGCCGACGCGGCGCAGCAGCCGGCCGTTGTGCTTGTAGACCGAAAGGTAGCCGTCGGCGTGCTGGACCGCGACCGTCAGGCCCCCGTCCTGCGTCCAGTCGGCGAAGACGACGTGGCCGTCGGCGAAGGCGCGGACGGGCGAGCCGGTGCGGGCGGCGAGGTCGAGGGCGAAGTGGCCGCGCGAGGCGTCGAACCCGCGCGACTCGACGCCATCGACGGGCGGGAGGGCGGGCAGGCGCAAGCTGGCGAGGTAGGCCCGGGCCGCGGGCGTGTCGCCGCCCCCGACCGCCGGGCCCAACGTCTCGATCGGGAGCGCTGGCTGAGCGTGATCGTCGCTGGCGGGGGGTGACGCCGACGAGGCCGGCGCGTCGGACGGCTCCGGCAACGAGAAGGTGGACGGGTCGAGGTCGGCGTCGGCGAGCGCGTCCATCTCGCCGGTGATGAGCGCCCGGAGCTGGGCGATCTGCTGGTACTGGAGCGCCAGCGAGTCCTCGAGCGCCTCGGCGCGGCTGGCGTTCGTCTCGGCGACGCCGCGGAGCTCGCCGGTGCCCGGGCCCAGGATGAGCCCCCGCAGCGGCGTCAGCACGATCGCGGCCACGAGCAGGGCCCCGAGCCCGACGACGGCGATGACGCCGGCGTAGAGCGCGTTTCCGGGCCGCACTTCGTATTGACGGGGCGTGCTCATCGTGTCGGGCTCGAGCACGATGACGGTCCGGGTGACGCCCGGGTGGGCGAACAGGTCGCGGAGGAGGTCCTTCACGGGCAGAATGGGCCCAGGCGGGCCCGGAGGGGCGGTTTTGTTCGTGGCATCTGCATACGGACGGCAGGGCCGCCGACTAACTTAGCGGGCTCTGCCCCTTGCCAGGGGACTCCCCGACGACCGACCGCCGACGCGCGGTCCTCTGCCGGCTCGGCCGGCCTGACTCTTATGCCGCAGCACAAGTCCGCCGCCAAGCGCGTTCGCCAGGATGCCAAGCGCCGCCAGCGCAATCGCTACCACAAGGTCCGCGTGCGGACGTTGATCAAGGAACTCCAGGCCGAGACGGACCCGGCCGCGGCCCAGACCAAGCTCAACGAGATCAAGGCCCAGCTCGACCGCCTCTCGGGCCGCCGCGTGCTGCACCCCAACCAGGCCGCTCGTACGAAGGGCCAGCTGGAGCGCCACGTCGGCACCCTGAGCGCGTAGCGCCCTCGCGGGCGCCGAGCGCCCGCCCGCCCGGCCCGCCCGTTGCGGGCCGACGACTCGACGGCCCTGGCGTGGAACCCGCCCGGGTCGTCGCTGGTTTATGCCCCCGATCGACCGCCTCGTGGCATGGTCACAGCGGAGGGGCTCTCCCTCTTCTACCGACCGTGCATTTCGTGCGTTTGCACCTATGGGTGCCCGCGCCGGACATTGAGGGGCCGGGCTGAGCGCCCGTCGTCTCGCGGTTTCGCTCTCAAACCTCCTCCCCTCCACGGCCGACCGCCGAGGATCTCCTCACCCCACCCCACCTCTCCATGACCCAATCTCGACTCGAGATGTCCGTGACCTCGCGGATCTCGCTCCTCCTCCCCTGGTGCCTGGCCCTGCTGATCGCGGGCGCCTCGCAGGCCCAGGTCGTTCGCCCCAGCGAATCCATCTACGTGCTCCTCCGTGGGGGCGTCACCGGTTACTACGGCGACCTCGACGGCGAAACGGACAACGACCCCGGCACCGCCACCCCCGACCCCAGCGACGGGTTCCAGAACCCCGGCTTCGGGGTCGGCGGCGAGATCGGCTACCTGTTCAACGAGAACCTCTCGTTCGGGCTCGGCCTGATGTACCACGACGTCCCGGCCCTCAACGACGGCTTCCGCTTCAACGGCACCGACAACGTCCAGGGCGGCGAGGCCTACCAGCTGCAGGCCCTGTTCCGGTACCTCCCCTTCGACACCGCCAAGATCTCGCCGTTCGTCGAGCTCGGCGCGGCCGTCGTCTCGGGCCAGGGCACCGAGAACGAGCGCAACCAGGCCGGTGACGGTGACGTCTTCGGCTTCGGCCCCGTCCTCGGCATCGGCCTCGACGTCGCGCTGACCCCGCAGTTCTCGATCTTCCTCGCCGGCCAGTCGACCGTCGTGTTCCCGGACGTCGCCCTCGACGGCGCCGACCCGGGCGCGTTCGGCGTCCAGGCTGACGACGCCGACTACGACATCCTCGCGACCCTCGGCGGTGGCCTCAAGTTCGCGTTCCGCCCGCCGTACACGGCGGCCCGGATCCTGAGCCTGGAGTGCCCGGCCGAGCTCGAGGCCGGCGAGTCCGGCTCGTTCATGATGATGGTCAACGACGACGCCACGCGCCCGGTCACCTCGACCTGGCAGTGGGGCGACGGCTCGACCGGCTCCGGCATGACGACGTCGCACTCGTTCAGCGCCCCGGGCACCTACACGGTGACCGCGATGGTGATGAACGAGGGCGGTGAGGACTCCGAGTCCTGCCTCGTGACGGTCGTCGAGCGCCCGACGCCGCCGGCCCTCGCGGGCTGCCGCGTGACGCCGATGACGGTGGACGCCGGCGAGCAGGTGACGGTCAACGCGACGGCGACCGACGCCGACCGCGTCTCGATCGACTTCGGCGACGGCACCATGGCGTCGGCCCTCCCGGCCCGCCACGCCTACTCCGAGACCGGCACCTACACGGTGACGATCACGGCGACCAACCAGTACGGGACCGACACCTGCACCATGACGGTGACCGTCGGCGACTCCTACTGCGCCGACATCACGGAGCTCAACCCGGTCTACTTCGGGTACGGCTCGACGACGCTGACCGCGGACGCTGCCAGCCGTCTCGATGAGAACATCGAGATCCTGCGCCGCTGCCCGGACGTCTGCGTGACGATCAACGGCTACTCGGACGGCTCCGAGCCCGGCGACGCCATGCGGATCTCGCAGGCCCGCGCCGACGCGGTGATGCAGTACTACGTCGCCCAGGGCGTGGACGCGGATCGTCTCCGCGCCATCGGCCGCGGTGTCGACCCCGACGCGAACTCCAAGGAGGATCCGGGCCCCGGCGACAGCCGTGCCCGTCGCGCCGACTCGATCCCGTCGTCCTGCGCCGGCTTCTAGTCTGAGCCTCAGGCTCTGAGCTTCGGCTCGTTGGGGCGGCTCACCTTCGGGTGGGCCGCCCCTTTTTTGTGCCCGCCCGCGGCGCTATATCGCCGGGAGATGGAACCCGGCCCGCCCCGTTTGCGACGCTGAACCCGGCGCACCTCAGTTGTGCCGGGTTTTTGGAGATGCGCTCTCTGAACGCCCGCCCGGGGCTTGCCCGGCGACCCGTCCCCCTCCCTTCCCCAGGACTCATGACCCGACTGACACTCCTCGCGGTGCTCGCGCTCGCCGCCTCGGCGGCCGTCGCGCAGCCCGTCTACAACGGCCTCGACGGCTACGACGACCCCTACGGCACGAGCGCCGCGTACGACGACGGCATGCCCGGCGTCCGCGTCGGCTTGGGCGTCCACGCCTTCATCTACGACGGCCCCGACCGCTTGACGGGCGACCCCGCGGCGCAGCGCGACGTGATCGACACGAACCTCGGCGTCACGGCCGAGCTCACGTTCCCGCTGGCGGGCCAGCTGTACGGCCGGCTCATGGGCGGGCTCGTCAACATCGGCGCCGACGACGGGCTGGCGGGGACGAACCCCTACCTCCAGAGCGAGTCGATCCTGGCCGAGGCCGACCTCCTGTACTACGTGACGCGGCCGGGCGCCGGGCGCCTCGCGCCCTACGTGTTCTCGGGCATCAGCGCGCTCTTCCCGACCGACGGCGATGACCGCGTGGACTCGCCCGCCCTCGCGATCCCGGTCGGGCTGGGGCTCGAGTACGGCGTGAGCCGGAACCTCGCGCTCTTCGCCGAGGCGAGCTACCGGTTCGGGCTGACGGACGTCGGCTCGTCGTCGGTGGCGCGCGCGCTCGCCAACGCCTCGCAGGGCCCGGACGTCTGCGACGTGAACTCGTCGACCTACAACTACGACGCGTGCATCAAGAAGGAGGGCCGGCCCTTCTGCTCGAACGGCGGGGAGCTCCCCGACTGCCGCGAGGTGAACCCGGACGGCGACAACGACTTCGACGGCCGGTTCAACACGGCGCTGATCGGGGGTGGGCTGCGGCTCGGCTTCGGCGGCTCGCCGCGTGCCGCGTACATCCCGCCGCCGCCGCCGTACATCCCGCCGCCGGTCCGCCCGGACCCGGAGCCGGAGCCGCTCGTCTGCGACCTCGTCGAGCTCAACCCGGTGTACTTCGACTACGGCTCGGGCACGCTCGACCGCCGCGCGCGGATGCTGCTCGACGAGAACGTGGAGCTGCTCCTCTCGAACCCGGCGTGCTGCGTGTTCATCGACGGCTTCACGGACACGGCCGAGGGCGACCGCCTGGGCATGGGCCTGGCCGGCCAGCGCGCGCAGGCCGTCTACGACTACTACCTGAGTCAGGGCGTCGGCGCCTCGCGCTTGCAGATCCGCAACCGGGGCGTGGCGTCGCCGGCGTGCGACAAGGAAGACCCGGGCCCGGGCTGCGGCCGCAACCGCCGCGTGGAGTCGCTGCCGGTCGACTGCGAGCGCTTCCGGTTCCTGATGGACAACCCGTCCTACGACCCCTACTAGGCGCCGCCTGCGCGCCATGACTGGCGGGCGTTCGGGGCCGACGGCGCCCCTGTCGGCCCTCCGCCACGCGGCCCCGCCCTCTCCTGGGCGGGGCCGCTTCTGTTTGAGTCGGCGCCCGCCGCCCAGCGGCGCGCGAGGCTCCAAGAGACGCGCCGGGGGCATACGTTGCCTGCGGTCCAGACGTCCGCGGGGGACGGCGCAGGTGGGGCTGGCGCTCGGGTCTCCTTCCGGCCGGAGACTTGTCCCCTTCTGGAACGAGGCGGACAGCCAGAGGGTCGGCGAGAGCGAGGCGGCGCTCGCACGCGGGTGCCGAGCGGGCGCGAGCAGACACCGGGGCGCGGCGCGGTATCCTCCCGATCCCACACCCGCCGGTCCCATGCGCCTGCTTGCGCTCGCCCTCGCGCTCGTCTTGAGCGGCTGCTTCCAACTCACGTCCGTCCTGAGCGTCCGCGCGGACGGGTCGGCGACGCTGCGCGACGCCGTGACCCTGTCCGGCTTCGGGTTGTTGGCGCTGCAAGAGGCCGACGGGGCCTTCGACGAGGCGGCGTTCGAGGACCGTGCCGAGCGTCTGGGCCCGGGCGTGCGGCTGGCCTCGGTCGAGCGCCGCGACGACGGGTTCACGGTCGTCTACGCTGTCGACGACGTGCGGACGCTGGCGTACACGACACCCGACATGGGCGAGGGCGACGGATCGGGGGGGCCGTTCCCGATGACGTTCGCGTTCGCCGAGGGCGACCCGGCGACCCTCGACATCCGGCTCCCGAAGGCCCCGCCGGGCAAGCCGGGCGACGCCGCGCCCGTCGACGCCGCACAGCAGGCGCAGGCGCTGACGATGATGCGCTCGATGATGGGCGAGGCGCGGATCTCGATGGCCGTCGAGGTGGAGGGCGCGGTCGAGGAGACGAATGCGACGTACGCGGACGGGGCCACGGTCACGCTCGTCGACCTCCCGATGGGGCCGTTCGTCGACGCGCTCGCGGAGCGGCCGGAGCTGCTGGCGGCCGACGGCCCGCCGGACGCGGGCGCGCTGGCGGAGCTGCTGGAGGACGTGCCCGAGGTCCGGATCCAGGCGCCGGGGACCGTCCGCGTGCGGTTCCGCTGAGGGGGATCGCGGAGCGGGCGGAGGGCCCTCCTCGCGTCCCTCCAGTCCCCTTCTACTCCGGCTCCCTCCGAGGGCTACATCCGGTTCGGGTCCTCGCGCTGGCGCGTCTTCGTGACGGCGAGCAGGATGCCGAGCCCGATCATGACGACGCCACCGGCGCCGATCCAGGCGGTCGGGACACCGGCGAGGTGCGCGCCCATCGCCAGCCCGGCGGTGAGGACGATGAAACCGATCAGGAAGACGTTGAGGTTCGACATGGGGGCGGGGGGGAGAACCCACCTCCGACGCCCCCCGCCGCCGCCCGTTCCGCGCACGCGATGGCGGCCGGGGGCTGTCACGTCCGCATGACGCCAGCGGCCTCGGTCCAACGACGAGGCGCCACGGGGGGCCGCAGGGCGCAAACGAGGGCCTGGGTACGAGCCCGCGTGTGGCACCGTTTGGCTGGCTCTTCCCACCCCCTCCCCGTCTGCCCATGCGCTCGCTCGCCGTCGTCGCCGCCGCCCTCGTCCTCGTCCTCGTCGCCTGCGACTCCACCGAACCCCAGGTCTACGCGGCGGCTAGCGCCCGCGAGGTCACGCTCCTCGGGATCGCGTCGGACCAGACCTTGGATCTCACGTTCCGGTACGTCGGCGACACGCCGTCGCCGTGCTACGCCTACAGCGGCTACGGCACCAGCACGACGTTGCCGCCGGGCGAGCGGGACCCCGAGGACGCGCGCCGGATCGAGGTGGACGTCAACGTGGTCGACCGCAGCGAGGGCGTGTGCACGGGGGACATCGGGACGGTCGAGGCGGAGCTCCGAGTGCCGGTGCGCGAGGCGGGCCTCTACGTGGTCGCCTTCGAACGGGCCGGGCAGGGGCCGCTGGAGCGCACGGTCCGCGTGACGCTGGGAGCCGCCGTCGTCGAGGACGAGTAGCCGTCTGTCGCGTCGTGGTCAGGCGTCGACCGGCGCCGCGACGGTCGTCCGCTGCATGACGATGGGCAGGCGCCGGCCCGAGCCGAACGCCTTGCCGGTGACGCGGAGGCCGGGCGCGGCCTGGCGTCGCTTGTACTCGTTGCGGTCCACCATCCGGGCGATCCGGTCCACGAGCGCGCGGTCGAAGCCGGTCGCGGCGGCGATCGTGGCGGGCGACTCGTGCGCCTCGACGTAGCGCGCCAGGATGGCGTCGAGAACGTCGTACGGCGGGAGCGAGTCGGCGTCGACCTGGCCCGGCCGGAGCTCGGCCGACGGGGGCTTCTCGATGGTGTTGCGCGGGATGAGCTCGCGCCCGGCGCGCGCGTTGACGTACTCCGCGAGCCGGTACACCTCGCCCTTGAACACGTCCGACAGGACGGCCAGCCCGCCCGACATGTCGCCGTACAGCGTCGCGTAGCCGACGGCCATCTCGGACTTGTTGCCGGTCGTCAGCAGGAGGTGGCCGAACTTGTTCGAGACCGCCATCAGCGTCACGCCGCGCGCGCGCGCCTGGATGTTCTCCTCGGCGACGTCGGGCTCCCGGCCCGCGAAGAGCGGCGCCAACATGGCCTCGAACGCGTCGACGGCCGGGCGGATCGACACGTCGTGGAACTCGATGCCGAGGTTCTCCGCGAGGGCGCGGGAGTCGTCGACGGAGCCGGACGACGAGTATGCCGAGGGCATCGTGATGCCGACCACGCGGTCCGGCCCGAGCGCCTCGACGGCGAGCGCGCACGTGACGGCCGAGTCGATGCCGCCGGAGAGCCCGACGAGCGCCTTCTCGAAGACGCCGTCGCCGGTCTTGCGGACGTAGTCGCGGACGCCGAGCACAAGCGCGTCGTGGATCTGGGCCGTCGTCTCGGGGAGAGTGGGCGCGACCGGGTCGCCCGGGGCCTCGGTGTCCCAGACGAAAAAGTCCGACGCGAAGAGGGCGCCGTGCCACAGCGTCTCGCCGCTCGCGGCCGTGACGCGGCTGTCGCCGTCGAAGATCAGCTCGGTGTTGGCGCCGACCTGATTCACGTACACGAACGGCACGCCGTGCTCGCGGCAGCTCTCGGCGATGAGGTCGCGCCGCTCAGCGGGCTTGCCGACAGCGAACGGCGACGCCGAGATGTTGACGAACAGGTCGATGCCGAGCGCCGCGAGGTCGTCGATGGGGTTCGCGGCGTAGAGGTGCGTCCGGCCCTCGGCCCCGGTCCCGGAGGCGTCGCCGCCCCCGTTGTTCCACATGTCCTCGCAGACGTGGAGACCGAGGCGGAGCCCGTTCACCGTCACCACGCGCCGCGCGGGTGCGGACTCGAAATAGCGGACCTCGTCGAACACGTCGTAGGTCGGGAGCAGCGTCTTGGAGACGGCGTCCTGCACCCGGCCGTCCGCCAGCACGAGCGCCGCGTTGAAGAGCCGCTTGCCGACGGGCGTCTCGTTGCGGACGGGTGCCCCGACGATCGCGGTGAGCCCGTCCGGGAGCTGCGCCGCGAGCGTCCGGACGGCGTCGTCGGTCGCGTCCAAAAAAGCCGGGCGGTCCAGCAGGTCCTGGGGCGGGTAGCCGGTGACGCAGAGCTCGGGGAAGACGGCGAGGTCGGCGCCGGCCTCGGCCGCGCGCCGGGCGTCGGCCAGGATGAGGGCGACGTTGCCGGCGAGGTCGCCGACGGTCGTGTTGAGCTGGCAGAGGGCGATCCGCATGGTGCTGGCGTTCGGGCGGGGTTGGACGCGCGGGGCGGAGCGGGGTTTGTTCGAATCGCGGGGAGCGCCAGCGGCCCGATTCCGGGGGTCGCTCTCGGCGCGCCGCGGCGCACGAGCGCAGGCGCTGTCGGATACAGCCCCCCACCCCGACCCTACATCCCCCACCCCTGCGGCCCCCCCTTGAAAGGGGGACCTCCGTCGTCTGCGGCTGGCTCTCGAAAGTCTCCCTTTGAAGGGGGACGCGGAGCCGAGCGCCGCCGGGGGGTGTCGGGCCGCGCATCGCACGCCGTCTGTGCGCCCGTCCTGACCCAGGCCCGAGGCCGGCCGAGCTACACCGCAGGCACGGGCGGCTCTGGTAGGCCGTCACCCGAAGGGACAGCGGCGGCCGGGGCGAGCCAGTCGGCCGAGGGCGGCGCGTCGGCCAGGACCACGAGGGCGTCGCCGGGCTGGGTCGAGAGGTCGGCGTCGCCGGCGAAGACGGACACGTCGCCGCCGCGGACGCGGAAGAGGGGCGTGAGGCCGCCGTCGTCGTATTCCTCCCGGAGCCTCGCGAGGGGCCGCTCGGCCGTGGCGTGGACGACGTGGACCTCGGCGCCCGCCTCGATCCGCTCGTCGATGGCGAGGACCGTCGCGCCGTCGTCGAAGAGCGGCCGGCCGCGCAGGTGGCGCGGGATCTCGGTCGCCGCCGACTTGGGGCCGTCGGCGCGCATGGGGAGCTGGAACACCTCGTCGGACTCGAAGACCTCACCGAAGTGGAGCGCCGTCAGCGAGTTGACCTCGTCGTTGGGCGTCACCGCCAAGAGCCGGCCGATGCCGCTCAGATCCAGGTCGTCGATGACCCCCTCGGCCAGGATGTTGACGCGCTGGGCCTCCAGCCCGGCCTCGCGCGCGCGGCGCACGTTGCGGCTGTTGGCGTCGACGAGCAGGACCTTGACGCCGAGCCCGTCGAGCGCCGTCGCCACGCGCCGCACCCAGCCCTGGGCGCCCACGAACGCGACGCCTTGGGGGTCGGGCAGCGCCAGCCCCAGCCACCGCGCGATCGGCGAGATCGTCAGCCCGTAGACCGCGACCGTCCCGACGATGACCAGGAAGACGACCGGCACGATCCGCTCGGCGTCGGCCGGGAAGAACTCGGCGAGCCGGAACGAGAACAGGCTCGCGACGGCGGCCGCCACGATCCCGCGCGGCGCCAGCCACGACAGGAACGCCTGCTCGCGCCACGTCAGCCCGGTCCCGATCGACGACAGGAAGACCGCGAGCGGCCGGACGACCAGCATCAGCAGCGCCAGGAACAGGAGGGGGCCGGGCGCCAGCATCAGCTCGAACGCGCTCGGGTCGAGCCGCGCCGACAGGATGATGAACAACAGCGAGATCAGCAGCACGCGGAGGTCCTCCTTGAACTCGACGATGCGGCGGACCGAGACGTAGGGCTGGTTCGCCATGATGATGCCGAGCAGCGTGGCTTCGAGGAGCCCGGCCTCCTCTTGCAGCGTGTTCGAGATCGCGAACGCGGCCACGACCACCATCAGCGCAACGGGATTCTGGAGCCAGTCGGGCACCAAGCGTCGGTGGAGCAGCAGGATCAGCAGCGCCGCCGCGAGCACGGCGACGCCCACGCCGACGACGATCTCGAAGGCGATCCCCTGCGCCAGCGCGCCCCAGACGCTCCCGTGCTCGCCGCCCGCCTCGGCCGGCTCGTGGAGCAGGATGACCGTCTCCAAGACGAGCACGGCCAGGATCGCGCCGATGGGGTCGATGGTGATCCCCTCCCACTTGGCGATCGTCCCGACGCGCCCCGCCGGCCGGACGTGGCGCAACAGCGGGAGCACGACGGTCGGCCCGGTGACCGTCAGCAGCGCGCCGAGCACGACGGCGACCTCCCAGGTGAACCCGGCCAGGTAGTGCGCGCCGATCGCGCCGAGCACGCCCGTCACCACGACGCCGATCGAGATGAGGTTGAGGACCGACCGGCCGACCTCGCGGAACTCGTCGAACCGCAACGTCAGCCCGCCCTCGAACAGGATGATCCCGACCGCCAGCGACACGAACGGGAACAGCCACTCGCCCTGCAGCGCCTCCTGGGGCACGAACCCGGTGACCGGGCCGGCCAGGAACCCGAACCCGAGGAGGAGCAGGATCGACGGCAGGCGCGTCCGCCACGCCAGCCACTGGGCCCCGATCCCGAGGACCACGACGGCGGCGATGATGACGAGCGGAGAGGGCATGCGGGGGCGCGGGGGGAGAGGCGCAAGCTACCGGTCGGGCGACGCCTCACCCTGCCGGCCCCGCTGCGCGGCATGGCCGCCCGGCCGCGCGGTCGAACCGAGCGCCCGATGGCCGATCCGCGGCGTTTTATGTCCGCTCTGCGGCGGTCAGAGCACGGCGCAGCCCCCCCCTATCCGCCTAGGTTTCAGGCCCCTGGGGACGTCCTGTTTCCGGCTCACACCCTCCACCTACATGTCCCGTACTGCCCACTTTCTCGCGCTTGCCTGCGCGGTCCTCTTCGTCGCGGCCTGCGACAGCAGCGCCCCGTCGGTGACGGCCGACGCCGTGCCGACCACGGCCGCCCCCGTCGACGCCAAACCGGCCCCTGAAGCTGACGACGACGCCGTGCGCGTCGGCAGCGACGCACTCCTCGCCGCCTCCGCAAGCGTCGAGCTCTCCGACGGCATCACGACCGGGTCGATCACGTCCGGCGAGACCGACACGTTCACGTTCGAGGCCAGCGCCGGCGACGTCATCACGATCCGCGTCCGCCGTCTCACCTGCGACCTCGACCCGATCTCTGCCATCTACTTCACGGAGGCGAACGGCTCCCAAACCTTCATCGCCGGCTCGGACGACGCGGTCGACGACGACTTCGGGTGCAAGTACGGCGACCCGCTGTTCCAGAACCTCACGCTCCCCCTGACGGGGACCTACACGCTCGACGTCCGGTCGTACTTCGGGGACCCCGGCGATTACCAGATCGAGGCCGAGGGGATCCAGCCCCCCGACGCCGACGGCGACGGCGTCCTCGACGACGTCGACAACTGCCCGGCGACGCCCAACGCCGACCAGGCCGACTTCGACGGCGACGGCGCCGGCGACGCGTGCGACGACGATGACGACAACGACGGCGTGGCCGACGCCGACGACGCGTTCCCGTTCTCGGACCTCGCCCCGACCGTGATGGTGGCCGGGGCCGACACGGGCGTGGGCAACCAGGTCCTCGACACCGGCGCCTCGTTCAACGACACGATCCTCGCGTGCGAGGCCGGGGCCACCTCCCACGGCGACTTCGTCTCGTGCGTCTCGCACGCCACCAACGAGTGGAAGCGCGCAGGGCTGATCTCGGGCAACGAGAAGAGCCGGATCGTCCGGGCCGCCGCCCAGTCGGACGTGGGGAAGTAGCTCCGCCTTCCTGACCCCCTGGCGCCCCCGTCGGTCTCGGCCGGCGGGGGCGTTGTGCGTCCGGCCCCTACTTTCGCTGACACGCCCCTTCCGGCCTCTATGTCCGACGCCTGGCCCGCCCTCCCGCCCTTCGCCGACTGGCAACCGACCGCCGACGCGGTCCATCGGTGGACACAGATCGTGGGCAAGGTGCGGCTGGCGGGCACGCCCTGGGTCAACCACGCCTGGCACACTCCGCTCTATGTGACGGCGCGCGGGCTGTCGACGGGGCTGATCCCCGGGCCCGGGGTCGAGCTGGCGTTCGACTTCGTGGACCACCGGCTCGCGGTCTCGTCCACCTCGGGCGCGCAGTCGGCCGTCGCCCTGGCCCCGATGTCGGTCGCCGAGTTCGACCGGCAGCTCGCGGCAGCGCTGGCGGCGGTCGGCGCGAGCGTCGAGGTCTGGCCCCAGCCTGTCGAGATCCCGGGCGAGATCGTGCCCTTCCCCGACGACACCGCCCCACGACCGTATGACGCCGACGCCGTGACGGCGTACTGGCGGGCGCTCGTGGCCGCGCACCGCGTGATGACGGCGTTCCGCGCCCGGTTTATCGGAAAGGCGAGCCCGGTCCACTTTTTCTGGGGCGCCTTCGACTTGGCCGCGACGCGCTTTTCGGGCCGGACGGCGCCCCGGCACCCCGGCGGCGCGCCCAACCTCGCGGACTGGGTGATGGCCGAGGCGTACTCGCACGAGGTCTCGAGCGCCGGGCTGTGGCCGGGCGGCGGCGTCGGCGAGGCCATGTTCTACGCCTACGCCTACCCCGAGCCCGACGGGTTTCGAGAGGCGCCCGTCGAGCCAGAGGCGGCGCGCTACGACGAGGCCCTCGGCGAATACCTGTTGCCGTACGAAGTGGTCCGCTCGGCACCCGACCCCGACGCGGCCCTGCTGGCGTTCTTGCAGTCGACGTACCAAGCGGCGGCCGACGCGGGCGACTGGGACCGCGCGGCGCTGGAGGCCGACCTCCCCGCCGACGCGCGGTAGCGCTCGCGGGCCGCAAACGGCGGCTCCCCCCGTCCGACCGCCCATCTCGACGCGCGCCAACACGCGCGATCCTCGGGGGTCGCCCGTTGGCCGCCCTACCTTGCGCCGTCTCTCCCCGGACCCATGCCCCGCTCCCCCGTCCTCCCGTGGCTGATCGCCGCCGCCGTCGGCGTGGCGCTGACGGCGCCGCAGGCCTGCCACACGAACGTGGGCGCGGCCCCGCCCGAGCCGCCCGCGCAGGCCGAGCCGCTCCCCGAGCCGGCCCCGCCCGTTCCGACGACGGCGACCGCCCGCTCGGCCGACACAACGTCGACCGTCGCCACCGACACGACCGAGCGCCCTCCCCGTCCGGATCTCCCCGACGGCTTCGTCCGCCTCCGCGACGTCGCCCCGGGGATCGCGCAGGAGATGCGGTACACGACGGCCTACAACTTTGTCGGGGCGCCCATCGACGGGTACCTCGCGCCCGAGTGCATCCTGACCGAGCGCGCGGCCCAAGCGCTGGCCGACGTCGCCGCGTCGCTGGCGGGGTCCGGGCTGGGGCTCAAGGTCTACGACTGCTACCGCCCCCAGCAGGCCGTGACGCACTTCGTCCGCTGGGCGAACGACCCCGGCGCGTTGGCGATGCGGGACGCGTTCTACCCCGAGGAGCCGAAGGGGCGCCTGTTCTCGCGCGGCTACATCGCCACGCGCAGCGGCCACAGCCGCGGCTCGACGGTCGACCTCACGCTCGTCCGCCTGCCCGTTGCGCGCTCGGTCCGCACCGACTTCCCGACGCCCGACGCCCCCCTCCCCCGCTGCGACCGCCCGTTGTCGACGCCGACCGGCCCGGACCTGCAAGGCGGCGGCCGGTTCTACGAGGGCGACCTCGACATGGGCACGGCCTACGACTGCCTCTCCCCGCTCGCGGCGACCGACCACCCCCGGTTTAGCGGCGAGGTGCGGCGCAACCGCCAGCGCCTGCGGGCGGCCATGAGCGAGGGCGGGTTTCGGAACTACTCGAAGGAGTGGTGGCACTTCACCCTGCGCGGCGAGCCTCACACGGGGACGTACTTCGATTTCCCCGTCGAGTAGCGGAGACTGCATCGCTCGCGGAGCGCGTGCCGTCGAACGTCTGTCCAGAGGAGGGCCGTGACGAGGCGAGGGCGTGTTATCCGAACGCGCGCCTGATAACGCGCAGAGGTAGGTGCTAGACGGTTGTGAGACAAGGGGGAGCCTCGTATCCTGCGAGCGTTATCCGGATCCGCGCCGCGCGTTATGCCGAGCTGGATCGGCATAACCCCTGTTCTAAAGCCCTCACACCTCAAATGCAGTTGAAACCGCTCGTCGGTTGGTTCTCGTTCTTGGAGGACCGAGGCTTTGAGGAGCCGCGCCTCATGTTCGAGGAGCCGGGGAACTACCCGTACGCTGTCTGGCGAGGTGGGCGGCGCGAGGTCCGGGTCAGCTTCCAGAACAAGTGGCCAACGCTACAACTGGTGGACGCCGACGACACGACCGAGATCGAGCCGGACTTCTCGGAGTTGCCCGCCCTGAGCCAGGCGCGCGGTCTAGACCGCCGGCTGTTCCGCGTGCCGCTGATGTTCCGAAAGGAGGAGGTCCGGCGGGAGTGGGAGCAGGCCACGAAACAGCTTGCGAAGCGGATGGAGCACGCCGACTTCGTTCCTGCGCCGTAGCCACCGGGCTGTAGAACCCGCGCTTGCAGGCCGACCGCCCCGCCGAGCGTCCTCAATCACCGAGGCGGTCGCGTATCCTCCGCTTGCCGACTGGCCCCGCCTCGGGGCGGCGGCTGAAGCGCGATCTGTTTACCGTGCGAGTGACGGAGATGTGGCCGTGAGCACCCAATCGAGGGGAGTCCGCGCAAGCCAGAGCCGGGCGGATAGATTGGCGGTCCACCCGCGCCCGTCGCCATGCCCCTCTCTCGCCGCGACCTCCTGCGCTCCGGCGCCGCCCTCGGCGCGCTCGCCGCCCTGCCCCGGCCCGCTCGCGCCGCCGCGCCCGCCGCGCCCGCCGCGCCCGCCGCGCCCGCCGGCCCGGTCGTGCTGGCGACGTGGGACAACCGCCGCGCCGCCGCCGAGGCCTGGGCCGTTCTCCGTGCGGGCGGCTACGCCCTGGACGCCGCCGAAGCCGCTGCGCGCATCCCCGAGGCCGACCCCGACGACCACTCCGTCGGCCTGGGTGGCCGCCCGGACCGCGACGGCCGCGTCACGCTCGACGCGTGCGTGATGGACGAGCGCCACCGCTGCGGCGCCGTCGCCGCGCTCGAAGACGTGCTCCACCCCGTCACCGTCGCCCGGATGGTGATGGAGCGGACGCCCCACGTGATGCTGGTGGGCGAGGGGGCCCGGACGTTCGCCCAAGCGCAGGGCGTCGAGATGGTGGACCTGTTGACGCCCGAGGCTGAGGCGCACTGGCGCGCGTGGCTGGACACCGCCGAGTACGCGCCGGCCGTCAACAGCGAGCGGCGGACGGGGCACGCCGACGACCACGACACGATCGGCGTGCTCGCGCTCGACGCCGACGGCCGCGTCTGCGGGGCGTGCACGACGAGCGGGCTCGCGTACAAGATGCGCGGGCGCGTCGGCGACAGCCCGATCCTGGGCGGCGGCCTCTTTGTCGACGGCGGCGTGGGCGGGGCCGTGGCGACGGGGCACGGCGAGGAGGTGATCCGCGTGGCGGGCGCGAGTGCGGTCGTCGAGGCAATGCGGCACGGGCGCTCAGCGCAGTCGGCGGCTCGGTCGCTCGTCGAGCGCGTCGCGCGCGTCACGCCGGCCGACCCGGCGATGATTCAGGTCGGCGTGCTGGCGCTGGGGCCGAACGGCGAGGTCGGCGCGGCCGGGCTGCAGCCCGGGTTCGTCTACGTCGTCACGCGGCCCGCAGGCACGGCACCGGACGCGGCGGGGACGGTGACGGCCGAGACGCCGGTCGACGGCGGGGTGACCTACACCGTCGAGGCGCCGTCGGTGCTGTAGCGCGCGCTGCTGGCGAGGACGGGCCCTTGCAGGGGCACGCCCGCAACGTCTCCCGCGGACCCGCCGGCGCCCGGGGCGCTCAGTCGATGGGCATCGCGACGACCGCGAGCGCGACGGTCTCCGTGTCGAGGCAGTCGGGGTCGCCCTCGCACGAGGCCGCCAGGATGGTGTCGGGCACGTACTCGATCTGGACGCGGCGGCCCTTGATGACGTTCGTGTCGCAGACCGAATAGTCGGCGTGGACGGTCTCCGTGGCGCCGGTGTCGGTGCGGAGCGTGATGTAGCACGAGCGGTCGCCGCTCTCGATGTCGGTCACGACGCCGCGCGCCGGGACCGTCGTGCCGGCGACGGTGACGCGGGGCGGGCCCGTCGTGTCGGCCTCGGCACGCAGGTCCGGGTTGTCGATGGCCCCGAGGTCGTCGGTCTCGTTCGAGCGGACGTCGACCTCGCCGGCGCGCGCGGCCTCGGCCTCCGCCCCGGAGGTGTCGGAGGCGCAGCCGGCGAGGGCGAGAGCGAGGAGGAGCGGGCAGAGCCGCAGGGTCGACGGGGAGAGCATGCGGTCGGGGGTCGAGGGTGGACTCTACGTCTCGGGCGGCGGCGGCGATCCCGCGCGAGCGGGGCACGCGGTCGTACCCTCTTCGGGCTCGTCCCCCGCCCCGCCCCGCCGTGCCCGTCCGTCCGCCCCGCGCCTCCGTCGTCACCGCCAGCCCGACGGGGCTCGGCACCTTCGGCGGCGTCTTCACGCCCTCGATCCTGACGATCCTGGGCGTCATCATGTACCTCCGGTTCGGGTGGGTGGTCGGGAACGTGGGGCTCGGCGGCACGCTCCTGATCGTCACGCTCGCGACCTCGATCACGTTTCTGACGTCGCTCTCGATCGCCGCCATCGCGACGGACACGCGCGTGCGGACGGGCGGGGCGTACTACATGATCAGCCGGTCGCTGGGCATCGAGACCGGCGGCGCGGTCGGCGTGCCGCTCTACATCGCCCAGGCGCTGTCGGTCGCGCTGTACACGATCGGCTTTGCCGAGAGCGTCGCGCTCCGGTTCCCCGGCGTCGACCTCAAGACGGTCGGGCTGATGACGACGGTCGCCGTGGCCGTGCTGGCGCTGGTGTCCGCGAAGACGGCGATCCGGGCGCAGTACGTCATCATGGGCGCGATCGTGCTGTCGCTGCTGGCGCTCGTGTTCGGGAGCAGCGTGCCGCCCGCGCCGGGGACGGCGCCGGTCCTGGAGCGGGCCGGGTTCTGGACCGTGTTCGCCGTGTTCTTCCCCGCCGTCACCGGCATCATGGCCGGCGTCAACCTGTCGGGCGACCTCAAAGACCCGAGCCGGTCGATCCCCAAGGGCACGTTCGCGGCGGTCGGGGTGGGGTATGTGATCTACATGCTGCTGCCGGTCCTGCTGGCGGCGCGCGCGTCGACGGAGGACCTCTTGACGGACCCGCTGATCATGTCGCGGATCGCGATCTGGGGCGACTCGATCCTGCTCGGCGTCTGGGGCGCGACGCTGTCGAGCGCGCTGGGCAGCGTGCTCGGGGCGCCGCGCGTGCTCCAGGCGCTCGCGCGCGACGGCGTGCTCCCGTCGTGGCTCGACTGGCTGGGAAGGGGCTCCGGCGACGACGACGCGCCGCGCCTGGGCACCGGCCTCACACTCGCGGTCGCGCTGGCGGCCGTGTGGTTCGGCGACCTCAACCTGATCGCGCCCGTCCTGACGATGTTCTTCCTGACGACGTACGGCGTGCTCAACCTGTCGGCGGCCGTCGAACGGTTTCTGAACAGCCCGTCGTTCCGGCCGACGTTCCGCGTGCCGTGGGCGCTGTCGCTGCTCGGCTTTATCGGGTGCGTGGCCGTGATGCTCTTGATCAACGCAATCGCGACGGCCGTCGCGGTCACGTTCGTGTTCGGGATCTTCCTGTGGCTGGAGCGCCAGTCGCTGGAGACCGCCTGGGGCGACGTGCGGCGCGGGATCTGGATGGCCGTCACGCGCGCCGGCCTCATGCGGCTGCGCGACGCCCAAGACGACTCCAAAAACTGGCGCCCGCACCTGCTGGTGCTCTCCGGCGCCCCGGCCTCGCGGTGGCCGCTCGTCGAGCTGGCGGCGGCGATCACCCACAACCGCTCGATCCTGACCGTCTCGACCGTCATCACGGCCGCGGACGTGACGCCGACGCGCGTGGCCGGGCTGGAGCGCCAGATCCACGACTACCTCGCCGACCGGGCCGTCGAGGCGTTGGTCCGCGTGATCGCGGCGCCGGACCCGTTCGAGGGCGCCGAGCGGCTCGTCGACAGCTACGGGCTCGGCGCGTTCGTGCCCAACACGATCCTCCTCGGCGACACGCAGAGCACCGAGCGGCAGGCGCGCTACGGCCAGACCGTCCGCCACTTTTACGACAACGCCCGCAACGTCGTCATCGTCCGCGACAGCGCGGCCGGCGGCTACGGGCGGCGCCAGCGGATCGACGTGTGGTGGGGCGGCCTCAAGGGGAATGGCGGCCTGATGGTGCTCTTGGCGTACCTCCTGTCGACGAGCCTGGACTGGCGCGGGAGCACGGTCCGCGTCCTGATGGTGGCGCCGAACGAGGCCGCCGCCGCCCAGATGCGGACCTCCGTCGGCGAGCGCCTGCGGCTGACGCGGACGGGCGCCGAGCTCGAGGTGATCCTGGCCGCCGACCGGCCCTTCGGCCAGATCCTGCGCGAGACGTCCGCCGACGCCGACCTCGTGATGCTTGGGCTGGCGCCGCCGACCGACGACGGCTTCGTGGACTACTACACGGCTTTGCGCGCCCGCACGGCCGACCTCCCGGCGACGCTCTTCGTGCTCGCCGCCGAGGACATCGCGTTCGGCGAGGTGCTGGAGTAGACAGAGGGATGCGGAACGAGAAAGGAACGGAGGGATGGGCAGAGTCCCCAGTCATTGGGTGCCGCACCCCTCCATCCCGCATCCCTCATTCGTCCCTCTCGCCGTAGTCGAACGCCCCGATGGCGCCGGGGAAGACGACGGGGCTGGCGCTGCCGTCGGCCGAGACGGCCTGGACGCCGAAGAGGTAGTTGTCGATGACGACGTTCTCGAGCGTGTACGTCTGGCGGTCGGCGCCCGAGTCGGGGACGTAGACCGACCACTGCCACTGGGGCTCGGTGGTCAGGCGCCACCAGACGCGGAAGCCCGCCAGCTGCGGGTTCTGGGCGCGGTCCGGGGCGTCCCACGACAGCGTCGTGCTCGGCTGGACGGCGCCCTCGATGGAGACGCCCGAGGGCGGCGGCGGGGCGCCCGCCAGCATCGCCAGCGTGACCGCGTTGAGCGCCGTCAGCTTGGCCGCGTAGTCGAAGTCGACGTACTCGACGGTGTCGCCAAAGTGGCGGGGCGAGCCGTCGGGGTGCGTGCCCATCCGCAGGTCCTGGTGCTGGCGGTCGTAGTGCTCGTGCGTCTCCATGATGCGGACGCCCGGGAAGCCGACGTTCGTAAACGGCGTGTGGTGGCCGCCCCGCCCGAACCGGTCGAGCCGGTAGACCATCATGATGTCGAGGTTGCGGATGTAGTCGTCCGCCATCCGGTCCACGACGCGGGCGAGGTTGCGGGACGGGCCGTCGACCTCGCCGCCGGTGAACCGCCGGATCCGGGCCTCGCGCTCCGTTTCAATCGGCCGCGTGGCCTCGGAAAAGACGCGGGCAGACGTGTTGTCGCAGACCCCGTCGATGCCGCAGCTGTTGCCGATCATGTCGTTGTTGAGCACGCCGACGATCTCCCAGCCCTCGTCGCGCGCGATCTCGGCCATGATCTGACCGCCGAAGAGCCCCTGCTCCTCACCGCTGAGCCCGGCGTAGACGATGGTCGAGGGGAACGCGTGCTGGCTGAGCACGCGGGCCGCCTCGATGGCCCCGGCCATCCCGGACGCGTTGTCGTTCGCGCCCGGCGAGTCGGAGGTGAAGTCGAGCGCGTCGGACACGCGGCTGTCGATGTCGCCCGACATGACGACGTAGCGGTCGGGGTCGGTCGTCCCGCGCTGGATGGCGAGCACGTTGACGACGTCGGTCGGCTCGGGGATGCGGCTCTGGCCCGAGATGGTCCGCCGCTGGACGACGACCTCGAGGCAGCCGCCGCACGCGGCCGAGATGCGCTCGAACTCGGCCTGGATCCAGCGCCGCGCCGCGCCGATCCCGCGCGTGGCCGAGACCGTGTCGCTGAGCGTGTGGCGCGTGCCGAACCCCGCGAGCGTCCGGATGTCGGCCTCGATGCGCGCCGCGGAGACGTCGGCAGCGATCCCGTACAGGGCCTGCACGTGGGCCGGCGGGGCGACGCCGCCGACGAGCGAGTCCGGCCACGGCGCGTCGGGCGGGCGGTTCAGCTCGACGCCGGGCTGGGCGAGCGCGGCGGACGCGGACAGGACGGCGGCGGCGAGGACGGCGAGGCGCATGGCGGGCGGGTCGGTGGTGGGGAGGCCGTGTGGCACACTCCTGGCAAGACGGCCGGGCGTTCGCCTCGGATCCCGCCGACGGCCTCTCGAGGCCGCTGTCGGGCGGCCGCGTTACCTCTTTTCCCCCGGAGCGTGAAGCTCTTCCCCAAGTTGTTCTTCGCCTTCGGGATCGCCGCCACGGTCGTGGCGGCGGTCGGGCTCGCCGTCGTCGCGGCCGCTGGCGACGCCGCAGCGTCGCTGGCGGCGGGTGCAGAGGCCGGGGCCGCCGTCGATCGCGTCCGGGTGCTGGGCTGGGCGCTGGTGGCGATCCCCTTCGGGCTCGCGCTCGCGCTCGGCGTCCTCATCGCGCGGACGCTGGGCCGGCGGCTGGGCCGGATCGCCGCGGGCGTCGAGGCCGTCGGCGCCGGCGACCTCGACGCCCGCATCGGCGACACCTCGTCCGACGAGGTCGGCGACCTCGCGCGCGCCTTCGACGCGACGGCCGCCGCGCTCGGCCGGAGCACCGTCTCCCGCGCCCACCTCGACGCCGTCATCGAGTCGATCCCCGACCCCCTCGCGGTCGTCGACGGGGACGGCCGGCTCGTCCGGGTCAACCAGGCCGGGGCCGACCTGATCGGGCGCGAGGCCGACGAGGTCGTCGGCGAGCCCGTGTTCTCGCTGTTCGTCCCCGAGGCCGACGAGGTCGCCCGGTTCGGCGCCGCGATCGCCGGGGCGCCGTCGTTCACGGGTCTCGAGACGCGCTTCCAGCGGGCCGACGGGGCGACGCTCCCGGTCCGCCTGTCGGCCGCCAAGCTGCCCTCTCACGACAGCGCGCGCAGCGGCCTGGTCGTCGTCGCCCAGGACATCTCGGCCACGCACGCCGCCCACCGGGCGCTCGTCGCCGCTCGCGACCAGGCCGAGCGGGCGAACCGGGCCAAGTCGGACTTCCTGGCCTCGATGAGCCACGAGATCCGGACCCCGCTCAACGGCGTGATCGGGATGACCGACCACCTGCTCCGCTCCGACCTCGGCGACGACCAGCGCGAGGTGGCCGGGGTCATCCGGTCCTCGGGCCAGGCCCTGCTCGACGTCGTCAACGACGTCCTGGACTTCTCGAAGATCGAGGCGGGCTTGTTGGAGCTAGAGGCCGCCCCATTCGGGGTCCAGGCCTGCCTCGGCGGCGCGTGCGACGTGGTCGCGTACCGGGCCGAGCAGAAGGGGCTCGCGCTGCGCTGCGACATCGACCCGGCGCTGCCCTCGCACGTCGTCGGCGACGGGACGCGGCTGCGGCAGGTCGTGCTGAACCTGCTCGCGAACGCCGTCAAGTTCACCGAGGCGGGGACGGTCACGCTCGCCGCTGAGCCGTGCGACCCCGCGGCCCTGCCCGAGGCGCTCCGCCCCGACGGCCCGTGCGAGCGCGGGCTCCACGTCCGCGTCTCGGACACCGGGATCGGGATCCGCGCCGACGCGCTGGACGGCCTGTTCGACCCGTTCACCCAAGCCGACGCGTCTACGACGCGGCGCTACGGCGGGACGGGGCTGGGGCTGGCCATCTCGAAGCAGCTCGTCGACGCGATGGGCGGCCGGCTCTGGGCCGAGAGCGAGGTCGGCGCCGGGTCCACCTTCCACGTGATCGTCCCGGCGGAGCCCGCGCCCGCCGCCCCGCCCGGGCCCCCCGACCTGTCTCCCCCCGCCGACATGCCCTCTCCCCGCCACCCCGACGCCCCCCACGTCCTCGTCGCCGAAGACAACGCCGTCAACCGGCGCGTCGTCGGGCTGATGCTGGGGCGCCTCGGCATCGACCCCGTCATCGTCGAGGACGGCGACGCCGTGCTCCCGGCGCTGCGCCGCGCCGAGGCCGACGGCCAGCCCTTCGACGTGGCCTTCCTCGACGTGCGGATGCCGCGTGTCGGCGGCGTCGAGGCGGCCCAGGCCATCCGCGCCGACGACGCCCTCCGCCAGCCGATGCTGGTCGCCCTCACGGCGGACGTGACGCACGAGCAGCGCGAGGCCTGCCTCGCCGCCGGCATGGACGCCTTCCTGACCAAGCCGCTCGCCCCCGACGCGCTGGCGTCGGTGCTGGCGTCGGTCGCGCGCGCGACCCCCGAGCGCGACGGAACGCCGCCCGCGGACGCCGACTTCCCGACACTCGACCGCCTCACGGCCGGCGACCCGGAGGTGCGCACCGAGCTGCTGGTGCAAGCCCGCGAGGAGTTGGGCGACGGGCTGGCCGTTCTGAAAGAGGCCCTGCGGAACGAGGACCTGCGGACGACCGCCCTCACCGCTCACTCCCTCCGATCGGTCGCCGACGTGCTCGACGACACGCCGCTCGCCGACGCCTGCGCCGACACCGAGGACGCCGCCGACGCGGGCCGGCTGGTCGAGGCCGTCCGCGCGTTTCTGCCGCTCCATGCCCACGCCCACGCCGCCATCGCCCGCCTCGACGCGGCGCTGCCGGCGTCGCTCGACGCCGAGGCGGCGATGGCCTAGACGGACGGGCGCCACGCCTCTGCACCCTGACAGCGCGTCAGTGCGAGGAGGCGTCGCGGCACTGCGAGGAGGCTCCGCGGCACTGCGAGGGAATGTCGCGGCACTGCGCGGAGGCTCCGCGGTGCGCTAGACGATCGCCAGCAGGGCCGCGAACCCGAACGCGCCGGCCGCGAACGGCCAGAACCGACTCTCCCGCTCGTCGGGCAGCTCCTCCTTGAGCACGTTGAGCACGACGCTCCCCGCCAGGAACGCGACGAGCCCGGCGACCACGGACTCGGGCACCCGGACGGCCAGCCCCAGGGCCGTCCCGCCCACGACCGCCGCCCCCAGCACGTAGCGCCCGACCCGGCGGTACCGCGCCTTGTGATGGTCACGCAGGCCGACGTCGTTAACCAGGAAGTGCAGGGCCATCGCCCCCGCGAACGCCAGCCGCGCGCCCCGCTCGACGTCGGCCGGGTCGGCCGCCAAGAGGTAGCCCACGAGCACGTTGTACAGCCCGTAGCTCGCCATGTGGAGCCAGAACACGCCGGGCTCGGTCTGGTCGCCGCCCTCGGCATTCTCCTCGCGCGAGGTCAGCGCGGCGCGTTCGAGTCCGTAGAACACGACCAAGCCCAGGAGCGCGAGCAGCCAGGTGTGCGACCCGTCGAGCACGCCGCCCCGGAGCCCGGCCTCGGCGAGCGCCTCCTGCCCGGCCGCCACCTCGGGCAGCAGGTGGGCGAACACGTAGGCGACCGAGATCCCGCCGGCGGCCGACAGCGCCCGGCTTCGCGGCGTCCCGTCCATGAACCGGAGCCGCCCCGCCAGCAGGTGGACGAGCGCGAGGCCGGCGGACAGGGCGAGCGGGAGCATCCGCCGAACCTAGCGCCGGGCTGGCGTTTGTTCTGGCGGAGGGCGCAAGTCCCGCCAGCCGGGGTTGTGGGCGGTGATGAGGGCCACCTTCTTCGCCCGCCGCCAGCCCTTGAGCTGCTTTTCCCTAGCGATGGCGTCGCGCGCGGTCGGGTACGGCTCGACGTGGATCAGTCGGTCGAGTGCGTAGCGCGCGGAGAATGCGGACGGATCGCTTCCGCTCGCGTGCTCCGCCAGCCGCCGGCCGAGGTCGTTCGTCACGCCCACGTAGAGCGTCCCCGACCGGTTGGTCAGAACGTAGACCCAGTACGTCCCCGCCTCGCGCATGGGGAACGATAGGGCAGCGCGCCTCCGCAAGCGGGCGTTCAATCGCAGGACCCATCCGTCATCCTGAGCGGAGCGAGCGTCAGCGAGCGCAGTCGAAGGATCTCTGGTGCGACGGGGTCTCGCGCTGGCGCCGGTAGCGCTGGTCGGAGCGACCCGCCCGCCAGAGATCCTCGGCTCCGCCGACGCTCCGCGTTCGACTCCGGGCTCCGCCCTCCGCTCAGGATGACAGTGAGGAGGGATCGCCGCCAGCAGTGGGACGCCAACGGCTCAGGCGAAGTGGAGGCGCCGCCCCTTCAGGACCGGGACCTCGCGGCCCAGCTCGCGCGCCGTCTCGATCCACGCGCGCATAGCGTCCTCCGCGCTCGCCCCGGCCTCCGCGTGGGTGTCACCGTCGGACAGGCAGCCGGGGAGTTCGGGGACCTCGGCGAGGTACGCGCCGTCGGCGTCGCTCCAGTAGACGATGACTTCGTAGCGGAGGTCGGGGTCAGGCATCACCAGCGCCGCCCACGACGGCGGTGAGTGCGCCATCCCGGATGGCGTCCAGTGCAGCGGGCAGCTCGGACAGGAGCACAGGCTTTAGCGACGTCGTGCTCGCGTTGCCGGATGCGACTCGGATCATGGGTGGGGACTGAGCCCGAGCGGCCTCTCGGACGAAGGTCTGGTCTTTCGTCAAGACAATGGCACCCGCGAGGCGCGCCGCCTCCGCGATCTCCGGATCGGTCGCGTCGCGAAGGCCCAGGTACTCGGCGGAGGACGCCTCCACGCCGTCGAAGGTGGCCGTGATCCATCGCGCCAGAGACGGCGAGAGGTGGGCGTCGAGATAGAGCGTCAGGCCGCTTGCGCCGGCTGACGCATCGTCTCGCTGGCGTACTTCAGGCTGGCCTCCACGTCGGCCAGTTCGAGGTACGGGAGTTCCTCGACCACGTCGGCCGGGGTCAGCCCCTCCGCCAGCAGGTCCAGCACGTCCGACACGCGCACGCGCATCCCGCGGATGCACGGACGGCCCCCGCACTGCTGCGGGTCGATGGTGATGCGCTGGTGCCAGTCGGTCATGTACGTCGAACGCGGGGTCGGGTCCATCGGTGCCCGAAGGATAGGGCGAAGGGGCTGGGGGCTGGATAGAGGGTACTTCGGCAACCATCGATGCTCGCGTGAGAGTTCGATGGCAGGGTAGCCGATTGCTTCGGCTCGTTCCTCCCTGGGTCCCGTTTACAACGCAATGCGCCCCCGATCCCAAAGGAACCGGGGGCGCCCGCCTCGGCGTCGAGGCCGAGGGAGTCGAGACGGACGGGATCAGCCGCAGCCGGTCGACGACCCGCAGTTCGGGCAGCTGTAGCAGCTCCCGGCGCGGACCGTGATGCCGCCGCAGTTCGGGCAGGCCGGCGCGTCGTCCTGGTTTTTGAAGGCGCCGACCTCGCCGCCCTCCGCGAGCGCCTGCTCGACGGTGCCGCCGACGTGCGACGGCTGCTGGCCCGCGTCCACGACCGCTTGCGCGGCGGCGAACAGGTCGGCTTGCGTCTGGTCGGTCGCCGGGCCGTGGCGCTCGACCTCGGCCGCGACGGCGACGACGGGGTCGGCGTCCTCGGCCAGGTCCTTCTCCGCGCCGTCGCCGCCGCTCAGGAACTTGAGCGAGAGGTAGCGGAAGATGTAGTCCGTGATCGACTTGGCGATCGGGATCTTGGGGTTGGTCGTGAACCCGGCCGGCTCGAACCGGACGTGGCCGAACTTCGAGACCAGGTCCTCGAGCGGGACGCCGTACTGGAACGACAGCGAGATCGCCGTTGCGAAGCTGTCCATCAGCCCGGCGATCGTCGAGCCCTGCTTGGCCATCGTGATAAAGATCTCGCCCGGGCGGCCCGCGTTGCGGTGGCCCTCGGGGTAGAGGCCGACGTGGAGGTAGCCCTCGTGGCCGGCGACCGAGAACTTGTGGGTCACCGACGGCCGCTCGTCCGGCAGGCGCTCGCGGTGCGGGCGGTAGACCACGCGCTCGACGAGCTTCTCGACGATCCGCTCGGCGATCTCGGGCGTGCCGGACGCGGCGCCGTCGCCGGAGACGGCGCCCTCGGCGCTCGTCTTCTTGCCCGACGTGTTGCCGCCGGACTTCGTGGACAGCGGCTGGCTCCGCTTCGAGTTCTCGCGGTAGATCGCCACGGCCTTGAGGCCGAGTTCCCACGACTGCATGTAGGCGTCGGCGATGTCCTCGACCGTCGCGCTCTCCGACAGGTTGACCGTCTTCGAGATGGCGCCCGAGATGAACGGCTGGCACGCCGCCATCATCCGGATGTGGCCGAGGTGCGAGATCGAGCGCTCGCCGTTGTGCGGCTTGAAGGCGCAGTCGAAGACCGCGAGGTGCTCGTCGCGCAGGCCCGGCGCGCCTTCGATCGTGTCGTGCTCGTCGACGTAGTCCAAGATGACCCTAGTCTCGGCGTCGGTGTAGCCCAGGCGCGCGAGGGCCTCCGGCACGGTCTGGTTGACGATCTTCATGAGCCCGTCGCCCTTGCCCGCGAGCAGCTTGTACTTGACGAGCGCGAGGTCGGGCTCGATGCCCGTCGTGTCGCAGTCCATCATGAAGCCGATCGTGCCGGTCGGCGCGAGGACCGTCGCCTGGGCGTTGCGGTAGCCGTGCTGTTCACCGAGCGCGACCATCTCGTCGGCCGACGCCTGGGCGGCCTCCTTGAGGTAGGCGGGGCAGGACGGGTGGATCTCGGCGACCGCGTCGCGGTGCATCCGCATGACCTCGAGGAAGGGCTCCTCGTTCTCGGCGTAGCCGTCGAACGGGCCGATCTGGGTGTTGGCGGCGATCTCGGCGGAGCGCGCGTAGCCCTCGCAGTGCTCGATCGCCATCAGCGCCGCGGCGACGGCGCGGCCCTCGTCGGAGTCATACGGCAGGCCCATCGACATCAGGAGCGCGCCCAAGTTGGCGAACCCGAGCCCGAGCGGGCGGAAGCGGTGGCTGTTGGCGGCGATCCGGGCCGACGGGTAGCCCGCGTTGTCGACCAGGATCTCCTGGGCCGTGAGGTAGATCCGCGCGGCGGCGCGGTAGCGCGCGACGTCGAACGTGCCGTCATCGGCCTTGAACTTCATCAGGTTCAGCGACGCGAGGTTGCACGCGCTGTCGTCCAAAAACATGTACTCGGAGCACGGGTTGCTCGAGTTGATCGGGCCCGTGTTCTTGCAGGTGTGCCAGCGCTGGATCGTGTCCTCGTACTGGGCGCCGGGGTCGCCGCAGATCCAGGTCCCCTCGGCGATCGCCAGCAACAGCTCCTCGGCGTCGACCTCGTCGACGGCCTCGCCGCTCGTGACAGCCGTCAGCGGGAACCGCTCGCCCTTGTTGGCCGCCTCCATAAAGGCGTCGTTGAGGCGGACCGACTGGTTCACGTTCTGGAAGGCGACCGAGCCGTAGGCGTCGCCGTTGAACGAGCCGTCGTAGCCCTGCTCGATCAAAGCCCAGGCCTTCTTCTCCTCGGTCTGCTTGGCCTGGACGAACTCCAGGATGTCCGGGTGCCAGACCTTGAGCGTCTGCATAATCGCCGCGCGGCGCGTCTTGCCGCCGGACTTGATGGTCCCGCCGGTCGCGTCCTGCACCTTCATAAAGGACACGGGGCCGGACGGGATGCCGCCGCCCGACAGCTTCTCGTGCGACGACCGCAGGGCCGACCAGTCGGCGCCGACGCCCGAGCCGAACTTGAACAGCCGGGCGCTCTCGCCCATGAGCTGCCAGATGTCGTCGACCGAGTCGTCGACCGAGATGATGAAGCAGGCGCTCGCCTGGGGCCGCTCGTAGGGGTCCACGTCGACGATCTCACCCTTCTCGAAGTCCCACCCGGAGATGGTCTTGCCGCCCGAGTCGCGGACGCCGTACTGCTGGCCGAGCCCGACGTTGAACCAGACGGGGCTGTTGAACGCGCCGTACTGGTTCGTGCAGAGCCAGGTCAGCTCGTCGTAGAACGTCTCGGCGTCGGCGTCCGACGCGAAGTAGTTCTGCTCGCGGCCCCAGTCCGTGATGGTCTGCGTGACGCGGTGGACGAGCTGCTTGAGCGAGTACTCGCGCTGGCCCTCGGCCGGGCTGCCGTTGCCCGTGCCGACGTCGCCGTAGAAGTACTTGCTGGCGACGACGTTGACCGCGAGCGGGGAGAAGGCCTCGGGGAACTCGACGCCGAGCTGCTCGAAGATGGCCTCGCCGCTGAAGTTCTTGATGGCCGCGTCGCGCGTCGTCCAGGAGACGCTGTCGAACGGGTGCGTGCCGTCGGTCGAAAACACGCGGTCGATGGTGAGGCCGCCGGACATGGCGGACCCTTTCTGCTTGCCCATAGGGGTTCGGGTGGGGGGGGACGATAAGGGGGCCACTCGGGACCTCGCCCGCAACGCGTCGCTGCAGGCGGCCGGGCGGCCGCGGCCCGGTCCTCAGTGCCTCGGTGCTGCAGCCGGCGGCGCACGTGGCCGCCCTGTTCAAGCCCATCCCGGCGCGTCGAATCGGACCTCAAGAAAGCCGCCCCTGCGCCGCGCCGCAAGCGCTCTCCGTCCACGGGTTATCCACACCGTGGAGAGCGAGGCTGAGCGCCACCCCTCCGTGTCCAGGCCACCTCTCACCGCGCTCACGCGGGGTTCGACAAGCCGTTATGCAGCCCCGCCCGCCCATAACGGTCTCCCGAGTCCTCGCCTGCCGAGGCCCGGCCGTCGCCTGCGCGCGCCATAACGGATCCCCGGCCGATCGCCTCGCCAGCGGCGGCCCATCCCCACTCGCCGTCTCACGCTGGCTGCCTCCTGACGCATCGCAGACAGGGCGAGCCGCGCGGCCGCCGGGGAAGCGCCCCGATGCCCCGGCGTGCGCTCAGGCCCAGAGGCGCCAGCCCGCCCCGGCGCGTCGCCAGCCGGGGCTCGCACGGGTCCGGCCCCGGCTCCACAGCTCGGCCTAAAACTCGTCGTCGTCGAAGTCGAGGCCGTCGTCGAGCGAGAGGTCGTCGTCGTCGAAGTCGTCGAGGTCGTCGTCGTCGGGCTCGAGCGCGTCGAGGTCGAGGTCGTCGTCGTCGATCTCGAGGTCGTCGTCGAGGTCGTCGAAGTCGTCGTCGGGGAGGGAGGACATGGCGGCGGGGGACGTGCGGGATCTGAGTCTACAGCACGCGTGCTTCCGGGGGCAAGCGGGTGCGGCCAGAAGTGGGCGGCGGTGAATCCGGCCCGAAAGCGTCGGCGGCGGGGCCCGACGCGGGAGCTTGCGGCCGTCCGGTCGGTACTTTCCCCCTTTCCGACTCCGTCCCTCCCATGTTCGACGACCGCAGCGCGTACCCCCACCCCGACGACTTCAAGGTCGTCCGGCCCGAGTACTCCGACCCCGAGGACGAGGGCGACGACGTCATCGCCATCATCGAGATCGCCCCGTTCCGCGTCGTCGGCTACTCGGCGACCCGGCCCGGCGCCCGGCGCGCGGCGCTCCACGAGGCCGCCAAGCAGTACAAGACGTACCACCCCGGCTACCGGATCGAGAGCCCGTTCCCCGACGAGTTCGTCGACGCCGACGGCACCCAGTGGAAGCGCGTCCCGGCCAACCGCCGCGACGAGCTCGGCGACTACACGTTCACCGACGCCGACGGCGAGGACTCGACCGAGATCGACCAGATGCTCCAGTGGGACGTCCGCCCGGAGCCGGTCTTCGAGGACGAGGACGAGTAGCACGGCCGCCGGCCAGGACCGAGGACCGAGGACCGAATCTCTGAACGCCGCGTCCCGCTCCGGGGCGCGGCGTTTTCTGTTTGGCATGGAGAAGGCCCTCTGCCCGCCTGCCTGCGCAAGCCCTGCCGACGGCGTCCCCTCTCTCGGGAGAGGGACAACGCGTAGCGTCGGCGCAGCCAGGGTGAGGGTGTCGGAGGACCGCGTGCCCGCCCGCTGGCGCAGGCCGGTCGCCCTCCCCCGGCCCCTCCTCCCCGCTTTCGCGGAGACAGGCTGGAGGGGAGGATCGGATCAAGCCTCTCGACAACCTGCAGGCGCGAGCCTCCCCGCCGCGCCGTCGGCCGCAACAGCGTCGGTCGACCGCGAGCCCGCCTGCTGGCGCCGTTCCGCTCTCCCCATGTCTGCCCCGGCTCGCGCGAGCGCCCGGGCGACCTGCTGGCGGTGCGAGCTTGCGGGCCCGTCCCCTCCCCTACCCGTGATGACCCGCCTCGTCTGTCTCGCCCTGCTCCTCGCCGTCGGCGGGTGCGTGCCCGCGCTCACCGCCGCCTCCACGACGCCCAGCGGGCAGGCCGCCATCGAGCGGGCCGTCCAGCGCGGGCTGGCGCGGGCCGGGCTGGCGGAGGCGTCCGCCTCGGCCCCGGCAGCGGCCCGCCTCGTGGCCGGCCCGATGCTGGCCGACGTGACGCACCGGGGCGCCGCCGTCTGGGTGCAGGCCGACGGCACCGCCGAGGTCACCGTCGTCGCCACGCCGAGCGACGACGCTAGCGCCCCGACGATCACGGCTCGCGCCACCCCCAATCCGGACGGGACCGCTACCGTCCGCTTGTTCGGGCTCGCGCCGGGGACGCGCTACGACTACGCCGTGTCGCTCGACGGCGCCGCCGTCTCCGTGCCGTTTGCGACGACACTGGCGACCCAACCGCTGTGGCAGTGGCGGGCCGACCCGCCCACGTTCACGGCCGCCATCGGCTCGTGCTACTACGACAACGACCCCGCCTTCGACCGCCCCGGCGGCCCGTACGGCGGCTCGACGGCCATCTTCGGCGAGATCGCCGCGCTCCGCCCGGACTTGATGCTCTGGCTCGGCGACAACACCTACTTGCGCGAGGTCGACTGGTGGGACCCCGCCGGCATCGCGTACCGCTTTCGCCACAGCCGCGCCGAGCCGGCGCTCCAGCCCCTGCTCGCGAGCACCGCCCACTACGCGACCTGGGACGACCACGACTACGGCCCCAACGACTCCGACCGCTCGTACGTGCTGAAGGGCGCCGCGCTCGACACGTTCACCGACTTCTGGCCGTCCGCCACGCGCGGCCTGCCCGGCGTCCCCGGCGTCTTTACCCACTTCCAGTGGGCGGATGTCGACGTGTTCCTGCTCGACGACCGCTACCACCGCGCGCCCAACGACGCGCCCGCCGCCGAGCGCACGATTCTGGGCGCGGAGCAGGCGCAGTGGCTGCTCGACGCGCTCACCGCCAGCCGCGCGCCGTTCAAGGTCGTCGCCGTCGGCGGCCAGTTTCTGAACCCGATCCCGGTCTTCGAGACGTTCGCGGCCGTCGCCCCGGCCGAGCGCCAGGGGCTGATCGACGAGATCACCGCGCGCCAGATCGATGGCGTCGTGTTCCTCTCCGGCGACCGCCACCACACCGAGCTCCTCAAGCTGGAGCGCCCCGGCGCGTACCCGCTCTACGAGTTCACCTCGAGCCCGCTCACGGCCGGCGCCTCGACGTACCCCTTGCGCGAGGACTCGCCCGAGCGCGTCAACCCGCTCCGTGTACCGGGGACGCTCGTCGCTGGCGACCGCAACTTCGGGACGTTTACCGTGAGCGGCGAGCGGACCGACCGCACGATGACGATGCGGACGTATGACGCCGAGGGCACCCTCCGGTGGGAGCACGCCGTCCGCGCCCGCGACCTCCAGCACGCTCGTGACTAGGAAGGGCCTTCTCGGTCTCTGCCGAGGGGCCTCCTTCAGCGTCATCCCGAGCTTGTCGAGGGATCTCTAGCGCGCGCCACGTCACTCGTCAAGCTCGGGATGACGACACAGGGGGGCTCAGCGAGCTCATGAATGGAGCAGCGCTCTGCTCGTCGGATGTCGCCGACGACTAAAATCACGTCCCCTCTCCCCTTGGGAACGAGACAATCGGCAGGTTGGCACTGCCAGGGTGAGGGTGGCCCGCCGGCCTACGCGACGCGCTGGCGGGCGCCCCGGCGCGGGCGGCGGATCGAGCCCCACCGATCGCCGGCCGGCTCTGGCGTCGCGCCCCGCTGGCGGATGGCGTCGGCGGGCGTGGCGGGGAGCAGGCGGGCGGCGTTGAACCGGACGAAGAGCAGGCCCGCCAGCGCCACGAACATCTCGACCAGCTCGTCGAGCGCGTTGACGAGCTCGTCGAACTGGGCCTGGATCACGACCCAGTCCTGGAGAAAGTCGACGGCCGAGACGACGGCGATGAGAGCGAACCACGGGAGCAGCGCGGCCGGCGCGGCGACCCGCGACCACCCGGGGAAACGGCGCACCCAGACGCCCACCAACCCCGCCAGCCCAAACAAGAGCGGAAAGATCTCGAGGTGGTCCTTCAGGGCCTTGTGGTTGTGCAGCGTCAGCTCGCCCTGGGTGTTGACCTCGGCGATCGCCTCGGGCGTCTCGAACCCCACGAACCACTGGCCCCACGCCACCTCCTCGGCGCCGATCGCCAGCAGGCCCAGCGAGAACAGGGCGTAGAACGCGACGGTCCAGCCGCGCTCGCCGCGCCGCCGGAGCTGGGCCGCCAGCCGCAGCCCGAGCACGCCGCCGACCATCAGGAACACGAACGACAGGAGCTCGACCGGCCGGTTCTCGGCCAGCATCCACTGCGCGGCGTCGCGCGTGGCCGGGATCGCCAGGAAGACGGTGAACACTGCCAGCAGGGCAAACGGCAGGATCGTCAGGCGGGAGGGGGAGCGGGTCATGGCTGTGTCGGGGGCAGGGACCGGCTCCCACGCCCATCGCCGTACCGAACGCGCTCGCGGGCGCTGTCTCCGGCCGAAATCGGAACGCGGACGCGCCGCCCAGGCCGGCTGCCGTGGAACAGCGACCTTCCGCCGGCGGTCTCGACGCGCGCCCTCCCCGACCGCCCGATGCCCTCTCCCCTCCTTGGCCTCCACCACGTCACCGCCATCTCGGGCCCGGCCCAGGCGAACGTCGACACCTACGCCGGAACGTTGGGGCTGCGGCTCGTGAAGCAGACCGTCAACTTCGACGACCCGGGCACCTACCACCTCTACTACGCCGACGGCCCGGCCCGCCCGGGCTCGTTCCTGACCTTTTTCCCCTGGGCCGCCGACGCCCTGCGCGGCCGCATCGGTGCGGGGCAGGCCACGGCGACGGCGTACGCGGTCGGGCCCGGCGCGATCTCGGCCTGGATCGACCGGCTGGCGGCGGCGGGCGTCGCGATGGACGTGCCGACGACGCGGTTCGGCCAGCCCGTCCTCACGCTCCGCGACAGCGACGGGCTCGTGATCGACCTCGTAGAAACCGACGACGCGAGCGGCCAGTGGGCCGACGGGCCCGTGCCCCAGGCCATCGCGCTCGGCGCCTTCCACAGCGTCACCCTGTGCTCGCACGCGCCCGACGCCACGACGCGCGTCCTCACCGAGGCCTACGGCTACCAGGAGCACGGCCAGGAGGGCGACCGCCTGCGGCTCGTCAACCCCAACGCCGACCGCGCCCAGTTTGTCGACGTGTACTGCGCGCCGACAATGGGCCCGGGGCAGCTCGGCACGGGGACCGTCCACCACATCGCCTTCCGCGCGCCCGACGACGAGGCCGAGTTGGAGGTCCGTGAGGTGCTGCTGTCGATGGGCCTGCGGCCGACACCCCAGATCGACCGCCAGTACTTCCACTCGGTGTACACGCGCGAGCCCGGCGGCATCCTGTTCGAGATCGCGACCGACCCGCCCGGCTTCACCGTCGACGAGCCGTTCGAGAGTCTGGGCCGGACGCTGCAGCTCCCGCCGCAGTACGAGGCCCAGCGCGCCGCCATCGAGGCGCGGCTGACCCCGCTGGCGCTGCCGTACTGAGCGTGTGCCTGCCCCTGCAGGCGCCTATTTGCGCTTGAAGGAGAGCGTCAGCGGGACGCCCTCGAAGCCGAACGCCTCGCGCAGGCGGTTCTCGAGGTAGCGGCGGTAGCTCTCCTTGACGCCCTCGGGGTAGTTGGCGAAGAAGGCGAACACGGGCGGCTCGTCGCGGACCTGGCTGCCGTAGTTGATCTTGACGTAGTTGTTGCGGTACGTCGGCGGCGGCTGGCGGCGGATGGCCTTTTCCAGGACCTCGTTGAAGACCGCCGTCGGGACCCGCTTGCGGCGCTCGTCGAAGACCTCGAGGGCGAGCTCGAGCACCTTCTCGGCCCGCTGGCCGGTGAGCGCCGACACGAACACGATGGGCACGAAGTCGAGCAGCCCGAGCCGCTCGCGGATGCCGCGCTCCATGTCGCGCGCCGTGTTGGTCTCCTTGTCGGCCACCAGGTCCCACTTGTTGACGACGATCAGCATGCCCTTTTTGAGCTGCTCGGCCTCGCGGAGGACGCGCGCGTCCTGGGCCTCCAGCCCGCGCTCGGCGTCGACCAAGACCACGGCCACGTCGCAGGCCTGGAGCGCGCGCTCCGTCCGGAGCGTCGAGTAGAACTCGACGTTCTCCTTGACGCGCGCCTTTTTGCGGAGCCCGGCCGTGTCGACGAGCACCACCTCGCGGGCGTCGTCGCCCTCGCCGAAGGTGAGGCGGGCGTCGATGGCGTCGCGCGTCGTCCCGGCGACCTCGGTCACGATCGAGCGCGTCCGGCCCAGGAGCTTGTTGGTGAGCGACGACTTGCCCACGTTCGGGCGGCCCAGGAAGGCGATGCGCGGGGCCGTGTCCTCCTCGTCGACCTCGGGCTCCTCGGGGAGCGCGGCGACGACGGCGTCGAGGAAGTCGCCCGTACCCGTGCCGTTGACGGCGCTGAGCGCGAAGACCTGCTCGAACCCGAGCGACCAGAACTCGGCCGCGTCGAGCGCACGCGCCTGGTTGTCGGCCTTGTTGGCGACGACGATGACGGGCTGCTCGGCGCGGCGCAAGCGCTGGGCCACCTCCTGGTCGAGGTCCGAGATCCCGGTCAGCGTGTCGACCACGAACAGGATGACGTCGGCCTCGTCGAGCGTCAGCATGACCTGCTCGCGGATGGCGGCGTCGAACTGCTCAGCCGAGCGCGGCACGAGCCCGCCGGTGTCGACCAAGTCGAACGTGCGGCCGGTCCACTCGACGGTGCCGAACAGGCGGTCGCGCGTGACGCCCGGCTGGTCGTCGACGATGGCGCGGCGCTCCTCGGTGAGGCGGTTGAAGAGGGTCGACTTGCCCACATTCGGGCGGCCGACGATGGCGACGAGGGCCATGGGGTCCAGGGCGGGTGACCGGCCAAGCTAGCCGGGCCGCACGGCCCGGGGGGCGAGGACGGCATGGAGAGCGCAGGAGCGCAAGCAGGAGGGGGCCGGTGCGCCGTGCTCGGCAGCCCCCCCGCCAGCCCACGCATCGCTCCGCTCAGCGCGCGGTCTGGCTGTCCCCCTTGCCAAGGGGACAACCCGAAGGGTCGGCGAAGCCAGTCCGCGTGGTGTCCTGCCGGGCAAGCCCAAGCACCCCGGTGTTGGCGCCAGCGCTGCGTCCCAGCGCGCCCGCTCGACCTGCTGGCGCCAGCCTTGCGTAGGACGGGGGCTCACAGACCGCTAACATTGTGTGCGCCAGGGAATACCACGCGCCCCCGCCGCGTCTAGGGGGCACTTCCCCGCCCTGCCCATGCGCCGCTTTCTGTTCCTGCTCGCCCTGCCCGCCGTCGTGCTGGCGACGCTCGCCGCCGGCTGCGGCACGTCGGCGCCCGCCGGCCCGGACCCCGGCTTTGCCATCGCCCCGGACGCCGCCGACACGCTCGTGCTCGCGGGCGGGTGCTTTTGGTGCATGGAAAAACCCTTCGAGGAGCTCGACGGCGTCGCCTCGGTCGTCTCCGGCTTTTCCGGGGGCACGGTTCCGAACCCCACGTACGACGAGGTCACGCGCAAGACGACCGGCCACTACGAGGCCGTCGAGGTGATCTACGACCCGTCCGTGGTCTCCTTCGACACGCTCCTGCAGGTCTACTGGCACAACGTCGACCCGCTCGATGACGGCGGACAGTTCTGCGACCGCGGGACGCCGTACCGCCCGGCCATCTTCGTCCGCACCGCCGAGGAGCGCGCCGAGGCCGAGCGCACCAAGCGGCTGCTCAACGGCCGGTTCAACGGCCGCGTCGTCGTGCCCGTCCTCGACGCCGCGCCGTTCTACGCCGCCGAGGACTACCACCAGGACTTCTACCGGACGAACCCCGGCCACTACAATCGCTACCGGACGGGCTGCCGCCGCGACGCGCGTCTGGAGGAGCTGTGGGGCGAGGCCGCCGGTCGCCTCGGCCCGGCGCTCTAGCCCCCGACTCCGCGCCCGCCGGGCCTCGCTCATCTTCCTAGACCCATGAAAGTCCTCACCGCATCCCTCGTGGCCGTCGCCGCCGTGCTGGTGGCCGGCTTCGTCTTCTTCCGCCCCGATCCCATCGACCCCATGTCCGACGCCGCCCTGAAGGACCGCCTGACGCGGATGCAGTACTACGTCACCAAGAAGGACGGCACCGAGCCGCCCTACGCCAACGAGTACTGGAACAACACCGAGCCCGGCCTCTACGTCGACGTGATCGACGGGACGCCCCTCTTCGCCTCGACGACCAAGTACAAGTCCGGCACGGGCTGGCCCAGCTTCTGGCAGCCGCTCGACGGCGCGCCGGTCGAGACGAAGGTCGACAAGTCGCTGTTTATGACGCGGACCGAGGTCCGCTCCGGGTCGTCGGACAGCCACCTCGGGCACGTGTTCGAGGACGGCCCCGAGCCGACCGGCCTGCGGTACTGCCTCAACTCGGCCGCCCTGCGCTTCGTCCCGGTCGCCGACCTGGAGGCCGAAGGGCTCGGCGAGTACCGGTCGCTCTTTGAGGGCGCGGAGTAAGACGTGCCGCTCGTGCCTGTCGCAACCCGACGAGTCGAGGAGCAGAGGAGGGGATGAGAAGAGGACCGGCCATCGGGCCTCCTGCTCTCCCCCTGCCCTTCCTCTTCTCCTCCGATCCTCTTTTCCTCTCGTCTCGATGTCCCGTCTTCTCCCCCTCCTCCTGCTGGCGGCCCTCGCGGCGCCGGCCTCCGCCCAGGCCCCCGGGCCCGACTGGCGCAAGCCGTCCGACGCCCAACTCCGCCGCCAACTCAGCGCCGTCGCGTACCGCGTCACCCAGCAGGACGCGACGGAGCGGGCCGGCTCGAGCCCGCTCGACGACGAGCACCGCGCCGGGATCTTTGTCGACGTCGTCTCGGGCGAGCCGTTGTTCTCGTCGCGCGACAAGTTCGACTCGGGCACCGGGTGGCCGTCGTTCACGCGTCCGATCTCGCCCGACGCCGTCACCGAGCACCGCGACCGCTCGCTCGGCGTGCTCCGCATCGAGATCCGCTCGGCGCGTGCCGACTCGCACCTCGGGCACGTATTCGCCGACGGCCCGCGCCCGACCGGCTTGCGGTACTGCATGAACGGCGCCGCGCTCCGGTTCGTCCCGGCCGCGCGGCTCCGCGCCGAGGGCTACGGCCGCTACGCCCGGCTGTTCGAGCGGTAGCGGATCCGTCCGCCCCGGGCCGAGGCGGACCTACTCGGCCTCCACGCGCGACAGCGTCATCTCGAAAAACGGCTGCCACGACGTGCCGCCGTCGAGCGAGACGCGGCCCGTCTCGACCCACCGCCCCTCGTCGTCGAACCGCATCTGGTAGGTCACGAGGGCCTGGCCGCCCGGCTCGAACGTCCAGTCGTACCCGCCCTCGACCGGTGTCGGGGCCACGCGCGCGTGGCGGTCGTCCATCGTGAACGCGTCGAGGTAGACCGTCGCGGCGTTGACGGAGAGGACACCCAACGTGCCGGCGCTGATGTCGCCCGGCGCGCCGTCGTCGCCGACCGCCCGGCTGACGCCCTCGACCACGAGGAGGTGGCCCTCGAGATCGGACCGGACGGTCTGGGTGTGGTGCAGCGAGAGCGGCCCCGAGGGCGTCATCAAGTCGGCCGGCCCCGCCCAGTCGCCGATGAGCGCGGCGTACGGCGCGAGCGCCGGGTTGAGCTCCTGCGCCGTGACGGCCGAGGCGGCGGACAGGAGGAGCGCGAGGAGGAGGGCACGCATGGCGGCGGGGGAAGGAGGCCCGCAGCATACGGGCGGGGCCCTGCACGGAGGGCCGGGACCCGGCGCCCGCCTCGGGCGGCGTCAGGCGGAGGTGGGGAGCGTGAGCGTGAACGCGGCGCCCCCGCCCGCGCCGGCGCCGACCTCGAGCGCGCCGCCGTGACCCTGCGTGACCACGTCGTAGGCCAGCGACAGCCCCAGCCCGGTGCCCTCGCCAGCCGGCTTCGTGGTGTAGAACGGCTCAAAGACCTTCGCCGCCGCCGCCGGCGCGATCCCCGGCCCGTTGTCCTCGACGCGGACCGTCGCCTGGCCGTTCGCCCGGGCCGTCGAGACGGTGACCGTCGGGGCGTAGGCGCCGATCTCCGACCCGGCCTGCTCGGCGACGGCGTCGAACGCGTTGTCGACGAGGTTGACGAGCACCCGACCGATCTGCTGGGGGACGACGACGACCTCGCCCGCGTCGGGGTCCAAGCGGAAATCGAGCACCGGCTCGGCGTCGGGGCGGCGGGCGCGGAGCGCGTGGTAGGCCAGCCCGGCGTACTCCTCGACGAGCGCGTTGAGCGCGACGGCCCGGCGCTCGCCGGTGCTCCCCCGGGCGTGCTCCATCATCGCCTTGACGATGGCGTCGGCGCGCTGGCCGTGGGCCTCGATCTTCTCCGTGTTGAGCGCGAGGTCGTCCAGGAGGGCGGCGGCCTCCTCGTCGTCGCCCGCGTCGAGCGCCGTGCGGAGCTCGGCGACGGCCTCGCGCGAGAGCCCGGCGAAGTTGGTCACGAAGTTGAGCGGGTTCTTGATCTCGTGCGCGATCCCGGCCGTCAGCGCGCCCAGCGACGCCATCTTCTCCTGCTGGACGAGCCGCCCCTGGGCCTCCTCCAGCTCGGCCGTCCGCTCGGCCACCAACCCCTCCATCTCCTGGCTGTAGCGCCGGAGCGACGCCGTCATCCGGTTGAACCGGGTCGCCAGGTACCCGACCTCGTCTTGGACCCCGACCGGGACCTCGGCCTCGAGGTCGCCCTCTTCGACGCGGCGGACGGCGGCCTGGAGCTGGCGGAGCGGCCGGACGAGTGTGCTCCGGAACAGCAGCGGGAGCACGACCACGACGAGCGCCGAGAGCGCGAGCATCAGCTCGATCAGACCGCGCATCCGCTCGTGCGTCCGCCGCCGCTGGACGAGGTAGTAGTGCTCGAGGTAGGGCGCACCGGGCGCGATCCGGACGGGCAGGCCGGCGCCCAGCGGGGCCGTCCGCGAGAGGGCGGCGCCGGCCTGCCCGGCCGGCTTGATCCCCCGCGCGACCGCCCCGCCGGGCGACGCCTCCGCGACCACGACGTCGATCACGCCGTCGGCGTGGAGCGTGAGCCCGGCCGTGGCCGTTCCCTCGGCGACATCCACCGGGACCTCGGACCCGTCCACCGGGACTCGGTGCCACGTGACGGTGACCCGGTCGGGCGCCCGGTCCAGGAACACGCCGCCGCCCTGGTCCGGGGCGATGTCGAGGCCGAGCGCCAGGATCATCGGCGTCTCGGTCAGCGGGAGGTTCTGGTAGGGTCCCAGCGCCTCGCCGAAGGCGACGATCGGGTCGTCGTCGACGACCGCCTCGGTGTACGCTTGGCCGTAGAACGGGAACGCGAACCCCAGGGCGACGGTCGTCTCGTCGTCGTCGCGGAGCGCGAGGCGCCGGCCGCGGGGCTCGGGCGCGGTGTAGGGCCGGGCCGCGAGCGTGTAGCCGCCGGCCCCGTCGGGCGTGTACCGCAGGGCCTCCCGCTGCGGCATCTCCACGAGAGCGTCGGGGATGACGTAGTGCGGAAACGCGACGAACGTGACCGCCGCAACCGACGCGAGCGCCGTCACGAGCGCGACCCCGACGAGCTTGGCCTGGAGGGTCGTCGGCTCGGGCGCGTAGGTGAGGTAGACAAAGAAGTAGCCGAACGCGAACCCCAAGTTGAGGAACTCCCCGATCGGCCTGACGACGCTTATGCTCACCGCGCCGGCCGTGCTGACCCAATAGAGCGCCGTCGACCCGACATACAGGCCGTAGAGCACGGCGAAGGTCGTGTACGCCTGGGCGGCCCGCCGGGCGTCCGGGCCACCGTCGCGCCGGGCGAGCCGCCGCTTCCGCAGGAACACCCCGAGCGTCCACACCACCAGCACGTCCGAGAGCGCCGTGTGGACCATCCAAATCGAATCGCTCGTGGGGTCGGTGACCAGGAGGACCGTCACGTAGGCCAGGACGGCGGCGAGCGCGACGGCCGTCCCGACGAGCACGCGCCGCGCCTCGCCAGCCAGCGAGTCGTCGAGGAACCGGTACGCGAACCCCAGCAGCGCCCACGCCCCCATGCACGTCGCGATCAAATAGACCGCGTCGAGCGCCTGGATGATGGCCAACCGGTCCGTCATCAGGGTCGACCACACGAACTCCGACAGCATCGCCACGGTGTAGGCGGCGAACGCCATCACCAGCCACCACGTCGCCGCGCTCTTGCGCCGGATCGAGAGGAGATACCCCAGCACCGCCACGTTGAGCACGAGGAGGGCGAGGCTGACGACCGTGTACGGCTGGAACAGGAGTTCGGTCATGGGGCCCGGGTCCGACGACGCTCAAGTCTACAGCGCGATTCGTGCACGGCGTCTCCATGCCGAGCCCAGGGCCCCTCAGCCCTGCCGCGGATGTCGCCGTCAGTTGGAGGGCACCTCCCACATCCGTATCGGGGGTCGGGCCCCGACGGCGCCTCCTCGAGCGCACCGAGGCGGGCGGACCCGCGACGCCGTCCCGGCGGTTGGCTCGGCCCGACGCTCCCGCCCATGACCGCCCTCGACGCCCTCCGCTTGCGCACCCGCCGTCTTTCAGATCACCCCGTCGCCGAGGACGCCGACTACGTGCTGTGCTGGCTGGGGCAGGCGCTCCGCGCTGATCACAATCCCGTCATCGACGCGTCGCTCGCGCTCGGCGCCGAGCTGGACCTTCCCGTCGTGGTCCTCCACACGCTCGAAAACCGCTACCCGTACGCCTCCCACCGCATCCACCGGTTTATGCTGGAAGCGAGCCAGGAGCTGGGGCCCGGCGTCGAGGCGCGGGGCCTGCGGTTCGCGCGGTACGTCCGCCAGGGGGACGCGGGCGGCGACGCCCCCGGCGCCGTCGACGTGTCCGCCCGGCTGGCGCGGCGCGCCGCCGCCGTGTTCACGAACGACGTCCCGACGTTCGTCGCCGGAGAGTACTCGGCCATGCTGGCGGCCCGGCTAGAGGGCCGCGCCGTGTTCGCCGTCGACGCCTGCTGCGCCGTCCCGATGAACGCGTTCGAGGCGCACCTCCCGACGACCAAGGCCTTCCGCGCCGCGCACGGGGCGCGCCGCCCGGACCACCTGGCGCTCAACCTCACCCAGCCGAGCACGGGCGTTTTCGAGGGCGACCTCGACCTTCCCAACACGCCCGACCCGACCGACTGGGACGACGGGGCGCTCGACGCCTTCGTCGCCGGCTGCGGCGTCGACATGAGCGTGCCGCCTGCGCCGGGCTGGAACGGGCGCCGGAGCGCCGCGCTGGCGCGGCTGCGGTACGCCGTCGAGCACGTCGTGCCCCGCTACAAGTGGACGCGCAACAACCCCGCGCTTGACGACGCGACCACCAAGCTGTCGCCGTGGCTTCACTTCGGGGTGCTCTCGCCCCGCGAGGTGGCCGTCGCCGTGCTCGACGCCGAGGCCGAGGGGCACGTCCCCAGCGCCGCCCGGTGGAAATTCCTCGACGAGCTGCTGACGTGGCGCGAGGTGTACCACCACCGCTGCCGCTGGGAGCCCGGCTGGCACCGCTGGGACGGCCTGCCCGAGTGGGCGCGCGAGACGCTGCTCGCGCACGCCGACGACCCGCGCCCGACGCTGTTCTCGCTCGACGAGCTGGCGCACGGTGAGACCGACGACGAGACTTGGAACGCCGCCCAGAAGCAGTTCGCGATCGATGGCTGGATGAACAACAACCTGCGGATGTACTGGGGCCGCCAACTCCTGAAGTGGCGCCCCGACCCCCGAGACGCGTTCGCCACGACGTGCTACCTCAACGACCGCTTCAGCCTGGACGGCCGGAATGCGTCGACGTACGGGGGCATCCGGTCGGGCTTCGGCGAGGTCCGCCCGTGGAAGGAGCGGCCGATCTACGGGACCGTCGCGGGCAAGACGAGCGGGGCGCTCATGAAGCGGGACGGCGTGCCCGAGTGGATCGCGGAGCAGGCGGCGCGTGAGGTGCCGTTCCGCGCCGCCATCGCGGCCGACCCGCCGCCCGAGTTCGAGCGCTACCTCTGAGCGCGTCGGGTGCCCGAGGCCGCCACCTACTCGGCGCCGTAGAGCCCGGCGTAGATCGCGCGGTTGCGGGTCAGGATCTTGACGTACTCGCGCGTCTCGCGGAACGGGATCCGCTCGGCGAAGAGCGCGTCGCGCCCGAACTCGGGGAACGCGCGCCAGGCGTCGACCTGGTGCGGGCCCGCGTTGTAGGCCCCGAAGACGGCCGGGAGCGACCCGTCGTAGGCCGCCACCTGCTGGCCGACGTAGCGCGTGCCCAGTAAGACGTTGACCTCGGGGAGGTAGAGCAGCGCCGGGTCCCAGTCCTCGAGGCCGACCTCGGCCGCCAGCGTGCGGCCCGTCGCGGGCATGAGCTGCATGAGCCCCCGGGCGCCGACGTGCGAGGTGGCACGTGCCGAGAACTGCGACTCCTGCCGGATCAGCGCCGCCGCCACGAACGGGTCGACGTCGTTCACCTGGGCCTCGGCCGCGATCATGCGGCGGAAGGGGAACGGGTACAGGATGCGGAGCCGACGTGCGTTCGTCCCCCCACCTAAGCTCTGCCCGATGAGGATGGCCCGGCGGCCGTAGCCACGTTCGATGAGCGCCTCCGCGAGTGCATACCGCACGGCCTGCCCGCCGCCGACCTGGGCGACCACGCGGTCGACCTCGGTCTCGGCGATCTCGGGGAAGCCCGCCTCGCGGAGCACGTCGACGCCTCGCAGCGCCCGGGCGACGCGAGCGGCTGCGTCGGGATCGGCGGGGGGCGAGGCGACCATCGGGAGCGGCCAGAACGGCTCGCCGAGCGCGTCGCTGGCCAACAGGGCGTAGTACGAGTCGCGCGCCTGGCGCAGAACGCTCCGGAAGCGGTCGGCGGCGGCGGTCGAGTCCCCGGCCTCGGCGTGCGCGCGGCCGGCCCAGTAGCGCGCCCGCAGGGCCTCGCGCGCGTCGCCCCGGTAGCCGTCCCAGAGCTGGGCCGCCTGGGCGTAGTCCCCGTCTAGGAACGCTTGCCCGGCGAGGCGCAGGGTAGCGAGGGCGGCCCAGCGCGTCCCGGCGTGCTGGCGCACGATCTGGGTGTACAGCGCGCGTGCCCGGTCGAGGTCGCCGCCCTGGTGGAGCACGTCGGCCGCGAAGTAGAGGTTGGGCGCCGGGTCGGCGGCCGCGAGCGCGAGGTAGAGCCCAGCGGCCTCGTCGGTGCGGCCCATCCGGCCGAGGGTCCCGGCCCGAAGCTCGCGGGCGTCGGTCCGGCCCGCGATCGGGGCGAGCACGCTCTCGACCTCGTCGTAGCGCTGGGCGTCGAACAGGGCGTCGGCCGCTTGGTAGCGGATGTCCGCCTGCTGGGCGGGCGAGCCCACATCCGCGGCGAGCCACCGGCGGAAGGCGTCGGCGGCCTCGGCGTTGAGGCCGAGGGCGCGGTCGGTGCGGGCGAGGGCCAGCCAGTCGGCGGCGGACGGGGTGCCCTGCCGCAGGCGTGCGGCGGCCTGGCGCGCGGCCGGGCTGCCGGGGTCCTCGTCGATGGCGTCGCGGTAGCGCGCGCGCGCGGCGTCGGCGTCCCCCAGTTCGTCCGCCAGCTGGCCGGCGGTGACGGCGAAGGCGGCGCGCGCAGCGCCGGTTCCGGCTTGGGAGCGGGCGGCGTCGGCCAAGCGCCGCGCGGCGGCGAGGTCGCCGGAGACGCGGGCGGCCTCGATCCGGGCCACCTCCATCCGCCGGCCCCGCTCGCCGCCCGTGACGCGCCCCGCGAGCGCCTCGACGCGGTCGACCTCCCCGGCTCGCGCCAGCGCCTCGGCCGCCAGCACCGCACGCCAGTCGGGCGGGACGGCCTCCACGTCCGCCAGGGCGCGGTCGCCCTCCCCCGGGTTTTGCTGAGCCATAACGAGAGCACGCCGGAGCCGGGCCGCCTCGCGCTCGACGGCGAGCGACGTGTCCGACGCGATCAGGAACGCGTCGTAGCCCGCCCGAGCCGCGTCCAGGTCCCCTGCCTCGTCGTGCGCGCGGGCCAGGAGGTAGCGGGCACGGCCGCCCTCCAGCGAGTCCAGCGCCGGGACGCCGTCGAGCAGGGCGAGGACGCGGGCCCAGTCGCCGGCCCCGGCCTCGGCGCGCGCCGCGAGCAGGCGGGCGTCGAGCGAGAGGTCGCCGTCCGTCTCCGCCCGGCGCAGCACGCGGGCGGCGCTCCAGGGGCGGTCGGTGTCGAGCAGCGCTCGGGCCTCGGCGAGGGCCTCGGGGCCGCTGGCGGAGCGGGCCGGACTGCCTCCGTTGGAATCCGGGCCGCAGCCGCCGGCCAAGACCGCGAACAGCGCGAGGAACGAGAGGGCAAAGGAGCGGCAGCGCATGGCAAAGGGGTCGGGTGCGCTGCCAATGCCGCGTGGGGCCTGACGGTTGCACGCCCGGCGCCTCGAGCCCCAAGCGATCCCGCCCGGCGCCGCCGGGCCGACCCGACGGACCACCCGAACAGAGGCGCGCCTCCGCCGGGCCAAAGCCGCAGCGGAGGCGCGAAGACCCGGTCGCCCGCCCCGGCCTCGGGGCCGGGTCGGGCAGGGTCGGTCAGCGGACGACTGTCAGCCGCTGCGTCGCGACGAACGAGCCAGACGTCATCCGGACGATGTATACGCCCGACGGCAGGTCCGCGCCGTGCACCGTCGCGCGGTGCGTGCCGGGCTCCTGCGGGCCGTCGGCGAGCACGGCGACCTCGCGGCCGACCACGTCGTAGACGACCACGCGGACGGGGGCCGTCTCGGGCACGTCGAACGCCACCGTCGCCTGGCCGCGGGCCGGGTTCGGGTACGGCGCCGCCAGCGCGAGCTCGCCGGGGAGCGCCGACGACGACGACGCGATCGGCGCGGCGGCCGTCTCCGGGCCGCTGTCGGCCGTGGCCTCGACGGGGCAATCCAGGTACGGCCCTGGCCCCGCGCACCCGTCCCGCTCGACCACGCGGATCGCCGCGGAGCCCGGGGCCATCTCGAACCGCGCGCCGACGATCGGCCCGACGACGCGGCTGTCGCGCCCGACACGGACCGGGCCGTACGGCGCGATCACCTGGGCCCCGACGTACGCGCCGTCGTCGATGGTCACGTGGCCCGTCGCCTCGATCGAGAGGTACCGCGCGTCGACGTCGCCTTCCCCGACGCCGACCCACGTCTGATCGCGGATGATCACCGGGCCGTCCACGCCGATCGAGATGGGGCCGTCGGGGATGGACGCCGTGATCGATGTGCCGACGGCCATCGAGATCGAGGTGAACGTGTAGTCGCCCGGCTCGAGCGTCAGCGCCGAGCCGTCGGGCAGCCGGAGCTTGGCGTAGTCGCCCGGCGCGAGGTGCCGGGTCTCGCCGACGAACAGCTTCACGTCCCGCGTGCCGGGCCACACGGCGACGCTCGGGAGCGGGACGGACGGCGCGGGCGAGTTCGTCACGGTCCCGGTCACGGTCGCGTGCGCGCCGATGAGGACGCGGCGGGCCCGGACGTCGCCGTCGACCCAATTCCCGTTGTGGATGTCGAGGAGCACCACGGCCGTGGCGTTGCCGATGTGGGTGCTCGGGGATCCGCCCCACAGCCGGGTCGAGCCGTTCGTGTGGAGGTCGCCCTCGGTCTCCGACGGCGAGTGGATGAGGGTCCGGGTGTCGGTCAGGATCCCGTAGTCGCTGAGGAACGCGCCGGGGTCGTCGATCACGTTGACCGTCCGCGTCGCCTCGGACGTGTTGCCGGCCGCGTCGACGGCGGCGTAGGTCCGGATGTAGACGCCGACCGTGTTCGTGTCGACCTCGTCGCCACCGTCGGTCACCGGGACCGTCTCGTCGACGATGTCGTAGGCCGAGAAGCCGGGGTCGACGAACGGCCCGGAAAACCGGGGCACGTCGATCTCGTCGCCGTCGACGAGCGTGATCGCGGGGGGCGTCGTGTCGACGACGCGGATCCGGACGCGGTCGGAGTCGGTGTCGCCGGGCGCGGCCGTCGGCGGGGCCCCCTCGGTCACGGTGAGGTAGAGCGACCGCGAGCCGACGTCGAACTGGACCTCCGGGGTCGGGCCGCTCGCCACGAACGCCCCGCCATTGACGAGCGTCCACTCGTAGTCGGCGATGATGCCCGTCGAGGCGGACCCGTCGAGCTGGACGAGCGCGCCGTCGGGGCCCGTCGCTTCGACCCGCTGGTTCGGGCCGGCGTCGGCCCGGAGGCCGAGGGCGCCGAAGGTGAGGTCCGAGAACAGCTCGGCCTCGTTTGTCGTGTTCGTCACGTCGATCTGGGTGATCGCCTCGTCCGCGATCACGCCGAAGAACGACCCGCCCGCCGGGAGACCCGCGGGGCTGATCGTCGTGGAGCCGAGCGAGCCGCCCGCGCCGAACACCTCGATCGTGAACGTGCCCGGATCGAGCGTGGCGATGTTGAACCCGACCGCGGCCGGTCCGTCGTCGAAGGTGAACCGGGAGTCGTCGCCGAACGTGTTCGGCCCAACCATGTACGTCGACGCACTCAGGAAGCCCGGCCCGACCACCACGTAGTCGTCGACCGGGGGGACGAGGAAGATGTTGTCGAACGAGAACCCGTCGACCACGCCGCCCGACGGGAAGCAGGCGTCGTTCGTCGTGCTGTTGAGCGTGCCCCCGCAGGAACTGACGCCCCCGGGCCCGACGAGCGTGCCGGAGAAGTCCTCGGACGCACCGAGCGGGCCGGTCTCCGCGTCGAACGCCGCGCGGTCGGTGAAGAAGGTGAGGCCGGGGAGCGATGCGTGCGTCGTCGGGGCCGGCGCGAAGTCGGCGGGCTTCTCGGAGCCGTCGAGGTCGGTGAACGACTGTTGGGCGAGGGCCTCGTGGGGCAGCGCGAGCAGCGCCAGCACCAGAAGCGGCAGGAGGGCCAAAGAGCGTGTCATCAGGGGGAAGGGGAGTGCGCTCCGAACGTAAAGCACGCCTATTTAACCGGATCCCACACAGGGTTTAGACAGGTGCCCCTCCCGGACGCCCCCGAGCCCGGCGGCCACCGGACGGGCGGGCCGGGCGCGGCGCCGACTCCCGTTTCTACGCCCCACAGGCCGGTCGCCGTCCCCTAGATCCCGACGCGGCGCGAGGCGCACCGCCCGCCCGCGGGTCGACCGGGACCCCACACTATCGCAACCTAACGCCAATAACATGCAACACTTAGCTCCCGAGCCCTGGTCTCTCTCCCGTTCGATCCGTCCGCTTGAGGGAGGCGCGCGAGCCGGACGGCCGCCGTCGCCGTCGGGTCAGGGCCCAGCAGGCGCGCGCCGACGGCCGCGATCAGGAAGTCCGTGCGGACACCGCTCTGCGCGCGCGGAGCGACGCCCCACATCCAGCGCGTCCGGGGCGGGCCCGTGCGGAGCTTCCGCGACTCCCGTCCGTACGTGGGAGTCCGACCTGGCTCCCCCGCATGGCCCGTTACCCGTCCGTCGACGTCGCGCTCGACGCGCTCCAGGCTCGCAACGCCGAACTCGAACGCGACCTCGCCGCGGCTCGCCGCGGCGGCGACGTCGAGGCCGCCCTCGACCGGGTCTGGACCCGGGCGCTCGACGTCCAGCACAGCGACGAGACGCTGGGCGTGGCGGTCGCCATGTTCGACGCGCTGCGCGGGCTGGGCCTGCCCGTCGTCCAGATCAGCCTGAGCGGCCGGCCCGACCGCGACGCGGGCGAGGCGCCGGCCTGGACGGCCGGCGTCGACGCCGACGGCGCGGCCCGCGCGAACCAGCACGTGACGGCCACGACGGGGCTCGCGCTGCTCGACGCCACGTTCGCCAAGGCCCAGGCCGGGAGCCCCCCGCTGTCGGAGACGCTGGCGCCGGCGGCCTTCAAGGCCTACCTCCGGGCCTCGCTCGCGCGCTACCCCTCGTCGTACGCCGACCGCGTCGTGGCGCGGGCGCCCCGGGCCGCGACCTACCACTACATCGCCGTCCCGGCGCGCGCGCGGCAGAGCGGGCCGCTCGTGGCCGTCTTTTCCGAGCCGCCGGGCCCCGACGCGTTGCGCACGCTGGAGCGGTTCGCCGTCCTGTTCGCGCTGGCGTACGCCCGTCACCAAGACCTCCAGCAGGCCGAGATCCGCGCCCGGACCTCGCGCCTCGACGCGGCCGCCGAACGCGCCCGCGCCCGAGCGCTCGCGATGCGCGGGCCCGAGGACCTCGACGACGCCGTCGGCACGGTCGTCCGCGAGCTCCGCCGGCTCGGGGTCCCCTTCCACCGTTGCACCGTCGCCGCGTTCGACGGCCCCACGCGGAGCGCCCGCTACTGGTCGTCGACCGGCCACGCGGCGACGCCGTCGGCCACCAGCACCGTCGAGGGCCACCCGTTCTACGACGCCCTGTGGGTGGCGTGGCGCACCCAGCAGGACCTCTCGTACATCTTGGAGGGCGACAGCCTGGACGCCTACCTCGACCGGCTCCGCGCCCTCGACCCCGCGCTCGCCGACGTCCACGACCCCGCCGAGCGCGAGTACGTCTACGCCGTGACCGTCCCGGCCGGCGTGCTCGCGGCGTTTTCGGCCCAGCCGTTCTCCGAGGACACCGTCCAGGCCATGCAGCGGATGGGCGGGGCGTTCGACGCCGCGTATGCGCGCTACCTCGACTTGCTGGAAGACCACAAGCGGGCCCGCGAGGCCGCGCTGGCGGCGTCCGTCGACCGCGTCCGCGCCGAGGTCGCCTCGATGCGCACGGCCGACGACCTCGACCGCGTCACGCCCCGGGTGTGGACCGAGCTGACCGACCTCGGCGTCCCGTTCGTCCAGTGCGGCGTGTTCATCGTCGACGAGCCCGCGGGCGCCGTCCGCGCGCTCCTCGCCACGCCCGACGGCGCGCCGCTCGGCGCGCTGGAGCTCCCGGCCGACGAGCCCCCCCTCATCGCCGACGTCGTGGCCCACTGGCGCCGCCAGGACACGCTGGCCGTCGTCCTCCCGCCGGACCGCGTGCTGGCGTGGGCCGCGCTCCTGGCCGACGGCGGCCTCGACGGCTCCGCGCTGCCGGCCGGGCCGCTCGCGCTCCGGTTCGCCCCGTTCGCCCAGGGCCTGCTCTACGTCGGCTCGCCGGCCCCGCTCTCCGAGGAGGACGGGGCGGCCGTCCAGACGCTCGCCTCGGCCTTCGAGGTCGCCTACGCCCGGTATGCCGACTTCCAGCGGCTCGACGCCCGCACGCACGAGCTCGAGGCCGCCCTCGCCGACCTCCAGGCCGCCCAGCAGCGGTTGGTGCAGTCCGAAAAGCTGGCTTCGCTCGGCCAGCTGACGGCCGGGATCGCCCACGAGATCAAGAACCCCCTCAACTTCGTCAACAACTTCGCCAGCCTCTCGCGCGAGCTGGCCGCCGAGCTGGCCGCCGAGGTCGAGGGCGACTCGGACCCCACCCTCGTCCGCGAGCTCGTCGACGACCTCACCGACAACGCCCGGCGCATCGAGCAGCACGGCCGCCGCGCCGACGCCATCGTCCGGGCCATGATGCAGCACGCCCGCAGCGGCGCCGGCGAGCGCGGCGCCCTCGACCTCGACGCGCTCGTCGACGAGCACGTCAACCTCGCCTACCACGGCCGCCGCGCCCAGGCCTCCGACTTCAACGTGGCGTTGGTGCGGGAGCTCGGCGGCGTCGGCCTGGTGGAGGGCGTGGCCCAGGACCTCGGGCGCGTCGTCATCAACCTGGTCTCGAACGCGTTCGACGCCGTCACGGCGCGAGCGGCCGCGGAGGGCCGCGCCTTCGAGCCGACCGTCCGCATCGCGACGGCGACGGTCGACGGGGGCGTCGAGATCCGCGTCGAGGACAACGGGGCCGGGATGTCGGACGAGGTCCGGGCCCGCGTCTTCGAGCCGTTCTTCACCACCAAGCCTGCCGGCAAGGGGACCGGCCTCGGCCTGTCGATGAGCCACGACATCGTGGAGCAGGGCCACGGCGGCCGGCTCGCCGTCGAGAGCTCCGACGCCGGCACGACGTTCGTGGTGACGCTCCCCGCCGCCCCGGCCTAGCCGAGGCGGCGGCGCACGCTAGCGGCCCTTCTCGACCCAGACGCGGAGCAGCGACATCAGCTGGTCGACGTTGACCGGCTTGGTGAGGTAGTCGCTGGCGCCGGCCTCGAGGCACTTTTCGCGGTCGCCCTTCATGGCCTTGGCCGTCACGGCGATGATGGGGAGCGACGCGAACCGCTCGATCTTGCGGATGGCGCGGGTCGTCTGGTAGCCGTCGAGCCCGGGCATCATGATGTCCATGAGCACGACGTCGACGTCGTCGGCCGCCTCGAGCATGGCGATCCCGTCGCGCCCGCTCTCGGCGTAGATCACCTCCATCTTGTGGCCTTCCAGGAGGGCCTGGAGCGCGAAGATGTTCCGGATGTCGTCGTCGACGACGAGCACCTTGCGGCCGGCGAGCGCCGCCTCGGGGCGGTGGCTCCGGGCGAGCCGCTCGCGCTGGGTCGCCGAGAGCTGGGACTCGTCGAGGTGGAGGTGGAGCGCGGTCTCGTTGAGGAGCCGGTCGAACGACTCGACGTCCTTGACGACGACCGCCTCGGCGAGCTCGTGGAGGCGGCCGGCCTCCTCGGAGCTGAGGTCGCGCCCGGTGTGGACCACGACGGGCAACTCGGTCAGGCCGAGGTCGGCGCGGAGGTGCTCGACGAGCTCGATCCCGCTCATGTCGGGCAGGCCGAGGTCGACCACGGCGCAGTCGAAGGTCGCGTCGGCGAGCGCCTCGATGGCGGCCGCGCCCGTCCCGACCGAGACCACCTCGACGCCCTCCGTCCCGACGAGATCGCCAACCAGGCCGCGCTGCGTCTCGTCGTCCTCGACGACGAGCAGCCGCTTGATGTCGGAGCCGGCCAGGCTCTGCGCCCGGTCCAGCCCGGCCTCGACGGCGTCGCGGTCGACGGGCTTCTGGAGCGGCGGGAGCGCGCCGCGGCGCTCGCGGCGGGGCAGCGCGTCCGACACGGAGACGATCTGGACGGGGATGTGGCGGGTCGCGGGCTGGTTTTTGAGCCGGTCGAGCAGGGCCAGCCCGTGCATCCCCGGCAGGTGCATGTCGAGCGTGATCGCGGCCGGCTCGTAGCGGCGCACGGCCGCCAGCGCCGCCTCGGCGTTGTCGGTCACGATCGCCTTGAACCCCTTCTCGCGCGCCACGTCGACCAGGATGCCCGCAAAGTGGGGGTCGTCCTCGACGATGAGCAGGATGGCGTCGCCGGGCTCGAGGTCCGCCCGGTCGTCGGCGACCCGGCGCGGGAGCGCGCGCCCGGCCGGGGCGCCGGCGGCATCGGGCATCTCGGCCGTCGCCGGCTCGGCCGTCGCCGTCTCGGCGGCCGGCGTGCGGACCGCCGCGGCCTCCGGGGCGCCGTCGCCGTGTGAGGCGGCCGGCGCGTCGGCGGGCTCGCCGTCGGCCGGTGCGGAGGCGTGGTCGTCGGCGGCCGGCGAGTCGGCCGGGTCGGCCTCGCCGTCGGGCTCGGCGGGCGCCGCGGGGGGGGCCGGCGCCGGGCTCGCCAGGCCGTCGCCCATCGTCGTGATCTCGTCGCCGCTGGGCGCCAGCAGCGTCGGCATAGAGTACACGTCGGGGAGGTAGAGCGTGAAGGTGCTCCCCTCGCCGGGCGTGCTCGCGAGGTGGATCTCGCCGCCGAGCAGGCGGGCGATCTCGCGCGAGATCGACAGCCCGAGGCCGGTCCCCCCGTAGGTCCGGTCGACCGAGCCGTCGGCCTGCTGGAACGCCTCGAAGATGACCCGCTGCTTGTCGTCCTCGATCCCGATGCCCGTGTCCCGGACCGCGAACCCGATGACGCGGTCGGCCGCGCGCAGCGTCTCCGTCCGGAACGCCTGCCCGTCCGCGGGGGCGACCGTGAGCGACACGGCGCCGTCGTGCGTGAACTTGAAGGCGTTCGAGAGCAGGTTCTTCAGGACCTGGTGGAGCCGCTTCGGGTCGGTCTCGATCACCGGCGGGAGGCCGTCCTCGATCGCGATCTCGAAGTCGAGCTCGCGGTCGTTGGCGACCTCGCGGAACAGCCGCTCGGTCTCGTCGGCCAGCTCGGTGAACGGGACGCGCTCGATCTCGACCGGCATCGCGCCGGACTCGATCTTGGACAGGTCGAGGATCTCGTTGATGAGGCCGAGCAGGTCGCTCCCGGACGAGTGGATCGTCTCGGCGTACTCGATCTGCTTGGGCGTCAGCTCCGCGTCGGGGTTCTCCGCCAACATCCGCGACAGGATGAGCATCGAGTTGAGCGGGGTCCGGAGCTCGTGGCTCATGTTGGCCAGGAACTCGCTCTTGTACTTCGAGGTGAGCGCGAGCTGCTCGGCCTTCTCCTCGATGGCCGTCCGGGCCTGCTCGATCTCGTTGTTCTTGCGCTCGACCTCGGCGTTCTGCTCGGCGAGCTCGCGGGCCTTCTCTTCGAGCTCGGTGTTCGTCTGCTGGAGCTCGTCCTGCTGCTCGCGCAGCAGCTCCTCGGACTCGCGCAGGCTCCGGGCCTGCTCCTCGAGCCGCCGGTTCGTCTCCTGGAGCTCGTCCTGCTGGCTCTGCAGCTCCTGGGTGAGCCCCTGCGACTGCGTCAGGAGCGCCTCCGTCCGCATGTTGGCCTCGATCGAGTTGAGCACGATGCCGATCGACTCCGTCAGCTGGTCGAGGAACGTGAGGTGGTTCTGGTTGAACGCTTGGAACGACGCCAGCTCGATGACGGCCTTGACCTCGCCCTCGAACAGGACGGGCAAGACCACGATGTTGCGCGGCGGCGCGCTCCCCAGCCCGGAGTTGACGCGGACGTAGTCGTCGGGCACGTCGGTGATCAGGATCCGCTCGCGCTCGAGCGCGCACTGCCCGACGAGCCCCTCGCCGACCCCGAACCGGTTGTTCAGGCCGCGGCGCTCGCGGTAGGCGTAGGTCGCCGTGAGCCGGAGCTCGGGCTCGGTCTCGCCGGCCGCCCGCTCGGCCATGTAGAACGCCCCGTGCTGGACGTTGACGAGGGGCGCGAGCTCGGACAGGATGAGCTTCGAGACCGTCTGGAGCTCCTTCTGGCCCTGGAGCAGCTGGGTGAACTTGGTCAGGCTGGTCTTGAGCCAGTCCTGCTCCTGGTTCTTCAGCGTCGTGTCCTTGAGGTTGAGGATCATCTCGTTGACGTTGTCCTTCAGATCCGCGACCTCGCCGGCCGCCTCGACGGTGATCTTCTTGGACAGGTCGCCCGCGGCCACGGCCGTCGTGACCTCGGTGATGGCGCGGACCTGGGTCGTCAGGTTCGCCGCCAGCTGGTTCACGTTGTCGGTCAGGTCGCGCCACGTGCCCGAGGCGCCCGGCACCTCGGCCTGGCCGCCCAGCTGCCCCTCGACGCCCACCTCGCGGGCGACCGTCGTCACCTGCTCGGCGAACGTGTCGAGCGTGTCGATCATGGCGTTGATCGTGTCGCGGAGCTCGGCGATCTCGCCCTGCGCCTCGACCTGGAGCTTGCGGTCCAGGTTGCCCCGGGCGACCGCCGTCACGACCGCCGCGATCCCGCGGACCTGGGTCGTGAGGTTGTCGGCCATCGAGTTCACGTTGTCCGTCAGGTCCTTCCACGTCCCCGAGACGCCCGGGACCTGCGCCTGGCCGCCCAGCTCGCCCTCCGTGCCGACCTCGCGCGCCACGCGCGTCACCTCGCTCGCGAACGAGCTCAGCTGGTCGACCATCGTGTTGATCGTGTCCTTCAGCTCGGCGATCTCGCCCTGGACCTCGACGGTGATCTTTTTCGACAGGTCGCCATTCGCGACCGCCGTCGTGACCTCGGCGATGTTGCGGACCTGCGTGGTCAGGTTGTTGGCCATCGAGTTGACGTTGTCCGTCAGCTCCTTCCAGGTCCCGGACACGCCGGGCACCTTGGCCTGGCCGCCCAGCTCGCCCTCGGTCCCGACCTCGCGCGCCACGCGCGTCACCTCGGACGCGAACGCCGAGAGCTGGTCGACCATCGTGTTGATGGTGTCCTTCAGCTCCAGGATCTCGCCCTTCACGTCGACGGTGATCTTCTTCGACAGGTCGCCATTCGCGACGGCCGTGGTCACCTCGGCGATGGCGCGGACCTGCGTGGTCAGGTCGCCGGCCATGTAGTTCACGTTGTCGGTCAGGTCCTTCCAGGTCCCCGACACGCCGGGGACCTCGGCCTGGCCGCCGAGCTTGCCCTCGGTCCCGACCTCGCGCGCCACGCGCGTCACCTCGCTCGCGAACGAGCTCAGCTGGTCGACCATCGTGTTGATGGTGCTCTTGAGCTCCAGGATCTCGCCGCGCGCCTCGACGGTGATCTCCTTGCTCAGGTCGCCATTCGCGACGGCCGTCGTGACCTCGGCGATGTTGCGGACCTGGGTCGTCAGGTTGTCCGCCATCGAGTTCACGTTGTCGGTCAGGTCCTTCCAGGTCCCCGACACGCCGGGGACTTCGGCCTGGCCGCCGAGCTCGCCCTCGGTCCCGACCTCGCGCGCCACGCGCGTCACCTCGGAGGCGAACGACGAGAGCTGGTCGACCATCCGGTTGATCACGTTCTTGATCTGCAGGATCTCGCCCTTCACGTCGACCGTGATCTTCTGGGTCAGGTCGCCGTTGGCGATGGCGGTCGCCACCTTCGACACGTCGCGGAGCTGGACGGTCAGGTTGCCCGCCATCGCGTTCACGTTGTCGGTCAGGTCCTTCCACGTGCCCGAGACGCCCTCGACCTCGGCCTGGCCGCCGAGCTCGCCCTCGGTGCCGACCTCACGCGCCACGCGCGTGACCTCCGAGGCGAAGCTCTGGAGCTGGTCGACCATCGTGTTGATGGTGTTCTTGAGCTCGGCGATCTCGCCCTGCGCCTCGACGGTGATCTTCTTGCTCAGGTCGCCGTTCGCGACGGCCGTCGTGACCTCGGCGATGTTGCGGACCTGGGCCGTCAGGTTGTCCGCCATCGAGTTCACGTTGTCGGTCAGGTCCTTCCAGGTCCCGGACACGCCGGAGACCCGGGCCTGGCCGCCGAGCTGGCCCTCCGTCCCCACCTCGCGCGCCACGCGCGTGACCTCGCTCGCGAACGCCGAGAGCTGGTCGACCATCGTGTTGACCATCTTGGCCGTCCGCAAAAACTCGCCGCGGACCGGCCGGCCCTCGGCCTCGAGCTCGACCTTCTGCGACAGGTCGCCGTTCGCGACCGCCCCGATCACGCGCTCGACCTCGGCCACGGGCTGCCCCAGGTCGATGATGAGCTCGTTGACCGACGACACGGCCGTCCGCCAGCCGCCGGTCGCGCCGGGCACCGCGGCCCGCTCAGCGAGCCTCCCCTTTTTGCCGACCTCGTCGCGGACGCGGGCCAGCTCGTCCGCGAGCTGCTCGTTGAGCGCGATGATCGCGTTGAGCGTGTCGGCCACGCGGCCGACCGTCCCGTTCTGTTCGACGACGAGCCGGGCCGAGAAGTCGCCCTTGTGGACGGCCGTCAGGACGGCCAGCAGGTCCTTCGCGTCGAGGTCGCACAGGCCGCCGGTCGTTGGGGCGTCGGTGGAGGCCGCCTTGCGGGCGCGGCTGGGGCGTTTGGCGGGTGTCGACGCGTCGGTGTCGGGCGTCGGCTTCTTGGTAGCCATCGAGCAGCAGGGAGAGCCAGGGGGTCCGTCGGGCCGAAAGGTATCGGCAGCCGACACGCCCTCTCTACTCCGGCGCGACCTATATGTGCCCCCACCTGTCGAGGTCGCCCCTGGCGGCCCCTACAGCCGCTCCTTGCGCTCGAGGTACAGCGCGCGGCTCAGCATCACGGCCGCCTGCGCCGTCTGGTCCGTGAACCAGTAGTTGACGCCCGCGCCGACGGCCGCGCCCGCGATCGGGATCGACTGCGCCAGCTTCTGCGCGCCGAGGTTCTTGGCGATCTCGCGCGGGACGTGGCCGAGCTGCTCGCGCAGCGTGCCCTGCGCCGAGCGCGCCCGGTACCCGCCGCTGTCGATGGCCGAGGCCGCAACCGCCAGCTCGCGGAGCGCGTCGGACTTGGCCTCGCGCGAGCCGCTCGCGGCGACGTTGAAGATGGAGACGACGAGCGGCGTGTAGCCGGGGCCCTGGAGCGGGAAGCCGTACGCCGCGGCCACCTGCTGGATCAGCCGGAAGTTGACCGTGAACAGGACCGGGATGTCGGCCGCCAGCAACAGCGCCCCACCCAGGCCAGCCCCGCCGCCCGACAACGCCGCGAGCACGGAGTTCTGCGAGGCGTACTGCTTGGCGAGCCCGTCGAGCTCTTCCAGCGGCTGGTCGCGCAGCTCGCCGACGGTCGCGACCTCGATACCGGCCTCGGCGGCCTTCGCCAGCACGTCGTCGGCGTCGAAGGTCCACGCGCTCGCGTCGTTGAGCGTCGAGAGCGTTTGGGTCAGCGCCGCCGTCAGGCCGTCGACGACGGACTCGGGGACGAACTGGTCGAAGGCCCAGTCGACCGGCTTCATGGCGAAGCCGAGCGCCTGCTGGAGCAGGGTCTCGCCGCGCTCCCAGCGCTCGATCTCTCGCTGGGCGGTCCGCTCGTATTCGGTGAGGCGCATCGTGTGGGGCGTGGTCGTGGGGGACGGCGGCACGCTCCGGGCGCGGCGCCTAGTCGGCGGTAATGTCGTACTTCTTGAGCAGGCGGTACATCGTGGCCCGGCCGATGCCGAGCTCGGCGGCCGCCCGCTCCACGTTCCCGTCGCAGGCCCCGAACGCGGCCTCGACGGCGCGGCGCTTGAGCTCGTCGAGGGGGACGATGTCCGCACTACCGGACGCGGGCGCGCCGGGTTGCACGGCGGGCACGGCGAGCGGCGGGAGGTCGTCCCACGACGCCGGCGGGGCGCTCGCGGCGGTCTCCGCGACGGCGGGCTCGGCGAGCGCGGGCTCGGGGACGGTCGGCTGCGCGGGCGGCGCGCTGGGGGCGCCGTCGCCGCCGGCCTGGCCGTCGCCGCCCGTCAGGCCGTCGCCGCCCGGCACACGAGCGCCGGGGCGCTCGGCCCACGGCTGGATGGCCTGCGCCCCGCCGAGCAGCAGGTCGTCGACGGCGATCTCGTCGGCGTCCGAGATCAGGACGGCCCGCTCGACGGTCGACTTGAGCTCGCGGACGTTGCCGGGCCACGCGTAGTCCAGGATGGCGCGGACGGCGTCGCCGCTCAGCCGCTTGCCCTTGAACTGCGGGTGGGCCGTCGTGTAGTCCTCCAGGAAGCCCTGCGCGAGCAGCAGCACGTCGTTGCCCCGCTCGCGCAACGGCGGCAGGCCGATGGGGAACTGGAACAGGCGGTAGTACAAGTCCTCCCGGAACGTCCCGGCGCGGACCATCTCGAGCACGCTCTTGTTGGTCGCCGAGATCACGCGGCACTCGAACTTGATGGTGCCGCTCCCGCCGACGCGCGTCACCTCGCGCGTCTGGAGCGCGCGCAACAGCTTGGCCTGGAGCCCGAGGTCAAGCTCGCCGACCTCGTCGAGGAAGAGCGTCCCGCCGTCGGCCTGCTCGAACTTGCCGATGTGGCGGGCGTGCGCGCCGGTAAAGGAGCCCTTCTCGTGCCCGAAGAACTCGGACTCCATCAGCTCCGCCGGGATCGCGGCGCAGTTGACGACCACGAACGGGCCGACCTCGGGCTCGCCGGGCGGCGGGTCGGAGTTGAAGTGGATGGCCCGGGCGACGAGCTCCTTGCCCGTGCCCGACTCGCCCTCGATGGCGACCGTCAGGTTCCCCCGCAGCGTCTTCTGGACAAGCTGGTAGACCCGCTCCATCGCCGCGCTGTCGCCCACGATCTCGTCCATCCCGTACTTCTGGGCGACCTCGGCGCGCAGCTGCTCCACCTCGCGCGCCAGCCGCACGCGCCCCTTGAGCCGCTCCACGACCACGTCGAGCTTGACCAGGTCGTCGTGGCCCTTCGTGATGTAGTCGGTCGCCCCGCCCTTCATGGCCTCGACGGCCACGTCCGCCGTGCCCTGCGCCGAGATCATCACGATGGGCAAGTCGGGCTGGAAAAGCTGCAAGCGCCGCAGCGTCTCCATGCCGCCGATGCCGGGCATCATGATGTCCAGGAAGACGATGTCCGGGCGCTCGCGGTCGAGCGCGTCAAGCGCGTCCTCGCCGCTGTGGAAGACCGAGACCTCGTGGTCGGCGGGCTTGTCGAGCCGGTACGAGAGCAGGCGGGCGTAGTGCTTGTCGTCGTCGACGACGAAGAGGCGGGTGGTCACGTGAGCGGGGGGGGGAGTGCCCGTTCCGTATCGCCCCCTCCGTCGGGCACACTTAGGGCCGCTCGTTCACGCCGCGCCGGCGGCGCCGTGCGGCGACGCTCCGGCCGGTTGTTTCTCAGAATGAGACGGGCCGGTCGGGACACCGACGACGGACGGATGTGATTGTGCTCCCCCGTCCCCAGGGCACAGACGAACACTTTCCACAGCCCGGTCACAGGCGTCCAGGTCGGCGACGCCAGCGCGCAGCACATCAGCGTAGAGGTCCACCTCCAAGCCATTGCCGAGACCTCCCTGGATGCCCCAATGCCTTGCGAGACCAAACGGAGCCAGCTCCAACGCCTCCACGCGGTCGCCAGCGACGGCGCCCTCGGCAACGCAGCGGGACTGGCCAGCCTCATCCTCGACGCCCTGCAGGGATTGGGCGGCGCTGGCGGCTGAGCCCCCAGTCTCCGTCATCCTGAGCGGAGCGAAGGATCTCGACGCGAGGCCGCTCGCCCCGACATCCGGCCCCTACGACTTGAACCGTCGGCGTCGAGATCATTCGCTGGCGCTCAGGATGACAGTCGGGCGGCGTCGGCGCTACAAGTCCGCCGCGAGGTCTGCCCACGCCGGGTTGTACGCGTCGATGAGCGCCAGCTTGCGTTCGCGCCGCCAGCCCTTGAGCGCTTTCTCGCGGGCGATCGCGTCGCGAGCGCTCGGGTGCTCCTCACAGTACACGAGTTGAGTGACGCGGTACCGTGCCGTGAACGCGCCGGGTGCCCCGGCCCGGTGCTCGGCGACCCGGCGCGCGAGGTCGTTCGTCACGCCGACGTAGAGCGTGCGCCCCCGGCTGGCGAGGATGTAGACCCAATGCGACTGGCGCCGCTCCCCCACGTCCCGCTCGGATTCCCCTCACTAGCGTACGGCACAGCGCGCGGACGCCCGACTTCTCACCGCACCGCGTCGACCGCCGCCGCGATCCGCCGCGCCCGCGTCTCGGGCCGCTTGGCGCCCTCGATCCCCGCCACGACCTCCTTGCGCCGGGTGTACGACAGCGCCGCGAACGCCTCCGTCAGGCCAGCTTGCGCCAGCGCCGCCGTCAGGTCGTCCGGCACGGACACCTCGCGCGGGGCGTCGTCGCGCGCGACCGTCACCGAGACGGGGTCGCCGGGCTGCTTTCCGATCGCCGCGCGCACGTCCTTCCGCGCCAGCAGGATGTGGTCGGGCCCGCCCATCCGCACGAGCCGGCCCCGGTACGGCACGCCGTCGAACGTGGCGACGACGGCCGGGCGCTTGGACCCGAACGCGGCTTCGACGTCGAACGGGACGACGACGAACGCGCCGCCGCCCTCGTTTGCGACGATCGTCGCGGTGAAGGCGTGCTCGGCCATGGCTAGATCCAGATCAGGCCCGCGATGCCGATCGCGAAGCAGTAGTACGCGAAGTACTGGAGCGAGCGCCGCTGGACGAGCACCTGGACCGCCCGGATCGCGAACACGCCGCTCGCGAAGGCCACGACGGTCCCGACGACCAGCGGCACCATCCTGACCGTCATCCCGACGTCGAGCATGTCGAGCGTCTTGAGCAGCGTGGCCCCGAGCACGACCGGGAGCAGCATCAGGAACGAGAAGTCGGCGGCCTCCTTGCGGTCGACGTTGAGGTAGATCGCCGTGCAGATCGTCGAGCCCGAGCGGCTGATGCCGGGGATCAGCGCGGCCGTCTGGGCGATGCCCACGAGCACGGCCTTGGCCGGCGAGAGCACGCCGTCGGGGTCGGGCCGCAGGCGCGTGAGCAGCAGCAGGATGCCCGTCACGATGAGCGCGCCGCAGACGAAGCGGGGGTCGCCGAAGAGGGCCTCCAGCCGCTCCTCGAACAAGAGGTAGCCGATAAACGTCGGCACCATCGTGATCAGGATCAGGAGCGCCAGCCGCAGCGACGGGACCGGCCCGCCGGACGCCTCTGGCGCGTCGTAGCTGAGCTCGTTGCCGCGCGCGAGCTCGATCGGCCCGGGCTGGACGGCCTGCGCCCACGCGCGGCCGTTCGTCAATGCCCCGAACGCGTCGCGCAGGATGCGCCCGATCCGCTCGCGGTAGACGACCAGGATGGACAGCGCCGTGCCAAAGTGGACGAACACCTCGAACGTCACGTCCTTGGCGTTGCTCGTGTCGAGCCCGAGCACGTACTCGCCCAGGACGAGGTGGCCAGACGATGAGATCGGGAGAAACTCGGCCAGGCCCTGGATGAGGCCGAGAATCGCGGCTTGCCACCACGTCATAGAGAAACCGGAGAGGGGACGGTCGGAGAGGGGGTCCGCCTACGCGCCCCAGCCGGGGGCGGTCCCGCCGGCGCGTGCGGAGCCCGTGGAGCCTCGCCAGACGCCGATGTCGGGCCCCAGCGTCACGGCGCTGCGGGCGTCACGTCGAGCACATCCTCGCGGTCCACGCGGACGAGCCCCGGCGGGCCGCCCTTGATTGGCCGGACGTACTTCCGCTCCGTCACCGTCACCGGCACGACGGACTGCGTCTTGGCCGTCGAGAACCACGCCGCCAAGCGGGCCGCCGCCGCGACCGTCGCGGGCGGGACCTCCGTCGACCGCCCCGCGCGCCGGACGACAACGTGGCTGCCCGGCACGCCGCGCGCGTGGAGCCACAGGTCGTGCGGGCTGGCGACCTTCGTCGTGAGGTGCGCATTGCCCCGGGCGTGCTTGCCGACGAGCGCCTCGAACCCGCCCGGCAGGGCGATCCGTCGGAACGGCTCGGTCGGCCCCTCACCCCCGCGTTGACCGAGCACGCGCGCGAAGGCCTCGCTCTCGGCCTCGCGGAGCGCCCGCAGCTCGCCCAGCCCGGTCGTCGCGCGGAGGCGCGCCAGCAGGTCCGCCAGCGCCTCGGCCTCGGCGTGGACCGACGCCCACCGCTCCTCCGCCGCCGCTCGCGCCCCGCGCGTCCGCCGTGCCTTGTCATAAAACCGCTCCGCGTTCTCGACGGCCGACCGCGCCGGGTCGAGCGGGATCTCGATGTCTCCCGTCCCGCCCACGATGTCGTCGACCGTCACGGACTCGCGGCCCGGCCCGGCGCCCGCTTCGAGCGCCATCAGCAGGTGCCCCCACGTTTCGTAGCCGTCGGCGCGCGAGGGCTGCGCCAGCTCCGTCAGCATCGCCTCGGCCGACCGCTGGCGGCGCCCGGCGGCCGTCGCGAGCGCCTTTTCGAGCGGCCGGTACGCGGCGTCGTACGCGGCCTGTCCCAGCGACCGCTTCGACCACACGGCGAGGGCGGCCTCGACGGTCTCGAACGCCTCGGCCCTCCAGCCCTCGGGAGCCTCCGCGAGGGGCACGAGCGCGAACGCCTCCGCCAGTGGCCCGCGCCAGTAGACGTGCGGCGCGGGCGACGCGAGCGCCTCCCGAAACTTCTCGACCGCCCGGAACAGCGTCTCCAGATCGGCGCCCTCGGGCCCACCGTCGGGGTCGAGCCCGGCGCGGCGGACGGCCTCGGCCGCGAGCGCGCGGGGCATGAGGGGGACCGCCGCCGCCACGCTCTGCGCCAGCGTCTTTCGCGTCTTCCACCGCTCGGCGAACGCCTCGGCCGTGTCGACAACCGGGGCGGGACGGACCGCCGGGGCGGGCTCTCCGACGTGCGCCTCCTCATCCAAAAACGCCTCGCGCACGACGCCCTCAGCGTCGGTCCAGTAGACGTTGGGGCGAGGGCCGAACAAGACGATCTGGATCCGGCTCCCGTCCGTGAGGTCCAGAAACAGGTGACGGTCGCGGTCGCCAGCCCTCACCCGCGAGACGCGGCGGCCGTTTGCGCGCGCCAGCACGTCCGCCGTGTTGCGGCGCTGGCGCGAGGTGCCGGGCGTGCGGAAAAGGAGCGGCCGGGCCGGGTCGCAGACGACGCGCAGCGAGGTCGGGCCGTCGGGCGCGTCGAGGGCGACGGTTAATTCGCGCGCCGTCTGGCTCCACGCGGCCTCGACGACGGCGCCCGCGAGCGCGTCGTCCCACTCGGCGGCCAGGGCGTGGAGGGTGAAGTAGTCCATGCCCCAAGATCGACGCCAGCCAGCCGGCCAGCGGCACTCGTTGGGCCCCGGACGGCGCTAGCGGTCGACGGCGTACTGGTCGCCCGCGTGGATCGGCTCGCAGAACTCGGGCTGATCGACAAAGGAGACCACGCGAGCGGCGTAGACGCCCGGCAGCGTGACCGACCGGTAGGCGCACGTCCAGCACTCGATGATCTCCCCTGCCACCAGCGTCGGGTCGAAGCGGACGGTCTCCCCCGCCCCGACCGTCACCGTCGTCTCGACGTACTCGTAGCCCACGTAGCTGGCGCGGACGGCGTGCGTCCCGACGGGGACCTCGAACGAGAACCGCCCGTCGAGGTCGGTCGCCGCGCCGATCGTCGTCTCGACCAGCCAGACGGTCGCGCTGATCAGCACGTCGCCGGTCTCGGCGTCGGTGACGGTCCCGGTGATCCGGCCCGTTGCCGTCGAGTCCTGGGCGCTGGCGCCCGCCGCGAGGCACAGGGCGAGCAGAACGAGGCGCATGGATCGACGGGCGGGTAGGACGTCAAACACGGCCCCGCGCGCACACGCCGCAAGCCGTTTACGAACCCCCCTCCGAGTCGTCCGGGCGCTCCATGTGGCTCCCGTCCTCGCCGTGCTCGTGGACGACCGCGCACCCGACGCCCGCGCCCGGCGCCAGCACCACGTCCAGCGTCGTCGGCCCGTCGACGGTCGCCGCCAGCGTCGCGAGGTGGTAGCGGTACGCCCCGGTGCGGACGGCGTGCGTGCCGGCCGGGACACCTTCGATGCGGAACGAGCCGTCGCGCTGCGAGACGGCGCCGATGCCGAGGTCCGCGAGGACCACGCCCGCGCCGACGACCGGCATCCCCGTGTCGGCATCGGTGACGGTCCCGGTGACGACCGCGAGCGCCGGGGCGGGGTCGGCGGACTGGGCGGCCACGGCGGGCACGAGCAGGAGAGCGAGGGCGGCGATGAGCGGGCGCATGGCGGGGGCGATCGGGAGGCGGTCGGGTCCAACGACAGGCCCGTCCAAGTGTTTTAACGCCCACCCCCTATGTTGCCCCTGTCCAGACCCCGCTTGCCATGACCCTCGCCCCCATCCTCGACCGCTCCGGCGGCCCCCTCGTCACCATCGGCCCCGACGCCACGGTCTTCGAGGCCATCGGCCGGATGGTCGAGCACAACGTCGGCTCCATCCTGGTCCTCGACGACGGCGCCTTGCGGGGCATCTTTACCGAGCGCGACTACCTCCGCCGCATCGCCCTCCAGGGCCGGACCTCGCGCGAGACGCTCGTTCGCGACGCGATGACCTCGGACCTGGTGACCGTCGAGCCGAGCGCGACCGTCGACGCGTGCCTGGCGCTGATGACCGAGCGCAAGATCCGCCACCTGCCCGTCCTGCGCGACGGCGCGCTGGCCGGCGTCGTGTCGATCGGCGACCTGGTGCGCGCGCGTCTGGCCGAGGCGCGCGGCGAGGTCGAGGGGCTCCGGCAGTTCGTCCAGGGCGGCTACCCCGGGTAGCGGCGGCTCGCGTCAGGCCCCGCTCTCGCGCCCGCCCTCGATGAGCTCGCGGGCCGACTGGAGCGCGGCCTCCGACACCTCGTCGCCCGCCAAGAGCTCGGCGACGGCCTCGGCGCGCTCGGCCTCGTCGAGCCGGCGGATCCGGGTCCGCGTGCGGCCGTCCTCGGTCGTCTTCTCAACGAGGAAGTGCACGTCGCCCAGGCTCGCGATCTGCGGGAGGTGCGTGATCGCGATGATCTGGTGGAACTGCGCCAGCCGGTGCATGCTCTCGCCCGCGCGCCGCGCGATCGGGCCCGAGATGCCCGTGTCGATCTCGTCGAACACCAGGATCGGCAGGCGCTCGGACTTGGCCAGGATCGCCTTGAGCGCCAGCATGATCCGCGAGACCTCGCCGCCCGAGGCCACCTTGACGAGCGGCTTGGGGTCCTCGCCGAGGTTGGCCGACAGGTGGAACTCGATCTGGTCGGCGCCGGCCGGGAACGCCGTCACGCGGTGCTCGCGCGCGCCGTCGGGCAGGCTCACCCAGCCCTCAGGGTCCTCCTGGAAGCTGAACCGGACCTCGAACCGGGCGTGCGGCATGCCGAGCGTCGCGAGCTCCACGCCCACGGCCTGCTCGATCCGCTGGGCCACCTCGTGGCGCTTTTGCGACAGCCGGTAGGCCGCCTGGCTGAGCCGGTCGCGCGCCGCCTCGATCTTGCCGTCGAGCCGGTCGATGGCCCCCTCGAAGTCCTTGGCGAGGTCGTACGTCTGGCCGATGTCGGCGCGGTACGCCAGCACCGACTCGACGGTCCCGCCGTACTTGCGCGCGAGGTAGTCGATCTCGCCCATCCGCTCGCGGATCTCGTCGAGCCGCTCCGGATTGAACTCGATCTCGGCGTTGTAGCCCTGCAAAAACTGCGTCGCCTCCTTGAGCGCGATCTCGGCCGAGCGGACATCAGACAACGTCTCGTCGAACGCCGAGTCGATGCGGGCGAGGTCCTGGAGCTGGTTGCGGACGAGCACGAGCCGGTCGTAGAGCGCGTCGTCGGACTCGGAGATCTGGGCGTAGAGCTCGGCCGTCGCCTCGTAGAGGTGCTCGGCGTTTTCGAGCACGCGGCGCTCGGCTTCGAGCGCGTCCATCTCGCCCTCCTCGAGGTCGGCCGCGTCGATCTCCTCGATCTGGAACGCGTAGAGCTCCTTCTGTTTTTGGAGCTCGGCCTCGCGGCGCACCAGGTCGGCCCGCTCGGCCGCCAGCACGGCGACGGCCCGGTAGTGCTGGCGATACGTGTCGACGAGCCCGCCCAGGCCGCCGAAGTTGTCGAGCAGCTCGACGTGCGTCTCGGTCCGCAGCAGCGACTGGTGCTCGTGCTGGCCGTGCAGGTCGATGGTGTTGGACGCCACCTCGCGCAGCACGTCGAGCGTGGCCGGCGTGTCGTTGACGAACGCCCGCGAGCCGCGCACCGAGATCTCGCGCCGGATGACCAGGTTGCCGCCCTCCGACGGGTCGATCTCATGCGCCGCCAGCAGGGCCGGCAGGCGCCCCTCGTCGGCGTTGTCGAAGACGCCCTCCACGACGGCCTTCTTGGCGCCCGTCCGCAGCGCCTCGGTGCTGGCGCGCTCGCCGAGCAACAGCTTCAGCGCGCCGAGAAGAATCGACTTGCCCGCCCCGGTCTCGCCCGTGATGATGTTGAGTCCGCTGTCGAACTCGACTTCCAAGCGCTCGATGAGCGCGTAGTCGCGGATGGTGAGGCTGCGGAGCACGCCGGGGCGGGTGGGGAACGGGAGGCTACGTCAAGGTGGGAGACTTGTCATCCGGTACGCAGTGAATGATCCCGGGAGGCTCGGTGCAGACGGGGAATCGGGACTGGTTCTGTAACCCGCCAGCCCGCCTCCCGTAGCTCCCACACGCTTCCGACCGACCCATGACCCCCGGCACCATCACCCAGTTCGACCCCGCCCGCGGCACCGGCACCGTCACGTGCGCCTCCGGCGGCCGCTTCCCGTTCACGGCCCGCACCGCCCGTCTTTCGGAGGGCGACCGGGTCACCTTCCGGGCGACCGGCGGCATCACCGGGCTCTACGCCCTGGGCGTCCGCCCCGTCGGCGCCACGGCCCGGTCGGCCGACGCGCGGCTCGCGTTCCTGCGGCGCTCGCTGGCGCCGAGCCGCCCGATGCTGGCGGTCCGCTAGCGACGCACCCGACCGAAACGAACAGCGGCCGGCGAGGGACTCCCCCGCCGGCCGCTGGTGCGTTTGCCCGGTGCGGTCTAGCCGCGGCCGTGGCAGTGCTTGAACTTCTTGCCCGAGCCGCAGGGGCACGGCTCGTTGCGGCCGACCGTCTTGTCGACGACGACCGGGGCGGCCTTGGCCGTCGGGTCGCGCTCGGCCGACGACGCGCCGTCGCCGCCGATGCCGGCCGCGTAGTCCGGCGTCGCCTTCTCCTGCGTGGCCTGGGCGCGGTTCGGGTCGAGGCGCGGCTTTGCGACCTGCTGGACGCGGCGCGCGGCGTTGCGCTGGCTGTCGCCCTGGACGAGCGGCCCGGCCTTGAACACCAGCCCGACGACCTCCTCGTCGACCGTCTGGACGAGCTCCTTGAACAGCTTGAACGCCTCCATCTTGTACTCGATGAGCGGGTCCTTCTGGCCGTACGAGCGGAGCCCGACGCCCTGCTTGACCTCGTCGAGGTCGCGCAGGTGCTCGGTCCACTTTTCGTCGATCACCGCCAGCACGGCGGCGCGCTCGAGCGCGTCGTTGATCTCCTGGCCTTGGGACTCCAACACCGCCTCGGGCGTGACCGTCGCGCGCAGCACGCGGCGGCCGTCCGAGAAGTCGACGAACAGCTTCTTCGGCCGGTTCTCGGGGTCGGCCTTCTCCATCATCTCCGCGGCCGACTTGTAGAACGGGCCCGCCAGCGCGGACCGCTTGCGGCGGTAGTGCGCCGTGGCCTCGTCCAGGATCCGGTCGATCAGCCCCTGCTCGCCCAAGTTCGACGCCGTCATCGGGTCGATCTCCATGTCGAAGGCGAGGTGGATGCGGAGCGCCTCGCGGATCTCCTCGATGTCGCCGTTGCCGAAGTGCTCGCCGACGATCCGCTCGACGAGTTCGGTCAGCATGTCCAGGATGTCGCCGCGCAGGCGGTCGCCCTCGAGGGCGTGCATCCGGCGGTCGTAGATGACCTCGCGCTGGGCGTTGAGCACGTCGTCGTACTCGAGCTGGCGCTTGCGGCTCGCGAAGTGGTTCTGCTCGACCTTGGTCTGGGACCGCTCAACGCCCTTCGTGAGCCACTTGTGAGTGAGCACCTCGTCCTCCTCCATGCCGAGCCGGTCCATGATCTTGGCCGTCCGGTCGTGGCCGAAGAGCCGCATCAGGTCGTCTTCGAGCGAGACGTAGAACTGGCTGAAGCCGGGGTCGCCCTGGCGGCCGGCGCGGCCGCGCAGCTGCAAGTCGATGCGGCGGCTGTCGTGGCGCTCCGTGCCCAGGATCGCGAGCCCGCCGAGCTCCTTGACGCCCTCGGCCAGCTTGATGTCCGTGCCGCGGCCCGCCATGTTGGTGGCGATCGTGACGGCGCCGATCTGGCCGGCGTCGGCCACGATCTGGGCCTCGGCCTGGGCGCGGCTCGCCTTGGCGTTGAGCACGTTGTGCGGGATGCCGGCGCGCTGCAGCAGGCGCGACATCTGCTCCGAGGTCTCGACGCTCGCGGAGCCGATCAGGAGCGGCTGGCCCGTGTCGTGGATCTCCTGGACGCGCTCGAGGAGCGCCTTGTACTTGGCCCGCTTGGTCTTGTAGATCAGGTCGTCGTCGTCGTCGCGCGCGATCGGCCGGTTGGTCGGGACGACCACGACGGGGAGCTGGTAGATCTTGCCGAACTCCTCGGCCTCCGTCTCGGCCGTGCCGGTCATGCCCGCCAGCTTGGCGTACATCCGGAAGTAGTTCTGGATGGTGATCGTGGCGTACGTCTGGGTCGCGGCCTGGACCTTGACGCGCTCCTTGGCCTCGATCGCCTGGTGGAGCCCGTCGGAGTAGCGGCGGCCCGGCAGCACGCGGCCCGTGTGCTCGTCGACGATCATCACCTTGTCGTCCTGCACGATGTACTCCTTGTCCTTCTCGTACAGCGTGTAGCCGCGGAGCAGCTGGTTGACGGCGTGGATGCGCTCGGACTTCTCGGCGTAGTTGGTGTAGAGCTGGCGCTTGGCCTCCTCGGCCGCGTTGCGCAGCTCGCGGAGGTCGTTGTCCATCTTGTTCTTCCGCTTCTCCGAGTCGAGGTCCGAGCCCTGGATCTCGTCGATGAGCGCGGCCTTGTTGGCCTCGTAGGTCCGCTCGATCTGGGCGACCTCCGTCCCCACGTCGGGGATCACGAAAAAGTCGGCGTCCGTGCCGGCCGCCCGACCGATGGCCTCGCGGCCCTTGTCGGTCATCTCGATCTGGTGCTGGGCCTCCTCGAGCGCGAAGAAGAGGGGCTCGTCGACCTCGGGCATCCGCTTGGCGGACTCGGCGAGGTAGATCGCCTCGATGCTGCGGATGAGCATCTCGATGCCCGTCTCGCCCTTGAGCTTGATGAGCTTCTTGTTGCGCGGGTACCCGCGCTGGGCGCGGAGCAGGTCGAGCCCGGCGCTGTCGCGCAGGCGCTTGGCGGCCTTTTTGTCGGTTTCCTCCAGCGCCTCGGCCTCCTTGAGCTTGCGCTCGGCGTCGGACACGTAGCCGGCGACGAGCTTCTGCTGGTCGCGGACGAGCTTGTCGACCGGCGGCTGGAACTCCTTGAACTCGTCGATGCTCGCCTGGGGGACGGGCCCCGAGATGATCAGCGGCGTCCGGGCCTCGTCAATGAGCACCGAGTCGACCTCGTCGACGATCGCGTAGTGGTGCTGGCGCTGGACGAGCTGCTCGGCGTCGACCACGAACGAGTTGTCGCGCAGGTAGTCGAACCCGAACTCGTTGTTCGTGCCGTACGTGATGTCGGCGCGGTACGCGGCACGGCGGCCTGGGCTGTGCGACTTGTGCTTGTCGATGCAGTCGACCGAGAGCCCGTGGAACTCGAAGATCGGCGCCATCCACTCGGCGTCGCGCTGGGCGAGGTACGGGTTGACGGTGACGACGTGGACGCCGCGCCCGACGAGCGCGTTGAGGTAGATCGGCGCGACGGAGGTGAGCGTCTTGCCCTCGCCCGTCTTCATCTCGGCGACCTGCCCGCGGTGGAGCACGACGCCACCGAGCAGCTGGACGTCGAACGGCACCATCTGCCACTCGATCTCCGACCCGCCGGCCACCCAGCTCTTGCCCAGGAACCGCCGGCACGTCTCCTTGATGACCGCGAACGCCTCGGCGAGCACCTCGTCGAGCGCGGCCTCGACCGTGTCGATCCAGTCGCCCTCGAGGTCGTCGAGCCGCGCGTAGAGGTCCTGCCGGTCGCGGACGCTCAGCGTGTCGCCGGTCGTCGGGTCGGCGTCGGCGTTGTCGCCGCCGGCGGCCAGGAGCCGGGCGCGGACGTCGGCCTGCTCGGCCTCGATGGGCGCGGCGGCCTCGCGGATGCGGGCGCGGAACCCGTCCGTCTTGGCCTGCAGTTCGGCGTCGGTGACGTGCTGGAGCCGGTCGGCGATCTCGTTGATCTCGTCGACGACGGGCCAGAGCTTCTTGAGCTCGCGGGCGTTGGAATCGCCGCCGAACAGCTTCTGGAGGGCTTCAATCATCGGAGGGGGGGCTATCTCAGGGCGTACACAGGACCGCGCGAAGGTACGGGCCGGGCACCGGCGGACGGGGCCTGCGGGCGGTCGGCGCGGGGTTTCCGCGCGTTCTTCCGGCGGTGAACGGGCCGGGCGGCGCTCGCGGTTCACCTTCGTCGGTGTTTCGCGTGGGGCCGCGCTGGATGTCGGCGTCCGCACGCCCGGCCGGCGTGCGCGCTGGGGGCGGGCGTCCCGTCGGGGCACGGGCCACGCCGGAGTGACCGGCCGCCGCGCGCGAGCGGCCGTACCTTCGCGGTCCCACATCTGGACACGCCTAGACGGCCCTTCGAGACGGTCCCCGCAGACTCCGCCCGCCGCCCGGGCCTCCCGCCATGCGCCCCGTTCTCCTCGCCGCCGCCCTCGTGGCCGGCTGTGCCGTCGCCGCCGCCCAGCCGCGGACCCAGACGGCCTACGACCTCGTCCGCCTCGACGTGTCCGCCCGGTCGGCCGCGCTCGCCGGGCCCGCCGCGCTCGCGGGCGACCCCGCCGCCGCGTTCGCCAACCCGGCCCTGCTGACGCCCGCCGCGTCCGGCGCCGTCGCCCTCGGGTACACGAACCTGGTGGCCGACGTCAACGCCGGGTCCGTCGCGTATGCCCGCGACGTCGGGCTCTTCGGCGGGCTGAGCGTGCTCGGCGCCGTCCGCTACCTCTCCTTCGGCGACTTCGAGCGGCGCGACGAGATCGGCGGCGACGCGACGGGGACGTTCTCGGCGAACGAGGCCGCCGTGACGCTGGCGGCCTCGCGCGAGGTGCTGCCCCGATTCCGCGTCGGGCTCGCGGGCCACGCCCTGTTCGCCAGCCTCGACGACGCCGGCAGCTCGGCGGTCGCCGCCGACGCCGGGCTGAGCTACACCGTCGAGGAGCAGGGCCTGCGGCTCGGCGCCAGCGTCCACCACGTCGGCGCCGTCCTCTCGTCGCTGGGCGCGACCGCCGACCGGCTCCCGCTCGACGTGCGGCTGACCGTCGCCAAACGGTTGCGCTACGTGCCCCTCACCGTCTCCGTCGCCGGCATCGACCTCCACCGCTTCGAAGGCGCCGCCTCGGACTCGTCGTTCGCCAACCGCGTGTTCGATCACCTCGCCGTCGGCGGCGAGTTCCAGCTCGGCCAGACGTTCGCCGTCCGGGCGGGCTACAACGGCCGCCGGGGCGCCGACTTCCGCTCGGGCGGGCGGCTCGACCTGGCCGGCGTCTCGGTCGGCGCCGGCGTCACGCTCCGCCGCGTCTCCGTCGACTACGCCTTCCAGAACTGGGGCGACTTTGGCGGGACCCATCAGTTCGGCATCCGCACCCGGCTCTAGTCATGCTCGACGCCTTCGTCCGCGCCCTCCCCCGGAGCCTGGCGTCCGCCTACATCGCGCTCGTCCTGGTCAACGTGCTGAACCTCGCCCTCGGGGAGACGTGGGCCGAGGTGCAGGCCGGGCTGCTCGGCGACGTCGGCTTCTTCACCCTGTTCGGCGTCCTGTTCGCGGCCTACGACGCCTGGCGCTCGCAGCGCAAGGCGGGCGCGGAGTAGTCCGATCGCCCTAGGAAGTTGGGCGTCGGCGCCCGATACTTAGGTCCCCCCCTTTCCCCACGGCCATGTTGCAGCTCCCCTCGGGTCTCCGGATCCTGTCGCTCGCCCTGCTGGCGTTCGCGGTCGCCGCGTGCGACAGCGGCCCCAACTACGAGACCGTCGGCGCGCAGGCGGGCGAGGTCGCCGTGCCGCTCGGCGAGAGCGCCAGCCTCGACGGGCTCACCCTGTCGTTCCAGGCCGTCGCCGAGGACAGCCGGTGCCCCGAGGGGGTCGAGTGCGTCTGGGAGGGGCGCGCGGCGGTCCGCCTGACGGTCCAGGGCGCCGACCACACCCTCGCCGTCGTCGACCCCGCGCGCGAGCCGGAGGCCGGCGTGCGCGTCGGCCAGCGCGTGCTCTTCGCCGTCGCCCTGACGCCGCACCCCAGCGAGACGGCGCCGAGCAGCGATCGGCCCGTCGTGACGGTCGCCTCGTTCGAGGCCCGCTAGATGCTGCGCGCACTCGCCCTGCTCGCGCTGGCGGCCACCCTCAGCGCCGCCGGCTGCGCGGGCGCCGACGCCCCGCCCGAGGCGCCGTCGACCGAGGCGCGCGCGCCGGAGGCCCCGGCCACGCCCGCCCCTCCGCCCCCGGCCGCGACGCCCGACGCCCCCGCCCGTCCGATCCCCCCCGCCATCGTCGAACTCGGCGGGTCCACGACCGTCGAGGGCCGGACGCTGCGGTTCGTCGAGGTCGTCGAGGACAGCCGGTGCCCCGAGGGCGTGGACTGCATCCAGGCCGGCCGCGCCCAGATCCGCCTCGCCATCGGCGCGGACCAGGCCGTGCTGTCGGTGCCGCACGCGCGGATGGGCGACGACGAGACGGCCACGGCCGTGCTCGACGGGCTCACGGTGACACTCCAGTCGCTCGACCCGTATCCCGGCTCGGCGGCCGCGCAAGCCGGGGAGCCCGTCCGCGCCGTGCTCGCGGTCCGGTAGCGGTGTAGCCGAGCGGTCGCGGGCGGCGGCCACGCTCTGAGGAATCCGAAGGGCGGCGGGGCCGTTGCAGGCGTCCCCTCCCCCCGCCCCATGGCCCCGACCCTCACGCGCTTGGCGCGGTACCGCGACCTCGCCCTGCTCCTGGCCCGCCACGGCCGCCGCGACTTGGTCGCTCACATGGAGCTCGACGAGGCCATCCTGGCCGAGGACGCGCCGGACGTCGGCGGCGACCCCGAGCGGCTCGCGGCCGACCTCGAGGCCCTGGGGCCGACCTACATCAAGCTCGGCCAGATGCTGTCGACGCGGTCGGACCTCCTCCCGCCGCCCTACCTCGACGCCCTCGCCCGGCTCCAGGACGACATCGCGCCGTTCCCGTTCGCCGAGGTCGAGGCCATCGTCGAGCAAGAGTTGGGCGTCCGGCTGTCGAAGGCGTTCGCCACGTTCGAGGCCGAGCCTGTGGCCGCGGCGTCGCTGGGGCAGGTCCACCGCGCAACGCTCCGCGACGGCCGGCCGGTCGCGGTCAAGGTGCAGCGGCCGGGGATCCGGGGCGCGATCGCCGAGGATCTCGCCGCCCTCGGTGAGGTGGCCGAGCTGGCCGACGCCCACACCGAGACGGGCCGGCGGTTCGGGGTCGGCGCGATGCTCGCCCAGTTCCGCTCGACGCTCCTGCGCGAGCTCGACTACCGCCAGGAGGCCGCCCACCTCGACACGCTGGCCGACAACCTCGCGCGCTACGAGCGGATCGTCGTGCCCCGGCCCGTCGCCGACTACACCACGGGCCGGGTGCTCACGCTCGACTGGGTCCCGGGCGTCAAGGTCTCCGCGCTCCCGCCCATCGTGCGGACCGAGCTCGACGGCCACGCGCTCGCCGCCGACCTGCTGAAGGCCTACCTCGACCAGATCCTGGTCGACGGCTTTTTCCACGCCGACCCCCACCCCGGCAACGTGTTCGTCACCGACGACCACAGGATCGCGCTGATCGACTTGGGGATGGTGGCCCGGCTCGACCCCCAGATGCAGGAGCGCCTCCTCCGGCTGATCCTCCACATCAGCGAAGGGCGCGGGCGCGACGCCGCCGAGCAGGCCATCCGCATGGGCACGCCGCTGCCGACCTTCGAGCGCGAGCCGCTCGAGCAGGGCATCGGCGCGCTCGTCGCCCAGTACCAGAACGCCTCGCTCACCGACCTGCCCGTCGGCCGGGTCGTGATGGAGGTGGCCCGGCTCCAGGGCCTCCACGGCCTCCGCCCGCCGCCCGAGCTGACGATGCTGGGCAAGACGCTGCTCAACCTCGACGAGATCGGCCGCGTGCTCGACCCCGGCTTCGACCCGAACGCCGTCATCCGCGAGCACTCGGGCTCGGTGATGGAGCGGCGGATGCGGAAGGACCTGACGCCTGGCGCCGTGTTCGCGGCGGCGCTGGAGGCCGGCGAGTTCGCCCAGAAGCTGCCCGGCCGGCTCAACACGCTCCTCGACGAACTCGTCGAGCACCGGTTCGAGCTCCGCATCCGGGCGTTCGACGAGGCCGGGATGATGGCCGGGTTCGAGAAGGTGGCCAACCGGATCGCGACGGGCGTCGTGCTCGCGGCGCTCATCGTCGGCGCGGCCCTGCTGATGCAGGTGCCGTCGTCGTTCACGATCCTGGGGTACCCCGGCCTGGCGATCGGGCTGTTCCTGCTCGCCGCCGCGTTCGGGTTCGGGCTCGTCGTCTCGATCTGGCGCGACGACCGCCGCCCGCCGACGCCCTGACCGCCCCTCCTCGACGCCGAGGAGGGCGGCCGCTCAGTCGGTCGCCGCGCGCATCAGCGCGAGGCCCAGCGCCTCGGCCGTCGGGGGCTCGCGGTTGGCGACCACCACGACGCTCCACCCGCTCGGCGCGTCCCACTCCCAGACCGCGTTGATGCCGGGCGCCCCGCCCGCGATCCCCATCGACGGCTCGATCTCCGCGTCCGTCGGCTCGAAGCGGTTGAAGAGGAGGTTGCGCATCTCGCGGGTCAGCAGCCGCCCGTCGGTCAGGGCGGCCTGGAAGCGCAGGAGGTCGCGGGCGGTCGCATACCCGCCGCCGGCCGCCGTGCCGTGCTTGGCGATGGGCGCGGGCCGGCCGTAGCCCGCCCCGAGGTACGGCGTCGCGTGGCCGGGCGCCCCGTGCGTCGCCGTCCGCGCGTCCGTCATCGCGGCGGGCCCGGTGACGTGCGCGGCGACGTAGTCCGCGTAGCGCTGGCCCGAGGCGGCCTCGACGATGGCGCCGAGCACCTCGTAGCCGACGTTGCTGTACTGCTCGCGCGCGCCGGGCGCGAAGTCGAGCGGGATCGTGCGGATAAAGGCGAGGTAGTCGCCGATCTCGGTCAGCTCGGCCTCTCGGGCGACGAAGACCGGGTGGTCCCAGTAGTGCCCCCAGCCCGAGCGGTGCTGCAAGAGGTGCCGCACCGTCACCGCGTCGGCGATGCCCTCGGGGAAGCCGTCGAGGACCGCGCCGATCGGCGCGTCGAGGTCGACCGCCCCGCGCGCGGCGAGTTGGAGGACGGCGACGGCCGTGAGCTCTTTGTTGATCGACCCGACGTTGAACCGCGTCTCGGGCGTGACGCGCTCGCCGCGCGCGCGATCGGCCCACCCGAAGGCGCGCTCGACGACCGGCTCGCCGTCCTTGGCGATCAGCACAACGCCCGAGAACCGCCCGGCCTCCGCCTCGGCGGCGATATCCGCCAGCCCCGCCTCGACGCTCGCGAACGCCGGACCGTCGGGCCCCGCCTCCACGTCGATCGCGGCGATCCGGTGCGGCGGCGCGTCGGCCAACCTCAGCGACACCCGGAGCACGTCGCCGCGGCCCTCGATCGCCAGCGTGCCCTCCGTCGCGGACGCCAGCCTCATGCCGGCCACCTCTCCCCCGCCGACCTCGCCCGCCAGCCGCCCGAGCCCGGCGACGAGCGCATCTGCGCCGCCCGCCGCGTCGACCAGCGGCGGGTCGACGTGGGCGTCGATGAAGGCGCGCAGCGACTCGGGGGAGCCGTCGCACAGAGCCGCCAGCAGGGCCGTCGCGCGCTCGCCGAAGGCGTCGTCGGGCAGGCGGGGCGCGGGGCACTCGGCGGCGGCGCGGTCGGGGTCGACGACCTCGGTAAAGAGCCCGGCGATCCGGTGCTCGGGCGGACCGTCGAACCCGAGCTCGATGCGGTACACTCCGCCGTCGGCGAGGTCGGCGTACAGGATCAGCATCCCTTCGTCCGGGTCGGCCTCGGCGCGCGACAGCGTGATCGGCGCGTTCCCGACCTCCTGGCGGACGGCGTCGAAAAAGCCCACCATTCCGTCCGGGTCCTGCCGGAAGCCCTCGTCGAGGTGGGCCTCGACGAAGGCCCGCGCCGCCGCCTCGGTCCGGGCGTTGACGGCCTCGACGAACGCGAGCGCGCGCTGCCCCTCGACGCGGGACGCCAGCGCCTCGACCGGCACGGCGACCGCCCCGCCCGCCTCGAACGGCTCGGGCTCGCCGCCGAACAGGATCTCCGCCAGCGCCCCGCTCACGTCGTACGCCTCGACGGCCCGGTCATTCGAGAGCACCGCCAGCGTCACGCCCGCGTCGACGAACCACAGGAGGTCGGCCGACGACCCCGAGTCGCCGCCGTTGTGCGTCACCAGCCGGCCGTGCGGCGATTCAAAAAGCGCCCAGCCGTAGCCGTAGTGCGAGCCGGAGCCCTCGCCCTCATCGGTGTGGGGCGTCATGGCGAGCAGGAGGATCTCTTCGGACAGGAGCGCGCCGGCGTCGAGCGCCTCGGTGAACGCGAGCAGGTCGTCGGCCGTCGAGAGCAGGCCTCCGTTGCCGCGCAGGTTCCAGTACGGGCCGTCCGGCGCCCACCGCTGGTCCGTCGGCGGGCCGAGGTCGCGGTCGCCGTCGTGGCCGTGCGCGATGGGGACCGACGGCGCGAGCCGGTAGCCGGTCCGCTCGATGCCCGCTTCGCCAAGAAAGGCCTGGAGTGCCGCGTCGTAGCTCTGCCCGGTGACCGTCTCCACGACGGCCGCCAGCAGCGCGAAGCCGACGTTCGAGTACGCGTACCCTGCGCCCGGCGCGCGGTCGAGCGGCGTCGCGAAGGCCCGGGCGACGTACGCCTCGCGGTCGATGGCCTCGAAGTCGTCGCCGATGGCGTCGGGCAGCCCGGCGGTGTGCGTCAGCAGGTGGTGGAGCGTGATCCCGGCCTTGTCGGCGGGGAGGCCGTCGAGATAGCGCGCCAGCGGGGCGGCGAGGTCGAGGCGGCCGTCGTCGACGAGCGAGAGCACGAGGGCGGCCGTGAACGGCTTGGCGACCGACCCGATCTGGATCGCGGTCTCGGGTGTGTTGGGGGCACCTGGCGCGGCCTCGCCATACCCCTCGCGCAAGACGACCGCGCCGTCGCGGGTGGCGACGACGGCGCCGGAAAAGCCGGCCTCGGTGAGGTAGGCGTCGAGCGCCGCGCCGGTCTCGCCGACGACAGACTGGGCGCTGGCGGCGGGCGCCAGCAGGGCGAGGGTCAGGAGGAGGGTGCGCATCGGGGCGGGGGCGGGTGAGATTCCAAGGGTCGGGACGCGGCGGGCCCGAGTTGTCAAGCGGAGGCCGGATCGATGTTCAGGATGTAAAACCTCTGGCCGCGGCGCGGCGCGGGCGCGGGCGCCGTCGATCTTGGGGCCATGCGGAGCGCGTTCCCACGTCGGCAAGTGATGCTCGTCGGCGGGCTGGCGGCCCTGCTGGCGCTTCTCGCCGTGCTCCAGTGGCGGTGGATCGGGCGGTGGGGCGCCGTCGAAGAGGCCCGGTTGCAGAGCCTGCTGGCGGTCGGCGGCGCCGAGGTCGACCGCGCGCTGACGGCCCGGCTGCTCGGGATCCGCGACGCCTTCGACCGCGCCCCGCCCGGCGACGCCCCGGCCGACACGCTCGCCGCCCGGCTGGCGGCGTGGCGCGCGACCGCGCCCGACCCCGGCCTCGTCGGCGCCGTGTACTGGGCCCGCCCCGGCCCGGACCCCGCGCTGTCGGTGCTCGCAGATGGCGGCTTGCGCCCGATCGCGTGGCCCGAGGCGCTGGCCCCGTGGCGCGACGCGCTGGCGGCGTTCCCCGAGCGCCTCGTTCCCGCGCCCAGCACCTCCGTCGCCACGCTCCGCCTGGACGACGGCGCGCTCCCGGCCGCCCCGCCCGCCGTGCTCGTGCCCGTGCTGCCGCCCGGCGCCGCCGACCTCCGGTTCGTGCTCGTCGCCCTCGACCCCGAGGTGTTCGCCGAGCGGCTCGTCCCCGACCTGCTGGCGAGCGCGCTCCCCGGCGCCGAGCTGTTCGACGTGCGCCTCGTCTCCGCCCGCGACCCGGCGATCGCGCTGTTCGACGGCGCGCCGGCGGCGGGCGTGTTCGAGACCCCCGACCTCGACGTGGGCGTGGGCCCCGGCGAGGTGCAGGAGCTGGCGGTCGCGCTCCCGCCGGGCGGCGTCGACGCGACCGAGACGACGCGCGAGGCGTCGGTGACGGCCGAGAGCGACGGGCCGGCGCAGCGCTGGCGGCTCGTCGCGCGGCACCGGTCCGGGTCGGTGGCCGCCGCCGCGGCCGGGCTGCGGCGGCGTCAATTGGCCGTCGCGTTCGGCGTACTCGGCGTGCTGGCGGCGGCGGTCGCGCTGATGGTGGGCTCGGCGCGGCGCCAGCGAGCCCTCGCGGCCCAGCAGCTCGCGTTCGTGGCGGGCGTCTCGCACGAGCTGCGGACGCCCATCGCGGTCCTCCAGTCGGCCGGCGACAACCTGGCCGACGGCGTCGTCGGGGCGGACGGGGTCGGGGCGTACGGCGCGCTCGTCCGCGACGAGAGCCGGCGGCTGGCGGAGATGGTCGAGACCGTGCTGACGTACGCGGGGGCGGATGGCGCGGCGCCCCGCCGCGAGCCCGTCACCGTCGCCGATGTGGTCGCCGATGCGCTCGCCCGCGCCCGGCCCGTGCTCGACGACGCCGACGCGACGGTCGCGCTCGACCTCGCGCCGGGCCTCGCGCTCGCCGCCGACCCCGACGCGCTCGCGACGGCGCTCCGCAACCTGCTGGCGAACGCGGCCCGCCACGGCGGCCCGTCGATCCGGCTCGCGGCCCATGCCGCTCGATTCGCCGGGGCGCCAGCCGTCGCGCTCTCCGTCGCCGACGACGGACCTGGCTTCGCGGACGGCGAGGCGGTGTTCGAGCCGTTCGTCCGGGGGCGCCGCGCGGTCGAGGCGCAGACGCCCGGCTCGGGCCTGGGGCTCGCGCTCGTCCGCCGCGTGGCCGAGGCGCACGGCGGGACGGCCGAGATCGAAACCGCCAGCGGCGCCGTCGTCACGCTCACCCTTCCGATCTCGTGACCCGGCTGCTGCTCATCGAGAACGACCCCGGGCTCGTCCGCACGCTCGGCGACCGGCTCCGCGCGGAGGGCTACGCCGTCGAGCACGCGGGCGACGGCGACGCCGGGTTCGAGGCCGCCGCGTCGCAGCCGTTCGACCTCGTCCTGCTCGACGTGGGGCTGCCCGGCCGCGACGGGTTCGCGGTCGTCCGCGACCTCCGCCAGCGCGGCGTCCGCACGCCGGTCCTGATGCTGACCGCGCGCGGGCAGGTGACCGACCGCGTCGTCGGCTTGCGCCTGGGCGCCGACGACTACCTCGTCAAGCCGTTCGACACCGCCGAGCTGCTGGCGCGCATCGAGGCGCTGCTCCGCCGGTCCGGACGGGCCGCGCCGGGCGCCCGCCGCCACCGCTTCGGCGACGTGACGGTCGACGAGGACCGTGCCGAGGTCCGCCGGGGCGACGCGCTCGTCGAGCTCTCGGCCAAGGAGTTCGGCCTGCTCTGCCACCTGCTGGCGCACCGGGGCCACGTCGTCACGCGCGACGACGCCCTCACCCACGTCTGGGGCTACGACGCGACGCCGACGACGCGGACCGTCGACGTCCACATCGCGGGGCTGCGCCAGAAGCTGGAGGCCGACGCCAGCCGCCCGCGCCACCTCGTGACCGTCCACGGGCGCGGCTACAAGCTGGCGACGTAGGCCGCCGACCGCCGACGCCCTGACCGGCCCGCGTCGGCGCCGAGGCGAGCGGAACCGGACGCTACCCCTCGACCCGCTCGTACGCCAGGCGGTTGCCGCGCGGCAGGTAGATGTACGCCAGCGAGGACCCGTCGACGGCGTCCATCTCGTAGCACAGCGGCTCGGTCTCCCCGTCGCTCAGCGTGAAGTGCGTGCCCATGGGGTCCTCGGTGAGGTCGTCGCAGCTGCGTACCGCCCGGATCGTCTCCGTCGACAGCGTCTCGCCGTCGTAGACGCTCGCGACCGCATCGCCCTCGATGCGCAGGACGCTGAGGGGGTCGTCGAGCGACTGCCACGTGCCCTGCATGGCGGCGACCGTCTCCTGCCCCCCGGTCCGCGAGGGCTCCGCGTCGGCGCCGGGCTCGGGCGCGACGACCGCAGCGGGCGCCCCGGCCGGAGCGTCCGCAGGCGCCTCGGCGGGCTCGGGGCCGCAGCCGGCCGCGACCAGAAGCAGAGACAGAACGGCGAGGCGGGCAAGTCGACAGGCCATCGGGGTGGGAGGCGGAAAGAGAGGGGGAGCCGGCCTCAGCGGGCGAAGCAGTTGAGACCAGCGTAGAGGTCCGTCACGAGGGGGCCCTCCAGTAGGCCGCCGACGACGGTGCCGTCGTCGCTCGCGGCGCCCACCGCGAACTCGTCGCCCAGGCTCGAATCCTCCATCATCTCGACGGACGGCGTCGCGCCGAGGATGTCGCGGGGGGTCCCGAGCTGGATGCCCTCGGGCCCCTGGAGCCGCTCGTCGTCGCCGTGCATGTGCCAGCCGGCCAGCGAACGGACGTCGAGGTCGGCCGCGAAGTGCAGCGTCAACCCGTTGGCCCACTCGACGGCGGCCGTCGGCCCGGCCGGGCACTCCTCGTTGAGGGTGTCCGAGAGGGGCTCACCGAGGAACGGCACCAGCGCGGCGAGCACGTCGGGCTGGTCCGTTTGGAAGGCCACCACCGTCTGGGTCCCGTCGGCCCCGATCACCGTGATCCCGTCGGCGGAGCCGATGAGGGCCTCGTAGCCCTGCGGGTCGGCCGGCGCATCGGCGGCGGGGTCCACCTCCGCCGGGTCCGCCGCACGGGGGGCATCGGCCGGCTCCTCGGAGGGGCCGCAGGCGGTGGCCGCCAGGGCGAGGAGGACGGCGAGGACAAACGGGGACGAACGGCGCATGGCGGAGGGGGAGGAGTACCCCGAACCGGTCGGAGCCTTGGGGTGAAGCGGGCGGAGGATACCCCCTAGTACGCCGTTATCCAACCGGCCGGTGCCCTACGAGACGACGGCGATCGTCCCGCGCTGCATGTCCATGCCGCAAACGAACTCGACCTCGCCCGCCTCGGTCGGCGTGAACGCGATCTCGACGGCCTCGCCGAGCGGCAGCGCCGTGGCAGTCACGTCGTAGTCGGGGATCGTGATCTCGGACGAGCAGGCGTCGTCGACCGTCCGCGTGATGACGAACCGGGCCGGGACGCCGGCCGCGAGCTGGATCGCGCGCGGCTGGAAGCCGAGCGCCCCGGCCTCGATGGCGACCACCTGAACACCGTCAACCATCTCAGGCGTGACGGGGCCGTCGGCCGCGGCGGTCTCATGCGCCTCGGGGTGGGTGGCGGACTCAGGCGGCGCCGGCGCCTCGTCGGTACAGGCGGCGAGGGTGACGACGAGGGCGAGGGGCAGGAAGAAACGGGTCATGGAATCGGGCGGACAGAGCCGCGTGTGGTGGGGATCAGCGAGAGTCGTGGGTGCTCGCGCGGGGCGCGAGCGGGTCGAAGGCGAGGTCGGCCGTGGCGCCGTCGCCAGGGGGCATGTCGCGGAGCTGGCGCCGCAAGCGGCGGCCCTGGACGACGGCGTAGAGCGCCGGGATCATGACGAGGGTGTGGACGGTCGAGGTCACGAGCCCGCCGACCATCGGCGCGGCGATCCGCTGCATGACCTCGGCGCCGGTCCCGGTCCCAAAGAGAACGGGCGTCAGGCCGATGATGGTCGTGAAGACCGTCATGAGCTTGGGACGGACGCGGTCGACGGCGCCCTCCTCGAGCGCGGCCTTGAGGCGGGGGACCGACGTCAGCCGGCCGGTCCGGCGGTACCGGGCCACGGCCTCGTCGAGGTAGACGTGCATCACGACGCCCGTCTCGGCCGCCAGCCCGGCCACGGCGATCAGCCCGACCCCGACGGCGATCGAAAAGTGGAAGCCCAGCGCCAGCATCAGCCACACCGCGCCGACGACGGCGAACGGCAGCGGGATCATCAGCAAGAGCGCCTCCTCCGCGCTCCGGAAGTGGAGGAACAGCAAGAGGAACACGATCGCGAGCGTGATCGGCACGAGGACGGCCAGCCGCTTGTTGGCGCGCTCGAGGTACTCGAACTGGCCGCTCCACCGGATCGAGTAGCCGGGCGGGAGGGTGACGGCCGCCGCGACGGCCGCCTGGGCGTCGGCGACGTAGCCGCCGAGGTCGGCCCCGTCGTCGAGGTCGACGTAGACCCAGGCGTTCGGGCGGGCGTTCTCGGACTTGATCATCGGCGGGCCCGTCGCGAACCGGAACGTGGCGAGCTGGCCCAGCGGCACCTGGGCGCCGGACGGCGTCGGGACGAGGACCTGACGCAGCGCGGGCAGGTCGTCTCGCAGGCCTTGCGGGTAGCGGACGTTGACCGAATACCGCTCCAGCCCCTCGACCGTCGTCGTCACGTTCATGCCCCCGACGGCCGCCTGGAGCACGTCCTGGACGGCGCCCGAGGTCAGCCCGTAGCGCGCGGCCTCGAAGCGGTCGACCTCGACGTCTAGAAAGCTCCCGCCCATCACGCGCTCGGCAAAGGCGCTCCGCGTGCCCGGCAGCCCGGCGACGGCCCGCTCGACCTGCTGCCCGAGCTGCTCCAACACGGCCAGGTCGGGGCCTGCGATCTTGACGCCGACCGGCGTCTTGATCCCCGTCGCCAGCATGTCGATGCGCGTCTTGATCGGCATCGTCCAGGCGTTCGTGAGCCCGGGGAAGCGGATGGCGGCGTCGAAGGCGCGCGTCAGGCTGTCGCGGTCGATGCCCTCGCGCCACTCGTCCTCGGGCTTCAAGATGATGGTCGTCTCCAACATCGAGAGCGGGGCCGGGTCGGTCGCCGTCTCCGCCCGGCCGATCTTGCCGAACACGCGCTCGACCTCGGGGAAGGAGGCCAGGATGCGGTCGGTCCGCTGCAGGATGTTTTTGGCCTCCTGGGGCGAGACGCCCGGCAGCGTCGTCGGCATGTACAGCAAGTCGCCCTCCCACAACGGCGGCATAAACTCCGACCCGATCTGGGGGAATGGGACGACCTCGGTGCCCAAGAGCAGGCGCTGGACCGGGAGGACCGTGATGAACAGGATCGCGAAGCCGACCGCGAGGATGGCCTTCGGGTGCCGCAGCGTCCCGCGGATGATCGGCCGGTAGGTGCGGATAAAGAACCGGGCGACGGGGTTCTGGTCCTCCCGGCGGATCTTGCCGCGCACGAAGACGGCCATCAGCGCCGGAACGAGCGTCACGGCCAGGATCGAGGCCGCGGCCATCGCGAACGTCTTGGTGAGCGCGAGCGGCCGGAACATCCGGCCTTCGACGCCCTCGAGGGTGAACACGGGCAGGAAGCTGACGGTCACGATCAAGAGCGAGAAGAACAGCGACGGCCCGACCTCCTTGGCCGCCTCGACGACGGCCCGGAGCCGCTCGCTTTCCGTTAGCTGGGGCGGGTCATCCCCCGCATCCCGCCTCCCGTATCCCGGATCCCTCTTCCCCTCCCGCGCCCGCTCGATGTGCTTGTGCGCGTTCTCGACCATCACCAGGCTCGCGTCCACCATCACGCCGATGGCGATCGCGATGCCGCCCAGGCTCATGATGTTGGCGTTGATGCCGAGCAGCCGCATCACGCCCAACGCGATCAGGATGCCGACCGGGACCGTGACGACGGCCACGAACGCGCTCCGCACGTGCAGCAAAAAGATCAACACGACGAGCGCGACGACCAGCAGCTCCTCCCAGATCTTGACCGTCAGCGACTCGATGGCCCGACCGATCAGCCCGCTCCGGTCGTACTCCGTCACCACGTCGACGCCGGCCGGGAGCCCCGCCTCGAGCTCCGCGATCCGGGCCTTGACCCGGTCGATGGTCGCCTGCGCGTTGCCGCCCGAGCGCATCACGACGATCCCGCCGACGACCTCGCCCTGGCCGTTGACGTCGGCGATGCCGCGCCGGATCTCGGGCCCCAGCCGCACGTCGGCGACCTGGCCGACCGTCACCGCCGTCCCGCCCTGGGCCTTGATCGCGACCGCCCGGATGTCGTCGACGCCCTGGAGGTAGCCCTTGCCGCGGACGATGTACTCGCGCTCGCCGAGCTCCAAGAGCCGCCCGCCCACGTCGCGGTTGCTCTGGCGCAACGCCTCGGCGACGGTCCCGATGGGAACGCCGTACGCCGCCAGCCGCTGGGGGTCAACGACGACCTGGTACTGCTTTTGGAACCCGCCGATGGATGCCACCTCGGCGACGCCCTCGACGGCCTGGAGCTCGGTCTTGAGGTAGAAGTCCTGGAGGCTGCGGAGCTGGCCGAGGTCGGTCCCGCCCGTCGTGTCGCGCAGGGAGTACTGGTACACCCAGCCGACGCCGGTCGCGTCGGGGCCGAGCGCGGGGGCGGCGCCGTCGGGCAGGCGGTCCTGGATCTGGCTGAGGTACTCGAGCACGCGGGAGCGCGCCCAGTACAGGTCCGTGCCGTCCTCGAACAGGACGTAGACGAAGCTCGTCCCGAACATCGAGTACCCGCGGACGGTGCGCGCGCCGGGGACCGAGAGGAAGGCGGAGGTGAGCGGGTACGTCACCTGCTCCTCGACGATCTGCGGGCCCTGCCCGGGGTACTCGGTCCGGATGATGACCTGGACGTCGCTGAGGTCCGGGATGGCGTCGACGGGCGTCGTGACGGTCGCCCACGCGCCGAGGGCGACGACGAGCGCGGTCACGAGCCCGACGAGCAGCCGGTTCTCGGCGCTCCACTCGATCAAGCGTTCCAGCGTGCCGTCCTTGGCGTCGGGGCCTCTCATCGCGCGGCCTCGTCTGGCTCGCCCATGTCCATCCCCGGCATCGACGCCATCGCGCCGAGCGACGCGGCGAGGCGGGCCTCGGAGTCGATCAGGAACTGGGCGCCCGTGACCACGCGGTCGCCGACGACGACGCCCTCCAGGATCCGCACGAGCCCGCCCGACTCTTCGCCCAGGCGGACCGGCTGGGGCCGGAAGCGGCCCTCGCCGAGCGCCAGGATGACGGCGGCCTCGTCGCCCGTCCGCACGACGGCCTCACTCGGGACGACCGGCCCGGGCGCGCTCGCGGCGCCGTACAGCGTGGCCGTGGCGTACATCCCCGGACGCAACCGCCCGCCCGCGTTTGCGAGCGTGACGCGCGCCGTGCCCGTCCGCGTCATCGGGTCGAGCGTGTCGTAGACGAGGTCGACGCGGCCCCGCAGCTCCTCGCCCGGCTGCGATGGCAGCGTCACGACCGCGCGCGTGCCGCGGGCGACCCACCCGAGGTCCTGCTCGGGCACGGCGACCTGGAGGTACAGCGCGCCCAGGTTGACGATGTCCATCAGCGGCATCCCCGGCGTGGCCTGCATCCCCTCGACGATCCGCTTGTTCTGGACCGTCCCGGACGCGGGCGCATAGAGCGTGATCCGCTCCTGAATCGCCCCACTCCGCTCGACGGCCGCGATCTGCTGGGCGCCCAGTCCAAAGAGCCGCAAGCGGGTCCGGGCCGCCTCGACGAGCCGGTCGGCCCCGTCGCCGCCGCCGAGCAGCTCTCTGTTTCGGACGGCGAGGAGCAACTCCTGCTGGGTCGACACCAGCTCGGGGCTGTAGATCTCCAGGAGCGGCTGGCCCTGGCGGACGCGCTGGCCCTCGGTGTCGACGTAAAGCCGCTCGACGAACCCGCCGACCCGGAGCGTGACGGTCTCCCGGCCGGAGTCGCGGGCCTCGAACGTGCCCGTCGTCCGCAACTCGCGTTCGAGCTCGCGGGACGTGACCGTGGCCGTCCGGACGCCGATGTTCTGGAGCGTGACCGGGTCGATCTCGACGGTCCCGGCGGGCGCGCCGGAGACCGGGACGGGCTCGAGGTCCATCCCGCAGATGGGGCAGACGCCGGGCTCGTCCTGGACGATCTGCGGGTGCATCCCGGACTGGTAGACGATGCCGTCGCCGTCGAGGTCGTATTGGGCGAGCCCGCCCGTCGCCGGGACCGCGTCGGCGGCGGTGGGCGGCGGCGTCTCCGTCACGGTGAGGTCGGGCGCGGGCGCGTCGTCGCGGGTGAGGGCCCAGGCGATGCCCGCGAGCACCACCAAGACGAGGAGCACACCGGCCACCAAGAGCGGGCGGCGCGCGCCGGGCTCGCGGGGCGTCTCGGCGTAGACGTCGGCCGGATCGGGCGCGTCCGGAGTGTGGAAGTCGCTCATCGGTGGTGGGGGGCGGCGTGGCCGGGGGCCGGCGCGGGCGCGTCGATGGCGTCGGTGCCCAGGGCGCGCTGGAGCGCGGCGACGGCGACGAGCACGTGGTGGTGGGCGTCGGCGGCGGCGAGGGCGACCTCGAACCGCGTCCGCTCGGCCCCGAGGAACGAGAGGTAGTCGGCCTCGCCCGTCGTGTAGGCGGCGAGCGTGGACTCGACCGTCGTGGCGGCGAGCGGCAGCAGGCGCTCTTGGTAGAGCGCGTGCGCCCGGCGCGTCTGGCGGACGCGCTCGGCGAGCGCGGCGACCTGCGTGCGGAGTGACGTGTCGAGGGCGGCGGCGCGGGCGGCCGTCTCGGCGACGCGCACGCGGGCCTCGGCCTCCCGGGCGCGCAGGCGGCCCCGGTCGAGGGGGATCCGGCCCGAGACCATCACGCCGATCGCGTCGCGCCCGTCGGCGGTCATCGGCACGTCGCGGTCCGCGATGTCGGTGTAGACGACGCCGACCGCGAGCTCGGGGTAGACGGCCTTCTGGGCGAGGGCCACCTCGGCGGCGGCCCGCTGGCGGGCGAGGGCGAGGGCGCGGCGCTCGGGGCGGGCCTCGAAGGCGAGCGCGACGAGCGCGTCGAGATCATCGGGCAGCGCGGGCGGCTCGACGGCGACGGGCGTGCCGACCAGGTCCGGGCGGTCGGCGAGCCGGGCGAGCGTCTGGAGCGCCTCGACGCGGTGGGCCTCCAGCATGAAGAGCCGCTGGGCAATCCGCTCGCGTTCGAGCTGCACCTGCAGGATCGCCGCTTGGGGCCCGCGCCCCACCTCGTAGCGGACCGCCGCCGCCTCCGCGAACGCCCCGAGCCGCGCCTGGTACGCCACGAGCACAGCCTCGACGTGGTGGGCGTGGACCAGGTCATAAAACGCCCGGCGTGCCTCGAAGGCGAGATCAAGGGAGAGCGCGTCGGCCTCGGCGCCCGATACCGCGGCCGCGAGGTCGGCGGACCGGCGGCGGAGCCCCAGCGCCCCCGGCCACGGCAGCGCCTGCTCGACGCGCCACTGGCTCCGCTGCGCGCCCCGAGCGGTCAGGACCGGGAACGGCGCGAGCATCACCGACGCGGTCGGGTCGGGGCGCGCGCCGACCTGGTCGCCGCGCTGGGCGAGCGCGTCGGCGTCGAGCCGGGCGGCCGCGAGCGTGGGGTTCGCGTCGGACACGGCGCCGAGGACGACGTCGAGGCGGAGGGTGTCGGGGGCCTGCGCGACGGCCGGGGCGGCCAACAGGGCCAGCAGCGCGGCGCGCGCGACGAACGGGAGGGGCATGGTCTGAAGACGGGCGACAACGGGCGGGAGCGGACGCCGGGGCGTCCTTCACGTCCGGTCGGCTCAGACCAGCAGGACCGAGAGGCTCAGGTGACGGCGGACGGCGGCCCGTGGGGGGCCGTGCCTCGCCGTGGTCGGGCGCGCGGTCGCGACCGGCGCCGGGGGCACCGCGAGGCGGGCGACGACAGCGACGACCGGGTCGGGCCGGAGCGTCGGCGGGGGCACTACGGCGTCGCTCGTGGCTGGGGCCTCGAGGTCGCAGCACACCGCGAGCGGGGCGTCGTCATCGCCGCAGGGCATGTCGCAGGGGGCGCCCGTCGCGTCCGTCATCCCGCAGCCCATGTCCATGTCCATCGGGCCCGGCGTCCACGCGGTGCCGCCCGCCAGCAGGGCGAGGGCCAGGACGAGGGCGGGGATCCGGGACAGCATCACACGGAAGGTAGAGGGCTCCGGCCCCGACGGCCTCAGGGTGGACCCGGGTCGAGCCTTAAAGTCTGGACAGATTCACGGCCCGAGGCGGCGCCGCTCAGCGCCAGACGAGCGCGTCGATGGCGGCCTCGCGCGCGGCCCACACGGCGTCGGGGTCGTGGCCGTGCGTCGTCGCCCACGCGTCGAGGTGACCGCGGTGCCAGGCCCGCTTGTAGGCGCCGGCCTGGTCCGGCCGGATCGTCTCCTGGACCGAGAACAGCGGGACGGGGCGGCGCACGCCGGGCCACGTCAGGTCGACGAGGTCGTCGCCGACGGCGAGCACGCAGTGCGCCTCGGGCACGGCGCGGAAGCCGTGGGCGCGGAGGGCGGGCCCGGTGCGCGGCGTGTTCGTGCCGTCCATCATGTACAGCCCGAGCCGGAGCTCGACGGGCAGCCCGACCTCGTCGGCGAGCGCCGCCAGCAGGGCGTGCTTCGAGCTGCACGTGCCGCGCCGGTCGCGCAGGACGGCCTCGGGCCCGGTGTGCGTCGGGCGGCCGTAGGGCAGGTCCCAGACGAGCCGGGCGGCGTCGCGGAACGTCCACGCGCCCTGGGCCGCGAACCGCGCGCCGAGCGGCCGGGACGTGTCGAGCGGAGCGTCGGGGAGGCCGAGGGGGATCATCGGGGCGGTGGAGAGCGGTAGAGGCAAGGTGCCCCGAGAACGCGGGCGGCGCCCGCAGATCGCGGGAATGCAGGCGCGCACGAATGCTGGCGCGCAAGCGGGTGGCTGGCGGTTTGGGGCTCGAGCCCTCGCGGCGATACCCGATGCTGTCGGGTCCGGAGGTCCTAGGAACGGGTCCGGAGGTCCTAGGAACGGGTCCGGAGGTCCTAGGAACGGGTCCGGAGGTCCTAGGAACGGGTCCGGAGGTCCTAGGAACGGGTCCGGAGGTCCTAGGAACGGGTCCGGAGGTCCTAGGAACGGGTCCGGAGGTCCTAGGAACGGGTCCGGAGGTCCTAGGAACGGGTCCGGAGGTCCTAGGAACGGGTCCGGAGGTCCTAGGAACGGGTCCGGAGGTCCTAGGAACGGGTCCGGAGGTCCTAGGAACGGGTCCGGAGGTCCTAGGAACGGGTCCGGAGGTCCTAGGAACGGGTCCGGAGGTCCTAGGAACGGGTCCGGAGGTCCTAGGAACGGGTCCGGAGGTCCAGAGGGAGGACGGCTTGCGCCAGCCAAGGCACCCTCACCCTGTCCCTCTCCCGAGGGGAGAGGGGACGCTACAGGCGGTCTCGCGCCAGCAGCTAGGCTTGCGCTACCGAGCCCGACCTCCCCTCCCGGACGGGAGGGGCTGGGGGAGGGCGACCGGCACGACGCCTGTGGACCGCCTGGCGCCAGCCCCGCCCACGCTCGGCTCCGTTGCTGGGGTGTCCGCCAGCAGGACGCGAGGCAAAGGGCTGGCGGCAGCGCCTCCGACTGCGAGGGAGGGGCCGCTACTCGCCCGCGCCCGGCTTCAGCAGGCCCTGCTTCTTGAACGAGATCATCGTCGTCTCCAGCGTCCCGTGGCGCATCCGCTTGCGGACATCTTCGACGGGCATCCCGGAGTTGAGCCAGATCAGCGCCGCCGTGTGGGTCAGGCTGTGCGGCGAGATGCCGCGGCGCTTGACGCCGGCCGCGCGGAGGTACCCGTTGACGCGGCCGCGCACGGACCGCGTGTTGAGGCGCGTGCCCGCGCTCCGGTGGCCGTGGCTGACGAAGAGCGGCGCCTGGGGCCCGGCCTCCTCGCGGCGCAAGAGGTAGATCTCGAGCGGGTCGAGCGCGTCGCCGTCGAGCGGGACGGCCTCGTCCTTGGTCTGGCGGCCCTTGCCCTGGACGCGCAGAAACGTGCCCATCAGCGTCCGGTCCACGTCGCCCACATCCGCGCGGACGAGCTCGATCTCCGACAGCCCGCCGTAGACCATCAGCGACACGAGCGCGCGGTCGCGGCGGCCGATCTCGGTCGTCTTGGGGACGACGCCGAGGAGCGTCTCGACCTCGGCCTCGGTCAGCACGCCACGCGTGTGGGCGCCCGGCCGGCGGTTGCCCTTGACGCCGCGCGCCGGGTTCTCGGGGAGCTCGCCCAGGGCCACGAGGTAGTCGCACAGGCGGCGCAGGGCCGTGAGGTACGTGCTCACCGAGACCTGGCTGAGCTCGCGCTCCTCCATGAGGTACGTCTTGTAGGCCTCGACCTCGGCCTCGACGAACCGGAAGCGGCTCGACGGGCGCGCGGCGCGTGTGGCGTGGTACCGCTCGAACTCGTTGAGCGCGCGGCGGTACGTCCCCTTCGTCTCGGCGCTCTTCTCCTTGAGGTAGTCTGTCACGAACCCGTCCAGCCGGCTCTGGAGCTGGGCGACGGTCAGGCGGAGGGGGGCGTCGGCCATTCGGTTCGTTTTGGATAACGGCTATTCAAAGCTAGACCTCGCCCCCGCCCCGGGCAACACAGGTGATGCCCCAGAACTAGCGCGCGGCGGTGCCAGCCGCGCGTCACCGCCAGTCGGCGAGGTGGCGGACGAGCCAGGCCCCGCTGGCGGCGCCGAACGAGGCCGCGCCGGGCGGCGGGGCGCCCGGGTACCACCCGTGCCCCATCGCGGGGAGCACCTCGACGCACGACGTCGCGAACGCCGACGCGGCCCGCTCCATCGCCGCCGGCGGCGCGACGGGGTCGAGCGCGCCCGCCAGCAGGTGGACCGGGCGGTCGGCGCCGACGGTCGGCGCGAAGTCGACGGCGTTGAGCCCGTCGACGGCCCGGCCGCCGGCGCCGAGCGCCGCCAGCAGGCGCGCGAACCGGACGGCACCGACGGCCGCCTCCCCGCCCGCGCGCCGTGCCGCGGCCTCGGCGACGGGCCCGAGCCGGAGCGCCGTCGACACGAGCGCCGACGGGAGGCCCGAGAACCGGGTGAACGTGTCGACGAGCCCGCGCGAGAGCGCGGGGAGGTCGGGGTGGCCGATGGCCCCGAAGAGCCGGTCGCCGAGCCCGTCGCGCGCGAAGGCCAGGCTGGACAGCGCGGCCCCGAAGCTGACCCCGAACAGCGCCCGCCGCTCGGCGCCGACGCCATGCTCTGCCTCGGCCCACGCCAGCACGGCCCCGAGGTCGGCGGCGACCCCGTCGAACAGGCGCCGCGCCATCGCGGAGTCGAGCGCGACGCCGCGGCGCGCGAGGTCGGCGAGGTCGGCTTGCGGGGGGCCGGCCGTCGGGCGGCGCTCGCCGCCGAGGGGCGTGTCGATGAGGACCGCCGCGATGCCGGCGCGCGCGAGCGCGGTCGCCGCGGGCAGGCTCCGGTCGAGTCCGCGCGTGATGCCGTTGAGCAGCGTCACGGCCGCGGCCCCGCTCCGCCCGTCGGCCGGCGGGATGACGACGGCGCCGAACGTCGAGAGCGCCGCGTCGAGAGCGGGGTCGCCGGCGTAGGCGTGGTCGCGGCGCATCCGGTAGCGGACGGCCGCCAGCCCGCCGACACGGACGGGGCGGGCGTCGAGGACGTGGAGGGCAGCGGACACGGCGATCGTCGGGGGGGCGGCGTCCACGCCTACGCCGGGTGTGGGGTTCGGCCGACCGGCCGGCGACGCTCGCGCGCCACGCGGGGCGGGTCGGCCGGAGGCCGTCAGGGTGGGCTCGCGTCCGGGGCGATTCCCCCTAAAGCGAGGTCCAGGGAGGCATCGGCATGAGCGATCTTACGGGATTGCCCGCAGGTTTTCATCTTCGACTGCCCATGACACCCGCCCTCTGCGTTCTCCTCGCGGCCCTGCTCCAGCTGGCCCCGGCGGACTCGAGCGCCGTGCTCGAGACGGGCCGGATGGGGTTCGCCACGGAGGACGCCCCCCTGCTCCACTACCGCTTGTGGGAGACCCCGGACGACGACCGCTACCTCGACCTGTGGACGCCCGACGGCACGACGATCCAGGTGCCGGCCGTCCTCGCCTCCCAGTTCGGGCGGATCTACGACAAGCACTACGGCGACGAGCCCTCGACCGGGTTCGGGTGGGACATCCACGAGGGGATGCTGCTGATGTACATCCAGCACACCGTCGGCATCCAGACGGCGTGGGTGTACCTCGCCGTGGGGGTGCTGCTGGCGCTGGCCGTCGGAGCGGGGCTGTGGGGCTGGCGGCGGCGGCGGCGGCGGCGCGTCCAGCGCGACATGCACGTGCACCAGATCGAGAGCCGGGAGGAGGAGCGGGGGCGCGTCTCGCGCGAGCTCCACGACGGGCCGCTCCAGGACCTCACGATGCTCGCGCTGACGCTCGACGGGGTCGACGGCGCTGAGGCGGCGGCGGCCCGCGAGGGCATCCGCGCGGTCGCCCGCGAGCTCCGCACGCTCGCCGAGGGGCTCCGCCCGCCCCTCCTCGATCAGTTCGGGCTGGCCTCGGCCTTGCAGGACCTCACCGACCGGGCCGAGGCCGCGCCGACCCCCCTCGACGTCGAGGTCCGCACCGACGACGTCTCGCTCGCGCCGGACGCCGAGCTGGCGCTGTACCGCGTCGCCCAGGAGGCGCTTACGAACGCCGTCCGGCACGGCGCGGCGCGGCGCGCCACGGTCGCCCTCGAGTCGAGCGGCGACGGCGTGTCGCTGACGGTCCACGACGACGGCCGGGGCTTTGGGCGGCGGCCCTCGGTCGACGCGCTCGTCCGGAGCGGGCACTTCGGGCTGGCGGGCATGCGCGAGCGCGTGCGCCTGGTCGACGGGACGCTCGAGCTGTCCGACGCGCCCGACGGGGGGGCGACGGTGGTGGCCCGGATCCCCGCCGCCCACCGGCCGGCCGGCCGTGAACGGGCTCCGGCCCCGGTGGCACAGTGAGCCGCGAGATCACGCTCGTCATCGCCGACGACCACCCCGCGCTGCGGGCCGGGCTGGCCCGGTTGCTCGACGCCCAGCCCGGGCTCTCCGTGGTCGGCCAGGCGGGCGGCGGGCACGAGGCGCTCCGGCTGGCGCAGGACCTGGCCCCGGATGTGCTGCTCCTCGACATCGACCTGCCCGACCTCTCGGGCGTCGACGTGGCCCGGACGCTGCGCGCCGACGGCCACCCGGTCCGGGTGCTGGCGTTCACAGCGCACGCCGGGCGCCAGTTTGTCGAGGGGCTCGTCGAGGCCGGGGTGGCGGGCTATCTCACCAAGGACCGCTCGCTGCCGCAGATCGTCGAGGCCATCGAGGGCGTGGCCCGGGGCGAGGGGCGGTGGTTCGTGGCGCCCGGCGTCGTTCCCGAGGCGCTCGATGCGCTGACGCCGCGCGAGCGGGAGGTGCTGGTCGCGCTCGCCAAAGGCCTCTCGAACGCCGAGATCGCCGAGGCGCTCCACCTGTCCGAGAGCACCGTCCGCAACCACCTCACGCGCGTCTACGCGACGCTCGGCGTGGAGTCGGCGCGGGAGGCCGTCGCGTGGGCGTGGCGCCACGGCGTCGCCGGGCCGGACGTCTAGAGCAGGAGGTTCCTCCTGTCAAAACGGGAGCCGTGACCTAGGCGGCCCCGTCGGGCTGCACCGATGTTGCTAGTCGTCCCGTGTGGTGGCACCGACACCTCCTGTGCGGGACGACGAGCGGGGCGTCGGGACGTGTGGGTCCCGCCCGCTTGACGGCGCCGTCGGTCCCGGAGGTGGGGCCGGCGGCGCCGCTGTGTCGGGGCCCTACGCGAGTCGGGCGGGGCCCTACGCGAGCGGCGTGTCGACGGTGTAGGCCTCGAGCTGGCGGCCATACGCGGCCAGGAAGCTCGCGGCCATGGCCCCGTCGATGATCCGGTGGTCGTAGCTCAGCGACACGTACATCATGTGCCGGATCCCGATCACGTCGCCAGCCTCGGTCTCGATCACGACGGGCCGCTTGACGATGGCGCCCGGCGAGACGATGGCCGTCTGCGGCTGGTTGATGATGGGCGTGCCCATCAGGCTGCCCAGGCTGCCGACGTTCGTGACGGTGAACGTGCCGCCCTGGAGCTCGTCGGGCTGGAGCTTCTTGGTGCGGGCCCGGTTCGCGAGGTCGGCGACGGTGTGCGCCAGCCCGGTCAGGTTCTGCTGGCCCGCGTTGCGGACGACCGGCACGAGCAGCCCCTTCGTCGCGAGGGCGACGGCGATGCCGACGTGGTAGTCCTTCTTGATCAGCACGCGCGTGCCGTCGACCGACGAGTTGAGGAGCGGGTGTTCGCGCAGGGGGTCGATGGCCGCCTCGATGAAGTACGGCGTGTAGGTGAGCTTGACGCCCTCGCGCTTGAGGAACTCGGCCTTGTGCGCCTCGCGGTGCCGGACGAGCCCGGTCACGTCGACCTCGGCGAAGCTGGTGACGTGGGCGCTGGTGTCCTTCGACCGGCGCATGTGCTCGGCGATGAGCTGGCGCATCCGGTCCATCTCGACGACCTCGACGCGGCTGTCGCCGGCGGCGGGCGCGGGCGCTGGGGTGGCCTTGGGCGCCGCCTTCGGAGCCGGGGTTGCGGGCGCCGTGGGCGCGGCCGGAGCGGCAGCCGCCGGAGCCGGGGCGGCGGGCGCGGCGCCTCGGGTGTCGAGGTAGGCCATCACGTCGGCCTTCGAGATCCGGCCGTCGGAGCCGCTCCCCTCGATCTGCTGGAGCTCGCTGAGCGACACGCCCTCGGCCTCGGCGATCGAGCGGACGAGCGGCGAGTAAAAGTTGCCCGCGTCGTCGCGGCGCGGGATCGGGCCGGCGTCGCCGGCGGTCGCCGCGGCGGCGGCCTCGGCCCCCTTCGCCTCCTGCACGGCGGGCGCGGCGGCGGCCGTCGGGCTCTCGGCGGAGTAGCTCTTCTCGTACGGCTCCGGCGCTGCGTCGGCGGTGCCGTCGCCGCTCGGGGCCGGGGTCGCGGCGTCGGACACGGCGCCGGCCGCGCCGATGACGGCGATCGGGGTGCCCACGTCGACCGTCTCACCCTCCTCGACCAGGATCTCCAGCAGCGTCCCCGCTTCGGGGCTGGGGACCTCGGAGTCGACCTTGTCGGTCGAGATCTCGAGGAGCGTCTCGTCCTGCTCGACGGCGTCGCCGACGGCCTTCTTCCACTCGAGGACCGTCCCCTCCATCACGCTCTCGCCCATCTTGGGCATCACGACGTTGGTGCGGGCGCCGCCCGTAGCGGGAGCGCTCGCGGCCGGGGCGTCGGCGGTCTCGGCCGGGCGGATGTTGGGCGCGGCGGGCTTGGCCTCGGGCTCGGTCTCGGGGTCCTCGCCGACGGGCTGGACCTCGTTGAGCGGCTCGGCGGCCACCTCCACAGGGTCCGCGGCCGGGGCGGCATCGGCGCTCGGCGCGTCGCCCGCGGCGTCCGGGTCCGTCTCGATGACGGCGATCGCCACGCCGACGTCGACGGTGTCGTTTTCCTCGACCAAGATCTCGACGAGGACGCCCGCCTCGGGGCTGGGGACCTCGGAGTCGACCTTGTCGGTCGAGATCTCGAGGAGCGTCTCGTCCTGCTCGACGGCGTCGCCGACGGCCTTCTTCCACTCGAGGACCGTCCCCTCCATCACGCTCTCGCCCATCTTGGGCATCACGACTTCAACACGGGCCATCGGAACAGAGGGGGTTGTGGAGGGGGAGGGCGAAGGTACGCGCCCCGCCGCGCCGGGCTCCGCATCCCGGGGCCGGACGGCGGTGAGATCAGGGAGAAATGCTAAGCGCGCACCAGCCCACGTCGGCGTCCCTTGCCCCCTACGCCGCCAGCGAGCTCACCGCCTCTGCCTCGGTGACGGGTTCGACCGGGCCTGCCGGACGCCGAACGACGGCGGCGGCGCCGACCGTCCCGATCGCGATCACGGCTTGGAACGGGACCGCCGCCCACGCCCCGGCGACGGCCAGCACCGCGAGCGCGGCGACCGAGTACGCCGCGAGCACCAGTTCGGGGAGCGCCCGCTCGCGACCCGGAGCCGCGCCCTTGGGGGTCCGCGCGAACGGCGTGTGCCGCCCGGCGACGGCCTGGGCGACCGCCTGTGCGGCCGGCACGACGAGCCCGACGGGCGCCACGAGGGCCGCGGGAATCCGCACCAGCTTGCGGCGCCACGTCCGGGGATACAACGCCCGCATCGCCGCGACGTGCGCGCCGACGACGCCGCCGAGCGCGACGTACCCGACCGCGAGCGCGCCGGGCAGCCCGGGCCCGACGCCCGCCGCGTCGGCGCCGACGACGACGGGGTGCAGCACGATGAGCGCCAGTAGCGACGGCAGGCTCAGCGACAGCGCGAGGTGGCCGCTAAACGCCAGCTTCGAGCCGAGCGGCAGCGGCGAGCGCCACAGCGTGCGGATGTGGAGCCGGGCGACCTCGGCGAGCCCCTTGGCCCACCGCGCCTGCTGGCGCCGCCACGCCGCGACGGTCTCGGGGAGGTCGGCGGCGACGGACGCGCCCTCGTGGAGGCGCCCGCGCCAGCCGCGCGCCTGCGCCCGGAGCGCGAGGTCGGCGTCCTCCGCCAGCGTCGCGCCGCTCCAGCCGCCCGCGTCGTCGATGGCCGCGCGGCGCCACGCGCCGCCGGAGCCGTTGAAGGGGAGCGCCCACCCGGCGCGGTCCCGCGCGGTCTGCTCGACGGCGAAGTGGAGGTCGAGCACGGCCGCTTGCGCCCGCGCCAGAACCGTCCGGTCGGCGCCGGCGTGCGCCCAGCGCGACTGCACGAACGCCAGCTCTGGGTCGGCGAGGAGCGGGCCGACGAGCGCGCGCAGGAGGTCGGGCGCGGGGCGGAAGTCGACGTCGAAGACGGCCACGAACGGGGCGTCGGAGAGCCCGAGGCCGAACGCGAGTGCGCCGGCTTTGTAGCCCTCGCGCGAGCCGCGCACGACGTGCCGCGCGCCGGGACGGACCGCGCACAGCGCGGCGTTCGCGCGGCGGGCCTCAGGCGGTGAGTCGTCAAGAAGTTGGACGGTGACCGGGCCGGGCCAGTCGAGCGCGAGCGCGGCGTCGAGCGCCCGCGCCACGAGCGCGGGCGGCTCGTCGTAGACGGGGAGCTGGACGAGGACGGCGGGCGCCGGGCGGTCCGGCTCCCGAGTCGGCAGCGCGCGAGCCGGGAGCGCGGCGCGGACGGCCGCCAGCCCGAGCGCGTGGAGCCCGAGCCCGGCCAGCACGGCGACGATGGCCGCGTACAGCGCCCCGAGAACCAGGAGCGCGGCGGTCACCAATCCGACGTCGCGGCGGTGAAGGCGTCGCGCGCGATCTGTTCGAGCGCCGTCGCGCTGGCGTCGGCCTCGCCCTGGATCCCCGCCGACGGCACAAAGTCCTCGGTCGCCGTGAACGTCCGGTCGAGGAGGGGCTCGCCCCCGACGCGGTCCTCGACGACGACGCGCACGGCCAGGCTGACGCGGTTGAGCGAGGCCACGTTCTGGTCGGTCACGGCAACGGGTGCGAGCGCATACCGCTCGATGGTGGCGCGGACGACGGCGTCGGCCTCGGCCTCGTCGGGCTCCAGCGCGAGCCGGGAGCGGTCGGCAAAGCGGTCGACGAGCGCGTCGGTGAGCAGGCGGTCGAGCCCGGGCGGGCCGCCCGTCGAGCGGTCCTCAGCGATGGGCACGGCGACCGTCTGCAACCGGTCCGGGATGGTGGCGCCGGAAAACGAGTACACGCCGCACGCGGCGAGCAGCGACGCGAGCGGGAGGACGAGCGCGCACGCGAGCACGCGCCCCCGCCGGAGGCCCGCATCTTGACGCCCGCGTCCCGGATCCCGCATGCTAGTCCTCGCGCAGCTTGCGGTAGAGCGTCCGCTCGGAGATGCCGAGGGCGTCGGCCGACATCCGGCGGTTGTTGTCGAAGCGCCGCAGGGCCTCCTTGATGAGGGCGACCTCGGCGTCCTCCATGGTCGGGAGCGGGAGCCCGGCCGCGAGCGCCTCCTCGAACGAGTCGGGGAGGCCGGCGCGCGCGCCGTCGCCGTCGAACGACGCGTCGAACGTCGTCGCGTAGCCCTCGTCCTCGACCTCGAAGAGCGTGTCGGCCGCGTCGGTCGGGGCCGGGACGGGCGGCTCGTAGGCCACCTCCTGCTCGGGCTCGGCCTCCCACCCCGGCGCCGGCGCGTCGAACGCGGGCCCGGGGACGTGGACCAGGGCGCCCGCGCTCGGCGGCACGCCGCCCGCCAACTCGGCGCGCAGGGCCCGGATCTCAGCACGGATCTCCAAGAGCGCCCGGTACACCACGCCGCGGTCGGAGTCGGCGCGCGCCGCCGGGGCGGCGATGGTCAGCCCCGCGCCCGCCGAGACGCCCCGGAGCAGCGGCCGCAGCGCCTCGGCCGTCAGCGGGCTCTGGCGCACCATGACCGTCGCCTGCTCCGACACGTTGCGGAGCTCGCGGACATTCCCGGGCCAGTTGTAGCGGCGGAGCAGGTCGGCGCCGTCGGGCGCCAGCTTGAGGAACGGCGCCTCGTACTGCTGGGCGTAGCGGTGGAGGAAGGCCTCGAACAACGGGACGATGTCCTCGCGGCGCTCGCGGAGCGGCGGGATCCGCAGGACGACCGTGCTCAGCCGGTAGTAGAGGTCCTCGCGGAACTGGCCCTCCCCGACCTCCTTGCCGAGGTCCTTGTTGGTCGCCGCGATCACGCGGACGTCGGCCCGGAGCTGGGCCGTGCCGCCGACGCGCGTGAACTGGCCGGTCTCGAGCACGCGCAGCAGGCGCACCTGAGCCGCCAGCGGCATCTCGCCGATCTCGTCGAGGAAGAGGGTCCCGCCGTCGGCCTCCTCGAAAAAGCCCGTCCGGCGGTCGGTCGCGCCGGTGTACGCCCCCTTCTCGGCGCCGAACAGCTCGCTCTCGATCAGCCCTTCGGGGATCGCCCCGCAGTTGACGACCACGAGCCGCTTGTGGCGCCGCTTCGACAGGCCGTGGATGGCCGAGGCGATCAACTCTTTGCCGACGCCGGACTCGCCCTCCAGCAAGACCGTGATATCGGGCGGAGCCACCTGGCGCACCCGCTCCAGGATGCGCCGAAGCGCCGGGCTGTCGCCCAGGATGCCGAACCGTTCCTGAAGGGCCTGCCGATCCATACGTAACCAGTGCGAGCGGACGCCCAAACTACCAGCGGTGCACGGCCCGGACGCCGGGCCGAGCCCCACCCTTACCTCGGGAGGAGCACGCGCCGCGACGCGGTGAACCGCCCGGCGAACCGCGCGAGCCCGTCGCCCCGCAAGCGGTCGGCGTGATCCCTGAAGTAGTCCGCGAGGGCGGCGCGACTGGCGACCCGGTACTGCACGCACCACCGGACGCGACCGTCGGGGCTCGTCTCCTCGACCCGCCACCACTCGGCGGACTCGAACCCGGGCAGCGCCAGGATCTCGTCGATGTGCGGCGCCAGCCACGCGGCGTAGGCGGGGGCTACGTCGGCGTCGACGGCGAGGTTGACTTCGTAGATCACCATGCGGCAACGTACGTTCTCCCCTGCCGCACCCCGCCCGCCGCCATGCCCACCACGCTCACGCCCGTCTCGCTCCGGTTCACGGCCGAGGAGTACTTCGCCTGGGAGGAGACGCAGGAAGAGAAGCACGACTTTATCGACGGAGAGGTCTTCACCATGTCTGGAGCCAGCCGCATCCACAACGACATCGTAGGGAATCTGTACATCGCGCTCCGGCTCGCCTTCCGAGGGACCGAGTGCTCAGTGTTCGCCGGCGACATGCGGGTCGAGGTCGAGCCCGGCGGGCGCTACGTCTACCCCGACCTCGCGGCGGCGTGCGGGGCGCTCTCGTTCCTGACGCCGAGCGAGACGACGTTCCTGAACCCGGCGCTCATCGTCGAGGTGCTCTCGCCGTCGACGGAGGCGTACGACCGGGGCGAGAAGCTGGCGACGTACCGCGCGATGCCGTCGGTCCGCGAGATCGTGCTCGTCCGCCAGGACCGGCGGGGCGCCGAGGCCTTCTGCCGTGGCGACGACGGGAAATGGTCGATCGAGGACCTGACCGACGGAACGCTGGCGCTCGCGTGCGTCGGCGTGGAGATCTCGGTGGACGACGTCTACGAAGGGACGGGACTGTAATGCCCCGCGTGCTGTTGGAAATCGCCGCCTTCGACCCCGCCTCGGCGCTCGCGGCGACGGATGCGGGCGCCGACCGGATCGAGCTGTGCCGCGGCGCCGAGGTCGGCGGGCTGACGCCGCCGCTCGACTGGGTCCGCGAGGTGACGGCGGCGACCGAGGTGCCCGTCGTGGCGATGGTCCGTGCGCATGCCGACGGGTGGACGTTCACGCCCGCCGAGCACGCGGCGATGCGCGACGACGCTCGCGCGCTTGTCGAGGCCGGGGCGGTCGGCGTCGTCTGGGGCGCCCTCCGCGCGGACGGGACGGTCGACGCCGACGCGCTGGCGGCGCTCGTCGCGGCCGTGGCGCCGCACCCGGTGGCCGTCCACCGCGCCTTCGGCGCCGCGCGCGACGCCCGAGAGGCGCTGGCGGCGGTCCGGGCGGCCGGCGCGGCCCGCGTCCTGACGAGTGGCGGCGCGGCGACGGCACACGAGGGCCTCGACGTGTTGGCCGCGCTCGCGCGAGCGGCCGGCGACACGGTGTCGGTAATGCCCGGCGGGGGCGTCCGCGCGGGCAACGTGGCCGAGATCGTCCGGCGCACGGGCGCGCGCGAGGTCCACAGCGCCGCGTCCGCGCCCGGCACTCCGACCGTCGACGCCGACGAGGTGCGGCGCCTGCGCGGGCGCCTGGACGCGCTCGTCGGCTGAGCGCCGGAACCCCGCATCGACCGGACGGCTTCTCGCCCGCCGCACCGTTCCGATGCCCGAGTCCACCAAGGCCGACCGCGCGCTTGCCAAGCAGGTCGACGCGCTCGGCATTTCGACGATCCAGCGCCACATTCTGATCTGCGCCGACGCCTCGAAGCCGAAGTGCTGCGACCGCGAGGCGAGCCTGGCCTCGTGGACGTTTCTCAAGGGGCGCCTCAAGGAGCTCGGGCTGAGCGAGGCCGGCGGCGTCTACCGGACGAAGGCGAACTGCCTGCGCGTCTGCTTGCGGGGCCCGATCGCGGTCGTCTACCCCGAGGGCGCGTGGTACCACTCGTGCACGCCGGAGGCGCTGGAGCGGATCATCCAGGAGCACCTCGTCGGCGGGCGCGTGGTCGAGGACCTGCTCATCGCCCAGCATCCGCTTCCGGCGCCGGCCGGCGAGAGCGCCTAGCGGTCGTCGGGCAGGGTCGCCGTCTGCGTCGCGGATTGCGTCATCCGCCCCTCGATGACGAGCCCGCCCTGCTCGAAGCGGACCGGGCCCTCCCACTCCGTCCGCACATCGAGGCGCCAGTCGAGCCGGCGGACGATCCGGGCCGTCATGTCCATGCGCATGGTCTCGCCCGGGTCGCCGACCGTGACGCCGACGGTCTGGGTGAGGAACGCGGCGGGGCCGCCTTCGAACGTGCCGACGCTGTCGAGCCGGACGGTGAGTCGGTGCGGGCCGGGCGCGGCGCCGAGGTAGACCGCCCGAAGCGCGCTGTCGGGCACGACGACCGTCTCGCCCACTGTCATTCGGGTCGGGTACTCGGCGTCGTCGAGTGAGATCGCCTCGTCGAGCGCGGCCAGCTGGTCCGGCGTCGGCTGCCAGCCATCGGCCCGCTTGCGCCAGCCGTCCGCGGTCCGCTCGATGACGACCGCGCGGTGGAGCAGCGGGTCGGGGTCGCCGGGAGGCGCCGGGGCCCCGTCGACGGTCGCCTTGGCCGAGGCCGACTCCAGCCGCTGGACCGCCCGCATCAGCCGCCCCGCCTCGACGCGATCGATGGTCGTCGTGGCGACCTCTAGGGCCCGGCGGCCGAACGCGACCTCGCCGCCAGGGCCCCGGACCACGGCCTCAAGGCCGGTCACGGACGCGCTCCGGACGACGGCCCCTTCGGCCAACGCCCATCCGCCGACCTCGACCGTCTGGGCGCTGGCGGCGGCCACGAGCGCGAGGGCCGCGAGCGCGGCGGCGGCGCGTAGGCCGGTCATGCCGCGACCGGCTGGCACACGGCGTCGGCGAGCGTCGTCGCGCGGACGACCGAGCCGAGCAGCGTCGCGCTCGTGCAGTCGTCGACGCGGACGACGGCGTAGTCGCCCTCGGCGAGCCCGGCGGCGCGGTCGAAGACGACCATGTGGTTCGTGTCGGTCCGGCCCCGGAGCTGGGCCTCGCTCCGCTTCGAGGTCCCCTCGACCAGCACGACCTCCTCGCGCCCCACCTTGGCGCGGTGGCTCGCGAGCGCGTGCCCCTTCTGGAGCGCGATGATCTCGCTCAGCCGCGCCTTCTTGACGGCCTCCGGCACGTCGTCGGTGTACTTGCGCGCGGCGAAGGTGTCGGGCCGCTCGGAGTACGCGAACATGAACGCGTGGTCGTAGCGGACGGCGTCCATCAGCGACAGCGTGTCGGCGTGCTCGGCGTCGGTCTCGCCGCAGAAGCCCGAGATGAGGTCGGTCGAGAACGCGATGTCGGGGACGATGGACCGGGCGCGCTCGACCAAGTCGAGGTAGTGCTCGCGCGTGTACGTCCGGCGCATCCGCTTGAGCACGTCCGAGTTGCCGTGCTGGACGGGCAGGTGGATAAAGTCGCAGACCGTCGGGACCTCGCGGTGGACGTGCAGGAGCGCGTCGGAGCAGTCCTTGGGGTGGCTCGTCGAGTAGCGGATCCGCAGCTCGGGGCTGAGGAGGGAGATCCGGTAGAGCAGCTCCGCGAAGTCGACCGCGTGCCCGCCCGCCTCGACGCGGTACGAGTTGACGTTCTGGCCGAGCACCGTCACCTCCTTGTACCCGGCGTCGACGAGCTGGCCGACCTCCGACAGGATGCTGGCGACGGGCCGGCTCCGCTCGCGTCCGCGCGTGAACGGGACGACGCAGAAGGCGCACATGTTGTCGCAGCCGCGCATGATGGAGACGAACGCCGTGACGCCGTTCGTGTCGTAGCGGACCGGCGCGAGGTCGGCGTACGTCTCCTCGCGCGAGAGCTGCACGTTGACGGCCGCCTGGCCGGTCTCCCGGCTTTCCGCCAGCAGGCGCGGCAGGTCGCGGTACGCGTCGGGCCCGACGACGAGATCGACGAGTCGCTCCTGCTCCAGCAGCTTCGACCGCAGGCGCTCGGCCATGCAGCCGAGCACGCCGATCTGGACGTCGCGACCACCCGCCGCCCGCTCGCGCTCCTTGCGGCTGCGGACGTGCGTCAGCCGCCCCCGCACGCGGTCCTCGGCCTTCTCGCGGATCGCGCAGGTGTTGATCAGGACCACGTCCGCGTCCGCCTCGTCGGCCACGAGCGCGTAGCCCTCGCCGCCCAAGATCGAGGCCACCAGCTCGGAGTCGGCCACGTTCATCTGGCAGCCATACGTCTCGATAAAGACGCTCCGCCCGTTGGTGCCGGCGCTGGCGGGGACGGTGTGCGGGGCGTCGGCGCCGCGCGCGTCGGGCGCGGACGAGACCGGGGCGAGAACGTCGAGGTCGGCGATGGGCTGCATGTCCGGGGCGGATTCCGGCCGCAAGCTACCGCCGGCGTCCCCCGCCTCCGGGCTAGATCGCCGTGGAGACGGGCTTGACAACGAACTGCCTCAAACGTACGTTTCAGACACTTGCTAAACGCAGTTCTGCCGATACCCCCGGCGGCGCCCAAACCTTTCCCGCCTATACCTCCACCCCGTGTCTGCCGTCACCACCGTCGAGGCGCGCAATCAGTTCTCTGAGGTTCTGAACCGCGCCGCTTACGGCCACGAGCGCGTCGTCCTGACGCGCCGGGGCAAACCCATCGCCGCCCTCGTCTCGATCGAGGATCTCCGCATCTTGGAGCGGCTGATCGACCGAATCGAGGACGAGATCGACCGAGAGGACGTCCAACGCATCCTCGACGACCCGGACGCCGAGTACATCCCCTGGGAGGAGGTAAAGCGCGGTCTCTAGACTATGGCCCGCTATGAAGTCGTCTTGTCACGGAACGCGACCAAAGCGCTCCACAAGGCATCCCCACGTGTTATTCGCTCGCTCGAAGCGACGATCGACCAGCTCGCCGATCAGCCCCGACCTCGGGGCCTGAAAACGATCGACTCGGCAAAGAAGATCTACCGCGTCCGCGCCGGCAGTTATCGGATCCTCTACCAGATCCAAGACGCCCGCTTGGTCGTGCACATCATCCGCATCGGCGACCGCAAGGAGGTCTACCAGCGGGTCGACGATCTCATCTCACGGACGCTTCCGCCCCCAAAGGCTTAGCGGCGTGCCTCCCAAACAGTCCACCGCCCCGGCGGGCCTTACGGGGCCTACCGGGGCGGCGGGGATTCGAGCGATCGGAGGGTGCCGAAGAGATGGGGCGGCAGGCTCTAGAGAAGGGCGGGGGCGAGCCGAAAGGATCCGACGCTCGAGTCGGGGATCGAAAACTGAGAGACGGGCCGAGCTAGAAGAGCACAACGCCGGCGGCGGCAGCGGTGAGGGCACCGAGGCGGAGGGCGATGGCCGACAGGTCGGGGAGACGGGACGGGAAGAGAGAGGTCACGGAGCCAGGGGGCATGTGTACAGACCCTCCTTGCAGGACCCGTGCCAACCGCCCATTCCTGACATCTCGGCCACTTCGGGCCAGGACCCGACTGACACACACATATCCCAGACACGGGGGACTCTACCCTGATCTGCCGTCTCGTCCTGTCGCCTCAGGAAATTACTGATGACGATCCGTCGCACTCGCCCGGAGCACGTACTTGCCCACGAGATCGAACTCGAGGTTGACGCGAGCGTCCGGCCGCCAGCGCCCAGCCGTCGTCTTGTCCCAGGTGTGCGGGATGATGGCGAGCGCAAACGTGCCCGGCTCGTCGTCCAGCCGCGCGACGGTCAGCGAGATGCCGTCGACGCAGATGCTGCCGCGCGGGATGAGGAACGCGGCGTCCTCGGCGGGATAGCGCACGCGGACGAGGTGCGAGTCGGAGAGCGCCTCGACCGACTCGACGACGCCCGTCGTGTCGACGTGGCCCTGGACGAGGTGGCCGTCGAGCCGCGCCCCGAGCACCATCGCCCGCTCCAGGTTGACGCCGTCGCCGGGTTGGCGCTCGCCGAGCGCCGTCTTCGCCAGCGTCTCCTCGACGGCGACCGCCTCGAACCCGTCCGCGTCGTGGGCGACGACGGTCAGGCACACGCCGTCGACGGCGACGCTCTCGTCGACGCGGAGCGCGCCGGCAAACGAGCACGCGACGCGGAACCGCCGCCCGCCCGCCAGCGGGGTCACGGCGGCGATCTCGCCGACCTCTTCGATGATGCCGGTAAACATGGATTAGGGCAGGCGTGGGGGTGTCAGCGTGTACGCCTAGCTTCGCACCGAGCCCCCGCCCCCTCGCCATGCGCCCGCTTTTTCTCGCCGTCCTCGCCGCCCTCGCCCTCCCCGCTACTGCCCAGGACGCCCCGCGCGCGCCCCAGGGCGAGAACCTCGCGACGCCGCCTACGTGGTCCGTTCGCGTCGACGCGCCGCACGCCGAGCACGGCGACGACGCCCACCACACCCCGACCGTCGGGGCCGACTCGACGTTCGACATCCGCTTTGTCAACATGACGCCGGGGTGGCACATCACGACAGGCCCGGCCGGCATCTTCTGGCACCCCGCGAGCACCGCCTCGGGCCTATTCCAGGCGGAGACGAAAGTCCACCTGTTCGATCCGGGCGAGCGCCGCGAGGCGTTCGGGCTGCTCGTCGGCGGGACGGACCTCGACGGCGACGCCCCACGCTACGACTACTTCGTGATCCGCCAGGGCGGCGAGTTCCTGGTCAAGCGCCGCGACGGCGACGCGACGACGACGCTCGTCCCGTGGACCGCGCACGACGCGATCGTCGCGTACGCGCCCGGCGACGGCGCCGTCGCGAACACGCTGGCCGTCGACGTCGGCGCAGCTGAGGTCGCGTTCTCGATCAACGGCGCCGAGGTGGCCCGGCTGCCCCGCGGCGAGGTGCGGACGGACGGCATCGTCGGGCTCCGGGTAAACCACGCGCTCAACCTCCACGTCGAGACGTTCGCCGTGGCGCCGACCGACGGCTAGCGGAGGTCCGCCAGCAGCAGCGCGTCCGGCCCGACGGTCTCCCACTGAGCGCTCGCGGCCGCCAGCGCCTCGGCCATCACGTGTGTGCCGAGGTCGCCGACGGCGGGCGTGCCGGCGCCGACGATCTTCGGGGCCACGAACCACGCCAGCCGGTCGACGAGCCCGCCCGCGAGCAGCGCCGTCGCCAGCCCGCTCCCGGCCTCGACGAGCACGGACTGCACGCGCCGGACATCGGGCGGGAGCCCCTCCCCCGCCCCGAGCGCGTCGAGCACGGCGCCGAGGTCGAGGTGGCCGTCGCGCTCGGGGATGGCGAGCACGGCCCCGCCCTGCTGGCGGAGTGCGTCGGCGTAAACGGGGGGAGGGCCTTCGGCGACAACTGCGAGCGTGGGCGCAGCGCCATCGGCAAAGAGGGAGAGCTCGGGCGGGAGCGCGCCCGTCCGGTCGAGCACGACGCGCAGCGGCTGGGTGGCGCCCGCCGGCAGCGGGACGTGGCGGACGGTCAGCGCGGGGTCGTCGGCACTCGCCGTCCCGGCCCCGACGAGCACGGCGTCGTGCTCTGCCCGCCACCGGTGGACGCGGGCGCGTGCCTCGGACGAGGTCACCCACCGGCTGTCGCCGGTCGCCGTCGCGATCTGGCCGTCGAGCGTCGCGGCCACCTTGAGCGTCACGAGCGGTCGGCCGGTGCGGACGTGGGTCAGGAACGGCGCGTTGAGCGCGCGCGCCTGGGCCCCCCGGACGCCCACGACTACCTCGGCGCCCGCTGTTCGGATCCGCGCGATGCCGCGACCGGCGACCTCAGGGAACGGGTCCTCCTGGGCGACAACCACGCGCGGGATGCGGCGCGCGACGACGAGGTCGGCGCACGGGGGCGTCTTGCCGGTGTGGCTGCACGGCTCGAGTGTCACGACCATCGTCGCCTCTGCCAGCCGGTCACCGAACCCGTTCCGCTCGGCATCGCGGACGGCCCAGACCTCGGCGTGCGGGCCGCCGTAGCGCCCATGCCAGCCCTCGCCCCAGACCTCGCCGTCGGGCCCGAGCAGGACGGCGCCCACCATCGGGTTCGGGCTCACGGCACCGGCGCCGCGCGCGGCGAGCGCAAGCGCCCGGTCCATCGCGTCGGTCTCGGTCATGGGGATTGGGGGATTGGGGGACTGAAGATGGCCCCCCACCCACATCGGCGCTGAGAAACCCGGAGCTCAAAATGCCGCCACGCACTGAGGAGTCCACCGATCCCTCTGCCCATTCCTCATCCCCCGTTCCTCTTTCCTCGCGAGCGCAGCGAGCCCCCCGTTACCGCAGCGTGATCCGCAAGCCCACGCGGAGCTTCTGGAGGCGCGGGCCGTGACGCACCGGGTCGCCCTGCACGTCGGCCCACGTAAAGACGGGCAGGCTCACGAACGGCGCCAGCTGGTACGAGGGGCGGCTGAACTCGATGCCGGCGCGGGCCCACCCGACGGCGCTCCGCACGCGGTCCGAGGACTCCTCGTCGGCCGGGTCCGGGTCGACCGTGTCGAGGTCGCGCGTCTGCAAGATGGTGTAGTCCGCGGCCTCGGCGACGAGCCCGAACGAGAGCCGACTGCCCGCCGGGTCGAACAGGACGTTGTAGCCCCACGCCCCACGGACCGACTGGCCCACGAGCCGCGAGCGGACGGGCTCCGACCCCAGGTTGAACGTGCTGGCGACCGGCGAGAGCTCGGCGTCGGGCTCGGCGAGCGGCTCGCCGGGGACGGGGTCGCTGTAGCCGGTGCGCAAGCGACGCAGGCCGAGCGAGAGGTCGCTCGTCACGGTCGGCGAGAGCGCGGTCGTGGACAGGAACGCCACGTCGGTCTGGCGGAACCCGAGGCCGCCCTCACTCACCGGGTCGACCGCGAGCCGGACGGCGTAGTCGGTCCCCTCATTGTGCCAGTACGGCTTGACGACGACCCAGCTCAGCCCCAGGCGCCCCGCTTGCGCCGCGCCGGTCAGGTCGGCGACGAGCGCGAGGTCGACCTGGGGGAGGAGCGCGTAGTCGAGGCGGGCCGAAAGCGACAGGTCGGCCGGGGCGGGAGCGCCGGGCTCGGTGCTGTCCAGGAGGTCCGCGTCGCGATACGCCGCCTCGCCCGAGAGCGCGAACCCGCCGTAGAACGCCCGCCGCGCCGTCTCGCCGCCGTACGACGGGTCGAGCGTCTGGAAGGTGCCCTGGGCCGCGACCGGCACCGCCCCCAGCACGAGGGCGGCGATCGCTCCACGGATCGCGGTCGGGGTCATAGGGAGGGGGGCACGTCCGACCTTAAGTACGGGTACGCGGAGGCGTTCCGCAAGCGCCGTCGGACACGGACGACGACCTAACCCTGCGACGGGGCTCCTTCGTGCCCCGAGCCGAAATCCAGGCTAGAACCCGGGGTCCACCGGCCGGCCGTCGCCGTCGCCCGACGACGGCCGGCGGACTTGCGGACCGGGGCGGCCCGACGGCCCCGGACGGCCGCCCTGCGGGCGCTGGCGCCGCTCGTCGTCCCGCTGCGGGCGTCCCTGCGAGCGCGGCGGCGGCGCCGAGCGCGGCGGCTGCGGACGCCCCTCGGAGCGCGGCGGAGGCGCCGGGCGCGACGGCTGGGACTCCGAGCGCGACGGCTCGGGGCGCGGCAGGAAGGCCCGGGGGATCTGGGGCGTCTCCGCGAACCGGCCCCGCTCGTCGAGCCGCACCCAGGTCGCCGGCAACTCATAGAGGTACCGCCCTACGCCCCACTGGACGGCCGCCCGCTTGGTCGCGCCGGAGAGCCCGCCCTTGACGGCCTCGACCGCCGAGTTGTCGGCGCCGTCCCACTTGGTCACCCACTCGGCCGTGCCGTCGTCACGTTCGACGCGAACCGAGATCCCGCACAGCACGCCGCCGCCGGGGCCCTCGCGGAACTCGTTGCGCCAGTCGGCCGGGCCGCACACGTCGTCGAAGCGCTGCTGAACGGCGCGGCTGGTGAGGTAGGCCATCGCCAACCCCTTGGACTTGTCGCGCGTCGTCGCGCCCGGCTTCCACTCGACGTCGGCGGGCGGGAAGGGGGCGGCGAGGCGGCGGAGTTCGGAGGCCTTCATCGGATCGCTGTGAGAGTGTCCCGCAAGCTCGGACGGGGCGGCGACACCATTCTGTCACAGCGCGCGGCCGACCTCTTCCGCGCGGGATCGGCTAACGAACAACGGAGAAAAGCGCTACCAGACTACCAAACAGAGGAGAACCGAGCCAAATATGTTGACAACAGAGGCTGCGGGCACTTAGTATCGCCCGTCCCTGAGGCAAAACCAGTCCCCCACCTTCAACTATGAGGCCCCTCCCCGCCCTTGCCTTCCTCTTCCCCACCGCCGCGTTCGCACAGGGCGCCGCCGCCGTCCAGGTCAACCTCGACGTCGTCTGGGTCGTGCTCGCGGCCGCGATGGTGTTCCTGATGCAGGCTGGCTTCGCCCTCCTCGAGACTGGGCTGACGCGGGCCAAAAACGCGGCCAACATCATCATGAAGAATGTCATGGACGCCTCGGCGGGCGCCGTCGTGTTCTTCCTGGTCGGCTTCGGCGTGATGTTCGGGCCCAGCTTGGGTGGCATCGTCGGGACGGGCGGGTTCGCCCTGCTCGGGATCGAGGGGCAGGACCCCGCGTGGACCTACGTCTTCTTCTTTTTCCAGGCTGTCTTTGCCGCGACCGCCGCGACGATTGTGTCAGGCGCCGTCGCCGAGCGCGTCAACTTCAAGGCGTACCTCGTCTTCTCCGTGCTCGTCGTCGGGCTGATCTACCCCGTGTTCGGGTCGTGGGCGTGGGGCGGGCTGTTCGCCGGCGGCGGCTGGCTGGAAGGCTTGGGCTTCCTCGACTTTGCCGGCTCGACGGTCGTCCACTCGGTCGGCGGGTGGGCCGCGCTGGCGGGCGCGCTCGTCGTCGGCCGCCGGGCCGACTCGCTCGACGAGAACGGCGACCCGGTGGCCATCCCCGGCCACAGCCTGCCGCTGGCGGCGCTGGGCGTGTTCATCCTGTGGTTCGGGTGGTTCGGGTTCAACGCCGGGTCCACGACGGCCGGCTCGCCAGCCATCGGGCTGATCGCCGCGAACACGTTCCTGGCGGCCGGCGCGGGCGCCGTCGCCGCGATGGCTGTGACGTGGTGGCGGAGCGGTGTGCCGGACGTCGGGATGACGCTGAACGGCGTGCTGGCGGGGCTCGTCGGCATCACCGCCGGGTGCGACGTGGTGCTGCCGATCGGCGCCCTCGCCGTCGGGCTCGTCGCGGGCGCGCTCGTGGTCTACGCGACCGAGGCGCTGGCGCGCGTGATCGACGACCCGGTGAGCGCGGTCGCGGTGCACGGCGTGAGCGGCGTGTGGGGGACGCTGGCGGTCGCGCTGTTCGCCGCCGAGGGCCCGTCGCTCGCCCAGCTCGGAGTGCAGGCAATCGGCGTGGTCGCCGCGTTCGCGTGGGCCTTCCCCCTGTCATGGCTCGTATTCACGGCGCTCGACGCGACGATGGGCCTCCGCATCGACGAGACGGGCGAGTCGGCCGGTCTCGACCTCCACGAGCACGGGACGGTCGCCTACCCGGAGTTCCTGATCGCCGCGCCCGTCGACGAGCGCCTGGAGGCGGGGGACACGAACCCCGCGTTCCGGTTCGACGCCGTCCAGCTCGAAGCCTCCGCTGCCCTCCGGACCCCGTTCTCGGTGCCCCCGAAAGCCCGCGCCTGATGGAGAGAATCGAGGACAGACCTGCCGATCCGGCGCGACAGACTGGCGCAATGCGCGACAGAACGGCGCACGACGGGGGATCCGAGTGATGACCCGGTGAAGGATCGTATTCTGCGGGCGCCCGGAATGGTCTGTGCACCCATCGGAGTGAACAGACGGACGACCCATGACGACCCCGACCTCCCCCTCTCGCGTGCGCCGCGTCGCGTCCCGGATCGCCGGGGCCCGCCGCCGGGCGGCCGTCGTGACGAGCGCGGCGCTGCTGGCGGCCGGCGCCGGCGTCACGATCAGCGCCCCCGCGCCCCAGTCCGAGGTCGCCATCGAGGCGCCTGCTCGCGTGATCGTCCCGGACGTGCCCGCCGCCGAGGTACCCGTCGCCCTCGTCAGCCACCGCAACAACGAAACCGAGGCGGAGGCCGCGCCGACCGCAGAGGCCGGCACGCCCGTCGGCTCGGGCCTCGCCAGCTACTACGGCCGCGAGCTCGCGGGCAACCCGACCGCCTCGGGCGAGCCGTTCGACCCCTCTGGCCTGACGGCTGCGCACCGGACCCTGCCGCTTGGCACGCGCATCCGCGTGACGCACGAGCGGACCGGCGAGAGCGTCGTCGTCCGCGTCAACGACCGGGGGCCCTTCCACGGCGACCGCGTGCTCGATCTGTCGCGCGCCGCCGCCGACGCCATCGGCCTGACAAAGCGGGGCACCGGCACGGTGTCCATGGAGCGACTGGGCGGCGCGCGCGGGTAGCCACCCAGCTGGGGCCGTCGAACCGGCTGGCCCAGTCGTGTTCCAGTCCCGCACCTTCCAGTCCCGCACCGCGGCCGGGCCGGCCGGCGTCAGCCGCGGGCCGCTGTCAGCCGCTGGCGGAGCGCGGCAACGTCCACGTTCCCCGGTGTCCCGTCGCTCGCGTATGCCGCCAGTGCGTCGGCGTCGGAGGGCACGGAGAGCGAGCCGAGGTCCGTGCCGACGGCGCGGTAGGCGTCGCGGAACGGGGTCCCGGCCTCCACCCGGCGCAGCGCCTCAGCCGTCGCGAACAAGTCGGGCGACAGCGCCGCGCGCATGGCGTCGGGCTGCCACGCAATGCCGGGGAGCACGGCGGCGACGGCCGACAGCACGTCGCGCGTCGCGAGCACGGCCCGCACGGTCGCCTCTTTGGTGAGCTGGAGGTCGCGGTGGTAGCCGCCGGCCAGGTTCGCGGGCAGCGTCAGCAACACGTGCAGCTCGGCGGTGAGCCGGTGGACGGTCGCCCGCGCCAGCTCCAGCACGTCGGGGTTGCGCTTTTGCGGCATGATCGACGAGCCGGTCGTGTGCTCGACGGGGAGCATGACGAACCCGTATTCCGAGGTTGCGAAGAGGGCGAGGTCGCTCGCGAGCCGGTTCAGCGTCAGCCCGATCTGGACGAGCGCGTGGACCGCGTCGGCCTCCACCTTCCCGCGCGAAAGCTGGACCGCCGCGACCGCCTGGACGCGGTCGAACCCGAGGCGCTCGGCGACGCCGTCGCGGTCGAGGTCGAGGACGGGGATGCCGTATCCGGCGGCGCTGCCCCATGGCGAGGCGTTCGCCCGCTGGCGCGCCGCCGCGAGCGTCCCGAGGTCGTCCGCCAGCAGGTCGGCGTAGCCGGCGGCCCACACGGCGACGGTCGTCGGCATGGCGCGCTGGCCGTGCGTGTAGCCGGGCATCAGCAGGGATTGTCCGGCGTCGGCGTGGTCCGCGAGCGCGGCGCCGACGGCGCCCACCCCGCCCGCGATGTCGGCGAGCGCGTCGCGGAGCCAGAGACGGAGCGCCGTCAGCACCTGGTCGTTGCGGGAGCGCCCGGCGTGGATCTTCTTGCCCGCGTCGCCGAGCCGGGCCGTCAGCTCGCGCTCGATGACGGTGTGCATGTCCTCGTCTTGGACGCGGACCGTCACCTCGCCCGCTTCCCACCGCTGGCGGATGCCGTCGAGCGCGTCCCCGACCTCGCTAACCTCGGCGTCGGTCAGCACGCCCGCCCGGCCGAGCGCCCAGGCATGCGCGCGCGTGCCGTCGAGGTCGTACGGCAGCAGGATCGTGTCCCACCGCCAGTCCTCACCGACGGTGAACCGGGTCACCCAGTCCTCGGCGGCGGTGCCCTTCGACCAGATGGGCGTGGTGGAGCGTGGGTCGTGGGTCGTGGATTCAGACATGGGGTCAGGGATGGGTCGGAGCGCCCCCACGCTCCACGGTCTATGGACTAGTGGAAATACCGCCGAGCGATCTCGGCGTAGACATCGACGGCGGCCGTCAGTTGAGCCAACTCGACGTGCTCGTCGGCGGTGTGGGAGAGCTCGCTGCGGCCCGGCCCGATCTTGACGGCGGGCATGTCGGGGACGACGCACCAGTCCGACGCCGTCGGGCTGCCGAAGGGCGTGGCGTCGCGGCCGAGGCCCGCGAGCGCGGCGCCGGCGGCGCGAGCGACGCGGGCGTCGGCGGCGGTGGCGCACGGGACGAGCCGGTCGGAGTGGACCTCGACGGCGCTTTCCAACGCCTCCGCCACGAGCGCCGTCAGCTCGGGGTGCGTGTACGCGGGCGTCGAGCGGACGTCGAGCGTGAACCGGCAGCGGTCGGGGACGACGTTGCTGGCGGTCCCGCCCTTGATGGTCGTCGCGGTGACCGTCGTGTCCCCGAGCAAGTCGTCGACGCGGTCAAAGCTGAGGGCGTCGACGGCGACGAGGTCGCGGGCCGCACGCGTCAAGGCGTTGTCGCCGAGGTGGGCGCGCGCGGCGTGGGCGGTGCGGCCGTGCGCGGTCGCCTTGAGGACCAGCAGCCCCTTCTGCGCCAGGCACGGCAGCAGCTCCGTCGGCTCGCCGATGACGGCGGCAGAGATCTCGGGGAGCGCGTGTCCAAAGATGGTCCGGCGCAGGCGTGCGAGCCCGTTCCGCGCGAGCCCGCCGGCCTCCTCGCACTCGGTGAGCGCCACGACGAGCCGGCCGCGCTCCGGCCGCCAGCCCTCGCCCGCGAGCCGGGCCAGCGCCGCCAGCATCGCCGCCCCGCTCGCCTTGGCGTCGACGGCGCCGCGCCCGTAGACCTTGCCGTCGACGGTCGTCGGGGTGAACGGCGGGTACGGGTGGCCTTCGCTCGGCGGCACCACGTCGAGGTGCGACGCCAGCAAGAGGAGATCGTCGCCGTCGCCCAGGCCCGCCCAGACGCTATCGCCGTCGCGGCCGACCGTCAGCCCGTCGACGCCGCGCGCCCACGCCTCGACGTGGTCCGCCGCCGCCGCCTCGTCGAAGGTGACGGACGGGATGGCGACGAGGTCGGCGTGGAGGTCTACGACAGAGGGCATGGAGGGCGAGGCAAGCGGCAGGGTGCGGTTCTCAGAGCGTGACGACGGTGCCGCCGTCGCGGCCGACATCGGCCGGGGCGCAGACGCGGACGGAAGACACGCCCGCCGCGAGCGCGCTCCGGGCGACTTCGAGCTTGGGCCGCATCCCGCCCGCGATCCACCCCGCCGACACGCCCGCGTCGATCTCGGCGCCGCTGAGTTGGCGGATCCCCGAATCGGGGTCGGCGGCCGCGCGGCGGACCCCGCCCGCCTCGGTCACCAGGTCGAGCCGGGCGCCGAGCGCCGCCGCCAGCGCCGCCGCGACGGTGTCGGCGTTGACGTTGAAGAGGGCTCCGCTGGCGTCTGCGCAGACCGACGCGACGACGGGCACGAAGCCCGCGCCCGCGAGCGCCCTCAGCAGCGCCGTGTCGACCGCCTCCACGTCGCCGACGTGCCCGAAGTCGACGGTCTCGCCGTCGATCGTGTGCGGCGGGCGGCGCGAGACGGTCACGAGCGCGCCGTCGGCGCCGGACACGCCGACGGCGCGGACGCCAGCCCCGCGGGCGGCGCCGACGAGCCGGGCGTTGAGGGCGCCGCGCAAGACATACAGCGCGATGTCGAGGTCGAGGTCGCCTGTCACCCGGCGCCCCGCGACGACGGTCGGTTCGTGGCCGAGTGTTCTCGCGAGCGCCGTCGCTTGCGGCCCACCGCCGTGCACGACCACGTCGCCCGACGCCAGCCCGGCGAAGACGGCCGCCAGGGCGGCGGGGTCGGCCAGGACGGCGCCGCCGAGCTTGACGACGGTGTTGGGGATGGACTGGGGCGTGCCGGCCCCGTCGGCGCTCGCCCCGGGTGCCATCGACGGCGACTCGCTCATGCCCGCACCCCCGACCGGCTGGCGCCTGCGGACGCCCCCGCCTCCAATCCCCAGACCCACTCCAGAATGGCCTTCTGCGCGTGGAGCCGGTACTCGGCCTGTAGGAGGTGCGCGGCGCGGTCCCCGTCGAGGATGTCGCCGTCGAGGACGACGCCGCGGCGGACGGGCAGGCAGTGCATCACGTGCGCGCGGCTCGTGCGCGTCAGGTCGTCGCCCGTGAGCCGCCAGTCGGCGTGGCGGGCGCGCTGGCCGGCCTCGTGCTCGGGCGAGGCGTAGACCGAGCTGCCGGACCACGCCTTGACGTAGACCACTCGGGCGCCGGACAGCGCGCCCTCGCGGTCGGCCGACTCGGTGACGGACCCGCCGGACCGCGACGCGGCCTCGCGCGCCAGCGCCAGCACATCGTCATCGAGCCCGAAGCCGTCGGGGCGGGAGACGATGACCTCCATGCCCAGCCGCGCCGCCATCAGCAGCGCCGAGTTGGGGACGGCGCGGGGCAGCGGCTTGGGATGCGGCGCCCAGCGCAGGACGAGCTTCTGGCCGCGCGGATCGCCGAGGAGGTCCGAGACCGTCGCCGCGTCGCCCAGTTCCTGGCACGGGTGCCACCGGGCCGATTCAAGGTTGACGACGGGGACCGTCGAGGCGTCGACGACGGCCCGAAAGGCGGCGTCGCGGGCGTCGGCGTCCGCATCGGTGAGCGTGGCGAAGGTGCGGACGCCGAGCGCGTCGACGTAGCGGCTCAGGACGCCGAAGGCCTCGCGGACGTGCTCGGCGGCGTCGCCGTCCATCACCACATCGTCGCGGGTTTCCAACCCCCACGTGCCAGCGCCGGGCGTGAGCGTGATGGCGTGCGCCCCGAGGTGCGCGGCCGCGAGGTCCATCGAGGCGCGGGTGCGGAGCGACGGGTTGAAAAAGACGAGGCCGAGCGCCTTGCCGGCGGCGCTCTGGGTCCACCCACGGTTGGCGCGGTGCCACCGCGCGCGGTCGAGGCAGGCGTCCCAGTCGCCGGGTGCGGCGTCGGTCCAGGAGGTGAGGTCGGGCATTTCAGGAGAGGGCGTTTGAGAGGGCAGACAGGCAGGCGTCGATCTCGGCGTCGGTCGTCGTCAGCGGCGGCATCAGGCGGAGCGTGTCGGGCCGGCCGGAGGTGCCGACGAGCACGCCTGCCGCGCGCATCGCGTCGCGGACCGGCGCCGCCGGGCGGTCGAGCGCCACGCCGATCAGGCAGCCCTTCCCCCGAATCTCGACGACGCCCGGCATCGCGCCGAGACCGGTCGCCAGCCGGTCGTGGATGGCCGTCGCCCGCGCCATCAGATCGTCGTCCACGAGCTGTTCCAGCGCGGCGATGACGGCGGCCATCGCCAGCATCCCGCCGCCGAACGTCGTGCCCTGGTCGCCGGGCCGGACGCCCGACGCGATCGCCTCGCTCACCAACACGGCGCCGACGGGCACGCCTGCGCCCAGGCTCTTCGCGAGCGTGCTCATGTCCGGCACGACGCCGACGTGCTCGCCGTACAAAAACGTGCCCGTCCGCCCGACGCCGGTCTGGACCTCGTCGAAGACCAGCATCGTGCCGGTCTCGTCGCAGACCTCGCGCAACGCGCGGTAGTAGTCCGGCTCCGCCTCAGTGATGCCCGCGACGCTCTGGATGGGCTCGATCAAGAGGGCGGCCACGTCGCCGCCCGCCAACGCCTCACGCGCCGCGTCGGCGTCGCCGAAGGGGAGCCACGTCGTCTCGGGCAGGATGTCGAGGTAGGGCGCGCGGTAGCCGTCGCCGTGCGTCATCGCGAGCGCGCCCAACGTGCGGCCGTGGAAGCCGCCGGTGCACGAGGCCACCTTTGTCCGGCCGGTCGCCGTCCGCGCCAGCTTGAGCGCGGCCTCGTTCGCCTCGGTCCCCGAGTTGCACCAGAACACGCGGCTCAGCGACTCGGGCGCGAGCGCGACGAGCGCCGCTGACGCCTCAGCGCGGACCGGGCTGTACATCGCGTTCGAGTAGAACAGCAAGTCGCCCGCCTGCTGGCGGATCGCCTCGACCACGCGCGGCGGGCAGTGGCCCAGGAGGGCGACGCAGTGGCCGCCGTAGAAGTCGAGGTAGGCGCGGCCGTCGGCGTCCCAGACCGTCGTCCCCTCGCCGCGCACGAGCGCGATCGGTGGCTTGGCGTACGTCGGGAGGGTGACGGCGTCTTCGAGCGCGATCGCGTCGGCGCTGGAGATGGGTGTCAGGTCAGTCATGGATCGAAGGGCGGACTCCGGAATGCGGGGTTGGCGATGGGAGGCGAGCGTTCGCCCCACTCGTGTCATCCCGAGCCTGCGAGGGATCTCGACGCCAAGGTCCCAGCTCATCTGTCGCGGATGTCAGGCCGAACAGGCTGGCGTTGAGATCCTTCGCTTCGCTCAGGATGACACAGGTGAGTGGGATTCGGTAACCGGGATGGGAGACGCCAGCGGGGCCGCCACTCCGGGCAGGAGCCCCAGCGCCTCGGGCCAGCCGTGGGCGAGGTTGAAGAGCTGGACCGCTTGCGCCGCCGCCCCCTTGAGCAGGTTGTCGAGCGCGAACCCGACCACGACGTGGCCGTCGCCGTGGACCCAGCCGACGTCGCAGAACGGCGTCCCGACGACGGGCAGCAGCTCGGGCAGGGCGCCGGGCGACACGCGGACGAGGGGGCGGTCGCCGTACGCCGCCTCGAACGCGGCGTCGATGGCGTCGGCGTGGGCGCCGGTCGCGACGTGGGCCGTCCCCCAGATGCCCCGCGTCCACGGCCCGCTGGCGGGGACGAACCGGACCTCGGCGCCCGCCCCGAGCACCTGCCGCACCTCGGCGAGGTGGCGGTGGTCGAAGACGCGGTACGCGCGGACGTTGCCGTCGCGGCTCGGGAAGTGCGTCGTGGCCGAGGGCCGGGCGCCGCTGCCGGACGCGCCGGTCAGGGCGGTGACGGAGGCCGTCATCGGGCCCAGGTCCGCGAGCGGCGCGAGCGCCAGGCTGATGCCGGTCGCAAAGCAGCCGGGCGCCGCCAGCAGCGTCGCGCCCGCGACGTCCGCGGGCGCCAGCCGCTCGGCCAGCCCGTAGACGGCGCCGTCGAGCGCGGCGGGGTCGGGGTGGTCGAGGCCGTAGACGGCGGTGTACGTCTCGGCGTCGAGCCGGTGGTCCGCGCTCAGGTCCACGACGACGCCCTCGAACCCGGCGGCGCGGAGGGCGGCGACGGCGTGCGCGCCCTGGCCGTGCTCGGCGCACACGAAGGCGGTGTCGAAGGCGGTCCCGAGATCGTCGGGGGCGACGTACGCCAGATCCGTCTGCCCACGCAAGCGGGCGTGCGTGCCCCACACCGGCGCCCCGGCCTGGCTCCGGCTCGTCACGCCGACGACCTCCGCGAGGGGGTGCGCGAGCAGCAACTCCAGCAACGCGCCGCCCGCGTAGCCGGCGCCGTGCAGGACGGCGATTCTCTGGAGGTTTTTTAGAGTGCTCATGACGGCACCTGCGTCCCGTGGAGCCCGACCGGCGCGCGGCGCGGGCCGTTCGGCCCGGTCGCCGGGCCCAGCACGGGCCCGGTCCGCCACTCGTCGACGTCCTCGGCCACCAGGTCCGACAGCGCGTCGGGCGAGCTGCGCGCGTTGACGGCGCGGACGCCCAGCGACGTCTCGAGGTAGCGCACGCCGACTGGCGTGTCGGTCGCTGGCCCGACGACGACGCCCACCTCGGCGCGATACCGCGTCCGGAACAGCTGGTCGCACGCCCACGCGCCGGCCAGGTCGGTCGCCGCGAGCACGTGGACGGCCGTGTGCCGCTGGAGCTCCATGTCGCCCAGGATCTGGTCGACGCCGTACGGCCCGATGACGCCGTCGCCGAGCTCGAGGACGAGCACGTCCGGGGCCGCCTCGTTGAGGTGGCCGATGATGCCCTTGGCGACCGGCACCATGTCGCGGCCCGTCGTGGCGACGGCGCCCGCGTCCACGAAGCTGGCGCTGGCGACGGCCCCGGCCTCGACCATCGCGCGGACATCGCGCTGCAACGCCGCGCCGGTCAGCTTGGCCGCGGCGACGCGCAGGCCCCGCTCGGTCAGCCCCGCGACGAGCGCGGCGGCGGCGTACGTCTTGCCCGTGTTCATCGCCGTGCCCGACACCATCACGAGGGGCGCGGACGTGCGCATCGCCTCGACCGGCTCGATCGCGTCGTCCTGGATGCGGGCGTGCCGCGCGGGCTCGCCGACGACGACGGCGCCCAGCACCTCGACGCGGAGCGCGGGCCCGAGGTCGGGGTGGGCAATCGCCACATTCCCCAGGATCCCGCCCATGTTCTGGATGTGGAGCACGTCGCCCGGCGCGATGTGCCGCGGGATCCGGCCCGAGTACCCCTTGAGCGCCTGCCGCTCTCCCAACGCCCCCACCAGCGTCTCTCCCTGCCGGATGATTCTAAAAACGCCGTCGGCGCCTTCGAGCTGGTTGTACACGTCCTTGTCGTCGAGCGCCCTGACGGCCAGGCAGTAGCCCTCGCCGGCGACGACGTAGGGGGAGAGCGTGACGGTGTGGCCGAGCCCGCACGGGGCGGTGCTGCTGGCGACGTGGTCGACGGTGAGCGTCGTGGTGTGTCGAGTCGGCATTGTTTTGAATGGGCGTGGGGAGGGATGCGTGGGACGCTCGCGAGAGTCACGAGTCACACATCACGGCTCCTGTCCGGCGGTCGCCGCCAAGCGGGCCTGCAAGCCATAGATCTGGGCGAAGCCTTGGGCGTCGCGGCCGGACCACAGGGCGTGGTCCTCGCCGTAGCGCGCCGCGCCCGCGTCGAAGAGCGAGTGCGGCGACGTCGCGCCGAGGACGCGGAGGGCGCCCTTGAACCACTCGACGGTGACGGTGCCGGTGGCCCGCGTCTGCGCCCGGTCGAGGAACGCCTCGATGTCGCGGCAGACGGGGTCGAAAAACTCGCCCTCGTGGACGAGCCGCCCGTACAAGTCGCCGAGCCGGGCGGACTCGACGAGTTGGTGCCGCGTGAGGACGAGCTTGTCGAGCTCGCGGTGCGCGGCGATGAGCGTCAGCGCGGCCGGAGCTTCGAAGCCGATCCGCCCCTTGATGCCCAGGATCGTGTCGCCGACGTGGACGCCGCGGCCGACACCGTGCGCGGCGCCCTCGCGGTTCAGCGTCTCGACGAGCGCGACCGGGTCGAGCCGCTCGCCGTCGACGGCGACGGGGACGCCGGCCTCGAAGGCGATGGTGAGCTGGCGGGGCGCGTCGGGCGCGTCGGCGGGCGAGACCGTGTCGGGCCACGCGGCGTCGGGAAGGATGCCGTCGGTCTCGTGCGTCTCCTTGCCGCCGATCGTCGTCCCCCACAGGCCGCGGTTGATCGAGTAGTCCGTCGTCGCGGCGTCGACCTCGACGCCGCGCTCGTGCAAGAACGCCGTCGAGTCGGCGCGGGAGAGCGCGAGCGTGCGGATGGGCGTCATCACGTCGAGGTCGGCCGCCAAGAGGCGGAGCGCGCCGTCGAAGCGGATCTGGTCGTTGCCGGCGCCCGTCGAGCCGTGCGCCACGGCCGTCGCCCCGACCTCGCGGGCAGCTTCCGCCAGCGCCTCGGCCTGCACCACGCGCTCGGGCCCCACGCACAGCGGGTAGACGCTCCCCCGCAGCACGTTCCCCTTGACGAGGTACTGGAGCACGCGGTCCCACAGAGCCGCACGCGCGTCGACGAGCGTGTGCCCGGCGGCGCCCAGGTCGGCGGACCGGGCCGCGATGGCGGCGCGCTCGGCGTCGTCGAACCCGCCGGTGTCGACGGTCACCGTCCACACGTCGCGGCCGGTCTCCTCGCGGAGGTACGGGACGCAGAAGGAGGTATCGAGGCCGCCCGAGAAGGCGAGGGCGATGGGGCTGGGCATGGGGGCTGGGCAAAAAAGAAGCGCCGGCTCTCGTCGTGAGAGTCGGCGCTGAGGTCGGATCCGATCCGCGGTCGTCCGCGATCTACCTACATGCGTCGTCTCCCAGCGCAAGCCGGTCGGCGTCGAGCACGTCGGAAGATGGAGGGGGTCACGCGTGGGGCGGGTCGGAACGCGCAGGATAGGGGCGGACGCGGGCGGGCGCAACGCGGCGGCGCCCCGGTAGCGCTTCCAACCACAGAAAAGACACGCAGGGCGGCAGCGTCGGGAGAGGGCACCGCGCGGACCGGGCACGCCACCGGCGTGCCCCTACGGGGAGACATTGCCCGCCCCGCGATGCGCCCCGAACGCTCGCCATTCCCTCGCCCGACGTCATCCCGAACGGATGTGAGGGATCTCAGCACAGCGCCCTTCCTCCAGCGAAGCGCTTCTACGACTGTCCAGATAGGTCGGCCCACTCCGGGTTCGAGGCTTCGATTAACCGGACCCTCTTTTCCCGCCGCCACGCCTTGATTTCCTTCTCTCGACGGATTGCGTCAGCAGCCGTCGGGTGCTCTTCGAGGTGGACCAGTCGAGTCGCCCGATACCGCTTGGCGAACGTGGAGCCCTGACCGGCTCGGTGCTCGGCGAGCCGTCGTCCGATGTCATTGGTCATGCCGGTGTAGAGCACGCGCGAGGTGCTCGCGAGGATGTACACCCAGAACGATCGGCCCATAGCAAAGCATACATCATGAGGCCGGAACTGCCCTTCGCGTGGGCTTGCGAGGCGGTGCTGAGATCCCTCACGTCCGTTCGGGACGACGCTGAGGGAGGGGTAGGTGGTTTCTCGGGCCCGTGAGCCCAGGGCCCATCCAAAAAACGCCCCGCTGGCGCACGCACCAGCGGGGCATCGATAACCGAGGGGCCGCGCGCTAGGCCGCCTTTTTGCGCTTGGCCACGCGGACCTCCGTGTCGCTGGCCTCCGCGTCGAGCGTCGCCGCGCTGTCGCCCGAGGTCGCGTACCGCTCGCGCATCCGGTCGAGCAGGTCGGTGCGCTCCGCCTCGGTCAGCTCGTCGAGCGCCTGGACGCCGCAGTAGTGGCGCGCCGCCAGCAGCACCTGGGGCCGGCCGACGCCGTAGCCCTCGGCCTCCGTCAACAGGTCGCCGACGGTCGGGCCCGACGACGTGGAGAGGGCGGGCATGGGGAGCACGTCGGGGAGGTCGTGGACCTCGACGGGCGCGGGCCCGGCGCCCAACAGCGCCAGCACATCCGCGAACACGGGGTCGTCGATCTCGAGCCCGACCGGCAGGCCGGGCGCGTTCGACTTGACGACCGTCGCCACGCGGCGCGTGTCGAAGCCGTCCTGGCGCAGCGACAGCTCCAGCATCACGTCGACGAAGTACTCGAGCCCAGACGCCGTCATCGGCAACACGCGGCCCATCTCGTTCTCCTCGCGGTCCTGCTTGCCGCGCGCCGCCGTCTGGTCGGTGATGACGACGCACGCGCCGGAGTCGACGCACAAGCGCCGCAGGACCTCCTGGAACACGATCTGATCGGCCTGGAGCGCCTCGGCCGACGGCTGGGCCGTCGGGTCGCCGGTCCGCTCGCGGACGGCCTGGACGGTCGCGCGGTGCTTGCGGCCGAAGTACATGGCCCACGAGTCGAGCGCGAAGCAGCCGTAGCCCTGCTCGTCGCGGCCCTCGCCGAGCGCCCAGTCGACGAACGGGAGCAGCTCGTCGGGGTGCTCCACCTCGATGGCGTCGAACGCCGAGCCGTCGGCGCCCGCCAGCAGGCGCGCCTTGCGCTCGGTGTCGAAAAAGCACAGGCGGCCGAGCCCAGCGTCGGCCAAGCTCGCGGCGAACCAGCTTTTGCCGGTGCCCGCGGCGCCGCGGACCGCGATCACGAGGCGGCGCTGCTGCGGCCGGCGGCTCAGGGGATGGACGAACGACATGGTAGTGTGCGGGGGGTGTGTGGAGAGCGTAGCGTGCCGGGGGTGTCAGCGATATGTCACCGTGCGTCTGCGGGGACGGTGGAACGTGGTGCGGCGGGTCCCCACGTTCTCAAGCGATGCCCTACGACGCCTTGCGGAGCGCCGGCCGCTCGACCTCGACGCGGCGGAGGGGGCGCTCGGCGTACGGGCCCCACACCGACTCAAAGCGGCGGTCGAGCCGACGGATCAGCACATGCGGTGCCTGGCCGTTCGCGACGTGCCACAGGTGGCGCTCCGGCGAGTCGCCGTCGGCGGACAGCGCGTAGGGGACGAGCACGCTCGGCTGCTCGGGGCGGACGGCCACCTGACGCGCCTCGGGGCTCGCCAGCGTCGCGAGGTTCGTCCGGCCGCGGTCCGAGAACAGGTCGGGGTCCCACTGGCTGGCGAGGTACAGCACGTCGTCCATGTGGCCGAGCAGGTCCGAGCCGCGCAGGCGGTAGATGGTGTCGACGGCGCCGTGCGCGAGCAACGTCGCGTCGCGACGGAGGCGGCGGTCGTGGTCGCGCAGGGCGCGCGCGCCCGGCCCGCCGGCGGCCTCGAAGGCCACGCGCCGGATGGCCCCGCCGTCCCCGTCGGCGACGGGCACCTCGACGACCAGGTCGAGCGTGAAGAACGCCGGGCCGGTCCCGGCCTCGGGCCAGCCGGCCGAGGCGGGCACCTCGACCTCGACCTCGGAGCGCAGGCGCGCGTCCTCGCGGACGGCCTTCACCAGGTGCCACGCGAGTTCGTCCTGGACGGCGCCGGGGTACGGTGGCTCGTAGTGCGGGCCGACGGCCAGGGCGCGGGCCCAGTCGGACGGCGGGAGAGAGCGGGTCGAGAGATCGGCCATCGGAGTTGGGGGAAGGGTGGCCGCGCGGAGGCTCGCGCGCGTACGCGTATGATATAGGGTGCGGGTGCCACCGGTTTGTCACAGCCTGGCGACCGACCGGGACAGCCCTCCGGCGACGTGCGGACGTTGGGTGACGGCTCCCGCTCGCGACCCCGCCCGCCCGGAGCGCGGCCTAGCTTCCCCCGCCCCCCGGACCCCGCCCGATGCGTCGACCTCTGCTCCTCCTCGCCCTGCTGGCGTTCGCCACCGGCGCGGCCGACGCCCAGGTCGGGTTCGGCCTGTTCAACGGCCGCAACCACGCCGAGCTCGACTGGCAGGTGGCCACGACCGAGCACTTCGAGATCATCTACCCGGCGCGGTTGGCGGGCATCGAGGCCGAGGCCGCCGCCGTCGCCGAGGCCACCTTCGACGCCCTCACGGTCACCTTCAGCCCCGACTCGACCGCGCTTGCGTTCTCGGACCCGATTCGGATCTACCTCTCCGACGAGGACGAGATCGCGAACGGCATCGCCTTCAACGTCGGGTCGAGCGGGTTCACGACGATTTGGGTCCACGTCAACGACACAGCCGAGATCTGGACGGGCGACGTCAAGTGGCTCCGCAAGGTGATCGCGCACGAGGTGGCGCACCTGATCCATTACCGCGCGATTCGGAGCAACCTTGGCCTGCTCGACGTCTTTTTCGCCGACCCGCTCCCGAGCTTCTGGGCCGAGGGGCTGGCGCAGTACGCGACCGAGCGGTGGGATGCCCAGCGCGGCGACCGCTGGCTCCGCACGGCGACGTTCGAGGACCGCCTGAGCTACACCGACGGGTCCTCGCCGCAGAACGGGCGCCTGCGCTACGCCGTCGGCAATAGCCAGGTCCGCTTTCTCGCCCAGTCGCGCGGCGACTCGACGATCGCCCAGATTCTGGCCCACCGCAAGCCCGTCCTCTTCGGGCTCGGCCGGGCCCACGACTTCGAGACCGCCTTCCGCGCCGTCACCGGCGAGCCGTTCCGGGATTTTTCCGAGGAGTGGCGCAAGCACGTCAACGTGTACTACAATACGCAGGCGGGGCAGATGGAGCGGCTCGACTCGCTGGCGACCAAGCCGTTCGGGCTCCCGGGGCAGGTCGTCTACGAGGTCGCCTTCAGCCCCGACACCGCGCGCGTGGCGGCGGTTGTGCTGCCGAGCCTGGCGCGGCCGGTCCGCCGCCTGATCGCGATGACGAACCCGGGCGCCGACAGCACCGGCGCGAACCTCCGGATTCTGGCCGAGGGCGCCATCACCGGCCCGATCACGTGGAGCCCGGACGGCGCGCAGATCGCCTTTGCCCGGACGCGGCGCGGCGCCTACGGCTCGCTCGTCAACGACCTCTACCTCGTCCGCTCCAGCGGCGGCGGGCTCCGACGGCTGACGACCGACCGCCGGGCAGTCTCCCCGTCGTTCGCGCCCGACGGCCGCCGGCTGGCGTTCGTGGGCGTCGAGGGCGCCACGGCCAACCTCTTCGAGCTCGACCTCGACACGGGCGCCGAGCGCGCGCTGACGGCCTTTACCGGCGACGTGCAGATCCCGACGGCGCGATGGTCGCCCGACGGCGCCCGCGTCGTGTTCTCGCTCTTCGACGGCGAGGGCACGCGCGACCTCGCCGTCCTCGACCTCGCCAGCGGCACGGTCGAGCGGCTGGCGACGGGCGCCGGCGTGCCCCGCGCCGAGCGCGACGACCGCCTGCCGGTCTGGAACGCCGCCGGCGACTCGCTGGCGTTCACCTCGCTCCGCGACCGGGCCCCGAACGTGTTCGTGGCGGGCGTGGACGGCGGCGCGCTCGTCCCCACGCTCGTCCCTGCCGAGCTGCCGCCGCCCGGAGGCGAGGCCCGCGTGACCTTCCTCTTCGACGGCGCGACGGTCCACGACTGGCTCCCGCCGGACAGCTTGCACCCCGCCGGGCGCCTCGTCCTCGTCTCGTCCGAGACCAAGCGCCGCGACCGCGTCTTCGTGGTCGACGCCCGCCGCCGCCCGACCGTCACCACCGACTCCGTGACCGTCCCGCCCGCCTACGCCGCGTGGACGACGCACCGGCCGCCGATCACCATCCCCGACGCCATCGCGCCCGACCCCGCGCTCGTCCGCGAGCGGCGCCGCTACCACGCGCTCGCGAACCTGACGCACGCCATCACCCTCGGCCTGCCGTACGGCGACCCCGGCGAGGACGGCGAGCTCTTCACCGACGACGACGACTGGGGCGTCTTCGCCAACTCGCTCTTTCTCGAACCGCTCGGCAAGCACCAGCTGGCGATCCTCGCCGGCGTCTCAGTCACCCGGCCCGTCGACAAGTCGTTCGGGCTCGTCTCGTACACCAACCGCCAGACGCCCGCCGCGCTCACGCTCGACCTCTACCGCTTTACGTCCCCGTCGACGGTCTACGGGTCGAGGCTGCTCGTCGAGGACCTGCTCGGCGGCGACCTGTCGGCGACGCTGCCCGTCGACGTGATCGACCGGCCGTACACGGCGACCCTCCTCGGCGCGCGCGTCCGGTACGCGTACGCCGAGCCGCTCGCGCTCGACCGCTTCGTGGACGTCGCGGCCCAAGGCTTGGGCGTCCCCGAGGCGGGCACGCGGTTCGACGTCGAGATCGGGGCCGCCTACAAGTTCCAGCGGCCGTACCGGTGGAACGTGATCGCCCCGCTCGACGGGACCGGGCTCCGCGCGCGTGTGGCGGTCGGGATCCCCGCGCTCGGCGGCGACGCCTTCGTCCGGCCCGACGTGCTCGGCTACCGCGTGTGGCCGGTCTTCGGGCAAACGCGCCTGTTCACCAAGGCGCGCGCGACGGCCGTCTTCGGCGAGACGCTCGCCCAGGACTACGTCGGGCTGGCGCGGTACGACGCCATCGACGCGGCGCTCCCGTTCGTCGGCGCGCTCGAATTTGCGGGCGCCGAGCGCGTGCGCGGGTACCGGAGCTACGCCGTCGGCACGCGCGCGCTCTTCGGGAGCGCCGAGCTGCGTGGCCCGGCGCTCGGCGACCTCCAGACCACGCTGCTCGGGCTCGTCGAGCTCGGCCCCGTCTCGCCCGCCGCCTTCGTCGACGCCGGGCTCGTGTGGACCGGCGCCGACCTCGACGGCGCCATCGAGCGCGTCGGCGTGGGCGGCGAGCTGGCGAACGTGTTGCGCATCGCCGGGCTCGAGATCCGCCACGCCGTCGGGCTCGCCTCCCCGGCGGACCGCCTGGGCGACCTCGTCGACGGGACGCTGCCGTTCGACGACCTCGACCTGTACTACCGCGTTCAGGCCGCCGTGCCGTTCTAGCGCGCCCCGAGGGCACGTCCCCCCATCGCCACCGCCAGCGCGGCCACGAACCGGTCCGGGTCGTCGACGGAGAGCGCCACGCGCGTGACGGTCCGCCGGAGCCCGTACGGCCCCTCGGCGACGACGGGCTTGCGCAGGTCGAGCGCGAACTGGGGCGTCCCCGCCGTGGCCCGCACCGTCGGCCGGTCGGCCGGCAGCGGGCGGCGGACGTGGTAGACGGCCTCGATGGCCGCGACGGGCACCGCCGCGGTCCACCGCAGCCCGCAACGGACGTGGAGCGTGTCGCCGTCCAGCGTCGTCGGGCGCGCGCCCAGCGCCCGCCAGTCGCCGACGAGCCAGACGATCGCGTAGCCGCTCAGCGCGAGGTGCACGAGCGCCGCGCCGTCGCCCCACAGGTGCCGAACCAACACATGGCCGCCGACCAGCTCCATCGCCGCCGCGACGGCGATGCCCGCCAGCACCGTTCCGTACCCGCTCGCGCGCCGCCCCGGGAACGCACCGGCCGGAGGCGCTGCCAGCGGCCCGAGCGCGTACCGCCCGACCGCCAGTTCGTACGCCAGCGCCCGCCCCGCCGCGTTCGGCAGCACACGCGCCGCGGCCGCCCGCAACCGTTCGTACGGGTCGCCCGACGCCCCGGACCGGACCGCTCGCGCGAATGCCCAGACGACCGCCAGCCCCGCGCCCACTTCGAGCACGGGGAGCGCCAGCAGCGCCACGTCGAGCACCCCGCGGTGCGCGTCGGGCAGCACGAGCCACGTCGCGCCGAGGCTCAGCGCCACGACCGGCGCCAGCGTCCACCACCGGCCGCTGACACGCGCCACGAGGGCGGCGTACGCGAGCGGCACCAGCACCACGAGGTCGACCGCCAGCGCCGCCGCGAGGACGTCGGGCTGGGCCACGCGCGCCAGCGCCGGCACGATCACGAGCGCGCCCACGAGGTACGCGGCCGACGCCAGCCCAGCGAAGACCCCGACGGGCGCGAGCGGGCGAGTCGGCGAGGCGGTCATCGGAGGCGTGGGGCGGGACGGACGCCTACGGCGGCCCGGTCGCCCGGATGCAGGTGCTGGCGGCAGACTCCCCCGCTCGCGGGACCCGCTCGCGCCGGCGGGGCGCCCCGAACGCAGGCCGCCCCGCATCCCGGAGGACGCGGGGCGGCGCAAGCTCGCAGGTAGGGGCCTTAGACCGCCTCCTTGTTGAGCGTGTCCTTGGCGAGCAGCGAGAGCCGCTCGTCGGCGTCCTCCTCCTCGCCGAGCGTGTCGCCGAGGAGCTGGGCCGCCTCGTCGTGCCCGAGGCGCTCGGCGAACGTGGCCAGGCTGCCGTAGCGCGTGATCTCGTAGTGGTCGATGGCCTGGGCGCAGAAGACGATGGCGGCGTCGCGCGTCTCGGCGTCCTCGACCTCGTCCATCAGGTGCTTCGACTCCTTGAGGATGCCGTCCATGGCCTCGCAGGTGACGCCCTCGGCCTTCTCGCCGATCAGCTCGAACACCTTGTCGAGGCGCTGGATGTGGGTGTCGGAGTGCTCCGCGTGCGCCTTCAGCTGGCTCGCGAGGTCGGTGTTCGTGGCCTTCTCGGCCATCGAGGCGATCGTCTTCTTGGACTGCTTCTCGGCGTAGTAGAGGTCCTTGAGGCCGTGGAGGAAGAGGCCGCGGAGGTCGGTAATCTTGGACATGGGAGGGGGAGGGATGAGAGGGGACGTGGTGTACCCGACCGACTCCGGGAGCGTTCCGCCGGCGCCGACACTCGGGCGATCTCTGAGGCGGCGAACCGCGCCGCGCCGGAGTGCGTGCCCGGCCACCCCTCTCCCCTTCCGGTCCCTTCCCATGACTCAGTATTCCGTCCACGGCGTCGACGTCCCCGCCCTCGGCCTGGGCACCTGGCAGATGCGCGGGGCCGAGGCCCAGCGCGCCGTCGAGCACGCGCTCGCCATCGGCTACCGCCACGTCGACACGGCCCAGGTTTACAAGAACGAGGCCGAGGTCGGCGCCGGGCTGGCGGCCTCCGCCGTGCCCCGCGAGCAGGTGTTTCTGACCACCAAGGTCTGGCGCGACGCCGTGGCGCCGTCGCGGCTGGCGGCGTCGGTCGACGAGAGCCTGGGCAAGCTGGGGACCGACTACGTGGACCTGTTGCTGCTGCACTGGCCCGTGAGCGAGATCGAGCTGGAGGCCCAGCTCGAAGCCCTCGCGGCCGTCCGCGAAGCCGGCAAGGCGCGGCTGATCGGCGTCTCGAACTACCCCGCCGGGATGCTCCGCGACGCCCTGGAGCTGGTCCCGGACCTGGCGACCGATCAGGTCGAGCACCACGTCTTGCTGGGCCAGGAGCGCCTGCTCGACGTGATCCGCCCGGCCGGGATGGTGCTGACCTCGTACAGCCCGCTCGCCCAGGGCGAGGCGCTGTCGAACGAGACGGTCTGCGCGGTCGCGGATGCGCACGGCGTCGGCCCGGCGCAGGTGGCGCTGGCGTACCTGCTCGGGCAGGACCGCGTGCTCGCCATCCCCAAGGCCTCGTCCGACGCGCATCGCGCCTCGAACCTCGCCGCCGCCGACCTCGTGCTGAGCGACGACGACCGCGCCCGCCTGGACGCGCTCCCCAAGGACCACCGCACCATCGACCCCGACTTCGGCCCGGACTGGGACGCGTAGGGGACCGGCCAGAACGCAAAAACGCCAGGCGGAACGGTCCCGCCTGGCGTCTGGCTTGCGCTCGATCCGCGCCTGCTGTCGACGGGACTACATCCCCGCCTGGATCGTCACCGGGACGCCGACGGTGCCCCAGTGGAGGACCATCGTCGCCGAGTCCTCGGAGAGGTCCTGGAAGCGGATCTCGAACTGCTCGGCTTGGGGCGCGTCCGTCATCGGCGTCGCCGTCACGCGGACGACGTCCTCGCCCTCGTCGTAGCGGAAAGCGCCCCACTGCTGGGCCGTACCGTTCAGGATCACCGTCCACTCGTCGCCGGGGATGGTGAACAGAGCGTAGGTGCCGGCCGAGACCATCTCGCCGCCGAACATCACGTTGTCGGAGAAGGTGATCGTCGGAGCCTCGTTCGCGCCGGTGCGCCAGACCTGGCCGGCGGGCGCCAGCTCGGCGCCGTCGGCGAAGTAGGCCCGGCCCCGCAGGCTCGGGCGCCCGTAGTGGACGTGGACAGTCGTGGTGCCGATCGTCGCCATGACGCCGGCGTTCGGGCTCGGGCGGGCCTCGTCGTTGGCGCGCATCGGGATGTCGGCCATCTCCATGTGGTCGGCCGCCATGTTCGCGTGGTCGGCCATGTCGGCCTCGCCGTCCTGGGCGCACGCCGAGGCGACGAGAAAGAGGCTGAGAACGAGGGGGAGGGTGCGAATCATCAGGTCGTGGGGGAGTCGGGGGTGGGGGCGGTGTACCGCCGGGCGCTCGCGAGGGATCCACGAGCGGCGGCCGCAGGCCTTTCGCACTGGCCCCAGCATGCGAGGTGCGGCCTGCTTGCGCGGGCGGGCCGTTCAGAAAGAAGCCCCGCTGGCGGCGAGCGCCAGCGGGGCCGGAGTCCGGACGTGGGCGGCGGCTACCAGAGCACGATGCGCTGGTCCTCGGGGAGGTAGAGCGCGTCGCCGGGCTGCACGTCGAAGGCGTCGTAGAAGCCGGGGATGTGCGCGAGCGGGCCGTTCGCGCGGTACTCGCCCGGGCTGTGGGAGTCCGTCTGCAAGAGCTGGCGGAGGTAGGGCTCGCGGTGCGTGATGCGCCAGACCTGGGCCCAGCCCATGAAGAAGCGCTGGTCGCCCGTGAACCCGTCGATGACGGGGGCCTCCTCGGACGCGGAGACGACGCCGTCGCCGTCCGTGTCGAGCGACAGGCGGTAGGCGCGGTACGCCATCGTCAGGCCCGAGAGGTCGCCGATGTTCTCGCCCAACGTCAGCCGGCCCTGCACGTTCGCGTCCTCAAACGGCGCGTAGCCGTCGTACTGGGCCACCAGCATGTCGCCACGCGCGTCGAACTCGGCCCGGTCGGCCTCGGACCACCAGTCGCGCAGGTTGCCGTCGGCGTCGTACTGGCTGCCCGAGTCGTCGAACCCGTGCGAGTACTCGTGGCCGATCACGGCGCCGATGCCGCCGTAGTTGACCGCGTCGTCGGCCTCGACGTTGAAGAACGGCGGCTGCAGGATGGCGGCCGGGAAGACGATCTCGTTGAAGGCCGGGTTGTAGTACGCGTTGACGGTCTGGGGCGTCATGCCCCACTCCGTGCGGTCCGGCGCTTGGCCGAGCTTGGCCAGGTTGTCGGCGCGGCCCCACGCCCGCGCCGAGCGGCCGTTGCCGACGAGGTCGGTCGCCGAGACCTCGAGCGCCGAGTAGTCCTCCCACTCGTCGGGGTGGCCGATCTTGTAGACGTAGTTCTCGAGCTTGTCGAGCGCCTCGGCCTTGGTCGCGTCGGTCATCCACGGGTTGCCCGCGATCGACTGGCGGAACGCCTCGCGCAGGTTTTCGATAAGCTCCGCCATCCGGTCGGCGGCGGCCTGGGGGTAGTGGCGGTCGACGTAGATGCGGCCGACGGCCTCGCCGAGCACGCCGGACGTGGCGCCGACGGCCTTCTTCCAGCGCGGGCGGTCTTCCTCCTGGCCGCTCAGCGTGCGGCCGTAGAAGTCGAACGAGGCCTGCCCGAAGGCGGCGGGGAGCACGCCGGCCGCCTCGCTCAGCGTCCGGGCGCGCGCGTAGGTCTTCCACGTCTCGATCGGGACCTCGGCCATCAGGCTGTCCAGCCCGGCGAGGAACGACGGCTGCCCGACGATGACGGAGTCCAGCGACGCGGGCAGGCCCATCGTCTCGGCCATCACGTCAAAGTGGAGGTGGGGGTACATCGCCAGGATGTCGGCGACGGCCATCGGGTTGTAGCGGGCCTCGGGGTCGCGGTTCTGGATCCGCGTCCACTGGTCCTCAGCGATCCGGGTCTCCAGCGCCAGGATGTCGCGCGCGGCGTCGGCGCCGCCGGGCCAGCCGGCCAGGTCGTAGAGCGTCTCGATGTACGTCACGTAGCCGGCGCGGGCGTCGGCGAAGCGGTCTTCGAGGTAGTAGCTCCGGTCCGGGAGGCCGGTGCCGGACTGCCACAGCGTGACCACGTGGCGGTCGGAGTCCTTCGCGTCCACACCCACGAAGCTGGCGAGGGGCGACGGGCCGTACGTCGTGCTGTTCTGGGCGAAGTACCGCGCCAGCGACGCGGGCGAGTCGACGGCGTCGATGCGGTCGAAGTCGGGCTGGAGGGGCGTGATGCCCAGCGCCTCGACGCGCGCCGAGTCCATGTAGGCGGCGTAGTAGTCGCCCACCTTGCGCGCGTCGGGGTCGACGACGGCGCCGGTCGCGGCGTCCTCGATGATGGCGCGGACGTCAGCCTCGGACCGCTCGCGGAGGAGGTCGAACGAGCCGTAGCGCGAGCGGTCGGCCGGGATCTCGACGGTGTCGAGCCAGGCGCCGTTGACGTAGCGGAAGAGGTCGTCCTGGGGGCGGACCTCGGTGTCCATGGCGGCCCGGTCGATGCCGAGCGCGCCCTGCGCGAAGGCCGGGGCGGCCAGGAGCGCGAGGGCGGGAAGAAGCAGTCGTCGCATGCGGAGCGGTGGGATATGGGTGGGAGGCCAGGATAACGGGGGCCGACGCCCGGCCGTGCCCGCCCGGCCCGCCCCCCTGTGCGTCAGGTGGGCCCTTGACTCGCGGCCCGCGCCACCGATACGGAGGGGACGACCCGCCTCTCTATGCGCCTCGCTCGTCTCGCCCTCACCGCCCTCCTGCTCGTGACGGCGGGCCCCGGTGCCGCCCAGCAGTTCTCCGTCCGGACGTACGGCCTGGCCGACGGCCTCCCGCAGACGCGCGTCAACGACATCCTCCAGGGTCCGGCGGGCTACGTCTGGTTCGCCACCCAGGGCGGCGTCTCGCGGTTCGACGGTGTCGACTTCGTGACGTACACGGCCCAGGACGGGCTCCCCCGCAACTACGTCAGCGACCTCGAGGTCGACCGCCGAGGGCGGCTGTGGGCGGCGACCGCGAACGGGGTCGCCGTCTTCGAGCGCGGCCGGTTCCGTGCCGTCGCCGGGACGGCGCTCCAGAGCTACACGCACCGGCTCGCGGCCGAGGGGCCCCGCGTCTGGGCCGCGACCCAGCATCACGGCGCCCTCGTCATCGATGGGGAGCGCGTCCGGCGCGTGGGCCGCGCGCAGGGGCTCCCGAGCGACACCCTGTCCGACCTCGCCGTCGCCGGGGGCGACGTGTGGCTGGCCACGGCCGGCGGGCTGGCGCGCGCCCGAGGCAGCCGCCTCCGGACGGTCCCGACGGGCCTGTCCGAGCCGCCGACCGTCCTCGCCGTCGCCGCCGACGGCGCGCTGTGGGTCGCGAATGCGCGCGAGCTGGCGCGGCTCGCCGACGGCCGGGCCACGGTCCGGGCGCTGCGACCCGCCGACGGGCTCGCGGGCGAGATCCGGTCGCTGGCGGCCGACCCCACCGGGCGCGTCTGGATCGGGACCTCGCTCGGCGAGGTCGGCTGGCTCCCCGACGCCGACCCGGCCGCGCCGCTCGGCGCGCGCTACGGCCCGGCCAGCGGGTTCCCCGCGCGCGAGGTCCGCGCCATGCACGTCGGGCACGACGGCGAGCTCTGGCTGGGGCTCACCGGGCTCGGCGTCGGGCTGTTCACCGGCGAGGCGTTCGCCCACTTCGGCGCGAGCGACGGGCTCGGCGAGCCGATCGTCTGGGCCTCGGCCGAGGTCGACGGCGCCGTCTGGGTGGGGACCGGGCGCGGCGCGTTCCGCCAGCGGCCCGACGGCACCTTCCGCCCGCTCCCGCTGGCGCCCGCCCCCGACGACACGCGCGTCAACGTCATCGAGCGGACGTCGGGCGGCGACGTCTGGGTCGGGACGTACGCCGGCCTCCTCCGCCAGCGCCCCGACGGGAGCCGACGCCTCTACACGACGGCCGACGGGCTCATCGCCGACTACCTCTACGACGTCGACGAAGGGCCCGACGGGCGGATCTGGCTGGCGACGAACGACGGCCTGTCGATCCTGTCGCCCGACGGCTCCATCGCGTCGGTCACCCCAGCCGACGGGCTCCCGAACGCCTTCGTCAACGAGATCGCCTTCGACCGCGCCGGGCGCGCGCTGCTGGCGACCGACGGCGGGCTGGCGCGGATGGAGGGCGGCCGGCTCACCCGGCTCCCCACCGGCCGCCCCGACGACGCCGTGATCGCCGTCGCCGCGTTCCCCTCGGGCGCCGTTTGGGCCGGCCTCTACGACGCCGAGCTGGTCTACTACGCGCCCGGCTCCGACGCGCCCGTCCGCTTCCCGTTTGCCGGCTCGCTCTCCGGCGCGACGGTCTACGCCGCCTCGGCAGGCCCCGACGGCCGGCTCTGGGTGGGCACCAACCGCGGCCTCGTCCGCTTCGACGTGTCGGACCCCGTGCCCGGGCAGCCGCTCCCGTCGGTGACGTACGCCGCCGAGCAGGGCTTCACGCCCATCGGGGTCAACTTCAAGTCGCTCCGCTGGGACGCCGCCGGCCGCCTGTGGATCGGGACGCCCGACGGCCTGACGCGGTTCGACCCGGCGCTTGTGCCGCCCACGAGCGCCCCGGCCGTCTACGTCACCGGCGTCCGGCTGGGGACCGGCGAGCGGCTCGTGGACCGGGCCGCCGGCGTCGACGCGCGCGGCCTGCCGGTCGGCCTCCGGCTCCCGCACGACCGCAGCCACCTCGCCATCGGGTTCACCGCGCTCACCGTCGCCGCGCCGGGCGGGCTCCGCTACCAGTACGCCCTCGACCGGGCCGGCGCCGACGCCGCGCCGTGGGGGCCGCTTCAAGACGGCCGCACGGCCGTCTTCCCGGAGCTGGCGCCCGGCACCTACACCTTCCGCGTCCGCGCCCAGACCGCCGACGGCGTGTGGTCGGCGGGCGAGGCCACGCTCCAGTTCGAGGTCGTCCCGCCGCTGTGGCGCACGCCGGGGGCGCTGGCGCTGCTCGCGCTGGCGCTCGTGGCCGCCGCCGCCGGGGCGTACCGGTGGCGGACCCGGACGCTCCGCCACCGGGGCCGCCAGCTCCGCCTGGCCGTCGACCGCCGCACGGCCGAGCTGCAGCGCGAGAAGGAGCGCGTCGAGGCCACCAACCGCGACCTCGCCGAGGCGCGCGAGGAGGCGCTCGCGGCGGCCCGCGCCAAGTCCGAGTTCCTAGCCACGATGAGCCACGAGATCCGGACGCCGATGAACGGCGTCATCGGCATGACGGACCTCCTGCTCGACACGCCGCTAAGCGACGACCAGCGCGACTTCGTCGAGACGATCCAGGTCTCGGGCGCGACGCTCCTGACGCTCATCAACGACATCCTCGACTTCTCGAAGGTCGAGGCCGGCAAGGTCGACCTCGAACAGGCCCCGTTTGGGGTCCGCGACGTGGTCGAGGACGCCATCGACCTGGTCGCCCCGGCCGCCCGCGAGCGCGGGGTCGGCCTCGTCTACACGCTCGCCGACGACGTGCCGGAGGCGGTGCAGGGCGACGTGACGCGCGTGCGCCAGGTGCTCGTCAACCTGCTGGCGAACGCCGTCAAGTTCACCGAGCGCGGCGACGTGCGCGTGGCCGTCTCGGCCGAGCCCGACGGGCCGGGCTGGCGCTTGCGCGTGGCCGTCCGCGACACGGGCGTCGGCATCGCCCACGCCCACCTCGACCGCTTGTTCGAGGCCTTTACCCAGGCCGACGCCTCGACGACGCGGGAGTACGGGGGGACTGGGCTCGGCTTGGCGATCAGTCGCCGTCTGGTGGAGGTGATGGGCGGCGAGATCGCGGCCGAGAGCACGCCTGCCCCGGCGCCCGGCCACGGCTCCACGTTCACGTTCACGATCCGGGTCGGCGCGGCCCACGCCGCGGTCGAGGCGCCGACGCCGCTGCCCGGCCTCCATGTGCTCGTCGTCGACGCCCACGCGCCGAGCGGCGCCATGGTCGCCCGGCATCTAGAAGGCGCCGGCGCCCGTGTCGTCCGCGCGGTCAGCGGCGAGGCCGCCATCGAGGCCGCGCGCCGGGCCCACGCCGCCGGCACGCCCTTCGCCGCCGCCGTCCTCGACACCCACCTGCCGGGGATCGACGGGGTCGGGACGGCGTGGGCCCTGCGGGCCATCGTGCCCACGCCCCCCGCCGTCGTCCTGCTCGGCGACGCGACCGACGTCGAGGCCGGGGCCCCCGTCGCCGCGGCGCTCCTCAAGCCCGCCCGCCGCGCCAAGCTCTGCCGCGTCGTCGCCCAGGCCACTGGCGCGCCGGACCGCCTCGCCGCCCCCCCGCGCCCGCCCGCCGACGCGGCCCCGCGGCGCGCGACGCGCATCCTGCTGGCGGAAGACAACGTGGTCAACCAGAAGGTGGCGCTCCGCACGCTCGACGCCCTCGGCTACCACGCCGACCTCGCGGCCGACGGCGTCGAGGCCGTCGACGCCGTCTGCGCCGCCGCCGCCACGGGCGCCCCCTACGCCGTCGTGCTGATGGACATCCAGATGCCCCTCCTCGACGGCCACGCGGCGACCGGCCAGATCCGCGCCCGCCTCGCCGACGCCGACCAGCCCTACGTCATCGCGCTGACCGCCAACTCGCTCGACGGCGACGCCCAGCGCGCCCTCGACGCCGGCTTGGACGCCTACCTCCCCAAGCCGCTCCGCCGCGCCGACCTCGCCGACGCCCTCGACCGCGCCGAACGCCGATCGACCGCCGAGGCTATGGCGTAAGCCGAATATGGGCGGCGCGGGCGCCCGCCGTTCGAACGCTCCCCTCTCTGACGGGGAGAGACAGCCCAAGTCGGCGCAGCCGGGGTGAGGGGCCATGAGCGGGTCGCGTGTTTGGGTCCGGTGGCGCAGAGGCCGCCCGGCGGCGCGAGACGGTCCCCCACTCCCATCCGGGGGTCCGGCCCGGGCTCATCGCTTGCCTCCTGGCTCCATGCCCCTGCAACGGCGACGGGCAACACGCACGCCCCCCCTGGCGCGAGCCCGCCTGCTGGCCCACACTTCCCCTTCCCCCCTTGCAACAGGGCTCACCCCCCCCCACCGAGGCCCACTACGCCTGCACGGACGTCCACGACCGCTGCAAACAGGTCCGCGCCTCGGACAACGAGACCCACGACCGCCTGTGGAGGCCGATGACGCCTGCGACGAGGCTTCTGGCTGCTGCAAACAGGCCTGGGGCCACTGCCATCTGATCCAACACCGGTTCGACACGGAGTCACGCATCGCCATGGGGCCCGCCAGCCCCGACCCGTCCTGCCGCTACGCCTGGACAGCCCGGAGCGCACGCCGCGCCTGCTCGATGGCGCTGCGGATGCCGTCGAGCTGGACCGGCTTCGAGAGGTAGTCGTCCGTCCCCGCCTCGAGGCACGCCTCGCGGTCGCCCTCCATCGCGTTCGCCGTCAGCGCCACGACGTGCGGCTGCGACGCCAGCGGCAGCGCCCGGATCGCCCGCGTAGCCGCGAGCCCGTCCATCTCGGGCATCTGGACGTCCATGAACACGACGTCGTACCCCTGCCCGTGCGCGGCCTGGCGCTCGACGGCCTCGACGGCTTCGAGCCCATTCGCCACCACGTCGGCCCGGATCCCGACCCGGTCGAGCAGCCGCGTCGCCACCTTCTGGTTGACCAGGTTGTCCTCCGCCAGCAGGACCCGGAGCGTCGGGCCGGAGGGCGGCGTCTCGGTCGTGACGGCGCCCCGGGCGACCCAGGCGGCAGGCGCAGAGGGCCCGGCGACGGCCGGCGCGGGCCGGTCCTCGAAGGCGCCGATCAGGACGTCGTAGAGCTGGGACGGCTTGGTCGGCTTGTACAGCACGGCGTGGACGCCCGCGGCGCGCGCGCGCTCGCGCAAGTCGCTGCCGCGGTGGATCGAGGTCAGCATCACCATCACCGGCGGCTGGCCCGGCTGGGCGTCGAGCGCCTGGGCGACCCCGATGCCGTCCATCCCCGGCATCTGCATGTCGAGCAGGATGAGGTCGTACGGGCGGCCCTCGGCCTTGGCCCGGGCGACGGCCTCGAGGGCCTCGGGCCCCGAGCGCACCTCGTCGGGCACCATCCGCCACCGCGCCGAGAGCCGCGTCAGGATCTCGCGGTTGACCGCGTTGTCGTCGACGACGAGCACGCGGCGGCCTTCGAGGGCCGGCTGCTCGCGCTGCAGGAACACCCGGCGCTCGGACGCCGCGATCGTCGTCGGCATGGAGAACCCGAAGGTGGACCCCTCCCCGACCACGCTCGCGACGGTCATCTCCCCGCCCATCATCCCGACCAGACTCTGGCAGATCGCCAGGCCCAGGCCCGTCCCCCCGTACTCCCGCGTCGTCGAGGCGTCGGCCTGGCTGAAGCTCTCGAACACGGCCTCGAGCTTCCCCGGCGCGATCCCGATCCCCGTGTCCTCGACCGCGAACGTGAGCTCGGCCGCCGACCCCACCGCCGCGTCCGGGGGCGCCCCCCCCACCCGGACGCACACGGACCCCTCGGCCGTGAACTTCACGGCGTTCGACAACAGGTTGACCAGCACCTGCCGGACCCGCGTGACGTCGCCGACGACGGCCCGGGGGGCCCCGTCGCCCACGACGTACGCGAGCTCGACGCCCTTCTCGGCGGCCCCCTGGGCCACGAGGTCGAGCGCGTCCTCGACCGTCGAGGCGACGTCGAACGGGGCCTCCTCGAGCGAGAGCATCCCGGCCTCGATCTTCGAGAAGTCGAGGATGTCGTTGATGATGGTCAGGAGCGCGTCGCCCGACGTCCGGATGGTCTCGACGAAGTCGCGCTGCTCGGGGCCGAGCGGGGTCTCGAGGAGCAGGCTCGTCATCCCGACCACGCCGTTCATCGGCGTCCGGATCTCGTGGGACATGTTGGCCAGGAACTCCGACTTCGCTCGCGTCGCCGCCTCCGCCGCCTCGCGCGCGGCCTCGGCGGCGTCGTGGGCCTCGCGCAGGGCCACCTCGGCCGCCTTCCGCTCCGAGATGTCGCGCATGACCGAGACGAGCCCGACGACCTCGCCGGACTCGTCCTGGAGCGGGACCTTCGTGCTTTCCTTCCAGCCCTCCCCGAACGTCCGCTTCGTTTCGACCGCCAGGAGCGGCTCGGCCGTCTCCATCACGCGCAGGTCCTCGGCGTGGGCCCGCTCGGCGAGGTCGCGTGGGACGTCGGTTTCGAGGAGCGTGAGCCCGACCGACTCCTCAACGGTCTCGTAGCCCATGATGCGGGCGGCGGCGAGGTTGCGGGTGAGCAAGCGGCCCTCGCGGTCCTTGACGGTGATGCGGTCGGGGATGGCGTCGATGACGGTGCGGAGCAGGCGCTGGCTGCGCTCGAACTCGCGGCGCTGGGCCTCGGCGGCGGCGCGGGCGGCCTCGGCCGCGTCGCGCGCGTCGCGGAGCGCGGCCTGGACGGCCTTCTGGGCCGTGATGTCGCGCGAGACGCCGACGATGCCCGAGACCGTGCCGTCGGGGCCGCGCAGGGGCACCTTGGTGGTGAGCAGCCAGCCGCCGCTGGCGTCGCGCTCCTCCTTGTCGCGGAGCGGGCGGCCCGTCCGGATCACCGTGAGGTCGTCGGCGGAGGCGGCCAGCCCGTAGCCCTCGATGTCGGACACGTGGTCTTGGTCGGCGGCGCGCCGGCGCCAGACCTCGGCGTCGGTCGCGCCGACCGCCTCTTCGGGGTCGTCGAACCCGAGCGCGGCGGCGCTGGCGACGTTGCGGAGCGTGGCCCGGCCCTGAACGTCCTTGACGTAGATGTGGTCCGGGATGGCGTCGATGACGGTCTGGAGCAGGCGCCGCTGCGCCTCGATCTTGGCCCGGCTCTGTTTCTGCTCCGTCACGTCGCGCGTCACGCCGACGAGCCCGACGACGGCGCCGGAGTCGTCGCGGAGCGGGATCCGCGAGGTGATGAGCCAGCCGGTCTCGCCGCCGTAGGCGTACGGCTCCTCAAAGTCGATCTCGGCCTCCCCGGTCCGCATCACGCGGTCCTCCTCGGCCCAGTAGTCGGCGGCGACCTCCGGGTCCTCCGAGGTGTCGAAGACGGTCAGCCCGACGGCCTCCGACGGGTCGTCGAGGCCCAGGAAGTCGGCGCTGTACTTGTTGCGGATGAGGCACCGGCCCTCGCGGTCCTTGACGTAGACGTGCTCGGGGATGGCGTCGATGACGGTCCGCAGGAGCCGGCCGCGGGCCTGGAGCTGGTCGCGCTGCTCGCGGAGCGCGAGCCGGGTCCGGACCTGAGCCATCGCGGCGGTCGACCCGAGGAAGGCCAGCAGCACGTAGCACGCCCCCACCAGCAGGCCGCTCTCGAACGGCGCGCCCGACACGACAAGCGACGCGAGCAGCGACACGGTCAGCGACAGCGCCGCGGCCCAGACGCCTCGGACGGAGCGCGCGTACGGGGTGATCGCGAGGACCGTCGCGCTCCCGGCCGTCAGCACGCCGACGATCCACGCGTTGTCGAGGTCGTTTTGCACCCCGAGCCACGTGAAGTAGACGACCAGACCGCACGAGGCGACCAGGGCGCACGTCCAGACCGACCGCCGGACCGCCCGGTTGACGAACGTCAACGCCAGCAGGCCCACCATCAACGCGGCGTATCCGACCCGGAGCGCGAGCGGGTCGTAGTAGGCCGGGTCGATGGCCCGGTAGACAACCCAGAACGCCGGGACGGCGACGGCCGCGGCGCCTAGCATCCAGCGGAAGGCGGCGAGAGAAGCGGACGGCGCAGGAGCGGAAGGGCGAGGCACAGGCCAGTCGGTGGGACCGGTAGGGTATCGGTCGCCCCGAGCCCGTCTAAACCCGCGCCGCCGTCACTTTACCGTTCCGTTCCCGCCGGATGCCGCCCCGCTAGCCGTCGACGCGGACGACGTCGCCGGAGCCCATAATCGACTGGGAGACCTCGGGCGAGCCGTAGTACCGCACGTCGCCGGAGCCCATCACGGACACGTCGAGGCGCTTCGCGGCCCGCACCGTCACGTCGCCCGAGCCGGCCACGGCGATCTCGGCGTCGGCCACGGCGAGCGCCCCGGCGTCCACGTCGCCCGAGCCGGCGATGTCGACCGAGACGCGATCGGCAGCGCCGCCGACGACCACGCCGCCCGAGCCGGCCACCGACACCTCGAGGGCGCCCGTCTCCAGATCCATCATCGACACGTCGCCGCTCCCGCCGATCGACACCGAGGCGGCGTCGGCGCGGACGCCGTCGGCCTCGACGCGGCCCGAGCCCGCGATCTCGATGCGCTCCAGCCGGTCCACGCCGACGGTCATGCGCAGGTCGAGGGCGGTCTGGAACGACTCGCCGCGCGGGGCCCGCAGCGTCAGCACGCCGCCGTCGACGTCCGCCACGAGGGCCTCGACGATGTTGTCGTCGCCCTCGATGCGGAGCGGGGCCGCGCCGGGCGTCACCACGAGCACGCCCGGGACCGCCAGCCGCACGCCGTCGACGCCGGACACCTCGACCGTACGCGCGCCGGGCTCGCCGGACCCCTCGACGGCCGAGCCGCCCCAGTTCCCATTGAAACAGCCGGCCAGCGCGGCGGCGGCGAGGACGGCGACGAAGACGAGGCGGAGCATGGGACAGCGGGCAGGTGTCGGCCCGCTACGGCACGAGCGGCCGGCGGGTTACGGCGCACGCGAGCCCCCCACGCTCGCTCCGCCCTTCCGTGGCAGCCGCCGGTGAGACGCGCGCAGCTCGCCCCCCGTGTGTCCGCGCTAGGCCACCCGAGCGCGCGGCTCGGTCGGGGCGCACCGCGCGCGCTCGATGGCGCTGCGGATGCCGTCGAGCTGGACCGGCTTCGAGAGGTAGTCGTCGGCCCCGGCCTCGAGGCACGCCTCGCGGTCGCCCTCCATCGCGTTGGCCGTCAGCGCCACGACGTGCGGCTGCGACGCCAGCGGCAGCGCCCGGATCGCCCGCGTAGCCGCGAGCCCGTCCATCTCGGGCATCTGGACGTCCATGAACACGACGTCGTACCCCTGCCCGTGCGCGGCCTGGCGCTCGACGGCCTCGACGGCCTCGAGCCCATTCGCCACCACGTCGGCCCGGATCCCGACCCGGTCGAGCAGCCGCGTCGCCACCTTCTGGTTGACCAGGTTGTCCTCCGCCAGCAGGACCCGGAGCGGGGTCCCGTCGGGCGCGGGCCGGGCGACCCAGGCGGCCTCCGGGATGGGCTCGGGCACGGTGCGGCCGATCGCGTGGACGAGCGCGTCGTGGAGTTGGTGGTGCTTGGGCGGCTTGCCGAGCAAGACCGAGACGCCGGCGCGGTCGGCACGCGCCCTCGCCTCCGCTGTCCGCGTGGAACTCGTGAGTCCGACGACGGCGGGGGGCGACGGCAGCGAGACCAGCACCCCCGGCGCATCGTGGCCACCCATCCCCGGGGCCTGCAGGTCGAGCACGACGACGGCCACAGGGTCGGTCGCGGTGCTGTGGGCGGCCGCTGCGACGGCCTCGGCGCTGCTCGCGACGCCCTCGACCCGCATCCCCCACGACGCTGCCAGCGCGACGGTCGCGGCGCGGACGGTCGGGTCGGGGATGGCGACGAGCGCGCGGCGGCCGTCGAGCGCAGGCGACGGCGCGAGCACCCGGCCCTCGGGCGCGGCGACGCGCATCGGCACGGAGAACCCGAAGGTGGACCCCTCCCCGACCACGCTCGCGACGGTCATCTCCCCGCCCATAACCCCGACCAGACTCTGGCAGATCGCCAGGCCGAGCCCCGTCCCCCCGTACTCCCGCGTCGTCGAGGCGTCGGCCTGGCTGAAGCTCTCGAACACGGCCTCGAGCTTCCCCGGCGCGATCCCGATCCCCGTGTCCTCGACCGCGAACGTGAGCTCGGCCGCCGACCCCACCGCCGCGTCCGGGGGCGCCCCCCCCACCCGGACGCACACGGACCCCTCGGCCGTGAACTTCACGGCGTTCGACAACAGGTTGACCAGCACCTGCCGGACCCGCGTGACGTCGCCGACGACGGCCCGGGGGGCCCCGTCGCCCACGACGTACGCGAGCTCGACGCCCTTCTCGGCGGCCCCCTGGGCCACGAGGTCGAGCGCGTCCTCGACCGTCGAGGCGACGTCGAACGGGGCCTCCTCGAGCGAGAGCATCCCGGCCTCGATCTTCGAGAAGTCGAGGATGTCGTTGATGATGGTCAGGAGCGCGTCGCCCGACGTCCGGATGGTCTCGACGAAGTCGCGCTGCTCGGGGCCGAGCGGGGTCTCGAGGAGCAGGCTCGTCATCCCGACCACGCCGTTCATCGGCGTCCGGATCTCGTGGGACATGTTGGCCAGGAACTCCGACTTCGCCCGTGTCGCCGCCTCCGCCGCCTCCTTCGCCGCGACGAGTTCGGCCTCCGCCGCCTTCTGCTCGCGCATGTCGCGCGCGTGGACGGAGAACAGGATGGTGCCCGTGCCGTCGCCGTGGTCCACCTCGGCGGGTGCGATGGTGATCTCGGCCGGGATCTCCTCGCCCGCCGCCGAGAGGATGGGGAGATAGAGCCGCCGCCCCAGCGACCCGAGATGGCCTTCGCGGCCGTAGCGGACCAGCTTGGCGCGGTGCTCGTCGCGGTAGCGGGCGGGCACGGCGAGGTCGGCGAACGAGTGGCCCACGAAGGCCTCCCGCTCGACGCCCAGGAGCGCCAGCGCGGCCTCGTTGGCGTCCAGTACGCGGTCGTTCTCGTCGAGCGCGATGACAGCGTTTGGGGCCGAGTCGAGCAGCGACTTGACGCGCGCCACGCTCTCGCGCAGGGCCACCTCGGTAGCCTTCTGCCCGCTCACGTCGCGCGAGACGCCGACGAGCCCGGTGACGGCACCGGACGGATCGCGCAGGGGGACGCGCGTCGTGAGGAGCCAGGTGCCGTCGGGCGCCCGCTCGGCGTGGGTGCGGCCCGGCTGCCCGAGCGACGCGTCGCGCCGGTCGGCGGTCCCCCCCAGGTCATCGCACGGACTCGACGGGATGCCCCGGACGGCGAAATCGGGGCCGCCAGCGGCGTGCGCTCGCGCGCTGGCGGCGTTGCGCAGCGTTTCGCGGCCCTCGACGTCGGTGATGGTGATACGGTCGGGGATCGCGTCGATGACGGCCCGCAAGAGCTGGGCGCCGGCGGCGACCTCCCGGTGCTGCGCCGCGAGCGCGTCGCGGCCCTCCTGCACGGCCGCCAGCATCCGCAAGCGAGAGACCCCCGCCGCGTAGAGCGAGGCCCCTGAAAAGGCGAGCAGCCCCACGAAGTTGGACCGGGGAAACAGGAAGCCGCCCGGCGGCGGGGCCGTCAGCCAGAGCGGGACGGCGAGGGCCGCAACCAGCCCCAGCAGCGCCCCCCACACGGCCCGTGTCGACCGGGCGTAGAGCGCCACCACGAGCCCGGCCATCAGCGTCAGGAGGCTCAGCCCGCCCACCCACGACGGGCCCAGGCCGTTCTTGGCCGCCGTCCATGAGAAGAAGGCGGCGATGACCCAGATCAGGCCCACCACACTGGACCGGACGTGATGGCGCGCTCGCGCGTCGACGTAGGTCAGCCCGAGAACCACCAGGCACAGGCCCGAGACCGCGAGCCGGTACCCGAGCGGGTCGTCGTGGACGGCACCGCCCATCTGGTCCAGCCCCCAGAACAGAGGGCTCGCGACCGACCCCAGCACGATCACCAGCCGGTGCGTGCGGAGGTCGTCGGGGGAGGGGGCGGCGGTGGCGGGCACGGTCGGGGCGCAGGGCAGGTCTCTCGGTATCGATTCGATGCCCGCGCGCTGAACCACCAGGGCTTCGAGCCGTCTCTCAGATGGCCATCGAGCGGGGGGGCGCCGGCCACGGGGCCGTCTCGCGGCACTCCAGCAGAGACGGCACACTGGCGAGCGCCCCGCGCATCGACTCCAGTTGGACCGGCTTCGAGAGGTAGTCGTCGGCCCCGGCCTCGAGGCACGCCTCGCGGTCGCCCTCCATCGCGTTGGCCGTCAGCGCCACGACGTGCGGCTGCGACGCCAGCGGCAGCGCCCGGATCGCCCGCGTAGCCGCGAGCCCGTCCATCTCGGGCATCTGGACGTCCATGAACACGACGTCGTACCCCTGCCCGTGCGCGGCCTGGCGCTCGACGGCCTCGACGGCCTCGAGCCCATTCGCCACCACGTCGGCCCGGATCCCGACCCGGGCGAGCAGGCGCGTGGCCACCTTCTGATTGACCAGGTTGTCTTCGGCCACGAGCACGCGCAAGCCGGAGCCGCCGGTCGGGGCCGAGGCCGCGGGCCGCGCCACCCAGGCCGGCGGGGGGGCAGGGGCGTCGTGCCCGGCGAGCGATTGGACGAGGGCGTCGTGGAGCTGGCAGTGGCGGGGCGGCTTGCCGAGCAGCACCGTCACGCCCGCCGCCGCCGCCCGGCTGCGGGCCGCCGCCGTCCGGGCGACGCCAGTGAGCCCCACGACGGCCGGCGACGGCGACGGCAGCGAGCCCAGCACGGCGGCCACCTCGTGCCCGTCCATCCCCGGCGTCTGCATGTCGAGCACGACGGTGTCGAAGGGCGTCCCCGAGGCGACGGCGCGCGCTGCGATCGCGATCGCCTCGTCGCCGGACGGGGCGCCCGTCGCCTCCAGCCCCCACGACGCGACCAGGTCGAGCGTCGTCGCCCGCACGACGGCGTCGGCGAGCGCCACCAACACGCGGGGGCCGTCGAGCGCGGCCGACGGCACGAACGCCGCCGACGGCGCCGGCGCCACGACGGCCGGGATCGAGAACCGGAACGTGGAGCCGACGCCGGGCACGCTTTCCGCCCCCAGCCGCCCGTCCATCATCCCGACCAAGCTCCGGCAGATCGCCAGGCCCAGGCCCGTCCCCCCGTACTCCCGCGTCGTCGAGGCGTCGGCCTGGCTGAAGCTCTCGAACACGGCCTCGAGCTTCCCCGGCGCGATCCCGATCCCCGTGTCCTCGACCGCGAACGTGAGCTCGGCCGCCGACCCCACCGCCGCGTCCGGGGGCGCCCCCCCCACCCGGACGCACACGGACCCCTCGGCCGTGAACTTCACGGCGTTCGACAACAGGTTGACCAGCACCTGCCGGACCCGCGTGACGTCGCCGACGACGGCCCGGGGGGCCCCGTCGCCCACGACGTACGCGAGCTCGACGCCCTTCTCGGCGGCCCCCTGGGCCACGAGGTCGAGCGCGTCCTCGACCGTCGAGGCGACGTCGAACGGGGCCTCCTCGAGCGAGAGCATCCCGGCCTCGATCTTCGAGAAGTCGAGGATGTCGTTGATGATGGTCAGGAGCGCGTCGCCCGACGTCCGGATGGTCTCGACGAAGTCGCGCTGCTCGGGGCCGAGCGGGGTCTCGAGGAGCAGGCTCGTCATCCCGACCACGCCGTTCATCGGCGTCCGGATCTCGTGGGACATGTTGGCCAGGAACTCCGACTTCGCCCGTGTCGCCGCCTCCGCCGCCTCCTTCGCCGCGACGAGCGCGACGGCCGCGCGCTTCTGGTCCGACACGTCGCGCGAGACGCCGACGAGCCCAACGACCTCGCCGCTCTCGGCGCGCAGCGGCACCTTCGTGGTCAGCAGCCAGTCGCCGTCGGGCGTCTGCTCTTCGAGGTTCTCGATGGGCCGGCCTGTCCGGACGACGCGGAGGTCGGCGGCGGCGACGGCGCGGCTGTACTCCGCCGGGAGGTCGGCGTCGAGGATGGTCTCCCCGACCGACTCGCCGGGGTCGGCGTAGCCGAGCGCCGTCGCGCTGGCGACGTTGCGCAGCGTCGCCCGGCCCTCGCGGTCCTTGACGTAGATGTGGTCCGGGATGGTGTCGATGACGGTCCGCAGGAGCCGCTCGCTGGCCACGACGGCGTCGCGCTGGGCGGCGAGCGCGTCGCGGCTTTCGCGGACGGCGGCGAGCATCTTGAGCCGGGTCACCCCGGCGCCGTACAGCGCGGCGGACCCGAACCCGACGACGGCGACGAAGTTGGCGTACGGCAGAACGAACCCACCCGCCGGCGGCGGTGTCAGGGCGACGGGGACCAAGAGCGCGGCGGCCAGGCCGGCCAGCGTCCCCGCCACGGCGCGGGGCGTCGGCGCGTAGAGCGCCACGACGAGGCCGCAGACCAACAGGAGCAGGCTCAGGCCGGCCGCCCAGGGCGCTGGGAGCCCGTTCCGGGCGGCCGTCCACGAGAAGTACGCCGCGATCAGGTAGATGACGCCGACCATCAGCACGCGGATGTGGCGGCGCACGCGGTCGTCGACGTAGGTCAGCGCCAGGACCAGCACGGCGATTCCGGTGATCGCCAGCCGGTACTCGAGCGGGTCGTCGTAGGCCAGCCCCGCCATCTGGTCGAGCACCCAGAACGCGGGCACGGCGATCGCCCCGAGGAGGATCGTGGCGCGGTGCGCGCGGAGGTCGAGCGGGGCGTCGTCGGGCACGGGCGAGAGGGTGAGCCGGGTCGGTATCGGCGGGGACCGAGCCGGGCTCAACCCGATCGCTCCGCGCGACGGGGGCGCCTCTGTGGAGAGAATCCCAATAACGGCTGACAAGATGACAGATCCGCGCGCCCTGGCACGCCGTTCGCGTTGGGGCGTCCGACACCGACCGATGGCGGGCCGCCCCGCCGACCCCACGCCGAGATCCAGCCATGAACCTCCAGAAGTTTACCGTCAAGGCCCAAGAGGCCGTCCAGCGCGCCAGCGAGATCGCGCAGTCGAAGAACCACCAGGGCATCGAGCCCCCGCATCTGCTCCAGGCCTTTCTGCAGGACGAGGGCGGGCTCATCCCCACCCTCCTGTCGCGCCTGGGCGCGAATGAAGACACGCTCGCCGCGCTCGCGGCCCGGGCCGTCGACAAGCTCCCGACCGTGACCGGCGCGTCGGTCTCGGGCCAGTACGTCGGGACCGAGCTCAACAAGGCCTTCGACCGGGCGCTCGCCGAGGCCGAGGCGCTCGGCGACGAGTACGTCGCGAGCGAGCACCTGCTGCTGGCGCTCGCCGAGGGCGAGGGGGCGACCGCGAACGCGCTCCAGAGCCAGGGCGTCACCAAGGACGCCTTGCTCGGCGTCCTCCAGACCGTCCGCGGCGGGCAGCGCGTGCAGGACCCGTACGCCGAGTCCAAGTACGACGCGCTCAACCGCTACGCGCGCGACCTCAACGACGCCGCCCGCAAGGGCCAGATCGACCCCGTCATCGGGCGCGACGACGAGATCCGGCGCGTGCTCCAGATCCTGAGCCGCCGGACCAAGAACAACCCCGTGCTCGTGGGCGAGCCCGGCGTCGGCAAGACGGCGATCGCCGAGGGGCTGGCGATCCGGGTCGTCGAGGGCGACGTGCCCGAGGGGCTGGCCTCGAAGACCATCATGGCCCTCGACATGGGCGCGCTGATCGCCGGGGCCAAGTACCGCGGCGAGTTCGAGGACCGCCTCAAGGCCGTCGTCAAGGAGGTCACCCAGGCCGACGGCGAGATCATCCTGTTCATCGACGAGATCCACACGCTCGTGGGCGCCGGCGGCGGGGACGGCGCCATGGACGCGGCCAACATCCTGAAGCCGGCGCTCGCGCGCGGCGAGCTCCGCGCGATCGGCGCGACGACGCTCGACGAGTACCAGAAGTACTTCGAAAAGGACAAGGCCCTGGAGCGGCGCTTCCAGATGGTCCTCGTCGCCGAGCCGTCCGTCCCGGACACGATCGCGATCCTGCGCGGCATCAAGGACCGCTACGAGGTGCACCACGGCGTCCGCATCACCGACGGCGCGATCGTGGCCGCCGCCGAGCTGTCGGACCGCTACGTCTCGAACCGCTTCCTGCCCGACAAGGCCATCGACCTGGTCGACGAGGCCGCGTCGCGCCTGCGCATCGAGATCGACTCGACGCCCGAGGAGCTCGACACGGTCGAGCGCGAGATCCGGACCCAGGAGATCGCGCGCGAGGCCGTCCGGCGCGAGGGCGACGAGGCCCAGGAGGCCGCCATCACCGAGCAGCTCGCGAACCTGGAAGAGGAGCGCGACCGGCTGCGCGCGCGCTGGGAGCAGGAGCGCGACCTGGTCACGACGATCAAGGACTCGAAGGCCCAGATCGAGGCCCTGAAGACCGAGGCGGCCGAGGAAGAGCGTCAGGGCGACTTTGCGCGCGTCGCCGAGATCCGGCACGGCGAGATCCCGGGCCTGCAGGAGGCCATCGACACGGCGACGGCGCGCCTTGCCGAGGTCCAGCTGAACGGGGCGATGCTCAAGGAGGAGGTCGACGCCGAGGACATCGCGGACGTGATCTCGCGCGCGACCGGCATCCCGGTCTCGAAGATGCTGGAGACCGAGCGCGAAAAGCTGCTCCACCTCGAGGACGAGATCGAGAAGCGCGTCGTGGGCCAGCCCGAGGCCGTCGAGGCCGTGGCGAACGCCGTGCGGCGCTCGCGCGCGGGCCTGCAAGAGGGCAACCGGCCGCTCGGCTCGTTCATCTTCCTGGGCACGACGGGCGTCGGCAAGACGGAGCTGGCGAAGGCGCTCGCCGAGCAGCTTTTCGACGACGACCACGCGCTCGTGCGGATCGACATGTCGGAGTACCAGGAGCGCCACACCGTCTCGCGACTCGTCGGCGCGCCTCCCGGCTACGTCGGCTACGACGAGGGCGGGCAGCTCACCGAGGCGGTCCGCCGCCGGCCGTACTCCGTCGTGCTGCTCGACGAGTTCGAAAAGGCGCACCCGGAGGTCTACAACGTCCTGTTGCAGGTGCTCGACGACGGGCGGCTGACGGACTCGAAGGGCCGCGTGGTCGACTTCTCGAACACGATCATCATCATGACCTCGAACCTCGGCTCGGAGCTCATCACCCAGAAGCTGGGCGCCGACCGCGACGTGTCGGAGGCCGAGATGGACGCTGTCCGCACGGAGCTGCTGCAGCTGCTCCGCCAGCGCTTGCGGCCCGAGTTCCTGAACCGGATCGACGAGACCGTCGTGTTCCGGCCCCTCGGCCGGGCGCAGATCCGCCAGATCGTCGAGATCCTGTTCGAGACCACGCGCCGGCTGGCCGAGCGGCAGGGCGTGCGCTTGGTGCTGACGGACGCGGCCAAGGACGCGCTCGCGGCCGAGGGCTTCGACGCGGCGTTCGGCGCGCGGCCCCTCAAGCGCGTGCTCCAGCGGTTGGTCGCCAACCCGCTGGCGGAGCAGATCCTGGGCGGGCTCGTCGGCGACGGCGACGCCGTGCTCGTGGAGGCGGCCGACGGCGGCGGGGTCACGCTGGAGACCGTCCCCGCGGCCGAGGCGGACGCCCGGCTCGGCGCCGAGGCCGACCGCGAGCCGGAGGCGGGGATGATGGCGCCCGCGGGCGAGGCGTAGCGCGGACCGCAGACGACGCCTCCCCCCAGCCCGCATGTGGGCTGGGGGGTCAGGCAGTCGCCCACACCGCCAGTTCGTTGCCGCTCGGATCCAGAAAGTGGAAGCGGCGGCCACCGGGGAAATCGAACGGGGGCGTCGAGATCGTCCCGCCCGCGGCCTCGACGGCGGCGACGCTGGCGGCCAGGTCGTCGGAGTACAGGATGACGAGCGGGCCGCCGGTGCGCACGGTGTCGGCTTGCGCCAGCCCGCCGACCTCGCCGTCGCCGTCGGGCCGCTGGATGCCCGCGTACGTCGGGCCGTAGTCGGTGAAGGCCCAGCCGAAGGCGGCGGTGTAAAACCGCTTGGCGGCGGCGAGGTCGAGGACGGTGATCTCGATGTAGTCGATGGCGTGGTGCGTGGGCATCGGGCGGGGCGCGCGGGGAGGGGGGAGGGGCCTCAGCGTACGATCACAAACCCGCCACCCCAGCGCCGGTAGTCCAGGGTCTCGACGCCGTTGCGGACGGAGCCGGCATAGCCGTCCTGCCCCGGGCGCGGCTCGAAGATGACCTTGCCGCCGTCGGCGTAGGTGATGGCTCCGGCATGGACGGCGGCACGGCACACGCTGGAGTCGTCGGTGTAGGGGCCGGAGCCCCAGACCGGGTGGCCGCGGTCGGCGGCGGAGCGCGCGGGCGGGCAGACCACGGTGACGCGGGCCGAGGTGCCGCGGTAGGCGGCGGCGTCGGCGTCCCACCCGACGGTCGGGTCGGCGGCGACCGTGACGACGGCGAAGCTGCCGCCCCACGAGCCGTAGTCCAGGGTCGTGACGCCGTTCCGGGCGGTCCCCGGGTAGCTCGGCTGGCCCGGCCGGGCCTCGAGGGTGACGGCCCCGCCGGCCCAGTCTATGGCCCCGGCGTGGACGGCGGCGCGGCACACGCTGGAGTCGTCGGTGTACGGGTTCGAGCCCCAGACGGGGTGGTTCCGGTCGGCCGCCCCGGCTTCGGGACAGACCACGGAGACTGTCCCCGAGCGCCCCCGGAGGTCGGAGGCGTCGGCGTCCCAGCCGATCTGGGCGGACGGAGCGGCGGCGAGGAGGAGGGCGAGGACGAATGGGAGGTGGCGCATGGCGACGCAGGGCTTACTGGACCCCCAAGTCTATAAAACAGCAGGGGAACAGGCCGTCCGGCGCGGACCTCCTCTTGCGACGCGAGCCCGACTCTCCCCTCGCCCCGCGCCCCGCCGGACCGCCCTCCACGTCCCGACCACCGGGCGCCGTAACCTGCGGGATGGACACCCCTCCCCTCCCCGAGCCGCTCGTCATCGGCGGCACCGAGATCCCGCGCGGGACTCGCACGACCGTCCGCCTGCCGATCGCTCCCCTGTACACGCTCGCGGCGATGGCGATGCCCGTGCACGTCGTCAGGGGCAAGCGCGACGGGCCGCGCCTGTTCGTCTCGGCGGCCATCCACGGCGACGAGATCCTGGGCGTCGAAATCATCCGGCGGCTGCTGGGGCTGGGGCTGCTCAAACACCTGCGGGGCACGCTGATCGCCGTGCCGGTCGTCAACGTCTACGGGTACACGGCGCGCTCGCGGTACCTGCCCGACCGCCGCGACCTCAACCGCTCGTTCCCCGGCTCGGCGACCGGCTCGATGGCGTCGCGCCTCGCGCACACGTTCATGACGGAGATCGTGGCGAACGCGACGCACGGGATCGACCTGCACACGGGCGCCATCGACCGGACGAACCTCCCCCAGGTCCGGGTCTCGCTCGACCAGCCGGACGCGGTCGAGATGGCGCACCGCTTCCGGGTGCCGCTCATCCTGCACGCCAACTTGCGCGACGGCTCGATGCGGCAGACCGTCCTGGAACACGGCGTGCCGGTCCTGCTCTACGAGGCGGGCGAGGCGCTGCGGCTCGACGAGAAGGCCGTCCGGATCGGCCTGCGCGGCGTGGTCTCGGTGATGCGCGGGCTGGGGATGCTGCCCAAGACGGCGCCGACGCGGATGGTCAAGCCGCTGCTGGCGCGGAGCAGCGGCTGGACGCGCGCCGAGGAGAGCGGCACGTTGCAGATGACGCACGACATCGGCGACCTCGTCGAGAAGGGCCAGCAGGTGGGCACGCTGACGGCCCCGCTCGGCGACCAGTCGATCCCGGTCGTCTCGCGCGACTCGGGCCTCATCATCGGCAAGACGCAGCTGCCCCTCGTCTACGAGGGCGAGGCGCTCTTCCACGTGGCGCGGCTGGAGGAGCCCGACACGGCCGAGGCCCGGATGGCGACCTACGGCGACCGGCTGGCGGGCTGGCGCGAGCCCGTCGAGGCGGACCACTAGGCGGCCGAGGTCACACGACCTGCGACTTCCACGTCCCCCGGCGGAAGAGGAGCCCCCCCAGAACCGCCGCGGCCACGTTCGCGACGCCGATCCCGAGCCACACGCCCGTCGGGCCCAGCCCGAGCGCCATCGCGAGCCCCCACGAGACGGGGATCTCGATGGCCCAGAAGCAGGCGAGGTTGAGGTACGTCGGCGTGAGCGTGTCGCCGGCGCCGTTGAAGGCCTGCGGGAAGATCATCGCCCACCCCACGATGACGTAGATGTATCCGAGGAGGCGGAGCCCCTCGGCGCCCGCGGCGACGACGGCGGGGGCGTCGGTGAAGAGGCGCATCAGCCACTCGTCGGCGAGGACGTAGCCGACGGCGACCAGGCCGAGCAGGGCGGTCGACACCCAGCCGGAGATCCAGACCGACCGCTCGGCGCGCGCGGGCTTCCCGGCGCCGAGGTTCTGGCCGACCAGCGTCGCGGCGGCGTTCGACAGGCCCCACGCCGGGAGCAGCGTGAACAGGAAGATGCGAATCGCGATCGTGTAGCCCGCCAGCGCCTCGGCCCCGAACTCGGCTACGATGCGGACCAGAAACACCCACGAGGTCGTCGCGACGGCGAACTGGGCGATGCCGCCGGCCGACGTCCGCAGGATGCGGGCCATCACGTCGGCGCGCAGGCGGAGGTGGGACATCCGCACGCGGACGTGCTCGCCGCCGCGCAGCAGCACGACCATCTGGACGAGCACGGCGATGCCCCGCCCGATCGTCGTGGCGATGGCGGCGCCCGTCACGCCCAGCTCCGGGAACGGGCCCCAGCCGAAGATCAGGACCGGGTCGAGAATCAGGTTGATGCCGTTCGCCAGCCACAGCACGCGCATGGCGATGGCGGCGTCGCCGGCGCCCCGAAACACGGCGTTGAGCACGAAGAGCAGCATGATGACGGCGTTCCCGCCCAGCATCCAGGCCATGTAGCCCGCGCCGACGGCGGCGGTCTCGGCGTCGGCGCCCATCAGCGCCAGGATCCCCTCGCTGTACCAAATGCCGACGACGGCGAACGGGACGGACGCGGCGGCCGCGACGGCGACGGCCTGCACGGCGGCGCGCGCGGCGCCGTCGGGGTCCTTCTCGCCCACCCGGCGCGCGACGACGGCCGTCGCCGCCATCGACAGGCCCATCGCGACGGCGTACATCAGCGACAGCACGGACTCGGTGAGGCCGACCGCGGCGACGGCCGGGGCGCCCAGCGAGGCCACCCAGTACACGTCGACGACGGCGAAGACGGACTCCATGACCATCTCGAGCACCATCGGGACGGCCAGCAGCAAGAGCGCCGTGCCGATGGGGCCGGTGGTGTAGTCGCGGTCGGTCCCGCGGACGGCGCCGCCGAGGTCGCGGAGCAGGCCGCGCACGCCGGTCGGCCGGGCGGGCGAGTCGGAGGGGTCGGGCATGGGCGCGAACGGGGTCCCGAAGGATCGCACCGGGGGGCACAGGTGTGGGGCGTGAGGGCGCGAGGACTGCCCCCTGCTCGCGCCCCTCGCACGGGATGGCGGCCCTACGTTGCACTCGCCCCCCCCCAGACCCGCATGGAGTTCAGCGCGACGACGACGATCTCGGCCGACCCGGCCACGGTCTGGGCGATCCTGACCGACGCCGAGCGCTTCCCGACGTGGGAGCCGAACGTGACGCGCGTCGAGGGCCGGATCGCGCCGGGCGAGCGGATCACGGTCCACACCACGCTGAGCGCCCGCGCCTTCCCGGTGACCGTCTCCGAGTTCGTGCCCCGCGAGCGGATGGTGTGGTCGAGCGCGATGCCGCTCGGCTTGTTCCGCGGGGCGCGGACGTTCACGCTGGAGCCGCTCGGCGGCGGGACGACGCGGGTGACGACGCGCGAGGTGTTCGGTGGCTGGCTGCTCCCGATCCTCGGGCGGACGATCCCGGACCTCCAGCCGACGTTCGAGCAGTTCGCGGCGGCGCTGAAGGCGGAGGCCGAGCGGGACGCGGGCTGAGGCGCGCTAGTTGGCGAACAAGGGGCGCCCGCCGCCGTCGATCACCGTCACGTCCTGGACGGCGAACCACCCCTCGCCCTCGCCGCCCGCCGAGTTCTCGTACGGGATGGGCGCGCCGTCGGGGCCCGGGGAGGGCTCGATGTCGAGGACGTAGACGAGGTCCTTCTTGATGTCGCGCCCGGCGGCGTCCTGGCCGACGGTCACGCCCGGCGACACGTCGGCGACGCGGCCCTCGATGGCGCGGAGCAGCTGCCCCTCGCGCGTGTAGAGGTGGACGCGGACGCGCTTGCCGACCAAGCTGTAGTCGGGCGCGCTCATGACGAGTACCCCGGGCCGGCGAACCAGACGGCGCCATCGTCGCCGGCCCACGCGGGGAGCGCGGCGAGCACGACGGGGACGCGCTCGGGCAGCGCGATCCGGCGGCTCTCGGCCCCGTCCATCGCCGCCGCCAGCTCGGCCTCGGGCATCCCGGCCACCCAGGCGCCGAGCGCAGCGGGCCGCTCGACGCGCACGCAGCCGTGGCTCAGCGCCCGGTCGTCGCGCGCGAAGTAGGCCGGCGCGGACGTGTCGTGGAGGTACACGTTGTGGACGTTCGGAAACATGATCTTGAGCCGCCCGAGCGGGTTCTGCGGCCCGGCGGCCTGGCGGATCAGCAGGTGGCCGTCGACCATCCGCTGCAGCGTCGAGTCGTTGAGCGCAACGGTCTCGGCGTCGGGCGAGAACCGGCGGACGAGTTCGAAGCCCTGGGCTGCGAGCGCGGCGGCGCCCTGGGGCGCCAGCTCGTTCCGAGCGATGCTCGTCGGCACGTTCCAGACGGGGCGGAGCTCGAGGTACTCGATGGCGTCCGAGAAGAGCGGCGTGCGCCAGCCGTCGCGGTCGGCGCCGACGACGGCCTTCATGCGCATCGTCTCGCGCCCGCCCTCGAAGGCGCGGACGCGGTACTCGGGGACGTTGACGAGCACCCAGCGGCCGTCGCCCGGGAGCGCGAGCGTGTCGAGGGCCGCCAGCGAGCGGCGGATCTGGTCGGCCCGCGTCGCGGCGGGGACGTCGAGCGCGGCGCGGGTGTTGGGGCCCAGGATGCCGTCGGCGGCCAGGCCGAACCGGTCTTGCGCTTGCGCCAAGGCGGCGGCGAGCGCCGGGTCGAGCGTGTCGCCGGTGCGGGCGGCGTCGCCGAGCGCGCCCTCGGCGGCGAGCCGGGCGCGGAGCGCGGGGACCTGGGCGGCGTCCGTCGCGCCGGGGCGGACCAGCGGGCCGGTGGGGAGCGGGCGCCAGTCGGCCCGCTCGTAGCGGTCGAGCGCGGCGGCGAGGCGGGCGGAGGGGGGCGACGCGGCGGCGGCCGTCGCCACCAGGGCGAGGGCCAGCACGGCCAGGCGCGCGGGGTGGGGCATCGGGAGCCGGGGGGGACCGTCAGCTACGATACGGCGAGCGCAGGGGGCTCGCGAGCCCTCCGCCCGGACGCGCGCGGCGCCCGCCACGCTCGCGCAGCGCCTCCTCCCCATGCGCCGGGCCCGGCAACCGGCGGCGCCCGACGCGCGTTGGCGGATGTCACCCCACGCTTCCGCCATGCACCCAGATCAGACCACGCCCGAGAGCCACCGCTACTCCGCCTCCGACAGCAAGGCCAGCGGGCGCGCCGCCGCCGACCACGTCCCCGAGACGGACCAGGACAGCGATGCCATCGCGCCCTACGGCGACGCCGCGCCGGCCGCCGCCGAGGTCGAGGACGGCGCCCGCGTCGCCGAGGCCGGCAACGCCTACGTCGGCCGGACGATGGACGACCGTCTCAAAAGCTCGCCCCGCGTCGAGGACGGCGACGAGGCCGTGGACGAGGACCCCTCGACGCCCGGCGACGACTGACCACGGGCACGTTCCCGTGTGAAGACAGCGGCCTAGCGTCACAACCTGCAACTCGGTCCGTAGGGCGTCCCGAGGGAGCCGCCGTATCCAACGGCGGTCGGGGTGCGGAGGCCGTGGTGGGGCTCCGCACCCCGACCCTCTGGGGCGGGCGGGCCGGCGCCCGGCGCCCGGGTATCTTCGGCGCCCCCCCTCTCGCGGCGCGTGTACCTCAGCCGACTCGACCTCCACGGCTTCAAAAGCTTCGCCCAGAAGACGTCCGTCGACTTCTCGCCGGGCGTCACGGCCATCGTCGGCCCGAATGGGTGTGGCAAGTCGAACGTGATCGACGCTGTGCGGTGGGTGCTCGGCGAACAGCGCTCGCGGCTGCTCCGCAGCGACTCGATGGCCGGCGTCATCTTCAACGGCGCGGCGGGCAAGAAGGCGCTCGGGATGGCCGAGGTGTCGCTGACGGTCGAGAACACGCGCGGCGTGCTGCCGACTGAGTTCTCGGAGGTCACCATCACCCGGCGGCTCTACCGCAACGGCGACTCCGAGTACCTCCTCAACGGCACGACGTGCCGCCTGCGCGACATCCTGGACCTGTTCATGGACACCGGCATGGGCGCCGGGGCGTACTCCGTGATCGAGCTCTCGATGGTGGAGGACATCCTGTCGGAGCAGGCCGACGACCGGCGGCGGCTGTTCGAGGAGGCCGCCGGCGTCACCAAGTACAAGCGGCGCCGCGCCCAGGCCCTGCGCCGGCTCGACGCCACGCGCGGCGACCTCTTGCGCCTCGACGACATCGTGGAGGAGGTCGACAAGCAGGTGCGGTCGCTGAGCCGGCAGGCGCAGAAGGCGGCGCGGCACGCCCGGTTCGCCGAGCGGCTGCGGCGGCTGGAGCTGGCGATGGCGGCCTACGAGGTGGCCCGGCTGCAGGGCGAGCGCGAGACGCTGGAGGCGACCGTCAAGACGCGCGGGACGGAGGCCGAGGGGCTGGGCGCAACGGTCGCCGCGGGCGAGGCACAGCTCGAGCAGGCGCGGACCGCACTCGTCGGGCTGGAGCAGGACATGGCGGCCGGCGCGCGAGCGCTCCAGGCGCACGCGGAGACCGTCCAAGCGCTGGAGTCGGACGTCCGGTTAGGCACCGAGCGGCAGTCGGCCGGGCGCCGCGCGCTGGAGCGGATCGAGCGCGAGCGGGTCGCCGACGCCGCGCGCGGCGCCGACGCCGCGCGCGAGCATGGGGCCGCGACCGAGCGCATCGAGGCGACCGCCGCCGTGCTGGCCCATCGCCAGACGGCGCTCGACGCCACCGAGGCGGCCCGGACCGAGGCGCGCGACGCGGCCGACGCCGCCCGGCAGAAGGCGCAGACCGCCGCTGCCGACGCGGGCGAGGCCGCCGCCGCGCTGCGCGACGCCGCGTCGGCCGCCGACCGCGCTCGCGACCGCCGCCAGTACCTCACCGCCGAGGCCGACCGCATCGCCGCCGAGCGCGCCGCGCTGGCGAACGCCGTCGTCCCCGACACCACCGACGCCGACGACGGGGAGGCCGCGCTCGCCGACGCCGAACGCGCGCTCGCGCAAGCGACCGACGCAAGGGACGCCACCCGAGAAGCGTTCGAGGCCGCCGACGCCGTCCGCCAGCAGGCCCACGCCGCGCTCGGCGCCGCCCGTGCCCAGGCCGACCTGCTGGCGGCGCTCGTCGAGGCCGGCGCAGAGGGCGACTCGGCCGTCGCGTTCCTGGCCGCCCACCCCGACGTCGACGCCCCCGCCCTCGCCGAACTGGTCGACGCCGACGAGCCGGACCGGCTGGCGCTCGACGCCGCGCTCGGCGCCTTCGCGACGGCCCTCGTGGTCGACACCGAAGACGCCGCCGACGCGGCGATCGGGCGTCTCAAGGCCGCCGACCGGGGCCGGGCGACGTTCCTGGTCCTGTCGCGCATCGCGGCGAGCGGCGAGCGGTCCCCGACCCCGCCCGGCACGACGCCCGCCCTGAGCCTGGCCCGCGCCGACGACCGCGTCCAGCCCCTACTGGCGGCGCTCCTAGGCAACACGTTCGTCGCCGACTCCCTCGCCACCGCGCGGTCGCTGCGCGACGCCTACCCCGTGGCCCGGTTCGTCACGCGCGAAGGCGCGTGGACCGACGCCAGCGGGGCCGTCCACGGCGGCAGCGCCGCGCCGTCCGACGCCGCCTCACGGATGGGCGTCCGCGAGCGGCAGGCGAGCGCGGCCGAGGTGCTCGAGGCCGCCGAAGCGGCGCACGCCGCCGCCGTCGCCCGCGCCGATGACGCCCGCGCCGACAGGGACGCCGCCGAGGCCGGCCGCCGCGCCGCCGAGGCCGCCCGCGACGCGGCTCGCAAAGCGCGCGACGCCGCGCGCGAGGCGTCGGCGCGAGCCCGCGCCGAGGCGGCCGCACGTGTCGCCCAGGCCGAGCGGCTGGCGGCGCGCGCCGACGAGGTCGCCGCCGCCATCGACGCCCTGCCCGACCCCGACGCGCTTGAGGATGCGGCGAGTGAAACGCAGCTCGCGGCCTCCGATGCCGCCGCCCGTGCGGCCCGCGCCGAGGCCGCCCGCGACGCCGCCGACGCCGACCGCCGCACGGCCGACACCGCGCACGCCGACGCCCGGCTCGCGCTCGCCCAGGCCGAGTCGGCCGCCAGCGCCGCGACCGACGCCCGCGACCGCGCCGACCGCACGCTCGCCGAGGTCGCCCAACGCCAGGCCGACCGCGACGCCGAGGCCGCGCGCGTCCGCGCCGAGATCGCCGAGTCCGAGGGCGCCGAGGGCGAGACGCGCGCGCGCCTCGACGCCGAGCGCCAGCGCACCGACGCGCTCCAGACCGCCGCCAGCGCGTCCGAGACCGCTGTGCTCGAAGGCCGCGCGCGGATCGCCGACGCCGAGCGGTCGCTGCGCGAGATCCGGTCGAAGCGAGAGGCCGCCGCGGCCGCGAGGGCCGACGCCGAGCGCCGGCTCGCGGAGGTGACGACCCGCCAAGAGACAACCCTCGAGCGGCTGGCCGAGGAGCACGGCGCCGACCTCGACGAGGCGGCCGCCGAGCTCGACCGGCTCCAGGTCGAGGAGCTGTTTCAGCCCGACACCGCGCGCGTCGAGATCCCCGACCTTCGCCAGAAGATTCGGGCCATCGGGCCCGTCAACGCGCTCGCACTGGAGGGCTACGAGGAGGAAAAGACGCGGCTGGCGTTCCTGCAGGAGCAGCGCGCCGACCTCGCGGCCGCCGAGACGTCGCTGCTCGAGACGATCCGCGAGATCAACGAGACCGCCCGGCGCCGCTTCGACGAGACGTTCACCCAGGTGCGCGAGGCGTTCCAGAAGCTGTTTGCCGACCTCTTCGGCGGCGACGCGGCGGCCGACCTGTCGCTCGACGGCGACGACCCCTTGGAGGCACCGATCTCGATCACGGCGCGGCCCAAGGGCAAGCGGCCCGTCTCGCTCGCCCAGCTCTCGGGCGGCGAGAAGACGCTGACGGCGACGGCGCTGCTGTTCGCGATCTACCTCGTCAAGCCGTCCCCGTTCTGCATCTTGGACGAGGTCGACGCCCCGCTCGACGACGCGAACGTGGGCCGCTTTATGCGCTTGATCCGCTCGTTCGCGGACTCGACGCAGTTCATCCTGGTCACCCACAACAAGCTGACGATGGAGGCGGCCGACCGGATGTACGGCGTGACGATGCCGACGCCGGGCGTGAGCCGGCTCGTCGGCGTCCGGTTCGAGGAAGAACCGGCGGCGGATGTGGCGTAGCGTGGGCGGTGTGAGCCGGCCTGCCGGCCGGGGACCCGGGGCCCTCTGTGCGCCCTCCCTCGCGCGGGCGGGCACCGCGTGTTCGCATCCCGCGTTCTCTCCTCCTATTCTCCCACGGTCCGTTCCCCCGATCCGATGCCTGACGCCGCGTTCGACGCCACGGCCGACGCCCTGACGCGCCGGGCCCTCGACGCCCTCCCGGCCGACCGCGCCCGCGCCCGTGCCGACGTGGCCCGGCTCCCGGCGCCCGTCGCCCACCTGCTCGGCGCCCGGCTCGACGACGCCGCGCGCGTGCCCGCCTCCCCGCTCCTCGACGCCGACGACCCCGCCGTCCGTGCCGCGAGCGACGCCTGGACGGCGGCGGCCCGCGCGAGCGCTCGGTTCCCTGCCGGACGCTGGGAGTCCGCCGTCGGTCGCGCGACCGTCCTGGCGCTGGCGCACCTCGTCCGGCCTGCCGAAACGCTGGCCTCGGCGGCGTTCGAGAACGCGCACACCCCGCTGCCGGCCGCCGAGGTGCTGCACCGGCTCCAGGCGTTCGGGCCGTACCCCTACCTCCCCGAGATCGCCGAGCGCTACGTCGAGCGCAAGGCCCTCGACACCCTCGACCGGGCCGGGCTCGAGCAGCTGCTCCGGCGGATCGACCGGCGGATGGTCTCGGCGTTCGGGCCGGCCGAGTGGGCGACCCTTCTGGGCCCGCTGTTCGAGCTCGCGGGGGCCGTCGGCACGCCGCCCGGGACGGTGCCGGCGGCACTCCTGCGCGACTTGTTCGAGGCCAAGGGCACGCCCGCGCTGGCGGCCGTCTTCGCCGACCTCGACGCCGTCGACCCGGCCACGCTGCGCGAGCGGCTCGGTGCCACGCTGGCGCCCCGATCGGCGCCCCGCATCGCGACGGCCCCGCCCGACCTGACGCCGCCGCCGGTGCCGCCCGTCGCCCCGGGCGTCGCCCCGCCCGTCGTCGGCTCGAAGTACGCCGCGCCCGAGTTCGACCCCGTCGACTCGGCGGTGTTGGGCCCGCCCCGGCCGGCCGGGGCCACCGAGTCGCCCGAGGCCGGCGAGGCGTCCTCTGCGGACCCGCCCATCGACGCGCCCGACGCGGAAGCGCCTCAGGCGGTGGACCCGGAGCCCTCTGAGCCCGACACGGCGGGGATGGACGCCGTTCGCGACGCGCTCGCCGAGCCGGCCTCGGAGCCCGACGCAGAGGCCCCTGATCCGGAGCGACCGCCCGCGGACGCCCCTGTCGTCGTCCCCGCTCCGGACGTCGACGACAACCCGCCGGCGACGCTCGCGCCCGAGCCCACCGCGCCCGCGCCGATCGCCGAGGAGCCGCTCCAGTTCACGCCGGACCCGCCCGCCGAGGACGACCTCCCCCCGGCCCCAGAGCCCGATCCGCCGGGGGCGTCGACACCCCCGGCCGACGCGCCGGCTGACGACGAGCCCTTGTGGAAGCGGCTCGCGCGCGAGCGCGGCGCCGACCCGGAGCCCGCGCCAGCGGCCGACGAGGACGAGCCGATCTGGCGCCGGTTTGCCCGGTCCGACCTTGCAGCCAAGCTGCCCGACCCGGGCGAGCCGACCTCGTCCCCTGCCCCCACGGCCGGGTCCGACTCCGAGCCCGCGTCCGACCTCGACGCCCTGGAACTGCGCGTGCTCGGCCCGGCGGCTGGCGACCGTCGCGCGGGGTACGTCGCGGACCTCTTTGCCGGCTCGCCCGCCGCCTACCACCGCACGCTCGACCAGATCGACCGGGCGGCGAGCTACACCGAGGCCACGTCCATCTTCTCGGCCGAGGTCCTGCGCCGCCACCGCGTCAACCCGTACACGGAGTCGGCCGTGGCCTTTATCGACGCGATGCAGGAACGGTTCGACCGCCGCGCGTAGGTCGGGCGCGGCTACGCGCTCGCCCGGCTGGCGTGCGCCTCGACGGCGGCGGCCAGCCCGCCGGCCGTCGTCACTGCGCCCGCGTCGAGCGTGCCGTCGGCCACGAGCGCGGCGATCGCCTCGCGCGTGAGGTCGTCGGGCACGACGACGAGGCCCATTCCTGCCGCCAGCGCCGCGCGCGTCCCGGCAGGTGAGTCCTCGACGGCGAGGGAGCGGCCGGGGGCCGAGCCGGTCGTCGCCAGGGCGAGCCGGTAGCCCTCGGGGTCCGGCTTGGTGGCCGAGACGTCGTCGGCGGTGACCGTGAGGTCGAAGGCGTCGCTCAGCCCCAGGCCCGCCAGCACCAGCGTCGCGTTCTCGCGCCCGCTGGTGGTGACGAGCGCGACCGACCGCGCGAGCGTGTGGCCGCGCCGGACGAGGGCGATGGCGTGGTCGTGGGCGTTCGCCCGGACGACGGCGCCGTCGGCGAGCCGCCCCTGGTAGCGCGCCAGGCGGATCCCCACGAAGCTCCGCCACGGCTCGACGGACCCGTCGTGCGCCCGGGCCGCGTCTTCGAGGCCGAACCGGTTGAGGAGCGCCGAGGCGATCTGCTGGCGCGACTGGCCGACGCACGCGTTGTAGGCGGCCTCGACCTCCGCCGCGTCGAGGTCGGGCCGCAGGCGGGTGGCGGCCCAGGCGTAGGACTCCGCCTTAAGCGGCTCGGTGTCGGCGAGGGTGCCGTCGAGGTCGAAGGCGAGAAGGTCGAGCACGGGCGTCGGGGGGAGATCGCGGGGAGCCAAGGTGCCCCCGAATCGCGGGCGGCGCCGGACGAACGTCTGAGCGCGCGTGTGGGGCCGCAATGGCACGGCTCGGGTCAGCCCAGTGCGTCGGCGCCCTCGACGCGGGGCGTGCGGTCCATCCAGAGCCAGCCCGCGCGGCCGTCCGGCGCCGCGACCCGGGCCCACCATTGGACCGCCGGCGCGACCGTCTGCCGGATCGCCGGCCCCTCGCCGGGCGGCCCGACGTCGGCGCCCGCCTCGGAGAACCCGATCTCGCCGTCGATCCAGACGCGGTGGCTCCCCTCGCCCTCGTAGTCGAGCACCGCCAGCGTGTCGCCGACGGCGAGCGGCCGGGTCTCGGCGCCGCTCTGGTACAGCTCCGCCGGCCGCACGACGACGGCCTGGCCGACGCGCGTGACCAGGGCGAACCCGCCGGACGCCGCGAGCACGGTGCCCGCCGGGACGGTGAACGCGACGCGCGTGGTGTCGCCGCCCACGGCGTAGACCGTCGTCTCGGCCGTCGTGGTCCACTCGCCGTAGACGCAGCCCTCGAACGGACAGGCGCCGTCGACGCGGACCGGGGCAGTGGGGCGGTCCGCGAGCGCCCGGTCGTCGATCGAGAGGCGCAGCGTGTCCGGCGCGGCGGGCGGCGCGGTCACGGACGGAGCGGGAGCGTCGGGCGGGGCGGGCGGGGCGGGCGGCTCGGCGGGGTCGGGGCCGCACGCGACGAGCAGGAGGAGGGGGACGAGGAGGGCGCGCATGGCGGCGGGCGTGGATCGGCGGGAAGGTGCCTCTCCAGATCCGCCCGCGCCACCCCGAAGGCCGCCCGTCCCGAGGCCCGCCCCCCGATTCCCGACGCCGGTAGCTTGCGGGACCCGCTCCGATCCCCATGCCCGACGCCTCGACCTCCGACAGCCAGCCCCGCCCCGACGGGGACCTCTACGCCGACCTCGACCGGCGCCGCGCCGAGAGCCGCGCCGGCGGCGGCGAGGCGCGCGTCGCCCGCCAGCACGACCGCGGCAAGCTCACCGCGCGGGAGCGCATCGAGATCCTGCTCGACCCCGGCTCGTTCGTCGAGACCGGCGCGTTCGTGCGCCACCAGGCGACCGGCTTCGGGCTCGAGGACAACCGTCCCTACGGCGACGGCGTCGTCACCGGCTGGGGGACGGTCGAGGGCCGCGCCGTCGCCGTCTACTCCCAGGACTTCACCATCTTCGGCGGCTCGCTGGGGCTGGCGCACGCCCAGAAGATCGTCCGGCTGATGGGGCTGGCGCTCGAGAACGGGATGCCCGTCATCGGGCTCAACGACTCCGGCGGCGCGCGCATCCAAGAGGGCGTCGCCGCGCTCGGCGGCTACGCCGACATCTTCCTGCAGAACACGCTCGCGTCCGGCGTCGTGCCCCAGATCTCGGCGATCCTGGGCCCGTGCGCCGGCGGCGCCGTCTACAGCCCGGCCATCACCGACTTCGTGTTCATGGCGCGCGGCACGAGCTACATGTTCGTGACCGGCCCCGACGTGGTCAAGACGGTCACCAACGAGGAGGTCACGCAGGAGGAGCTGGGCGGCGCCGACACGCACGCCAGCAAGTCGGGCGTCTGCCACCGCGCGTTCGCGAACGAGGGCGCGCTCCTCTTGGGGATCCGCGAGCTCCTCGGCTTCCTGCCCTCGAACTGCGAGGACCCGGTCCCGACCGTCCCGACGACCGACCCCGTCGACCGCGCCGACGACGCCCTCGACGCACTCGTCCCGGCGAACCCGAACAAGCCGTACGACATCCACGACGTGATCTCTCGGATCGTCGACGACGGCCACTTTTTCGAGATCCACCCCGACTTTGCCGAGAACCTGGTCGTCGGCTTCGCCCGGCTCGGCGGGACGTCGGTCGGCATCGTGGCGAACCAGCCGGCCGTGCTCGCGGGCGTGCTCGACATCGACGCGAGCGTCAAGGGCGCCCGCTTCGTCCGTTTCTGCGACGCCTTCGGGATCCCGCTCGTGGTCTTCGAGGACGTGCCCGGCTTCCTGCCCGGGACGGATCAGGAGTGGAACGGGATCATCCGGCACGGCGCCAAGCTGCTCTACGCGTTCTGCGAGGCGACCGTCCCCAAGATGACCGTCATCACGCGCAAGGCCTACGGCGGCGCCTACGACGTCATGAACTCGAAGCACATCCGCGCCGACCTCAACCTGGCGTGGCCGACGGCCGAGATCGCGGTGATGGGGCCGAAGGGCGCCGTCGAGATCATCCGCAAGCGCGAGATCGCGGCCGCCGACGACCCCGCCGCCGCCGAGGTCCAGTTTACCGACGAGTACCGCGAGCACTTTGCCAACCCCTACATCGCCGCCGAGCGCGGCTACGTGGACGACGTGATCCGCCCGTCGGAGACGCGCGGGCGGCTGATCCAGACGCTGCGGATGCTGGAGCACAAGGTCCAGACGCTGCCCCGCAAAAAGCACGGCAACTTGCCCCTGTAGGCAAGACGCCGCAGGCAACCTGCCGCTGTAGCGCCCTCCCCCTGCCGCCTCGGGTCTGAGGCGGCAGGGGGCGACGGCTACTCGGCCATCGGGATCGTCTCGCTGGCGACCGGCTCGCCCGCCAGGAACGCCCGGATCCGCTCGCCGATGATGGGCGAGCCCAGGAAGAGCGGGTCCGAGTGCCCGGCGCCGTCGATGACGAGGTGGGCGTGGCGCGAGAAGCCCGGCCGGACCTCGTCGGCGTTGCGGACCGGCGTGCGGCCGTCGAGCGTGCCGCTGATGAACAGGGCCGGCACGTCGGAGACGACGGGCGCGCGGAAGTCGGGCCCGAGGCGGGGCGTGCGCCAGGCGGGGAAGGTCGCGTGCTCCGTCGCCGCGATGGCATTCCCCAAGAGCGTCTCGCGCGCCTCGCGCGCCAGTTCGGCGCGGCGCACCAGCGAGGCGCCCGAGGCGGCGTCCATCGCCATCGACATCGCGCCGCCCAGCCCCCTGTCGGCCTTGAACCACGCGAGCGTCGGGGCGACCGTCGAGAAGTCGCCGTCGCGCATGGCCGCGAACACTGCCGGGAGCTGCATCGACCACTCCGGCGAGCCGAGCATCCCGGCCGCCAGCCGCTGCACGTCGAAGGCGCTGATGCCGACCGTGACCGCCTCGACGCCGCTCCCGACCTCGGCCGTGACGGGGCGCTCGCGCAAGCGGTCGAGCACCGTCTCGATGTCGGCGAGGAACGTCGCCCCCGGGTCGTCGGCGCGGACGATCCGGTCGATCTCTTCCAGCAGCGCCTGCTGGTCGGACGGCCGCTTGATGGTGTGGTCCGGCCCCTCGACGCCCGCCAGGACGGCGCGGGCGATGGACGCGGGGTGGCGGCGGATGGCGGCGAGCGCGAGGTGCGTGCCGTAGCTGATGGCCCACAGCGAGATCTGGTCCGCGCCGAGCGCCCGGCGGAGGGCCTCGAGGTCGTCGGCGCTCTCGGCCGTGGTGTAGGCCGCGAGGTCGACCCCGGCGCGGCGCCAGTACGATTCGCACGCCCGGGTCAGGTCGGCATACGCGGCGTCGAACGCGGCGCGCGTCGTCGGCACCGCGACCGGCAGGTCGGCGGTGTGCGGGCAGCCGGGCAGTCGGTTCGACAGGCCCGTCCCGCGCTGGTCGAATGCGATCACGTCCGCGACGGCGCGGAGGTCTTGGAACAGGTCGAAGCGCGAGCCCCGCGCCGTGCCCGAGCCGGAGCCGCCGGGCCCGCCGGCGAGGTAGACGATGGGCGGGCCCGGGTTCGGGTTCGTGCTGGCGAAGCGGACGAACGCCAGCTCGATCGTGCGGCCGTCGGGCCGGGCCCGGTTCTCGGGAACGGAAAACCGGCCGACCTCGGCGGCGACGGTGCGGCCGTCGGCGGTCTCGAACGTCGTCGGTTCCACGGTGAGGGCGGGCTGGGCCGAGACGGCACAGGCGCAGAGGGCGAGGAGGATGAGGAATCGCATGGGATCGGAGGAGGAGGGACAGGCTCCCCACGGGCGACCGGGCGCCGAGATTCGGGCCGCCTCACCAACCGCTCGCACGCCGCACGAACGGCTCACCGCGCGCCCGCGCCGGGCGTAGGATGCCCCCGATGCCCCGCCTCGTCCTCCTGCTCCTGCTCGCGCTCTCCGTCGGTGCCGGCGACCTCGCCGCCCAGACGGGCGTCGACCCCGGCAGCGCGCGGTACCGCGTCGGCGACGACGCGGGGTGGGCGAGTCCGGACGCCGATGACTGGCCGCGCGGCTGGCTCCACGCCCCGCCCGACACGCAGGCCGTCTTGTGGCTCCGCCTCGACGCCGAGGTGGGCCCCGATGCACGGCGCCCGCTCGGGCTCGCCGTCAGCGCCGTCGCCGCGCGCGAGGTGTACTGGGACGGCGTGCTCGTCGGCGCCAGCGGGCGCGTAGGCACGGACCTCGCGAGCGAGGTGCCCGGCCCCATCGACACGCGCCACGCCATCCCCGACTCGCTGGCGACGCCCGGCCCGCACGTCGTCGCGCTGCGGATGTCGACGTTCCGGCGCGCCCCGAGCATCGGCGGCTACGTCCACGGCGTCGACCTGGCGGGGCTGGAGACGCTGGCGGAATGGCCGCTCGCTGCGAACCTGCTCCCCCTCCTCTTCCTGGGCGGCTTCGTGCTGGTGGGGCTGTACTACGGCGTGCTGTTCGCCGCCGACCGCTCACGCACGCCGTACCTCCTGACAGCCGCGCTCTGCCTCGCCGTCGCGGCGCTGCTGGGCGCCGAGAGCTGGCGCTGGGTCGTCGGCTACACGTACGACCACCACGTCACGCGGCTCGTCGCTGTGACGGCGCTGACGTGGCTCGTCGGCGTGCTCCTGGTCGCCACGTTCGCCGTGCAGTTTGAGCTCCCGCGCCGGGGCGGGGTGGTGGCCGGCGTGGCCGGCGCCAGCGGGCTGGCGGTCGTGGTGCCCGGCGGCTACGACCCCGTCGCGCTCGTGATGATCGTCGTGGCGTTGGTGGCCGCGCTCGCCGTGACCGCGTGGGCGACGGCCCGGCGCCGAAGCGGGGCGCGGTTCGCACTGGCGGGCGTGGCGATCTGCCTGGGGACCGTCACCGCCACGGGCCTGGGCTTTCTCGACCAGGCGTTCTTCCCCGCCTTCGCCGTGCTCGTGGCCGCCCTCTTGGCGTCGCTCGGGCTGCAGACGCGCGACCAGCGCCGGCGCCACCACGCCGCACTCGCCCAGGCGGCCCGCCTCGAGGTCGAGCTCGTCAAGTCGGGCCTGCAGCCGCACTTCCTGATGAACACGCTGACCTCGGTGATCGAGTGGGTCGAGACCGACCCGGCGACCGGCGTGCGCGTGCTGGAGGCCCTCGCCGACGAACTGCGCCTTCTGGCCGAGGTGGCCGGCGAGACGACGATCCCACTGGCGCGCGAGCTGGCGCTGTGCCGCACGCACCTCGACGTGATGGGCTACCGCCGCGACGTCCGCTTCCACCTCGACGCCGACGGCGTCGACCTCGACGCGGCGATCCCGCCGGCGACGCTGCACACGCTCGTCGAGAACGCGATCACGCACAACGCCTACCGGCCGGGCGACGTCCGCTTTACGCTCGCCGAGACCCGGGCCGGCGAGATCCGCCGGTACACGCTCACGACCCCGCTCGCCGACGCCCCGGAGCCTCGCCCCGAGCGCGGCGGGCTCCGCTACGTGCGGACGCGGCTGGAGGAGAGCTTCCCCGGCCGCTGGGCGCTCCGCTCGGACGCCGGCGCCGACGCCTGGGTCACCACCCTCGACCTGCCATGCGCGTCCTGATCGTCGAGGACGAGCCCCCCGTCGCGCGCCGTCTCGAACGCCTGCTCCGTGCCGAAGCCGGCGGCGAGATCACCGACCTCGCCACGGCGTCGACGCTCGCCCACGCCGCCGAGCGCATCGCTCGGGGCGACCTCGACGCCGTCTTCCTCGACCTCAACCTCCACGGCCGCGACGGCTTCGACCTGCTCGCCGAATCGGCCGCGAGCGCCTTCCACACGGTCGTCGTCTCGGCCCACACCGACCGGGCGCTGGAGGCCTTCGAGGTCGGCGTGCTCGACTTCGTGCCCAAGCCGTTCGGCGCCGAGCGCATCCGGGCCACCCTCGACCGCATCCGCGGCGCCCGGGCCGCCACGCCCGCGACGGCCCTGGCCATCCGTTCCGCCGGCCGCATCGATCTGGTCCCGGTCGCGGACGTGGGCTACGTCCAGGCGGCGGGCGCGTATTCGGAGCTCGTGCTGCGCGACGGCTCGCGGCGGCTCCACGACAAGTCGCTCGACCGCCTGCTGGCCGTGCTCCCGCTCGCGTTTGAGCGCGTCCACCGCTCGTACGCGGTCCGCCTCGACGAAGTGGTCCAGCTCCGCGTGCGCGAGGGCAGTCGGTACGCCGCCGTGCTCGCGTCCGGCGACGAGGTCCCGGTCGGGCGGACCCGCTACAAGGCGGTGCGGGACCGGCTCGCCAGCGGCTGAGACGGCCCTCTCTGAGCACTACGAAATCACCAGATGCCGGGTCGGTTTGGAACGGACCGGCGCCCCGCCACGCCCCGGGCATCGCCGCCCCTCCACGCCCGATTCATCTAGGCCACGACTGTAGCCCCCTTTTTTTGCCGATCCGCTCCGGGAAGCCGCTGGGGGCGGTAGTTTTCCGGCCAGCCGTTTGCAGAGGGGGAACCGGTCCCCTTCCCGACGGCGCCATGCGTTCCCCCCACACTCTCCTGCCCATGCCCCGCCTCCTTCTCGCGGCGGCGCTGCTCGTCTCGCCGGCGCTCGCCGGCGCCCAGACGGCACAGACGGACACCGCGCCCGTGCGCCCGACCGAGGTCCTCGCGGCCTCCGCCGACGCGCGCCTCCCGGCGTCCTTCTCTGCCGACCAGGCCTCCGACGCCGAGCGCGCCCGCCGCATCGCCGCCTTCTACCAGCGCCAAGCCGCCCTCCTGCAAGCCGAAGCGAACGGCGACACCGACCAGGTCGCCATCTTGCTCGACGACCTCGTCGCCGATGTCCAGGCGGCCGCGCTTCGGCCCGGCGCGCTCAGCGACCCCCGCTTCCGCGAGCTGTTCTCGACCGTCGTCACCGAGTACGAGCGCTACTACGACCGGCCGCTCGTCGACCGCGGCGGCGTCTACGCCATCCGCGCCGCCGGCATGCGCGCCATCGAGCGCGGGATCGACGAGGGCACGCCGCTCTTGGAGCACGTCACGCTCCCCGACGCGGCCACGTTCGTGGCGACGATCCCGATGGACGTCAACCCCAAGGTCGAGCGGTACCTCCAGTTCCTGCTCAACCGGCCGAGCCACGTCCAGCGCCTGCGCTCGCGCGCCGACACCTACTTCCCGATGGTCGAGCGCGTGCTCGCCGAGGAGGGCGTGCCGGACGAGATGAAGTACCTCGCGATGGTCGAGAGCGCCCTCAACCCCGTCGCCCGCAGCCACATGGCGGCGGCCGGCATGTGGCAGTTTATCTCGGCGACCGGCCGGGCCTACGGGTTGCGCGCCGAGCGCGACATCGACGACCGCCTCGACCCCGAGGCCTCGACGCGCGCCGCCGCCCGCCACCTGCGCGACCTCTACGACCGGTTCGGCAGCTGGCACCTCGCCCTCGCCGGCTACAACTGCAACCCGGCCGTGATCGCCCGCGGCGTCCGCCGCTTCGAGGAGCGGACCGGCCAGACGGCCACGTTCTGGGACATCGACCACGTGATCCCGAGCGAGACGCGCGCCTACGTCCCGATGTTTATCGCGACGGCGCTGATCCTGTCGAACCCCGACGCCTACGGCTTCGAGGCGCACGAGCCCGGCCCGGCCTACGTGTTCGACCGCGTGCCCGTCTCCGGCGGCACGCGCCTGAGCGACGTCGCCCGGATCCTCGACACCGACGTCGAGGTGCTCTCGGCGCTGAACCCGTCGATCCGCCGGGGCCGCGTCCCCGACATCCGCGGCCCGCACATGCTGCGCGTCCCGGCCGGCACCTACGCCGAGCACGCCGACGCCCTGGACCGGCTCGCGCCGCCGGAGGCGAACGGCGCCCAGTTCGCTGCCGGAACCGTCTCGTTCGGCCCGCGCGCCGTCCGCCCGCTCGCGCCCCAGGAGCACGGAGAGGCCGTCGCCAACCTGGTCGCGCGGCGCGACCTGCGCCGCCAGCTCCAGCCGCGCCGCGCCGACCGCTCGGCGCCGGTCCAGACGTTCGCCGCCGCCACCCCGCGCGACGTGGCGAGCACGGAGGCCCGCTACGCCATCGCGCGTCAGGCCGAGGCCGCGCGCGACGCCGCCCAGCCGGAGGTCGTGCTGACGGCCTCCGCGACGCCCCGGCCGACCCCGGTCGGCGTCGCCAACGAGATCGCCGACGACGCCGTCGCCAAGCCCGCAGCCCCGCGGCCCGCGCCGACCGCCCGGGCCGCTGCGCCGGCCGAGGAGATCGTCGACGTCGAAATCAAGCCCGAGGCCCGGGTCGCCGTGGCGACGCCCGCCCTCACGATCCCGGCCCCGGCCGCCCCGTCGGCGGCCCCGCCGATCCACACCGTGAGCGCGCCGGCCACCCACACGATCCAGCGCGGGGAGTACCTGCTCGCGATCGCCCGCCAGTACGGGATGTCGCTCGAGGAGCTGCGCGCCCTCAACCCCGGCGTCCGCGACAACGTGCGCGTGGGGCAGCGGCTCCGCGTCAGCGGCACGCCGGCGGCCCCCGCCGCAGCCCCGCGCCGCGCCGCGCCCGCCCGCCCGACGACGCACCGCGTGGCTCGGGGCGAGCACCTGACCGGCCTGGCCCAGCGCTACGGCGTGACGGTCCGACAGCTCCGCGAGTGGAACGACCTCTCGTCGGACGTGCTCCACGTCGGGCAGCGCCTGCGCGTGACCGCCCGCGGCTCGCGCGGCTAAGGCCCGGCTCCGCTCTCGATTCTGCGCGCCGCTCCTCCGGGGGCGGCGCGCGTCGTTTGGGGGACGGGAGACCGGGGACGCCGGACCGCGCGGGGTAGCCCCCGACGCTGGCGGGAACGCTCCGTTACGCCGCGCCCCAGGCGCCGATGAGGCCCAGCAGCTTCCGCTTGGCGACGGGCACCAGCGTCGCCTCGACCGGCAGCTCCATGTCGGCCGCGAGCCGGAACGCGGCCGGCGCCGCGAGCTCGGGCGCGGCGTCGGCGAGGGCGGCCTTCCAGGCCGTCGGCGGGGCGAGCGGGTCGAGGAGCAGGTCGAGCGCCGTCGTGCGGAGCGCGCGGTACCCGCCGTCCGGGCCCGCCAGCGGCGAGACCCGGTAGCGCAGCGCGCGGACGGAGGCGTCGTCGGCGACCAGCAGAAAGCCCTCGTCGCGGTACGGCGGCACGAGCCCGACCGGCGCGAGCGCGGCGTGGTCGGCGGCGAACTCGTACAGCGCGCGGCCCTCGCCGACCGCCGCCTCGATGTGAGGCATCGCCCAGCGCGCGAGGTCGACCGCGAGCGGGGCGCGGTCGGGCTGGCGGACGAGCCGGCCGGCCTCCCAGTCCACGTCGACGACCGGGCCGCGGCCCTCCACCTCGGCGGCGCCGTCGAGCAGGGCCCGGAGCTGGCGGTGGAGGCCAACCAAAACGCCCAGGTGGGGCGACACGCGGAAGGCACGGAAGGCCGCACGCGTCTCGGCGAGGCCGGCGCGGATGCGGTAGCGGGCCGCCTCCGCGTCGGAGGCGGCGTCGAACAGGTGGAGGGACAGCATGGGCGTGGGGGGACGGCCGTTCACACAATCTTGGCAAGAACCGGGCCGCGCGTCCGGGCCCTTCTCCGTGCCCCGTGTGGATTCTCCGCCTCCGAGGGCAGACGGCCCCGCACTCCCGAACCCTCAGGCGGGGATCGGGCGTTGATCCCTTTTGCCCTTCCCCTCTTTCCCACCCCTCGCATGGACAAGCTCGTCATCCAGGGCGGCGCCCCCCTCCAGGGCACGCTGCACGTCGGCGGCTCGAAGAACACCGCGCTCCCGCTCATGGCGGCCGCCGTGCTCGCCGACGGCGTCACCACGATCCACAACATCCCGGTCCTCAAGGACGTCGCCACGTTCTCGAACGTGATCCGCGTGACCGGCTGCACGGTCGACTGGGCGCCGGACGACGACCCGAACACGCCCGAGACCGTCACCATCGACGCGTCCAACATGCACCACTTCGAGGCGCCGTACGACCTCGTCAAGCAGATGCGGGCGTCGTTCTACATGCTGGGCGCGCTCCTGGGGCGCGGCGGCAAGGCGCGCGTGTCGCTGCCCGGCGGCTGCGCGTGGGGCCCGCGCCCGGTCGACCTGCACATCAAGGGGATGGAGGCGCTCGGCGCCGTCGTCACCGAGGAGGGCGGGTACGTGATCGCGGAGGCGCCCGGCGGGCGGCTCCCCGGCGGCCGGATGCGGTTCGAGCCCGTCTCGGTCGGCGCGACGATCAACGTGATGCTGGCGGCCGTCACCGCGAGCGGCGAGTCGGTCCTGGAAAACTGCGCCGCCGAGCCCGACGTCGTCGTCTTCGGCGAGATGCTGCAGGCGATGGGCGCCCAGATCGACGGGCTCGGCACGGACACGATCACGATCCAGGGCGTCGAGACCATGTCCCCGGTCACGTTCACCAACTGCCCCGACCGGATCGAGCTCGGCACCTACATGATGGCCGCCGCGATGGCGACGCCGGCCGGCGAGACGTTCCGCATCACCGGCGCCAACCCCGACCACCTCGGCCCCGCGTTCACCGACTACTTCCGCGCGACCGGCGTCCCGTTCGCGTTCAAGGGCGACGTGGTCGAGGTCACGGGCGTCGACACGATCCAGGCCGTGTCCATCGAAACGGCCCCGTTCCCCGGCTTCGCGACCGACCTCCAGGCCCAGTGGACCGTCATGATGACGCAGGCCGACGGCCCGTCGACGGTCCGCGACACGGTCTACACCGACCGCTTCAAGCACGTCCCTGAGCTGCGCCGCCTGGGCGCGGACCTCAAGGTCGAGGGCGACACGGTCCACATCGCCGGCAACACGCGCCCGCTCTCGGGCGCGACCGTGATGAGCACCGACCTCCGCGCCAGCGTCTCGCTCGTGATGGCGGGCATGGTGGCCGAGGGCGAGACCGACGTGCTCCGCATCTACCACCTCGACCGCGGCTACGAGCGCCTGGAGGGCAAGCTCCGGGGCGCCGGCATCGACGTGGTCCGCGAGACGTACGACGAGGCCCACGCCGAGGGCGTCGCGGCGTAACTCGGCTCGCTTCTGACGGATTCCCCGCCCGTCTCGGCCTTGAGCCGAGGCGGGCGGCGTTCGTTCGGAGGTGGTTCATATGCGGTAGTCCGATCGTCTCAGGAAGGAGGGCGTGGAGCCCACGAGATTGCAGGCCCGACCTGCATCGCAGATGCGCTATCTCCTTGTCGCCCTCATCGTCGTCGTCGCCGACGCTCGCGCGCAGCCGGTCCGGTTCGCCCTCCCTCAACTCGTGGGCGCCGACGCCTCGCTGGCGGTCGAGCCGGTTCTCGTCCCTGTGGATGACGAGTCGGATGCCTACGTCGCCGGCATCGTGGTCGATGTCGTGGGCGTCGTGGGGGGCTCCGCACTCGCCATCCGCACCGCGATCGCTGTCCGCGACGCGGTGACGCCAGCCGGCCTGTTCGCTCCGATGATCTTCGGGGCCGGAGCCATCGTCGTCATCATTGGAGCTGCCGTGGCAGTCGCCAGCGGCGTGGACCTCGTCCACGTCATCCGCGGCGGCGACCCGTGGCTGGCGCGGCGCTTTGATTCATCTCGCTCGAGCCCAATCCCTCCGAGGGCGCCGACCCTCTATTGACTCGCCACTGGCGTCGGGTCCGGCACGACGGTGTCGAGCACGCGCGCCGACGACAGCACGCCCGGCATCCCCGCGCCCGGGTGCGTCCCGGCGCCGACCAGGAACAGCCCGTCGACGTCCTCGCTGGCGTTGTGGGGCCGCATGTACGCGCTCTGCGTCAGCTGCGGCTCGAGCGAGAACGCGGCGCCCTTGACCGAGAGGTAGTCGTCGAGGAAGCCCTGCGGCGTCAGCGTCAGGCTGGCCGTGAGGTGGTCGCCGAGACCAGGCAGGGCCGTCTCCGAGAGATACGCCTCGATCTTCTGGCGGTAGCGCTCGGTCTCGGTGCTCCAGTCCGTGCCGGAGTCGAGGTGCGGGACGGGCGACAGGACGTAGAACGTGTCGTGGCCGTCGGGCGCCATGCCTGGGTCGGTCGCCGTCGGGCGGTGGAGGTAGAGCGAGAAGTCGTCCGCGAGCACCTTCTTGTGGAAGATGTCGTCGAGCAGCGCCTTGTAGCGGGGCCCGAGCAGGATCGTGTGGTGGGCGACGTCGTCGTAGGTCGTGTCGGTCCCGAAGTACCACACGAACAGGCTCATCGAGTGCTTGGACTTGGCCAGCCGAGCGTCGGTCCACGTCGTCCGGTGCTCGGGCGCGATCAGCCGTTTGTAGGTCCACGCCGCGTCGGCATTCGAGACGACGACCTCGGCGTCGAGCGTCTCGCCGGTGTCGAGCCGGATGCCCGTCGCGCGGGGCTTGGCGCCGCTCGCGTCGACGGTGATCTCGTCGACCGTCTCGCCGAGCCGTAACGTGCCGCCGTGGCGCTCGAACAGGTCGGCCATGCCGCCGACGACGGCGCCGGTCCCGCCCATCGCGTACCACACGCCCCAGTGGCGCTCGAGGTAGGCGATAAGGGCGTAGATGGAGGTCGTCGAGAACGGGTTGCCGCCGACCAACAGGGGGTGGAAGCTAAAAACCTGCCGGAGCCGCCGGTCCTTGATGTACTTCGAGACGAGTCCGTAGACCGTCCGGTGGCTTTCCAGCGCGACCATCGAGGGGATGATCTTGGCCATGTGGCTCGCGCGGTCGAACGGCACGTGGCCGAGCTCCAAAAACCCGGTCTCGAAGATGGCTTTGCTCTTCTCGAGGAAGCGCCGGTAGCCCGCCACGTCCGCCGGGTTGAACCGGGCGATCTCGCGCTCCATCGCCGGGCCGTCGCCGGTGTAGTTGAAGACGGAGCCGTCGTCGAACCGGATGCGGTAGAACGGGGTCGTCGGGACGAACTCGACGGCGTCGGCGCGGTCCTCGCCCGCGAGCGCCCACAGCTCGTCGAACAGGAAGGGCGCCGTGATGAGCGTCGGGCCCATGTCGAAGACGTACTCGCCGCCGTCAGGCCCCGGCACGCGCTCGACGCGCGCCCGGCCGCCCGGCTGGTCGAGCCGGTCGACGATCGTGACGCGGTAGCCGCGCGTGAGCAGGCGGATCCCGGCCGCGAGCCCGCCGAAGCCGGCGCCGATGACGACGGCGTGGGGCGCGTCCGGGGCGGGCTCGACGGGCGGGCCCTCGGTGCGCAAGCGCGCGTCAGGGCGGGTGGCGAGGCGGCGGATCCAGGACACGATGGGCGACGGTGGCGGGGGGCCGCGGTCTACCGGGGCTGGCGGTCGGCGTTCCACCCCTTGGCACCGGTCGATTTCGTGAGTACCCTAAGACGCACATAGTGCTATGGCCACCCATCAGGATGGGGGATTCCACCTCACCGAGACTCACTGCCCCCTCCATCGCACCCTGATGGTCGTCCCGCTTTCCGCCCTCCCCTCCCCCGCGCTCGTGGTCGGCCCCGACGGCCGGGTCGACGCGGCGAACGCGCAGGCGCTCGCGGCGCTGGGCGACGTGGTCGGCCGGCCGGTCCGGGAGCTCGCCGTCGGCGCCCCGGCCGACGAGCCCGTGCCGCTCACGCTGGCGGGCACCGACGGGACGTTCGCCACCCGGGCCCAGGCGTTCGAGGGGGGCACGCTCGTGGTGCTCACCGCGTCGCAGACGACGGACGCGCTCGACCCGACCCTGCTCGCGAAGGCCATCGACGCGGCCAACAACGCGGTCGTGGTGGCCGACCTGCGCGCGCCCGGCCAGCCGCTGCGCTACGTCAACCAGGGGTTCACGGCGCTTACCGGCTACACCGCCGACGAGGCCGTCGGCCGCAACTGCCGGTTTCTGCAAGTCCGGAACGGCGTCCACGACGACACGGGCGACGGACAGGCCGAGGCGCTGGCCCGGGTCCGCCACGCCGTTCAGTCGGGCGAGCCGCTCGACGGCGGCGTCGTGCTCCGCAACTACACGAAGGACGGGCGGCTGTTCTACAACGAGCTCTTCCTGACGCCCGTCCGCGACGAGGACGGGACACTGACGCACATGGTCGGGGTGCAGAACGACGTGACGCGGTGGAAGCTGGCGGCGCACGAGGCGGCCAACGAGCGGGCCCACTTTGGCCGCGTCTTCGACGCCTCGGCGGCCCCGATGGGCCTGCTCGAGCGGGGCCCCGACGGGCTCGTCGTGACGACCGCCAACCCCGCCGCTCGCCACGCCTTCGGCGGCGCCGTCGCCGAGATCGCTACGAACCGGACGTGGCGCCACGCCGTCGCCAGCGCCGACCGGGACGGCCAGCCGTCGCGGTTCGACGTGGCGCTCGACGACGGCCGGACGCTTGAGGTCGTGCTCTCGCCCGTGCCCGGCGAGTACGAGCAGTTCCTCTACATGGCGACCGACGTGACCGACGGGCGCGAGGCGACCGAAGACCTCCTGAACGTCTCGAACCGCCAGCTCCAGCAGATCGCCCAGGACATCCACGACGGCGTCGGCCAGTCGCTCGTCGGCGCCTCGATGCTGGCGTCGGTGCTGGCGCGCGACCTCGACGAGGCGCCGCAGGCCGCCGACGCCCGCCAGCTCCAGCAGCTGCTCGGCCGCTCGCTGGGCAGCCTGCGCAGCTTCGCGCTCGGGCTCGACCCCGTCGACATCGACCAGCTGGGCGTCGGCGAGGCGCTCCTGCGGCTGGTGGCGGAGGCCCGCGCCACGTTCGACATCGACGTCGGGGTGGAGGACCGGATCGGTGGGCGGGGCGTCCGGCCCGACGCCCGGCTCGACGTGTACCGCGTGGCGCAGGAGGCGCTGACGAACGCGGTCCGCCACGGCGGCGCGCGGGCGGTGCGGCTGGCGCTCTACTCCGGGCCCGACGGCGACGTGGTGCTCGACGTGGTCGACGACGGGTGCGGGATCGAGGCCGGCGCCTCGGCGTCGGGCGGGATGGGCATGCGCACGATGCGGGCCCGCGCCCAGCGCCACGGCGGGCACGTCGCCGTCGAGGGGCTCGACGGCGGCGGCACGCGCGTCCGGCTCCAGATCCCCGCTGAGCGACTGTTCACCGGCTGACGCTCTTCTCGGCCGCCGCATACGAAGCCGGGAGGGGGCCCGTTATCAGCGGGCTACCCCCTGCGGTCGTGTGTGTGACGCAGGCTTTGACCGGGGCGCCCTGCAACGGGCGCCCCGGTTTTTTTAACAGCTCCTTGGCCGCGAGCCGCGCCCGACGGGCACCACGGCGCGCGAGGCGGCGTTGAGACCGGGCCGCTGGCGATGCGCCACGGCCGACCCGAGCCTCCCCCCGACTCATGACTTCTCCCAAGCGAACCGCGTCCGTCGTCCTCCTCGTCGCCGCCGCCGTCGTCGGCGGCATCGTCTTCGTGACCTCCGCCGCCAACTTGGCCGGCCTGTCGAGCCTGTTTGGGCAGGCCGATGCCCAGGGCCGGCTCGCCGAGTCCGAGGCGGTCGCCACGGCCGAAGATCTGGGCCAGGCGTTCTCGTCGGTCGCCGAGCGCGTCAACCCGGCCGTCGTCCAGATCCAGTCCACGCGGCTGGCGCCGGCGGGCGCGCAGAACAGCCCGTTCGGGATGTCGCCGTTCGGCGGCGACGGCGCGCAGAGCGGGCTCGGCAGTGGCGCGTTCGTGTCGGCCGACGGCTACGTCGTCACCAACAACCACGTGATCGAGGACGCCGACGAGCTCCGCGTGGTGCTCTACGACGGGCGCGAGCTCGAGGCCGAGGTCGTCGGGGCCGACGCCTTCTCGGACCTCGCCGTGCTCCGCGTCGAGGGCGACGACTTCCCGGCCCTCGCCTTCGGCGACTCCGATGCGCTCCGCGTCGGGCAGTGGGTGCTCGCGTTCGGGAGCCCGCTCTCGGCCGACTTGTCGAACACGGTCACCTCGGGCATCGTGTCGAGCCTGGGCCGCTTCTCGGGCGCGCCGGACCCGCGCGGCCGGCCGACCATCTCGACCTACATCCAGACCGACGCGGCCGTCAACCCGGGCAACTCGGGCGGCCCGCTCGTCAACCTGCGCGGCGAGATCGTCGGGATCAACTCGGCGATCGCGACGCGGACGGGCACGTTCAACGGCATCTCGTTCGCGCTCCCGGCGAACGTCGTCCGCTCAACCGTCGAGCAGATCATCGACTCGGGCGTCGTCGAGCGCGGCTACCTCGGCATCTCGTTCGGCGCCGCCAGCCCGGCGCTGCGCCGCGCGTACGGCGTCGGCCCCGGCGCCGCGCTGATCAGCGAGATCGCCCCGGACGCGGCCGGCAACACGCCCGCCGCCGACGCCGGCTTGCGGCCCGACGACTTGATCACCTCGATCGACGGCGTGGAGCTGACCGACAACCGCCAGATCGTCTCCATCATCTCGAGCAAGCGGCCCGGCGACGTCGTCGAGATCGGCTACAACCGCGACGGCGACGCCCGCACGGCGCGCGTGACGCTGGGCCGCCGGCCCGCGCCCGAGGCCATCAGCCAGAACGGCGGCGCAGCCCCGGACGACGCCGTCCGACGCCCGACGCAAGCCCCGGCGCGCATGGAGACACTGGGCATGACGCTGGAGACTGTCACCGCGCGCATCGCCCGCCAGGTCGGCGACGACGTCGCGGGCGTCGCCATCACCGACGTGGACCGGGGCTCGGAGGCGTACCGCGACGCCAACCTCCGGGCCGGCATGATCATCACTGAGATCGATCGCGAGCCAGTGGCGTCGGTGGCCGAGTTCGAAGCGGCGCTGGCGAAGGTCGACGCGGGCGACACGTTCCTCGTCCGCGTCCGGGCCGGAACGGCCTCGTTCCTGACGGCGCTGACCAAGGAGTAGGGCGGCGGGGCGGTAGGTTCGAGCATGGACCTCGCCCCCGCCCCCCCTTGCGCGACGTGCGGCGCCGCGCTGCACGGCCCGTTTTGCGCCCGGTGCGGCCAGCACGTCCGGCCCGGCCGGCTGACGATGGGCGGCGTCGCGAGGGAGGCGCTCCACCACGTGTCGTCGCTCGACTCGAGGCTGGCGCGGACCGCCGTCGACCTGGTGCGCCGGCCCGCTGGCCTGATCCGCGACGTGTTCGCGGGCCGGACGGTCCCGTACGCGGGCCCCGTCCGCTACTTCCTGCTGGCGGTCACGGCGGCCCAGCTGCTGGCGTTTTTCCTCGGGGACGTCTCGGAGATGGCCGAGGCCTACGCCGAGGGCTACCAGGGCAACCGGCCCACCGTCGACGCGCTCGACCAGGCCGTCGTCGCCCAACGGATCGAGCAGTTCTGGGTGTTCGCGTTCGTCGGGATGGTCCCGTTCGTGACGCTGTGGAGCCGCTTCTTGCTCCGGCGATCGGGGCTGACGCTAGCGGAGCACGCGACCGCGCACCTCTACCTGCTTGGCCAGGTCGCGTTGGTCGGGCTCGGGCTGTCGATCGCGCTCGGCGAGTCGGTGCCGGGCCGGATCGGTTACGGGCTCGCGGCGCTCGTGCTCGCGCTCCCGTTCGGGCTGTACCTCTGGGCCAGCCTCGGCGTGTTCCGGCGGGGCCGGGTGTGGTCGCCGCTCGCGACGGCGCTCAGCCTCGTGCTCGGATTCGTGACGTACGGGATGGTGATCGGCACGGCGTACGTGGTCCTCGCCCGATAGCCCCTCACCCCACGTCGCGCAAGACGGCTTCGAGGTCGACGCCGGCGCGGAAGGCGGCGGGGGCGGGGAGCGCGCGACGGTCCAGGAGGCGCTGGGCGGCGGCGGCCTGGCGATCGCGCCCGACGGTCGCGATGGCGCGGACGGCGCCGCCGGAGACGTAGGCGGCCAGGAAGTCGCGGTCGTCGAGCGAGCCGTCGACGATCACCTCGTCCCAGCGTTCGGCGTGGCCGACGTAGCGCAGGCTGAGGCCGAACTGGCCGGTCCAGAAAAAGGGCACGTCGGCGAAGGGGGCGACCTCGAGCGTCGGGTCGGTGTCCGCCAGCATGGCGTGCGCGGCGGCACGGCCGTGCTGCTGGGCGACGCGCCAGTGCTCGATGCGGACCGCCTTGCCGGTCCGGGCGTCGGGCACGACGGCCACGTCGCCAGCGGCGTAGAGGCCCGGCGCGGCGCGCAGGCGCTCGTCGACGATCAGTCCGCCGTCGTCGCGGCGGAAGTCGGCGCCCTCGAGGAACGCGGTCGCGGGCGAGACACCGACACCGAGCAGGACCACGTCCGCGGTGACGTGCCCGGCGGAGGTCTCGACGCGCAAGCGGCGCGGCGTCTCGGCCTCGGGGTCGGCCGCGACCGTGGTGATCCGCTGCACGTCCGCGCCGAGCCGGAACTGGACGCCCTGGTCGCGGGCGGCCTTTTCGAACACGCCGCCCACGTCCGGGCCGAGCACGTTCTCAAACGGGGTCTCCTCGCGGCCGACGACGGTCACCGCCAGCCCCCGCCCGCGCAGGCTCGACGCCGCCTCCATGCCGATAAACGAGGCGCCGATGATGGCGACGGACTCGGCATCCCCAACGCGGTCAGCCAGGGTGCGGGCGTCCTCCCACGAGCGCAAGAGCTGGACGCCGTCGAGCGTGGCGCCCTCGATGGGCAGGCGGCGGGGCGTGCCACCCGTCGCAACGAGCGCCACGTCGTAGGTCACGGTCTCGCCGTCCTCGAAGGTCGCCGTGCGGGCGTCGGGGTCGAGGGCCGAGACGGCGCGACCGGTCCACATCTCGATGCCGTGGCTCTCGTAGAAGGCGCCGTCGCGCAGGCGGAGCGCGGCGTCGTCGGGGTCGGCGAGGTAGCCCTTGGAGAGCTTGGTGCGGTCGTAGGGCGGCTTGGTCTCGGGCGTCGCCATCACGAGCCGCCCCCGGTAGCCCTGGGCGCGGAGGGCCTCGGCGCACGAGGCGGCCGCGGCACCCGCGCCGACGAGCAGGAACAGCCGGTCGTCGGCCGTGGCGTCCACGCTCGCCATCGCGGGCGTCTCGCCGTCGCTCTCGCGGTACGCGATCCCCTTGCCGTGCTCGTCGGCGTCGTCGGGCGCGGCGACGAGCACGTCGTCGCCGTCGACGCGGACGGGGAAGCGCCGGAGGGCGTCGAGCGCGGGCGGCTGGCAGAGGGCGCCCGAGGCCACGTCAAAGGCGGCGTGGTGCCAGGGGCAGACGACGGTCGTGCCGTCGAGCACGCCGTCGGCGAGGGGGGCGCCGTAGTGCGTGCAGAAGGCGGTGCAGGCGTGGAAGGTGCCGTCGACGCGGGCCAGCAGCACGGCCGTGCCGTCGGCGTCGACCTGCCGCATCTCGCCGTCGGCGAGGTCGTGGATGGAGGCGACGCGGACGAACTCGGGCATGGGAACGGGGGAGCGGGGAGGGCCGAACGCGCCCCAGCGCGGACGGTGCCGGCGGGCCGACGGACGGGAGCGCCAGCGGGGCGGGCGCCCGAGACCCGGCGGTACCTTCGGGCTCTGCCCCGCCGCTCGCGCCCGCCATGCCCTCCGACGTCCGCGCCCTGATCGACCGCATCGCCTCGGCCCTGGGCCCGGAGGCGACGCCCGAGCGCGTCGAGCGCGTCGCCCGCGCCGTCCTCGACGCCCGCTCAGAGGGTGCGGACCGCCCGCCCACCGCTCCGGTCCGAACCTCCGAGGGCCCGGCCGCCGACGCCACACGCGTCGTCGTCACGGCCTACGGCCACGACCGGCCGGGCGTGCTGGCGGCGGTCACCGCCGAGCTCTCGGCCGCCGGCGCCAACATCCTGGACGTGTCGCAGAAGGTCCTCCAGGGCTACTTCACCGTCGTCCTGGTGGCCGACCTCGCGGGCGGGACCGACCTCGGCGCGGTCCGCGACGCGCTCACCGCTCGGGGCGAGGCGCTCGGCGCCCGCGTGCTCTTGCAGCACGAGGAGCTGTTCCAGGCGATGCACCGACCATGAGCAGGCAGGGGCCACCGGCGACCGGCCATCGGCCATCGGGGGAAGAGCGCCCGCGCCAGATCCGGAGCTTCGAGGACCTCGAAGCGTGGCAGCTCGCGGTCGCGCTGGCCGAGGCGATGTACCGCGCGACCGATGCGTTCCCCGCGGAGGAGACGTTCGGCCTGCGGTCCCAGATGCGCCGCGCCGCCGTCTCCGTCCCCTCGAACATCGCCGAGGGGCGGGGCCGCCAGTCCCGCAAGGACTACGTCCGGTTCCTCCGCACCGCTCGCGGCTCGCTCTACGAACTGCGGACGCAGATCGAGATCGCCCGTCGTGTCGGCTTGATGCCCTCCGACGCCGCCCGCGCCCTCCGCGACGACGCCGACCGTGTTGGTCGGGTGCTCCACGGGCTAACCCGTTCCCTCACGTAATCCCCCGATCGCCGGTCGCCGGTGGCCGCCCCCCCCACCCCATGTCCCTCGCCCTCTCCGAGATCCTCGACACCGTCCGCATGACGGAGGCCGACGCCTTCGACATCCGGACCGTCACGCTCGGGATCAGCCTGCGCGGGTGCGCCAGCCGCGACGCCGAGTCGACCCGGCGCAACATCTACGACCGCGTCACCCGGACGGCCGAGCAGCACGTGGCCGCGGCCCAGGACGTCGAGCGGCAGTACGGCGTGCGGATCGCCAACAAGCGCATCTCCATCACGCCCGCCGCGCTCGCGGCCGAGGGGCTCGACGCCCCAGGCTTCGTCCGGCTGGCGGAGACGCTCGACCAGGCCGCCACCGAGGTCGGCGTCGACTACATCGCCGGGTTCACCGCGCTCGTCGAGAAGGGCGCCACGCCGGGCGACGCGGCGCTCATCGAGGCGCTCCCCGAGGCGCTCGCGACGACCGGCCGCGTGTGCGGGTCGGTCGCCGTCGGGAGCACACAGGCCGGCATCAACGCGGATGCCGTACTGCAGGTGGCGCGCGCCATCAAGGGCATGGCCGCGCGGACGGCCGACCGCGACTCGATCGGGTGCGCCAAGTTCGTGGCCTTCTGCAACGCCGTCGGCGACAACCCCTTCGTGGCGGGCGCCTTCCACGGGCCGTCCGAGCCCGGCGCCGCGCTCAACGTCGGCATCTCCGGCCCGGGCGTCGTGCTCCGCGCCGTCGAGGCCGTCGGCGACCGGGGCGACTTCGGGGCCGTCACGGACGCCATCAAGACGGCCGCCTTCAAGATCACGCGCGCGGGCGAACTGATCGGCCGGCGCGTGGCCGAGCGGCTGCGCGAGCGGTCGGGGCAGGCCATCCCGTTCGGCGTCGTCGACATCTCGCTGGCGCCGACGCCCGCCGAGCGCGACTCGGTCGGCGACGTGCTCAAGGCGTTCGGGCTTGAACACGTCGGCGCGCCCGGGACGACGGCGGCGCTCGCGATGCTCAACGAGGCCGTCAAGCGCGGCGGGCTGATGGCGGCCCGGCACGTCGGCGGGCTGAGCGGCGCGTTCATGCCCGTCAGCGAGGACCAGGCGATGATCGAGGCGGCGGCGGCGGGGCACCTGTCGCTCGAAAAGCTGGAGGCGATGAGCGCGATCTGCTCGGTCGGCCTCGACATGGTCGCCATCCCCGGCGACACCTCCGCCGAGACGATCGCGGGCATCCTGTTCGACGAGTTCGCCATCGGCATGATCAACGACAAGACGACGGCCGTGCGGCTCTTGCCGGTCGCCGGCAAGGGCGTCGGCGAGTGGGCCGACTACGGCGGGCTGCTCGGGCGCGCCCCGATCCAGCCGGTGTCGCAGGTCTCGAACGCCGTCTTCGCGCACCGCGGCGGCCGGATCCCGGCGCCGATTCGGAGCCTGACGAACTGATGCGTGGCTCGATGACCAACGCTTATAATTAGCGCTCGGCCGGTCACCAATCAGCCCGCATGACTGACACGCTCTACCAATCGTCAAACGTCACCGTCACGCCGACGCGGCTCGTTGTAGACAAAAGGACATTCCCGATCGCGGGAATCACCTCTGTGGAAGTCCGGCCGAAGATGAACCTGATGGGGCCATTTGTCGCAGCCATCGTCATGTATATGATTGGGGGCCAAGGGCAAGTCAGCACCCTGCTTGCCGTAGGCGCTTTCTTTTTCCTCGCATACCTGCTCCGGTCGAGCACCATCCGGCTGAACACGGCCGGGCAAGATGTGACCGCCTACGAGACCAAGGATCCTGCAAAAGCGGAGGCCATCGCAAAGGCGATCTCGGATGCAGTCGATCTCAGGGGGTGAGTAGACCGAAGTCTCCCTCCCCCACCCCGGGGAGGCCCGCGCCAACCCCGCCGGTCTAGGTTCGGCGCATGGCCTCCGCCCCGACCCTGCGCGCCCCGTCTGCCGCCTCGGCGCTCGGGCTCGTCGTCGCGAATGTCGTCCCGCTCGTCGGGGTGCTGTGGTTCGGGTGGAGCCTGGTCGGCGTGATGGCGCTGTACTGGGCCGAGAACGGGGTGATCGGCGTCTTCGCGCTGCTGCGGATCCTGGGGGCTCGCGAGGGCGGCGTCGGGCAGAAGCTGTTCCTCGGCCCCTTTTTCGCGGTCCACTACGGCGGGTTCTGGCTGGGCCATGGGGTCTTCCTGGCGTCGCTGTTCGGCGGCGACGCCGGCCTGGCCGACGCGGCGACGATGCGGGGGATCGTCGAGGGGCTGGCGGCGCTCGTGCTCAGCCACGGCGCCTCGTTCGCGGTCCACTACGTGTGGGGCGGCGAGTGGACGGCGGCGAACGCGCACACCGAAATGTTCAAGCCCTACGGCCGCGTGGTGCTGCTCCACGTCGTGATCCTGCTCGGCGGGGTCGCCGTCGCGACGACGGGCGCGGGCGTGGCGGCGCTGGCGCTGCTCGTCGTCCTCAAGACCGGGCTCGACCTGGGCGTCCACGTCGTCGGCCACCGGATCCGCCGGTCCGACCTCGCGCTCGCGGAGCCGGACCCGCGAGCCACCACGATCCGCCTCGACCACCATCCAAGCCTCGGTGGGTCGGGGAGTCGGTAGGCGGTACGGGCTTCGGGAACGGCGTCCGGGAGGTCGGCGGGCGGGTCTGGAGCCCTGCCGAGGCGGGGGGACGCAAGGGACATGATTTGATCACACCGCCGCCGGAACGCTCGCCCGTGCAAACGTTCGAGGGCGGCTTCCGTTGAGCTGCCGCCCCGGCCCCTCCTTGACCACCGTCCAGAAGTCCCTCTCGACCACGCAGGTCCGCCCCCGGCACACGCTGCTCCGGCTGGCACGGACCGAGCGGCAGTTCCTGCTGCTCTTGGGCGTGGCCTTCTTCGCGGCCGGCGCCGCGTTCCCCTACCCCGACGTCGCGCGGTGGCTGGGCTTCGCGCTGGCGGCGTACTCGGCCATCGCCAACGACTCCATCCAGACGGTCGGCGTGTTCATCGCCTCCAACAAGGCGCGGCCGTGGTGGCTGCTGTGGCTGTTCATCGGCGGCGTGTTTCTGATCACGGCGTACTACGGGTGGTCCACGATGGGCGGCGACGTGAGCTACGGGCGGCTCGCCTCCAAGGGGTTCTCGGAGACGCCGGCGACGTTCACGTTCCTGCAGGTGGCCGCGCCCATCTTCCTGCTGCTGATCACGCGGCTGCGGATGCCGGTCTCGACGACGTTCCTGCTGCTCTCGTGCTTCGCGACGACGCCGGACGGCATCTGGGACGTGCTCACGAAGAGCCTGTGGGGCTACGTGGTGGCCTTCGCGACGGCCGTGGTCGCGTGGCTCGTGGTCGGGCGGCTGATGCGGCGCGTCGAGCAGACCCCGATGTCGCCGGCCTGGTACCCGCTCCAGTGGCTGGCGACGGGCGTGCTCTGGGCGACGTGGATCATGCAGGACGCGGCCAACCTCGCCGTCTACCTCCCGCGCCAGCTCTCGGCCGGCGAGTTCGGTGCGTTCGTGGGCGTCATCCTGGCGGGCCTGGCCGTGCTGCTCTACCTCCGCGGCGACCGGATCCAGCGCGTCGTCGACGAGAAGACGAGCGTCGAGGACATCCGCTCGGCGACCGTCATCGACTTTGTCTACGCCATCATCCTGTTCGGCTTCAAGGAGGTCTCGACCATCCCCATGTCGACGACCTGGGTGTTTATCGGGCTGCTGGCGGGGCGCGAGCTGATCCTGACCCTGCGCGGCGCCAGCGACCGCCCGCTGCGCGACGGGCTCCGCCTCGCGGGCCGCGACGTGGTCTACTGCATGGCCGGGCTCGCGATCTCGATCGCGCTCGCGTTCGCGGCCAACCCCGCCTTCCGCGCGGCCTTCCTGGAGTGAGGCCGTCGGCTAGACCCGAAACCGCTCGGCCCCGGCGGGCGGGTGCCAGCGCGAGCCGGGCTCGAAGGCTGCCCACGCGGCGCGGCGGATCGCGAGCCCGAGGCGGAGCGCGGGAGCGGGCACCGGCACGGCGGCGTAGGCGGGGCGCCCCAACCTAGCCGCCGTGACTGAGATCGAGGTCCCCTTTGCCTGCCCGTACTGCTTCGCCCCCATCTCGATGCTGGTCGACCCGTCGGTCCCCGCCCAGCGCTACGTCGAGGACTGCGAGGTGTGCTGCCACCCCATCCAGGTCAGCTACCGCGTCGAGGACGAGGCGCTGGTGGCCTTCGAGGCGGAGGTGATGGAGGGGTAGAGAGGTCGCCACGACCGACTCGCGCCTACGGTCGGCTTGCGCCAACGGGGCGAACCACTCCCTGTCCCCCTCCTCGGATGAGGAGGGGGACTCCGCGAGCAGCGCTGAGGCCGATGAGGAGCGTGGCGTTGCAATCAAAGACGCCCCCCTCGGATGAGGGGGGCGGCCGGCAGGCGGGGGGTCCGTGGCCGACGCCGCGTGTCACGCCGGCAGCGTGAGCACGAACGTGGCGCCCTCGCCCTCGCGGCTGTAGGCGGCGAGCGTGCCCCCGTGCCCCTCCGTCACGATGTCGTACGCCAGCGAGAGGCCGAGGCCCGTGCCGGAGCCCGCCGGCTTCGTCGTGAAGAACGGCTCGAAGACGCGCGTGCAGTGCGCGAGGGGGATCCCGATGCCGTTGTCGACGACGCGGACCTCGACGCCCGCCTCGATGGGCGCCGTCTCGATCCGGACGGTCGGCACGAAGCCGTTTTTCTCCGCCTCGGCTCGGTGCTCGACGGCCCACCGCGCGTTCTCGAACAGGTTGACGAACACGCGCTGGAGCGAGGCCGGCGCGAGCTCGACCGGCGCGAGCTCGCCGTAGCCCCGCTCGACGCGCACCACGGACGGCCCGAGGACGGTTGAGACCGCCTGCTCGATGAGCTCGTGGAGGTCGGTCGGGCGGCGCTCGCCGCCGACGTCGCGGACGTGGCCCATCAGCCCGCGCACGATCGCGTCGGCGCGCCGCGCGTGGTCGCGGACGCGGGCCGAGTTGGCGGCGATCGCCTCGAGGTCGTCGCGGGCCTGGGCCGGGTCGAAGTCGCCGCCGTCGAGCGCGGCCTCGAGCGTCGCCAGCAGGTCGGTCGCCAGCTCGGTGTTGAGCTCGGCGAAGTTGGCGACGAAGTTGAGCGGGTTCTGGATCTCGTGGGCCAGCCCGGCCGACAACCGCCCCAGCGACGCCAGCTTCTCGGACTGCACGAGGCGGGTCTGCGCGGCGCGGAGTTCGCGCAGGGTCTCCGAGAGCTCGGCGTTCGCCGCGCCGAGTTCCTCGGTCCGGATCCGCGCCATCTCGGCCTCCTGCTGGGCGCGCTCGGCCTGAGCGCGGATCTCAACGGTCTGGATCCGGCTGCGCGCCTGGGCCGACAGCAGCGCCTCGCGCAGGTCGTGGAAGGCGCGGAGGTGGCGGAGCGCGGCGGCGGCGTCGCCGGCGGCCTCGTAGGCGTCGGCGAGCGCGGCGTGGGCCTCGGCCTCGCGCGGCTCGGCGCCGACGTCCTGGGCGATCCCGAGCGCCTCGTGGAGCGCCGGGCGGGCGTCGTCGGGGCGCCCCATCTCGGCGAGCGTCTGGCCGATGGCGATGAGGCTGGTGGCCTGGGCCTGCCGGTTGCCGACCTCGGTGCGGATGCGGAGCGCCTCGCGGTGGAGCGCCAGCGCCTGGTCGTCGTCGCCGCGCAGGTGCGCGAGCAGGCCGAGGTCGTGGAGCGCGCGGGCCTCGGTCAGCGTCGAGGCGTGCTCGCGGGAGAGCCGGAGGGCGGCCTCGAAGTGGGCGCGGGCCTCGGCGTAGCGCGCCAGCGAGCGGAGCGCGCCGCCGAGCGCCGTGTGGGCGCGCGCTTGGCCGACCGCGTTGTCCAGGTCGGCGAACAGGCGGAGCGCGGCCTCGCCGTGCTCGAGGGCGCGGTCGGGCTGGTCGAGCTCGATGTAGGCGTTCCCCATCATGGCGCGGGTCCAGGCCTCCTGGCCGATGTCGCCGAGCGCGCGCGCGACGCGGAGGTTGCCCAGCGCGATGTCGAGCGCCTCGTCGTAGTGCCCCAGGCTGACGTGGACGGACGCGAGCACGCCGAGCATCAACGAGCGGCCGGCGAGGTCGCCGAGCGGCTCCATCGCCGCGAGCGCGCGCGTCAGCAGGCCGAGGGCGGCCTCGTGCTCGGACAGGAGGTAGCGCGCGAACCCCTCGTAGGCTTGCGCGAACGCCTCCGCCAGTGGGTCGCCGTCGGCCAGCGCCTGGGCCTCCAGCGCCAGCGCGAGCACCTGGTCCGGGCGGTCGGGGACGTGGCCGGCCGCCTCGATCAGCCGGTCCGCGACGGGCCCCGGGGGCAGGGTGCCCACGGTGAACCCGTCTTGCAGGTCGGCAGGGGTCGGGAGCGGCTCGGCCATGACCAAGTCTACGCGCCCCGACGCAACCGGGATGCCCGCGGCCGGCAGGGCCGACGAGGCCGGCCGCGCGCGCCTACTTGCGGAAGCGCCGGACGAGCGACTCGATCTGCGGGTCGGGCAGCGGCAGCGCCGACGACGCGGGCGCGGAGGCCGGCGCGGACGTCTTCGCCGGCATCGGGGCGAGCGGTGTCACAGTCGGATTGGCTGCGCCGACCTGACGGTTCCCCGCGCGCGCGACGAGCCGCGCCTCGATCTCCTCCATCCACGACCCGTCGCCAGATCCCGACCGCCTCGGTGCGGGGCTGGCGGCGGCCGAACGCGGCGCGGAGGTGGCGGCCGCCGAGCGCCCTCTGCCCGGCCTCCGGTCTCCGGTCCCCGATCCCGAGATCGGCTGGCCGGCGTCGTCGTTGAGCGGGGCCGTCTCGAACGCCACGCGCTTGAGGTTGACGAGGTGCATCGGCGTCACGTTGTCGGACGTGATCGAGCCGCCGACCGTGCCCGGCCCGAGTGTCATCGCCGGGAACAGCGCTGTCGTCATGCCGACCGAGCCGAGCGCAGCGACCGTGTTGACGACGATCCGCATCGACGGCTTCTTGAGGCCGAATTGCTCGATGACGCGGTCGGACGTCGCGTGGAGCGCCAGCGTGTGGCCGATGCCACCGAACTCCAGGATCTCGATGCAGCGCTCGCACCCGGCCTCCCAGCCGTCGGCGGCGTAGAAGCTCAGGATCGGCGACAGCGTCTCCATCGAGATCGGCTCGTCCGGCCCGACGGCGTCGACCTCGGCGATGAGGGCGCGGGCGGACTCCGGCACGGAGAACCCGGCCATCTCGGCGATCCGGCGCGGGCTCTGGCCCACGATCTCGGTGTTGAACCGGCCGCCGGGCTTGATGACGGCGCGGAGCTTGGCGGCCTCGTCGGGCGAGCAGACGTGCCCGCCGCGCTCGCGGAGCGCGTCGAGCAATCGCTGGCGGATGGGCGCGTCGGCGATGACGGACCGCTCGGTCGAGCACAGCGTGCCCCAGTCGAACGCCGTGCCCGTCAGGATGTCGGCGGCGGCCTTGTCGACATTCGCGCTGCGGTCGACGTAGGCGGGCACGTTGCCCGAGCCGACGCCATACGCGGGCTTGCCCTTGGAGTACGCCGCGCGGACCATGGCCCCACCGCCGGTCGCCAGGATCACATCGGTGAGCGCGTGCTCGAGAAGGGCGTCGGTCCCGGCGATCGTGATCGGGCCGCCGTCGGCGCCGAGGCACGCGAACAAGCCCTCCGGCGCGCCCGCGGCGTAGGCCGCCTGCGCGACCACGTCGAGCGCGTCGGCGGTGCAGCGCGCCGCGCGCGGGTGCGGGCTCATCACGATCCCGCACCGGGCCTTCGCCGCGATGATGGCCTTGTAGAAGGCCGTCGACGTGGGGTTCGTCGACGGCACGAGCGCGGCGACGACGCCCATCGGGGAGGCGACCGTCCAGACGGTCCCGTCGTCGCTTTTGGCGATGATGCCGGCCGTCTTCATGCCCTCCATCCGCGCCGCGAGCGTGCGCGTGGCGAATAGGTTTTTCTGCTCTTTCGACTCGGGCTTCCCGAACCCGGTCTCGTCGTGTGCGAGCTGCCCGAGGCGCTTGGCGTCGCGCGCGCCGGCCTCCACCATCGCCGCGACGACGCGGTCGACGGTCGCCTGGTCGGAGGTCTTGAACTGCTTCTGGGCGGCGGCGACGCGGGCGACGGCGTCGCGGGCGTCCTGGATCGAGCGGAGGTCGGCGTCCATCGGGGGCGGGCGGGCGGGGCCGGAAAGGTAGGGCCGTCGGCGGGCGGCACCGACGCGCTCCGGGCCCGGATCCCCCAGCCAGCGGAGGGGTACGGGAGGGGACGCGCCGGGTACGTCCCGCCTTCCCGGCGCGCCGGGCCTCCCGAACCGAGCGTGCTACGAGGCTCCCAGCGCCGTGGCACGCCGTTTGCAATCGCCCAGGCGCGCCTCTCTCTCGACCATGACCGCCCTCATGCCTTCCCCCTCCGGCCTCGACGCCGTGGACCGCCAGTGGGGCGGCCTCGCACCTGGCCGCGCCTACCTGCTCGTTGGCCGCGCCGGCGCCGGCCGCTCGGCCCTCGCCCTCCGTACTGCCAAGGCCACCGTGGACGCGGAGGAGGCATGCCTGGTGTTTTCGCCCCGCCCGCCCCAAGAGCTCGTCGGTGTGGGCCAGCAGGTCGGCCTCGACATCCCGGCGGCGCACCGCGCCGGCGCGCTCCGCGTGCTGCGCATCCCGTCCGCCGCCGACCTCGCCGCCAAGGGCGCCGCCGGCCTCGTCAAGACGTACCGCGACCTGGTGGCGCTCGTCGCCAAGGACCGCCCGGCGCGCGTGGTGATCGAGGACTTTACGCCGCTCGTGCAGTTCGAGACCTTCGAGGCCTTCCACGAGGCGTTCTCCGACCTGGTCGGGGCCTTCCGCCAGCACGAGACGACGCTGGTCCTCGGCCTCGGCGACCCGGCCAACGAGGCGTCCCGGCGCCTGCTCGAGGTCGTCGAGGGGCTCGTCGACGGGACGGTCCGCCTGGGCGCCGACGGGACGGTCTCGCTGGCGGTGCCCCCCCAGTTCCCGTCCAGCGACGGGGCCTCTGTTGAGGCCGCGGCCCCGGCCGACCCCGAGGCCGCGCCCCCCATCGCCGCGCCGCTAGCGCCCGAAGCCGCTTCCGCGCCGTCCCCGCCGCCGCCAGCCGAGCCGGCGCCCGACGGCTTCAGCACCACCTTTTCGAACACGGGCCCGTCGCCCGACGGCGCGCCCGCCCAGCACCCGGCGTCCGTGCCGGAGGCCCCGGCGGCGGCCGGCGCGACCACCAGCAACCCCCCGGCCACCGACGTCGTGCCGCCCGACGCGCCGCACCCGTCGCTGCTCGCCCCGCCCGCCGACCCGTTCGGGCTCGACCCCGCCGACGAGCTCGTCCAGCAGGGCTACCTCGCCGACTCGCGCGCGGGGGGCGGCGTGCCCCCCGGCCCCGCGCCCGGCGCCCCGCCCCCGAAGCCCTCATTCGCGCCCATCGGCGCCAGCGCCCCCGCCTCCGACCCCGGCGCCGACTTCCGGGTCGCCCTCGACGCCGCCTTCGCCAGCCGCAGCGCCGGCATTCCGTTCGTCGTCGTCGCCTTGCGCGTCGACCCGGCGGCGCCCGAGGCGGCGGCCTTCCACGCCGTCGAGGCCGGCCTCCGGTCGGCGCTCCGCCCGACGGACCGCCTGCTCGTCGACGCCCCACGCAAGCGCGCCGCCGTCGTGCTGCCGTCGTCGGGCCCGGAGGCCGCACAAGCGCTCTTCGGCGGGCTCCAGACCTCGCTCCGCCAACACCTCGGCGCCGACGCCGAGCGCGTCTTGCAGTCCGTCGCGGCCGTGACCGTCCCCGACGGCCAGCCGTTCGAGACCTCCGCCGAGCTGCTGGCGTACGCCTTCGAGAGCTGAGAGGGCGGTCGGTGATCGGTCGTCGGTTCTCGGAGTCCCGATCACTGGACACCGACAACGGGTCACCGAAACGGCCGCTCGCGGTCGAGCACTGCGACGAGGTCGTCCACGCCGACGGGGCCGTGGCGGTACACGAACGGCTCGCCGTAGTCGGCGCCGATGCGGTAGCCGTAGGTCCGCGCCCGGGCCTCGACCCACTTCAGGAAGCGCGGGTTCGAGATGTACGTCTCCGGGCCGTCGCCGCCGTCGTTACCATCGTCCCCGCCGGGCTGGTAAAACTGGCTCTCGAACGCCAGCAGCGCCCGCATCCGCCGCTCCCACACCGACGACACGTCGACCACGAACGTGGGCTCGACGTCGAGCGCCTGGAGGTAGTGGAGCACGTGGTGCGGGCGCCACGCTTGCTGCGGCGTCCCGTCGTCCTCGGCCGTCTCGATCTTGGCCAACCCGCTGTAGAACAGGGCGTCGACCGCCAGCTCAGTCGCGTCGCCGTGGTCGGGGTGGCGGACGTGCTCGGCGGTGATGAGCACGATCCGCGGGCGGTGCCGCCGGATCGAGCGGATGAGGGCGCGCTGGGTCTCCTTCGTGTTCTGGATGTCGCCGTCAGGGAGCCCGAGGTTCTCTCGCGCCGCGAGCCCCAGGATCTCACCCGCGCGGGCGGCCTCTTTCATCCGGCCCTCCGGCGTGCCGCGCGTGCCGAGCTCGCCACGCGTAAAGTCCACGATGCCGGTCCGGTAGCCCTGGTCTGCGAGCAGGCACATCGTGCCGCCGGCGCAGAGCTCGACGTCGTCGGGGTGGGCGGCGAGGGCGAGGACGTCGAGGGGCATGGGGGGACGGGGGACGGGGGACGGGGGACGGGGGACGGGGGACGGGGGACGGGAAGATGCGCGCGCAGGAGCGCAGAGTCCACCCGGTCGCCCTGGGCGCCGAGTCGCGCGGCAGGGCCCCAGCCCCATCCCCCGGATGTCGGTCCGTGGTCCTCGGTCCTCCGTCCTCCGTCCCCGGTCCTCGGTCCGTCGTCCCTGGTCCTCTACTGCCGCTCGAACACCAGCCGCCCGACGACGGTGCCCGCCAGCGGGGCGTAGGCGACGGCCGCGATCGGGGCCCGGGCCGCTCGCGGCGCGTTCGCCGAGGTGTAGCCCGCCCCGTCGTCCGTGCCGGCGTCGTAGACGATCGCGTCGATGACCACGCGATCCGCCCAGCCGTCGCCGTCGCGCAGGTCGAGGCCGTCGACGCCGACGAACCAGTCGGGGCTGGGCGCCAGCATGCTCACGACCGTCGCGGCCGGGCGGGCGTCGGTGACGGTGACGGTGGCGCCCGCGGTGCCGGGCGACGGGCGCAGCGGGTCGCCCTCGAGGTACGCCGCCGCGTCGCCGAGCACCTCGACCTCGGCGCGGAGCCCGGCCGTGCTCCCGGTCTCGGCCATCGCGCGGACGCCGTCGCTGGCGACCGCTCCAACGCGCCAGAGCGACACCTCGGCCGCGTGCGCGGCGCCGGTCAGGCGCGAAAAGTGGGGGTCGGGCGGGAACGCCTCCGGATGCGTCGCCGCGCTCCACGTCGCCTCGAAGGTGACGGCGTAGGTCGCCGGCGCCAGCGGCTCGGGGTCGAACGGCGGGTCGACATCGGAGAAGACGTCGCACCCGGCGACGAGGAGGACAGCGGCGAACAGGGCAAGGCGCATGGCGGCAGGGGCGGGTGCTCGCGAGACGTGGCACGCCGGCCCGTTCGTACGCCGAGGCGGGAAAAGGTGGCGCCGTCCTACCCGAAGACCCCCAGCAGCCATGCCAGCACGGGCAAGGCGAACAGCACCATCAGCCCGACGAACAGCCACGCACTCGCGGTCATGCTCGCCTTGCGGACGGGGAACTCGTAGCCGCAGTACGGGCACGTGTCGAGGTCGTCGGCGACCGTAAACCCGCAGCTCGGGCACTCGCGCTCGCCGGGTCCGGGGGCGTCGATCACAGCGTCGGAAGGGCGATAAAGTCGGAGGAGCCGGCGGCGTTGGGGACGGCAGGCGACGGGGCGATCCAGCCGCCCGCGACCACGTCGTCGCCGTCGTAGAGCACGGCGGCCTGGCCCGGGGCGACGGCCGCGCGGGGCGTCTCGAAGACGGCCTCGAAGGCGTCCGGAGCGGTCTGCCGGGCGACGGTGCCTGCGCCGGGGTCGCGGTGGCGGATCTGGCCGTGCAGCGCCGCCTCGCCGTCGATCCCCGCCCACTTGCCCCACACCACGCCCTCGGCCGCCAGCGCCCGAGCGCCCAGCGCCGCACGCGGGCCCACGACGACGGTGTTCGTCTCGGGCTCGATGCGGACCACGTAGACCGGCTCGCCGAGCGCGATCCCCAGCCGCCGCTGGCCGACGGTGTAGAACGGGTACCCGTCGTGCGTCCCGACCGTCTCGCCGGTCTCGACGTGGACGAACGGCCCGCCCGCGAGCGCCGCCAGCGACGGCTCGCGGCGACGGAGGAAGCCCCGATAATCGTCGTCGGGCACGAAGCAGATCTCGTAGGAGTCCTTTTTGCCGGCGACGTGGCCCATGCCCATCTCGGCCGCCAAGCGTCGGATCTCGGTCTTCGCCAGCCCGCCGAGCGGGAAGAGGGTCCGCGCGAGGTGCGCCTGGGCGACCCCCCACAGCACGTACGACTGGTCCTTGCTCGCATCGAGCCCCCGGCTGACCGCGTAGCGCCCGCCGTGCTCGCGGACACGCGCGTAGTGGCCCGTCGCGATATGCTCGCAGCCGAGCGCGTCGGCGCGCTTCATGAGGGCGGCCCACTTGATGTGCGTGTTGCATAGCACGCACGGGTTCGGCGTCCGCCCGGCGAGGTAGTCGCTGGCGAACCGGTCGATCACCCAGTCGCCAAACTCCTCGCGGATGTCGACGACGGTGTGGCTGGCGCCGAGCCGGACGGCGACGGCGCGGGCGTCGTTCATGTCGTCGAGCGAGCAGCACCCGGAGGTCGTCCGCGAGACGCCGGAGCCGCCGAGCGAGGTCTCGTAGTCCCACGTCTTCATGGTCACGCCCACGACCTCGTAGCCAGCCTCGTGCAAGAGGCCGGCCGTGACCGACGAGTCGACGCCGCCGCTCATGGCGACGAGCACGCGGCCGTGACGGCTCATGACGTGCAGGGGGAGTGGGACCCGGCCAAGCTAGGCCGCCTCGGTGAGGGCGCTGCGAGGGCGGGGTGGAGATTCCGGGGCGCGACCGGGCATATGACCGTCAGGTCGCACGAGACCAGAGCACTATGTGATCACTGTGCGCGGCCCCGTGACACGGCGAGTTTCTCCCTTCTTCGCCCTCCGCCAGGAGGGCGGCCCGCATCTTGGGTGCTCCCGGTCCCCCCACCCGTATGGCCCCGCAGACGCCCTCCCGCCGCGAGCGGATCAAGACGCCCGACGCCCCCGCCGCGATCGGCCCGTACTGCCAGGGCCTGCTCGTCGGCGGCACGCTCTACGTGTCCGGCCAGATCGCGCAGGACCCCAAGACCGGCGAGATGATCGAGGGCGACGTGCAGGACGAGACGGCCCAGGTGCTCGACAACATCGGCGCCGTGCTCCGCGCGGCCGACATGGACTTCGCGCACGTCGTCCAGGTGACGCTCTTCCTGCGCGACATGTCGGACTACGCGTACGTCAACGAGGTCTACGCGCGGTACTTCAGCGGGGCCACGCCGGCGCGCGAGGCGCTCGAGGTCGGCAAGCTGCCGCACGAGGCATGCGTCGAGATCAGCTGCATCGCCGTCGGCTGATCGGCCTCCGGCGGGGGATGGCCCCACACGCCGCTCCGCCTCGACAGGGCACACCGGAGGCGGCTGGCGCGTAGCGTAGGGCTGCCCCCGCTCCGCCGTGCCCCCTCCGTCCGACGCCCCCGCCCTCTCGCTCGCGGTTGGCCGTGCGCCGGCCGTGCCCGCCGCGGCACCCGACGGCTCGGGCAGGGGACGGCGCGAGGCCGTCTTCGTGGTGCTCTCGCTGGCGGGGCTGGTCGTTGGGCTCGTGGCCGAATGGCAGGGCTGGCCGATCGCCAGCGGGGTCGGGTACGCGGTCTCGTACGCCTTCGGCGGCTGGTTCGGCCTGCGCGCCGGGCTGGCGGCCCTCCGGCAGCGGACGGCCGACATCGACCTGCTGATGGTGCTGGCCGCGCTCGGCGCCCTCGCCATCGGAGCGCCCTTCGAGGGGGCGATGCTGCTCTTTCTGTTCTCGCTCTCGAACGTCCTGCAGACCGTCGCCCTGGGGCGGAGCCGCCGCGCGATCGGCGCGCTGATGGCCCTCCGGCCCGACGAGGCGCGCGTCGAGCGCGCCGGCGTCTGGGTGGAGGTCCCGGTCGAAGAGGTCGCTAAGGGCGACACCGTCCGCGTGCTCCCCGGCGGCCGGATCCCGCTCGACGGCGTGGTCCTGAGCGGCCGCAGCGCCGTCGACCAGGCCTCGCTCACCGGCGAGAGCGTCCCGGTGACGAAGGCCGAGGGCGACGACGTGTTCGGCGGGACGACGGTCGGCGGCGGCGCGCTCGACATCCGGGTCACCAAGACGGCAAACGACAGCGCGATCGCGCGTGTGATCGCGATGGTGGAGGACGCTCAAGCGCAGAAGGCCGAGACGCAGCGGCTCATCGACCGCTTTGAGCAGCCCTACGCGCTCGGCGTGATCGCGCTGACCGCGCTCGCGATCGCCGTTCCGATCGTCGGCTGGTCCGAGCCGTTTCGCTCCGCCTTTTACCGTGCGATGACGTTGATGGTGGCCGCCAGCCCGTGCGCGCTCGTCATCTCGACGCCCGCCGCCGTGCTCAGCGCGATTGCCGCCGCCGCCCGGAGCGGCGTGCTCTTCAAGGGGGGCGTGACGGTCGAGGACGCCGCCCGCATCCGCGCCGTGGCCTTCGACAAAACGGGCACGCTGACGGCGGGCCTGACGCGCCTCACCGACGCCGTCTCGCTCGACGGCGACCCCGACCGACTCGTGGCGCTCGCGGCAGCCGTCCAGGCGCGGAGCGAGCACCACCTCGCGCAGGCGACGGTCCGCGAGGCGGCGGCGCGCGAGCTCGCGGTCGCCGAGGCCGACGCCTTCCGGGCCGTCGCCGGGCGCGGCGTGTCGGGCGCCGTCGGCGGGCGGACGGTCCGCATCGGCAACCCGGGCTTTTTTGGCGACCGTGCCGTCCTCGGGATCGACGCGGCGCTCGCCGAGGTCGAGCGGCTCCGCGAGCAGGCACGGACGGCCGTGGTCGTGACCGAGGCCGACGCCAGCGGGGAGCGGGCCGTCGGCGTGCTCGCGTTCGCGGACGTGCTCCGCCCCGGCGCGCGAGACGTCGTCGCCCAGCTCCACGCGCTCGGCATCGAGCACGTCGCGATGCTGACCGGCGACACTGAGTCGGTCGGCCGCGCGATGGCCGACGAAGCGGGCGTCGACGCGGTCTACGCGGACCTGCTGCCCGAAGACAAGGTGGCGCTGGTCCGCGACCTGGAGGCCGAGTGGGGCGCGGTCGCGATGGTCGGCGACGGGGTCAACGACGCGCCCGCGCTCGCGGCGGCCACACTCGGCATCGCGATGGGCGGCGCCGGAACCGACGTGGCGCTGGAGACCGCTGACGTGGTGCTGATGGCCGACGACCTCGGCAAGATCCCGTTCTTGCTGCGCCTCAGTCGCCGCACGCGCCGCACGCTGGCGGTCAACCTCGCCATCTCGTTCGGGATGATCGGCGTGATGGTGGCCTCGATTCTGGCCGTCGGGCTCCCCCTCCCGTTGGCGGTCGTCGGCCACGAGGGGAGCACCGTCGTGGTCAGCCTCAACGGCCTGCGGCTCCTCGGGGCGAGGGCGTGACGGGGACTGGGGACTGGGGACTGGGGACTGGGGACCGGGGACCGGGGACCGGGGACCGAATATGCGTCGCCAGCTTCAACCACGCCGCGTGAAACGAGAAGCGCGCTGCATTCCCCCAATTCCCAATTCCGCGAACCGAAGGTCGACAGTAGCCAGAGCGAGCCTCTACACGACGATCGCCGCCTCGACGGGCACGCCGTCTGGCAACTGCTGGCGGCCGTTCAAGAACGCGATCTCGACGGCGAACGACACGCCCGCGACGCTCGCCCCGGCCGCCTCGACGAGCCGGCACGCGGCGGCGGCCGTCCCGCCCGTCGCGATCACGTCGTCGTGGACGAGCACGTGGGCGCCCGCGGGGAGGTCGTCGGCGTGGAGTTCGATGGCGTCCTCGCCGTACTCGAGCGCGTAGGTCTCGCGCAGCGTCGCGCCGGGCAGCTTGCCGGGCTTGCGGGCGGGCAGGAAGCCAGCCCCCAAGCGGGCCGCCAGCGCCGCGCCAAACCAGTACCCGCGCGCCTCAATCCCGACCACGTGCGTGACGCCCGCCCCGTCCCACGGCGCCGCGAGCGCCGTCAGCAACTCCTCGAACAGGCCCGGGTCGGCCAGGATCGGCGTCAGGTCCTTGAACTGGATCCCCGGCGACGGGAAGTCGGGGACAGTGCGGAGGGCAGCGGCGAGGTCGGACACAGCGGTGCGGGGGGAGTCGAGACCCGCAAGGTCGCCACGTCCCGCCACCGAGCGCTCGCTACTGGGCCGCGCGCAGGCCGCGCTCGTACGACTCCTTGTAGGCGCGGACGGCGTTGAAGAGGGCCCGGGCCGTCTGCTCGATGCCCGCCCGCGACGACAGCAGCCGCGCCTCGTCCGGGTTCGTCACGAACCCGACCTCGACCAGGACGGCCGGCATCGAGGCCGCCCAGAGCACCATGAAGTTGTCCTGCTTGACGCCCCGGCTCCGGCGCCCGGCGCGGACGAACTCGCCCTCGATCAGCGTCGCGAGGTGCTGGCTCTCCTCCTGGTACGCGCTCATCGCGAGCGACCGCAGGATGTCGCCGCCGTCGGCGAAGTCGGCGTAGTAGCTGGGGTCGCTCTCGAGCTCGATCACGGCGTTCTCGCGCTTCATGACCTCGCTGGCGCGGGCCGAGCCGCGCGGGGCCAGGAAGAACGTCTCCGTGCCGTAGGCCGACGACGGCCCGGCATTCCCGTGGACCGAGATGAAGAGCTTGCCGCCCTCCTGGTTGGCGATCCGGCCCCGGTCGCGGACCTCCACGAACGTGTCGGTGTCGCGCGTGTAGACGACATTGACGCCGAGCTCGCGCTCGATCATCGGGCCCAGGGCGCGGACGACGGCGAAGGCCACGTCGCGGTCGGTCGTCCCGATGCCGACGCCGCCGGCGTCGTGGCCGCCGTGGCCGGCGTCGAGGACGATCGTGTCGAGGCGCCAGTGCTCGGCGCCCGCCGCGTCGATGGGGCCGGGCGCGGCCGGCGGCGTCGGCGCCACGTCCTCGGCCGGCACAGCGCGGCGAGGCGTCGGGGCCGGGCGCTCGGCCACGGGCTCGCGGACGACGGGCTCGCTGGCAACCGACTCACTCGCGACGCCGCCTCCCCACTGGGTTCGCCGGGGCTGGGGGGCCGCAGAGAACGACACCAGCAAGTCGTCGCTGTCGCGGTCGGGGTACGCGCGCACGCTCACGCCCTCGTCGACCTCGAACCGGACCGTGACCTTGTCGGCGTCGGCGCCCAGGCGGTAGCCGCGGACGGGCCACACAGAACTCGCCTGCGCGACGGCGGGCGCCAACTGCGCCCGGTACAACACGAGCGTCAACGCGCCGTCGGCCTGGTCGATGCTGTAGGCCCGGACGCGGTCCGACGTCTGGACGCGGGCCACCAGCCCGCCCTCGCGCTGGTCGAAGGACACGCGTTCGACGTCGATGCGCGCGCCCGGCACGGGGGGCACGTCGGCAGACGCGGGGGGCACGGCCACCAGCAGAAAAACAGCGAGAGCGAAGCGGAGCATGGGGGACGGGGGCCAGGGGAGGCGGACGCCCCCGGGTTAGGGAGCGCTCACCATCCTTCTATGTCGTCCCCGACGGGCCCGCGCGAAACAGCGGCGCTCGGCGGAACGCCTCCATTCCCAGAAGGCGCGGTGGAGTCGGGGGGACCAACGCGAACGTACGGATCTGCCCCCCCTCACTTCAAGCGATTTCAGAAGTGCCTTCCAAACTGGGGGTCTCCCCCTACCGCGTGTGGATAACTATCGCGCCCGGCGCCGTGTGCACCGCGCCCGTGGGTCTCTGTCGTGCCCCGACGCCGGCGGCTATTCGTCGCCGACCAGCTCGCGCAGGCGGAGGTCCACGATGTCGTCGTGGTAGGTGCGGCGGGCGTCGAGGGCGCGGCGGGCGTTCGCGAGGCGCTCCTCGGCCTCGGCGATCTCCTGGTCGCGCGTCTCGTGCTTGAAAGCGAGCAGCTCCGAGATGGCGCCCCGGAGCTGGGCGCGGAGCCGGGCGCGCTCGGCGCCGAGCGGTAGGGCCCGGACGCGTGCGGCGAGGTCGTTGACCTCAGCTTCGGCGGCCTGCTCGCGCTGCATCTGCTCGAAGAGCGGCCCGTTGCGCGTCGCCACCTCGCGCATGTACGCCGCCTCGACGATCGGCGTGACCGCTTCCGGGGCCATCTCCACGACGGCCTCCGGGGCCGCCGCGACCGCGTCGCCCAAGATGTACACGCCCCGGTCCGGGCGGCGCGACTCGTCCATCGGGACCAGCCGCTCGTCCTCGAGCACGTAGGCCGTGCCGTCGATTTCGAGCACGGGCAGGATCGGGCCGCTGAACTCGAGCGGAGCCGTCATCAGCCCGGTGAGATCGAGCCCAGGAGGGACGGCATTGGCAAGGTGGCGGCCGTCGAGGTAGACGTGCCCGTCGCGGACCTCGAAGACGTGGACCGTCTCGGCGGAGGCATCGGTCTGAGCGCCAGCGGCGATGGAAACGAGCGCCAGCGCGATGGCGGCGAGCAGTCGGGTCATCGGAGCGAGTCGGGGCGGATGCGGGCGCGGGCGGGGGGCAGTGCGGGGGCGCCCTCACGGACGGACTGGAGGCCGAGCGTGGCGCCGCGGACGGTGCCGGCCGGCCGGCCGAAGGCCTCGGCGGGCGCAGCGTCCCAGGCGAGCGCGTCGGCGTCGTCGAGGTCCTGAAGGCGGAGCGACAAGGCGCGGACATCATCGCTCGCCTCCCACGAGGGGACCGGCGCGGCGCCGGCGGCGCGCGGCGTGGCGGCACGAGCGGACGGGGTTGACGCGGCGGCAAAGGCGGTCGGAGGCGTCGTCGCGCGGGCGTCCGGGCGCGCGGCTGGCGGCGGCGCGGGAGCCGGGCGGGGCACGACGCGCTCGGCGGCGGCGAACAGCCCGGAGGCGGCACTGGCAGTGCCCGCCGAGGAGGGGCGAGGAAGGGGGTCGGCGGCGACCGGCTCGGCAGCGTCTGCCTCGGGCGGAGCCGGAGCGGCCTCCTCGACCACGGGGGCGGGCTCGGCGACGGCGGCCACGACCGTCGTCTCGGCGTCCGCGGGGCCACCCTGGGGGAGAACGACGACGGCGGCGAGCGCGGCGAGAACGAGCGCGGCGCCACCGGCCCAGGCGCCGAATCGGTTCTGGAGGAACGCGTTCGGGACGGCAGGCGCGGTCGCCGGCGGCGCGGGCACTGGGGCGGCGACGGGCGCGGCGGCTGGGGCACTGGCGGTCGCCGCGGCCAGCCGGACGGCGTCGAGCGACGCGGCCGCCGGGCGCGGACGTGGGAGCCGGTCGAGCGCGAGCAGCGACTGCGCGAGCACGGCGACCTCGATCGGCGAGCGGGCGTCGAGCGCCGTCGCGTCGGTCGGCTCGGCGGCGCGCGCCAGCACGGCGGCCACGGCGTCGGCCGTCGGGCGGGGCTGGGGAAGGGCCGCGAAGGCGCGCTCCACGATCTCGCGCGACTGTTCGAGCACCCTGCCCTCGACCGACGGGGCGGCCGTCTCCCCGAGGTACACGCCGCGCACAGCCGCGAGCGGGTCGCTGGGCTGGGCGGCGAACGCGAGCACGGCCGCGAGCGTCTCGGCCTCGGGGCGAGTGCGCGGCAACTGATCGAGCGCCGCCAGCGACTGGTCGAGCACGGCGGCCTCGACGGGCGAGTCGGCGGTGAGCGGCTCTCCTGCGGGCTCGGCAGCGCGCGCCAGCACGGCGGCCACGGCGGCGGCGCTGGGCGACTGGCGGGCGGTGAGGGCGGGCGCGAGGGCGGCGAACGCCTCGACGGCGGCCACGCCCTCGGGCTCAGGGCGCGAGCGCGGGAGGCGGTCGAGCGCCGCCCGCGACTGGTCGAAGAGGGCGGCCTCCGCCGCCGACCGCGCCTCCAGCGGCGGGCTCGGCAGCCCGGTCGCCTCGGCGGCTCGGGCCAGCACCGCCGACAGGGCGGCGTCGCTCGGGGCGTGCGTCGGGCCGGTCGCCAGCAGGTCCCGCATCTCGCCCAGCACGGCCGACTCCACGCCCGATGGCGCCGCGTGCGCGGGCTCCACGTCGTAGACGTGGCGGATCGGGAGGAGGGCGTCGGGCATGGGTGGCGGGGCGGGCCTAGCGAACGGGGCGATGGGCGAACTCGTGTGTGGAGGGTCGGCGGAGCTAGGCGGAGGCCGGGTCTTTCGGCTTCGGCGCACCGGGCACGTCGGCCGACACGCCCTCGAACCACTCAGGGTCGAGAATCTTGCGCAGGTTGATCAAGGCGTAGCGCATTCTTCCGAGCGCCGTGTTGATCGAGACGCCCGTGAGCTCGGCGATCTCGCGGAAGGTCAGCTCGGACTGGTGCCGCATCAGCACGACCTCGCGCTGCTCCGGGGGGAGCTGGTCGATGGCCGCCTCGACCTCCTGCCACAGATCCGCCCGGCCCAGCAGCGAGCCCGCGTCGGGCGCCTCGTCGGGCAGCCGCTCCCAGAACGAGGCGCCCTCGTCCTCGCTGCTGAACTTGTCGACGTCGGTGAACTTTTTCTTGGCGCGGAGCCAGTCGAGCGCGGCGTTGCGCGCGATCCGCATGGTCCACGCGAGCCAGCGGCCCTGGCTCTCGTACGAGCCCCGGCGCCGGTGCATGGCCTGGATGGCGCGGAACAGCGTCTCCTGGAAGAGGTCGTTGGCCACGTCGCGGTCGCGGACCATCCCGACGAGGTAGCCGAAGATCCGCTCCTGGTGGCGCGAGAGGAGTTGGGAGAACGCGCGTTGGTCCCCCTCGTCGAGGTAGGCCGTGACGAGTTCGGCGTCGGTGGGAGGAGGCATGGTCAGCCGGCGGCGGCGGGGGGCGGGGCGGGGTCGGTCTCACGCGCGGCGGCCGTCGGGGCTCCCTCGGCCACCCACAGCCCGTACTTCCCGGCGTAGAACGAGGGGCCCGACTCCTTGACGGCCTCCCACGCCTCCCGGACCGGCCGGCCGGGCTCGACGTCGTCCAGGATCACCACGGCGCCGGGCGCGAGGTGAGGGCGGAGGATGTCGAGGTAGCGTAGCGCCGCGGCGGCCTCGTGGTGGCCGTCGATAAAGACCAAGTCCCACGTCTCGCCGGCGGCCACCTCGGGCAGCGTCTCGGCGAACGGGCCTACGACCACGCGGACGCGGCAGCCGTCGTCGCCGACGCCGTGGCCGAGCCGGGCCAGCGCGCCGGCGGCGCGGGCGGCGAGGGCGGGCGCGCCCTCCAGCGTCACCAGCTGCCCCTCCGGTCCGCCCTCGCCCTCGTTGAGCGCGAGCGCCGCCGCGAGGTGCGCCGCGCCGATGCCCAGGTTGGTGCCCAGCTCGAGCACGTGGGCCGGGCGGAGCCCCCGCGCCAGCCCGAACAGGAAGCGCCCCCACGCCGGGCCCGTCGCCGCGCGCTTGTAGATCTCGGAGACCGCCCGCTCGGGCGGCTTCCCGCCCTTCGTCCCCGCGCCGTAGTCGACCACCTCGACGGTCTCCGTCGACCGCCGGAGCCGCAGGCGGAACGCGTCGATGGCCGCCTCGGCCGGGCGCTCGTCCTTCTCTAGGTGCAGCCGGGCCGCTCGCGCCAGCCCCTCCCCCGCCCGCCCGGGCAGCGGCGGCTGGGCGGCGCGGGCCGCCGCGAGCGCGGCGCGGAGCGGGAGGACGGCGAGGGCGTGAGACACGGGCGGCACAGGGAACGGCCGCAAGGTACCGGCCTCTCCCCGTACCGGGGTGCTCCCCCCTGAGCCCTGCGGGATCCCCCGACAGGGCGACGCCTCGGAACGGCCGGGGTACCGACCGGTACCCCCGATCCCTTCCCCTGGCCCCTCTCTCGCGGGCGGACGGTGGCCCGGGCGCTCGCGCCTCCCCTCTCGCCACCGCCGCTCGACCCGCCCCCGAGACCCGGACCGCCTCGCGCGGCCGGGTCTTTTTGTTTTCGGTGCCGCCGCTAACCGCTCCCTCAGCGTCATCCCGCACCCGTAGGGAAGGCGCCAGCCAACGCATGTGAGGGATCTCACCCCGAAGGGAAGGCGCAGCCAGCACGACCCTCGGGCCCATCCTTCCGTTGTCGCGAGAGAGGGTCTCGCGGAGGTCCCTCGCGCCGCTCGGGATGACGTATTCGGGGGGGGCGTGACATCGAACAGCTTGGCGTCGTGGCGCGCCCGCTGGCGCTACGCCACCAGCGCCAGCGCCTCCGACAGCTTGCGGACGGGCAGGATCTCGAGCCCGTCGGGCACCTTGAGCCCCTTCGTGTTGGCCTTCGGCACCAGCGCCCGCTCGAAGCCGAGCTGGCGGATCTCCGCGAGCCGCGCCTCGATCCGGCTCACCGCTCGGACCTCGCCGCCCAGCCCGAGCTCGCCGACCGCGACGGTCCCCGAGTCGAGCGGCACGTCGCGCAACGACGACGCCGCCGCGAGCGCCACGCCCAGGTCGACGGCCGGCTCTTCCAGGCGCACGCCACCCGCCACATTCAAGAACACGTCCGCTTGCGAGAACCGTAGGCCCTCGCGCTTTTCCAACACCGCCAGCAGGAGCTGGAGCCGCTTGGCGTCGAAGCCCGTCGTAGTCCGCTGCGGGGTCCCGTAGCTCGACGACGTGACGAGCGCCTGGACCTCGACCAAGAGCGGCCGCGTGCCCTCCATCGCGCAGACGACGGACGAGCCAGAAGTGCCGAACTGGCGCTCGCTCAGGAACAGCGCGCTCGGGTTGCCGATCTCCTTGAGCCCGCCCTCGCGCATCTCGAACACGCCCAGCTCGTTCGCCGCGCCAAAGCGGTTCTTGACCGCGCGCAGGATGCGGTACGCGTGGTGCCGGTCGCCCTCGAAGTGCAGGACGGTGTCGACCATGTGCTCCAGGACGCGCGGCCCGGCGATCGAGCCCTGCTTGGTGACGTGGCCAATGAGGAACGTCGTGGTCGGCAGCGTCTTCGTGACGTCGAGGAGGGCGGCGGTCGACTCGCGCACCTGGGCGACCGAACCAGGCGCGGACGTCAGGTCCGGGCGGTAGACCGTCTGGATCGAGTCGACGACCATGAAGTCGGGCTGCAGGTCGTAGGCCGCCGCCAGGATGGCCTCGACGTTCGTCTCGGGAAAGAGGAACAGGCCGTCGGGGTCGATGCCCATGCGCCGGGCGCGGAGCTTGACCTGCTGGGCGCTCTCCTCGCCGGTCACGTAGAGCAGCGTGCTGCCGTCGAGCCCGCGCCCCAGCTCCGTCATCAGCGTCGACTTGCCGATGCCGGGGTCGCCGGCGACCAGGATGAGGCTCCCGACCATCGCGCCGCCGCCGAGCACGCGGTCGAACTCGCCCAGACCCGTCGCCAGCCGATGCCGCTCGGCGACGGTCACGTCGCGCAGGCGCTGAGGGCGGGCGGTCCCGTACGCGCCCGCCATCCGGGGCGCGCTCCCGGCGCCGGGCTGGGCCCCGAGCCCGCCCCGCATCACGGGCGCCTTGACCTTGCTCGGCACGGCCTCCTCGACGAGGGTGTTCCACTCGCGGCACCCGCTGCACTGCCCCGCCCACCGCGGCGTGGTGTGGCCGCAGTCCTGGCAGACGTACTGGGTTTTCGCTTTGGCCATGTGGAGAGGTACGAGGTGCGGAGAGGGAGAGGCCGGCGCCCGCAATTCCAAAAGGGGCCGTGGAGAAACGGCGACGGGGGACCGGGCGCGGGCTGGCGTCGTTGGGCGCCCGTAGGTTCGCCGCGTAAGGTCGCGTCGGCGACTGCCACCCGTCCGTCACCCATGGAAGTCCACCCCCCTGCCCGCGCCGCGCTCGCGTCCCTGCTGCGGGTGCCGTCGGACCTGCTCGCCGGCTTCGGGGCGTACTGGGTGCTCCTCGCGCGCGCTTTCAACCTGCCGCGCGACCTTCGCCCGTCGCTCTACGCGCGCAACCTGGCGACCCAGATGGTCCAGGTCGGCATCGACTCGATCCCGATCGTGGCGCTGGCGACGGCGTTCTCGGGCGGCGTGGTCGTGGTGCAGGCCATCTACCAGCTCGAGAACCCGCTCCTGCCCGTCTCGATCGTGGGCACGTTCGCCGAGCAGTCGATCCTCCTCGAGCTGGGCACGCTCGTGACCGCGTTCGTGCTGTGCGGGCGCGTCGGCGCGCGGATCGCGGCCGAGATCGGGACGATGCGCGTCAAGGAGCAGATCGACGCGCTCGAGGCGATGGGGCTCAACAGCCGGAGCTACCTCGTGGTGCCGCGCGTGCTGGCGGGGATCCTGATGTTCCCCGTGCTCTACGTCGTCGCCGCAACGGTCGGGATGAGCGTCGGGGCGCTCGTCGCCGAGGCCTCGGGCGTGCTGACGACGCAGACCTTCTGGGAGGGCGCGCGGCTGTTTTTCCGGCCCTACGACGTGTTCTTCGGGCTCGTGAAGTCGCTCGTCTTCGGGTTCGTCATCACGTCCATCGCCTGCTACACCGGCTACCAGGCCGGCGGCGGGGCCGAGGGCGTCGGCCGGGCGACCACGCGCGCCGCCGTGCTCGGCTGCGTCTGGGTCCTCTTCGCCGACTACATCTGCGCCGCCATTCTTTTGTAATGAGTACAGGGTAATGAGTGATGAGCCCTTGCCCATCACCCTTTGCTCATCGCCCATCACCCGTTTTGATCCAGATCCGCAACCTCGCCAAGGCCTTCGACGGCGTCCCCGTGCTGCGGGACGTCGACCTCGACGTGCCCGACGGGGAGGTGACCTGCATCATCGGGCGGAGCGGCTCGGGCAAGAGCGTCCTGATGCGCCACGTGATCGGGCTCCTCAAACCCGACACCGGCCGCGTCGTCGTGGACGGCGCCCCGCTCGACGAGTTGACGTACTCGGAGCTCCGACAGGTCCGCCGCAAGTTCGGCGTGCTCTTCCAGGGCGGCGCCCTGTTCGACTCGATGTCGGCGCGCGAGAACGTCGAGTTCCCCCTGCGCACGTTCACCGAGCTGACGCCCGCCGAGGTGACGGCGCGAGCGAGCGAGTGTCTGGAGCTCGTCGAGCTGCCGGACGCCGGCCCCAAAAAGCCCGCCGAGCTGTCGGGCGGCCAGCAAAAGCGCGTCGCGCTCGCGCGCGCCATCGCCATCGAGCCCAAGTACATCCTGTACGACGAGCCGACCTCGGGCCTGGACCCCGAGACCTCGAACACGATCGACGAGCTGATCCAGCGGCTCGGCTCCACGATGGGCACGACCAGCATCGTCGTCACGCACGACATGCACTCGGTCCTGTCGATCGCCGACCGCGTCGCCTTCGTCCACGAGGGCACGATCCGCTGGACCGGGACCGTCTCGGACCTCCACCACGCCACCGACCCGGCGCTCGTCGCCTTCGTCCGCGCCAACGAGTACAAGATCGGCGTCCCGTCGCAGACCGCGTAATGGGTGATGGGGGAGGGGTGATGAGCCCTTCGCCCCTCGCCTCGACTCTTTTCCCATTTCTATGACCAACGAACTCAAGGTCGGCCTGGCCGTGCTGCTCTCGGCCGCCTTCATCTTCTTTGGCGTCCGGTTCCTCTCGGGCCAGCCGCTGTTCGGGGCGGGCTACACCGTCGTGGTGGTGTTCGAGGACGCCCAGGGGCTGGCGCCGGGCGCGCTCGTGCGGCTCAACGGCGTCCGCGTCGGCGACGTGCGCGACGTGCGCCTGGGGGCCGACGCGCGGCGCGTGTTCGTGGACCTCTCCATCGACGGCGACGTCGAGATCCCGCGCGGGTCGACGGTGCAGACGTCCGGGATCAGCGCGCTCGGCGAGGTCAACATCGAGATCACGCCGCCCCAGGGCGCCGGCGCGGGCCGCCCGCTGGCAGCCGGCGACACGCTCATCGCGTCGACCACACCTGACATCTTCGACCTGATCGCGGGCGAGTCCAACTCGCTGACGGCCCGCGCGGACACCGCCCTTATCGGCGCCGTCAACACGTTCACGACGCTCGACCGGATCCTGCAGAACTCGGGCGGCGACATCGAGAGCCTGCTGGCGCAGCTCCGCTTCCTGTCGCAGGCGAGCGTCAAGCTGGTGACCGAGGAGCAGGGCCGGATCGACCGGACGCTGGCGTCGCTCGAGGACGCCGCCCGGAACGCCAGCGGCGTCTCGGACCGCGTCGGCCGCAACGTCGAAGACCTCTCGATCGTCGTCGGCAACGACGTCGTGGCCACCTCGGGGACGGTCCGCCTGCTGGCGGAGACGAACGCGGACTCGGTCACGGCGGCTGTCAACAACCTGTCGTCGGCGTTGCGCCGGGCCGACCAGCAGCTCGTCCAGCTGACGGCGCTGACCCGGACGCTGACCTCGCTGACGGCCGACCTCGACTCGACGCTCAACTCGCCGAACGGCACGATGGGGCTGCTGCTCAACGACCCGTCGCTGTACTACAACCTGAACTCGACGGCCGCCTCCATCCAGCAGATTCTGCAGGACCTCCAGGCCGACCCGGGCCGCTACCTCGGCGAGCTCGACGGCGTGGTCAAGGTGTTTTAGAGAGCGGACACAGGACGCTGGCGCGAGCCCGCACTCCCCGTTCGCGTGGCGCGACGCTGGTGGGGCTGGCGCCCGCACCCGAGCGCTCTCGCTCGAAGGGTAGGACGCCACACGACCTGGCTCCGCCGACCCTTCGGGTTGTCCCCCTTGCCAAGGGGGATAGCCGGGGGTGCCTTGAGCGGAGGCGAAGCCGAAGCGATGGCATCGCTGGCGGGGGGTCTGCCGAGCGTGGAGGCATCAGACCACCGAACCGCAAGCGGCCCGCGCCAGCGTGCAAACGACCCGACGCCAGCGGTACCCTTGCGGACCCCACCCCTGCTCGCGCCATGCGCCTCGCTCTCGCCCTCCTCCTCCTCGCCGCCACCGCCAGCGCCCAGAGCCCGCCGCCGCTCGGGCTCATGGACGTGTTCGAGCTCGAGTACGCCTCGGACCCGCAGATCGCGCCCGACGGCGAGACCGTCGTCTACCGCCGCAACCGGCTCGACATCCAGACCGACCGCGTGCGCGGCGACCTGTGGATGGTGAACGCCGACGGGACCGGCCACCAGCCGCTCGTGACGGGCGTCGACGCCAGCGGCCCGCGGTGGTCGCCCGACGGGACGCGGCTGGCGTACGTCGCCACGGACACCGATGAAGACAGGCGGCACCTCATGGTCCGCTACCTCGCCTCGGGGGTGACTGTCCCGGTCGCCCGGCTGGCGTCGGCGCCCGGCGGCGTGGCGTGGTCGCCCGACGGGCGGCACCTCGCGTTCACGCGCTTTGTCGAGGGCACGAGGACGCCGCTCGCGACGCTGCCCGGGCCGCCCGCGGGCGCCGAGTGGGCGGACGCGCCCATCGAGGTCGAGGCCGTCGGCTGGCGCAACGACGGGTCGGGCTACGTCAAGCCCGGGAGCCGCCAGCTGTTCGTGGTCTCGGCCGAGGGCGGCACGCCGCGCGCCCTCACCGACGGGCCGTACGACGTCGACGGGACGCCGGCGTGGACGCCCGACGGCGCGGCCCTCGTGGTCTCCTCGGACCGCCGCGACGGCGCCGAGCGCGACCCCGGCGACTCCGAGCTGTGGCGCATCGACCTCGCCAGCGGCCGGATGACGGCGCTCACCTCGCGCGTCGGCGCCGACCGGACCCCGGCCGTCGGGCCCGACGGCGCGATCGCGTACCTCGGCTCCGACGACCGCCGCCTGGGCTACCAGCTCACCAACCTCTACGTCCGCGACGGGGAGGACACGGAGCGGCTGCTCCCGGCGCTCGACCGCGACCTCCAGGACCCGACGTGGACGGCCGACTCCGACCTGGTGGTCGCGTACGACGACGGCGGGACGACGCGCCTTGCCGTCGTGACCGACCGGGGCGAGCTGCGCGTGATCGCCTCGGACGTGGGCGGGCAGTCGATCGGGCGGCCGTACGGCGGCGGCTCGTTCTCGGTCGGCGGCGGGCGCGCGGCGTTCACGCTGACCTCGGGCGCGCACCCGGCGGACGTGGCCGTGGTCTCGCTCGACGGCGGCACGGTGCGGCGACTCACGAATCTGAACGAGGACCTGTTCTCGCAGCGGACGCTCGGTGCGGTCGAGGAGATCACCTACACGTCGAGCGCGGACGGCCGCGAGATCGAGGGGTGGATCGTGACGCCGCCCGGGTTCGACCCGTCGCGCCAGTACCCGCTCATCCTCGAAATCCACGGCGGGCCGTTCGCCAACTACGGCCCGCGCTTCGCGATGGAGGTCCAGCTGATGGCCGCGGCCGGGTACGTCGTCTTGTACACGAACCCCCGCGGCTCGACGAGCTACGGCGAGGACTTCGGCAACCTCATCCACCACGCGTACCCGAGCCAGGACTACGACGACCTGATGAGCGGCGTCGACGCCGTCGTCGCGCGCGGCTACGTCGACCCCGACCGGCTCTACGTCACCGGCGGCTCGGGCGGCGGCGTGCTGACGGCCTGGATCGTCGGCCACACCGACCGGTTCGCGGCGGCCGTCGTCGCCAAGCCCGTCATCAACTGGACGAGCTGGATCGGGACGGCGGACTCGTACGTGTTCGGCGCCAAGTACTGGTTCGACACGCTCCCCTGGGAGGACCCCGAGGGCTACTGGGCGCGCTCGCCCCTCGCCTACGTCGGGAACGTGACCACGCCGACGATGCTGCTGACCGGCGAGGCCGACACGCGGACGCCGATGTCGGAGTCGGAGCAGTACTACCAGGCGCTCCAGCTGGAGGGCGTGCCGACGGCGCTCGTCCGCGTGCCGGGCGCCAGCCACGGCATCGCCTCGCGGCCGTCGGGCCTCATGCGCAAGGTGGGCTACATCCTGGCCTGGTTCGAGCGCTACGGCGGGCCGGGGCTCGCGGCGCGGGCCGGGGAGTAGAGGAGAAGAGGGAGTCTCTTCCCCACTCTATGACGCCCACCCCCACGCCGCCACGTCTCCTCTTTGCGTCCCCGCCTCCCCTCTGACCCCATGCCCTCGTACGACGACGCCCTCGCCCTCTTTCACGACTGGACCGTCGGCGACAGCCTGCGGCGGCACGGCGTGGCCGTCGAGGCGGCGATGGGCGAGCTCGCGCGCCGGCGCGGCGCCGACGTCGAGCGCTGGCGGATGGCGGGGCTGCTCCACGACCTCGACTACGAGCGCTACCCCGAGGCCGACCGCCACCCCCACATCGGGGTCGAGGAGCTGGAGCGGCGGGGCTACGACGAGGAGATCCGGACGGCGATTCTGGGCCACGTCCCGCGCGTCGGCGTGGCGCGTGAGAGCGAGATGGCGAAGGCCCTCTTCGCCGTCGACGAGCTGGCGGGCTTCGTGACGGCGGTCGCGCACGTCCGGCCCGGCGGAATGGAGGGGATGACGCCGCGGTCGGTCAAAAAGAAGCTCAAGGACAAAAAGTTCGCCGCCGCCGTCTCCCGCGACGACATCCGCCAAGGGTCCGAGGAGCTGGGCGTCGAGCTGGACGAGCTGATCCAGATCGTGATCGACGGGATGACGCGTGAAGCCTCGCGCCTGGGTCTGGCGTAGGAGCCCCGTCTCCCGTCCCCCCTCCGCACCGATGCCCGACGACCGCCCCTCCGGCCCCCGCCGCTACGTCCCCGTCCCGGGCCTCCCCGACCTCGACGCGCTCGCCGACGACGCGCCGACGGACGACGCGCCCGACCCGTTCGCCCTGCCCGACCCGCCGCCGCTGGCGGAGCCGGAGACCACGGACGACGGACCGCAGACGACGGGGACGGAGGGCCGGGGACCGGGGACCGCCAGCCGGGCAAACGTAAGCGGGGGTACGGCGTCCCCTCTCCCCCCGGGAGAGGGACAGGGTGAGGGGCCGAAGCCTGTGGTAGGCACGCCGCCCGACCTGGACAGCAGCATGGGTCACCCAGATGGCATGATGGGAGCCCCGGTCGACCCTGTGAGGGCCCCGATTGACCCTGTGGGAGCCCCGGACGGCATTGTGGCAGATCCGGACGGCTCCGTGGGGCCCCCGGGCGGCTCTGCGACGCCCCCGCCCGGCGACGCGCCCACCACCACCCCCGACGCCCCGCGCGCGCCCGTCCCGGCCCCGCCCACCGAGCCCGGCGAGGCGCCGACCCGGCGCCCCGACCCGCCCGCGCGCCCCGACCCGACGCCGCCGACGACGCCACAGGAGCCCGGCGACGCGCTGGACGCGGGCGCCCCCCCGACGGAGACCGTCGACCCGGTGGCCGGACCGCTGGTGCCGTCGCCGGTCGTGGAGACGGCCAAGAGCGTGACGAAGGACCGGGGCCGCGAGCTGGTGCAACTCGTCGTCCGCTACGGCAAAGACCACCTGCCCCCCGAGACGCCGCGCGAGCCCGTGCCCGACACCGGGCCGCCCCGGATGGTGGGCCGCGTGGGCCAGCTGATCCCCTTTCTGCGCGTGATCCCGTACGGTCTGGCGGCGCTGTTCGTCGCCAGCTTCTGGTGGGACTTCCCCGGGATGAGCGTCGGCGTGCTCGGCGCGGACCTCGCGCTCGACGGGTTGATGCGGGTGCTGACGGTCAGCGGGCTCATCGGGTTCGGGACGAACTGGCTGGCGATCACCATGCTGTTCCAGCCGCGCGAGAAGCGGGCGATCATCCCCCAGGGCCTGATCCCGGCCCAGCGCGAGCGCGTGATCTACCGGCTGTCGGAGGCGATCAGCCGCGAGCTCATCAACGCCGACATCATCAAGCAGCGGATCCAGGCCTCGGGCGTGATCGGGCGGTACCGCGACCTGGCCCTCGGCGTGGTGCGCGGGGTCGTCGAGGACCCGGCGTTCCGGACCGACCTCAAGACGCTCGCCCGGGACTACGCCCAGGAGGTGCTCGGCTCGGAGCCCGTCCGCCGCGAGGTGGCGCGGCTGGCGGTCGACAAGGTGGAGCAGCAGGCGGGCGGCGGGCTCGGCGGCGTCGCGCTGCGGCTGTACCGGACGTTCGCCGAGGACGACTTCCAGCGCCGGGTCGACCGGGCGCTCGACGAGCTGCCGGACGCCGTGGTCCCGCTGCTCGACCGGATCGACCACGCGCTCGACGCCGTCCCGGCCAAGGTGGAGGCCCGCGCCGACGAGATCGAGGAGGCCGCCACGACGGCCGTGCTCTCGTTCGTGGAGGGGTTCGACGTGCGGACGATGATCTCGGAGCGCGCGCGCCAGTTCGACGAGGGCCAGCTCGAGGGGCTCCTGAAGTCGACCTCGAACGAGCAGCTCAACTACATCAAGTACCTCGGCGCGATCCTGGGCGTGGTCGGCGGGTTCGTGATCTGGCAGCCGATCGGGGCGCTGGCCGTCTTGGCGAGCCTGTCGCTGCTGCTGTGGGGCGTGGACGAGGCGCTCGTGCGGGCCCGGAGGACGTAGCGGCCGGCGGCGGCGCTCGCGACCGTGGCCTGAGTGACGCACAATTGGTGATCAGAAAGAAACTCTCATCACCCCTCTTAAGGTCCGTGCTGCGAGCTCGATCACGAGCGGGAAGCCCACCCCCTGACGGCTCGGGGGATCGTTACACAGCCCCGCGTCTGTTCGCATATGTCTACGGACTCCTCTCCTCCCGGCCCGCTCTGGATGGATTCCGGCGACCTCCACCGGAGCACGTACCGCGTGTTCTGCGTCATCGCCGCCGCGCTGAACCCGGTGTTCGGGGCGGTCTACCAGGCGACGGACCCGGGCGGCTTCGACCCGCTCTGGGGCCGCTTGTTGGTCTCGGTGGGGCTGTTGCTCCTCCTCTCGCTCTCGTACATGGTCGAGTGGGTGGCGCAGAACTTCCTCCGGCTCGTCCAGGGGTACTTCTACGTGTTCGTTGTGTACCTCGTCGGGCTCACGGCGCTCAACGGGTTCTCGCCGAACTACGCGCTGGGCGCGCTCTTCGCCTTCATGGCGATGGGGATCGCGTTTAGCCTGGGGCTCCGGCGGCAGACGGCCCCGCTCACCCGGTACCTCGGGTTCGTCATCGTGCTCGTCGGGGCGGCCGTGGTGGCGGCCGCAGCGACCGGCCGGGCCGGCGGGCCGGTCAGCTTGTGGATCCTGTGGGCGTGCGTGGCCTCGACGGCCCTCATCATCTACGTCGCGGCCGAGGCCCGGCTCCGCGCCGAGGGCTCGGTCGAGGCCTCGGAGCACCGGTTCCACACGCTCATGAACGCGGCGAACGACGCCATCGTCATCGCCGACCCCGAGACGAACCTGCTCGTCGACGTCAACGAGATGGCCCTCCAGCTGACCGGGCTCACGCGGGAGGCCGTCCGGCGGACTCGGCTCGACGACCTGTTCCCGGACGGGGACCGCGAGCGCGCCTCGGCGCAGTTCCGGGCCCACGTGTTCGGGGGGGCCCCGGTCCCCGCCGACCTCTACGTCGCCAACAAGGCCGGCGGGACGACGCCCGTCGACGTCAGCGCGGGCCTGATCGACGTCGACGGCCGGCCCCTCGTCCAGGCCATCCTCCGCGATGCCACGGAGCGGCTCCACTACGAGACCCAGCTGATCCAGGCCAAGGAGCGGGCCGAGGAGCTCCTCGCGCTCCGGACGAACCTGCTCAACAACATGAGCCACGAGCTCCGGACCCCCCTCACGGCGATCCTCGGGTTCGCCGAGGTCCTCGCCGAGGAGGTCGAGGGGCCCCAGCGCGAGGCGGCCGAGAGCGTGCTCCAGGGCGGGCGCCGGCTCCACGCCACGGTCAACTCGGTCTTGGGGCTGGCCCAGCTCGAGGCCGGGGCCACCCACCTCCGCGTCCGCCCGGTCGACCTCGCGGCCCACCTCCAGGAGTCGCTCGCGCTGCTCCGCCCGCTCGCGCTCCAGAAGGGGCTCGACCTCCGGCTCGTCGTCCAGTCCCACGAGGCCGTGGCCAAGACGGACCCCGGGTGCTTCGACCGGATCGTGAGCAACCTCGTCGGCAACGCGATCAAGTTCACCGATCGGGGGGAGATCGTCGTGACGGTCCGGTCCCGGCCGGGCCGGGTGGTCGTCGACGTCCGCGACACGGGGGTCGGGGTGAGCCCGGCGTTCCTGCCGCGGCTCTTCGAGGAGTTCCAGCAGGAGTCGACGGGGCTGGGCCGGAGCCACGAGGGCAGCGGGCTCGGCCTGGCCATCACCAAGCGGCTCGTCGAGGTGCTCGACGGCGAGATCGAGGTGCAGAGCGAGCGGGGCGTCGGCTCGACGTTCACGGTCGGGCTCCCCGCTGCCGAAGCCGAGCCCGAGCCCGCGTGGTCCTCCGCCGCGCTCCTCGTGGCCGGGCCCGCCGGCCGCCGGCGGGTCCTCGTCGTCGAGGACAACACCGAGACCCGCGAGCTCATCGCCAACCGCCTGTCCTCGGTGTGCCGGGTCGAGACGGCCGCCGGCCCCGACGAGGCCGTGGCCCTCGCCGCGCGCCGGTCCTACGACGCCTTCGTCCTCGACATCAACCTGACCGCCGACCGCGACGGGGTCGACGTGCTCCGCGCGCTCCGGGGCCTCCCGGCCCACGCCTCCACCCCGGCCGCCGCCATGACGGCCTACGCCATGCCCGGCGACCGCGAGCGGTTCCTCGCCTCCGGGTTCGACGCCTACCTCTCCAAGCCGTTTACCTCGCACGAGATCCGGTCCCTCGTCCTCGACCTCTTCGCCCTCTCGGGCGACGGGGCGTCGACGGAGACCGCTCCTTCCCTCTCCATCCATGCGTGACTTATCCCCCCCGGCTGAGGGCGACGGCGGTGCCGTGGCCATCTCGCCCCCCGACCTCCCCCTCCTCGTCCGGCCGGCCGACGCCGTCTCGATCGGGCAGCACCTCGCGTTCGTCGAGCGGATGGTGGCCCAGGGCGGCCCGCGCCCCGGCGAGTACGCCGCGTTCGACCGCTGGCTCGCCTACGTCGCCAGCGAGCTCCGGACCGGGCGGATCGCCGACGGCGAGCTCCGCGCCGTCCGCGCGGCGTTCGGGCCGGCCCTCTCGCTCGGGACCAACCAGGGCCTCAGCCTCCGCAAGCCGCACGGGTACTCCGGCGACTTCGAGATCATCGACCGGATGTACCGCGAGCACGTCACGGACGACCCGGACCTCCGCAACTGGGACCTCTACTTCCACAGCCAGGCCGGGCCCCGCGCGGTCCGCAACCGGAAGGCGTACGTCGTCGACCTCCTGGGCGCGTTCGCCCAGTCCGGCGGCGCGCGCGTCCTCAACGTGGCGAGCGGGCCGGCCCGCGACGTCGCCGAGTTTTTCGGGGACGCCGGCGGCTCGGCCACCGGCGTGGCCGTCGACTGCGTGGACGCCGACGCCGACGCCATCGCCTACGCCCGCCACGTGTGCGCCCCGTACCTCGACCGGGTCGCGTTCTACCACGCCAACGCCCTCCGCTTCACGTCGGCCCACCGCTACGGGCTGATCTGGTCGGCCGGGCTGTTCGACTACTTCGGCGACCGGGGGTTCAAGTTCCTCCTCGAGCGGCTGCTCGAGATGCTGGCCGAGGGGGGCGAGCTCGTCGTCGGCAACTTCTGCGAGAACGCGACGCGCGACTACATGGAGGTCATCGGCGACTGGGAGCTCCACTACCGCTCGGAGGACGAGCTCATCGAACTCGCGATGGCGTGCGGCGTGGCGCCCGAAGACATCCGCATCGGCCGAGAGCCTCAGGGGATCAACCTGTTCCTCCACATCAAGCGTGGCCCGTCGTTCCTCCCCATGACTGAGGAGGCCAGCTAGCACCGCCGTCGCCACGGCGTCGACGGGTTCGTGACCGGGCAGCCGATGGGGTGCTGGCCGTGCTCGCGAGCCCGTCGCTGCTATGGCGCTTGTGCGGGCATGGGAAACCGGGGGATTGCTGAATGGTCGGGGAGCGCTCGCGCTCTACACTGTGGGCCTCTCTCCCTCGCCCCGATGCGCCTTCTCGCCCCCGCCCTCCTGCTGGCCCTCGGCCTGACCACCGCCGCCAGCGCCCAGCACGTTCACCGGTACGCCGACGACACGGTCGCCTCGCGGTGGATGCGCGTCACGCCGCACCCGGCCGACGGGCTCCGCACGGTCGCCGCCATCGACCGCCGGCTGGCCGAGCTCGACGTCGAGATCGCCGGGCTGGACCGCGAGATCGCGGGCGTCCGCGAGACGTTCCGGTATCTCAACGTCCCCGACACCGAGCGGCCCGCGTACCAAGACCGCGCGCGGGCGTTCGACGCCGACCGGCGCCTCTTCGAGATGGAGTCGGGCCGCGTGCAGGCGATGTACGACGACCTCGTCCGCTACCGGAGCGGCCCGCGCGAGCGCCGCGCTTACGCCGAGGCGGTCGCCCGCCTGCGCCGCCAGGCGGACCGGCTGGAGGCGGACGCCGCCGACCTCCGCGACTGGAACGACGCGCTGGCGGAGCGGAGCGGCGAGCACCAGGCGGTCGCGAGCGCGACGGCACGCCACGGCCAGATGCTGAGCCAGCGTCGCTCGGACCTCCGCCACGAGCGGGCCGTGCTCGGCTTGCGCCGGGCGCGGCTCGTCGCGCGGGCCGAAGACGCGCGGCGGCGGTCGTAGCGAGGTGCTTGGCGGAGCGCGCCCAGCGTCTCCGATCAGGCGAGCACCGCTCGCCGAGGGCCGACCCATCGGCTACCGCTGCCCGGCCCCGGCCCGGACGCGCGCGACGAGGCCCGCCCACCGGGGATCGTCGTGGAGCGGGATGAGCTCCGGGTACACCACCAGGTCCTCCATGTAGGGCTCGCTGGCGGCGACCGACCGCTCCAGCGCGGCGAACGCCGCATCGGTGTTCCCGAACGCGACCTCGACCCACGCCCGCGGGGTGTGCGGGTCCGTGATCTGGGACAGATGCCGCTCGGCGCTCCGCCGGTCTCCCGTCCGCGCGTACGCATACGCGAGCACCTGTTGACCAAATTGATAGCTCGGGCGCTCCTCCACGTACGGACGTAATAGCGCAATCGCCTCTCCACTGTGCCCCGCGACGACTAGGAACTCGGCGAGCCACGTGGCCGTGCCGAAGTTGGGGAAGAGGGCGTACGCGGCCCGCATCAATTCGAGAGCCCGCCCCGTCTTCCCGGCCGCGAGATAGACCAGTCCGGACCACATCAGTGACCCTGGGCTTAGGGGATCGATCGCCACGGCCTGCTCGACGGCCCGGAGCGCCCCCTCTTCGTCGCCCCAGAACTGGCGGGTGAACCCGAGCCTCGCCCAAGCCAGCGCATCGCTCGGGGTTGCCTCGACGGCCCGTTCGTAGTGGGCTTGCGCGGCGGCAAGATCCCCGTCATAGGCATAGGCCACCTGGCCGAGCATCGTGTGGGCCAGGGCCACCCTCGGGTCGAGTTCGATCGCCCGATTGGCCGCCGCTCGCACCGCCTCCCATTCGGCATCAATGTCCTCAGCAGAATCGGTTTCCACAATGGTCTGGTGCATATTGGCGAGCCCGGCCCACGCCGGTGCGTAGGTGCTGTCCCGCGCGATCGCCTCTGCATAGATCCCAGGCAATTCGGTATATGCGTCGCCGCCCCCAGACTGGATGGCGTGTCCGCGGAGCGTGAGGAGGTACGCCTCCGGATCCGTAGACGGCCGCCCGACCCGCGCCGCACTGCCCACCCGCGCCCGGAGCTTGAAGGCGATCGCCCGCGCGATCTCTTCCTGCAACCCCAGCACGTCGGCGAGCTCCCGGTTGTACGTCTCCGACCACGCCTGGCGCCCCGTCTCCGCGTCCACCAGGCTCGCTGTCACCCGCAGTTGGTCGCCCACCGTCCGTACGGTGCCCTCCACCAGGTGCGCCACGCCCAGCGCCCGGCCGATGGAGTCCGCTCGGGCGTCGGAGCCCTTGAAGGCGAACGCGGACGTGCGCGCGGTGACCTGGAGCCCCGGCACGCGGCCCAGGGTCTGGATGAGTTCGTCGGTCAGCCCGTCGGCGATGTAGTCCTCGCCGCCCACGGTCTCGAACGGGAGCACGGCGATGGTCGTCCAGTCCACCTCGGGGGCTAAGGCGGGCTCCATCCCGGCCTCCGCGTTCTCCGCCGCGTCCGCGCCCCCACCGACGAGCATCACGCCGACCCCCGCGAGGACCAGCAGCACCGTCAGGATCGCCAGCTCGGGGCCGCTCGCCCGCTGCGCGCCCCGCTCGCCGTGGTACCACGCCACCACGAGTGCGACCAAGAAGCCAACCCCGAGCAGCACTGGCACGGCGCGGAGCAGGCCGCTGGGCCAGCCGTACGTCGCCCCGAGCACGGCGACGACCTGGAGGACGAGCCAAGCACCCGCGAGGTAGGCCAACCCCCACTGGACAAGCTTGCGCTCCTTGATCCCGTCGAGAGAGGGAAGGGCCATGGCGACACGAGTTCGCGGAGCCTGCAACATAGAGCCGCATGCTTGTCCGGCGACCTCGTGCGCCTCGGACCCAAGGCAGGCGGGTCTACTCCGCGCGGGCCGGCAGCGGGACGAACGCGCCGTCGCGCTTGACGACGCGGCCGTCCTTCATCACGAAAGACACGTCGAGCATCGCCGAGGCGTCCGTCAGCGGGTCGCCCATGACGGCGACGAGGTCGGCGACGTGGCCGGGCTGGAGCGCGCCGAGCTGGTCGCCGCGGCCCAGCAGGTCGGCGGCGTTGACGGTCGCAAAGCGGAGGGCCTCCATGAACGGGACGCCGACCTCCTCCATGTAGACGAACTCGCGGCCGTTGCGGCCGTGGCGGAAGACGCCCGCGTCGGTTCCGAAGGCGATGGGCACGCCGGCGGCGTACGCGCGGCGGAAGGTGTCCTGGATGAGCGGCCCGATCGTCAGCGACTTCTGGGTCACGACCGGCGTGTAGTACCCCTCGATCCGGGCCGAGTCGGCGACCGACTTGCCGGCGGTGATCGTGGGCACGAGGTACGTCCCGCGCTCGCGCATCAGCGCCATCGTCGCGTCGGACATGTAGGTGCCGTGCTCGATCGACGAGACGCCGGCGCGGACGGCCATCGCCATGCCCGCGTCGCCGTGCGCGTGCGACGCGACGGTCAGCCCGCGCGCGTTCGCGGCCTCGATGATGGCCCGCATCTCGGCCTCGGTAAAGTGCGCGCCCGAGCCGTCGCCCTGGAGCGAGAGCACGCCGCCGGTCGCCGTGAACTTGATCAAGTCCGAGCCGCGCTTGATCGCCAGCCGAACGGCCAGCTGCGCCGACTCGACGCCGTTGACGACGCCTTGCGTCTCGTCCGGGACGCCGACAATGTCCTCGCGGTACGAGTTGGTGGCGTCGGCGTGGCCGCCCATGATGGACAGGCTCTTGCCGGCCACGAACATGCGGGGGCCTTCGATGTCGCCGCGGTTGATGGCGTCGCGGAGCGCGTAGTCGGCGCCCTCGCCGCCGCCCACGTCGCGGACGGTCGTGAAGCCGGCCATCAGGGTGGAGCGGGCGAACTGGACGGCCTGGAGCACGCGGTCGGCGGCGTTGAGCCGGAACCCGTCGATGTAGCCGTCCTTGCGGCTCTCGCTCGTCAGGTGCGTGTGGCTGTCGATGAGGCCCGGCATGCACGTCGCGGTCCTCAGGTCGACGACGGTCTGCCCGGCCGTCGGGGCGCGAAAGCCTGGGGCGACCTCAGCGACACGGCCGTCCGCGACGACGACCGTCCGCTCGCGCATCGGCTCGGCAGACGTCGCCGGGTCGAGGAGGGTGCCGCAGTGGACGAGCGTCTGGGCGGCGACGGGAGCCGCCAACCCGAACAGGGTCGACGTAGTCAGCAGGGCGGCGAGGAGGAGAATGAGGCGCATCACGACAGGGGCGGGTGGGGCCCGGAGTCTAGCCGCACCTGCCGGCCCGCGCTACTCCGTCGCCGCCGTCGCGAGCGCGTCGAGCGCGCCACGGATGGTGGCGACCTCGCCGGGCGTCCCCAGCCCGTGGCGGCTGGCGAGGTAGCCCGGGTCGTTGTACGCCACGACGGAGCCCCCGCTGGCGCTCCGATAGACGAGCATCTTCTGCGGCAGGTCGATCCCGACCGTCTGCCCGGCCACCATCAGCGGGGTCCCGAGCGCCGGGTTGCCGAAGACGATCAGGCGGATCGGCGGGAGCGTCATCCCGACCGACGCCGCGTTCGCCTGGTGGTCCAGCTCGGCGACGATCGTCAGGTTCGGGTTGCCGTCGACGGCGGCCCGCAAGCGGGCGTAGACCGTCGCCACGTCGTCGTCACTGGCGACGGAGACGACGCCCTGGTCGCGGGCGACGCTCGCGGCGGAGGTCGGGGTGATCGTCGCGTCGTCGCCTGCGGCGGTGCGGGCGAACATCGCCAGCGCCCCGTCGATCTGGGACAGCGTGGAGACGCCCCCGACGCCGTGGCGGCGCGCGAGGTAGTCCGTGGTGTTGTAGGCGACGACGGTGCGGCCTTCGGGGTCCTCGAACACCAGCACCTTCTGGGGCAGGTCGAGGCCCGCTTGCGGGTTGGCCTGCATCAGCGGCGTGCCGAGTGCGGGGTTGCCAAAGAGGACGACGCGCGTCGGGCGCAAGCTCAGTCCTGCCGTCGCCGCGTTGCTCGCGTGGTCCACCCCGGCGACGATGCCGACGGGCTCGGCGGCGTCGAGGGCGGCGGTCAGGCGAGCGAAGGACGTGCCCACGTCGGCGTCGCTCTCAGCGACCGCCAGCCCGGGGACGGCGGGGAGGGCGGCCTCCTCGGTGGTGGAGCAGCCCGTCGCGACCAGGGCGAGGGCGACGAGGAGGCGGATGGTCATCGGGAGAAGAGGGAATTGGAAAGGCCTCTCCAACCAGTCGGCCGGCCCGGTGGTCCGCCGCACCCGCAAGCGGGGGATCTCCCGACCGGCGGGCGGGCTACGCCGCGCGCTCGGGGAGCCGGGCCGGGCGGGGCAGGCGGGCCGAAATCGCCGCCGGCTTGACCGCACGGGCGACCGGCACCGACGTCTCCTCGTCCTCGGGCCGCCAGTTGTGGAGCAGCTCCAGCACGCCGGCCGTGTCGCCGTGCTCCATGAGTCGCATCCGGAGCTGGCTGGCGCCGCGGTGGCCCTTGAAGTAGCCGCCGTACATCCGGCGCATCTCCAAGACCCCCTTGCGCTCGCCGAGCCACGCCGCCTTCAGCGTCAGGTGCTCGGCCACGACGGCCACGCGCTCCTCCCACGACGGCGGGTCGGGCGTCTCGCCGAACTCGAGGAAGGCCTTCGTGTCGCGGAAGATCCACGGGTTGCCGATCGCGCCGCGCCCGATCATCACGGCGTCCACGCCGGTCTCGTCGAACATGTCGCGGACGCGCTCGGGCGTCGACGCGTCGCCGTTGCCGATAAGCGGGATGTCGCGCAGGGCGGCCTTGATCTTGGGGAACCACTCCCAGCGCGCCTCGGCGCGGTACATCTGGGCGCGCGTCCGGGCGTGGACCGCAAGCGCCGCGATGCCGGTCTCCTCCAGCATCCGGGCCACCTCCTCGATGCGGATCGAGGTGTCGTCCCAACCGAGTCGCGTCTTGACCGTCACGGGCCGCGTCGAGGCCTCGATGACGGCAGCCGTGATGGCCTCCATCTTGCCCAGGTTGCGCAGGATCCCCGCCCCACCGTCCTTGCAGACGACCTTTTTGACAGGGCACCCAAAGTTGATGTCGATGAGGTCCGGGTTCTGGGCGTCCGCGATCGCCGCGGCCTCTCGGACCTGGTCGATCTCGCCGCCGAAGATCTGGATGCCGACCGGCCGCTCCTCCTCGTAGAACTCGAGCTTCTGGACCGAGCCGCGCGCGCCGTGGACGAGCCCGCCCGACGAGATAAACTCGGTGTACAGCAGGTCGGCGCCGTACCGCTTGCAGAGCAGGCGGAACGGCGGGTCCGACACGTCCTCCATCGGGGCGAGGAGGAGCGGACGCGGGCCGAGGTCGAGGTGGGCGATGTGCATGGGACGGAAACCTACCGTTTGGTCGGCGGCGGGTTTTGGAGGGAATGCGAGTTTTCAGACGCGCGGGGCCCAATCGTCTGTTTCCACAACGATCGGTGCAACCCGCGTTCCGGCCCCGCCGTAGGGCGCCCGATCCTCCCCCCTGACACCATGAGCCTCGTCCTCGCTGCCACCCTGGCCGCCACGCTCGCGGGCCTCGCCAAGACGCTTCTCATCACGCTCCTCGCCGTCCTCAACGGCGTGCTGGCGCTGCTCGCGGCGCTCGCGACCTGGAAGACGTACCTGGCCTTCGGCACCAAGCTGCTGCTGATCCTCCTCTTCTGCGTGCCGGTCGTCGGCCTGCTGGTGTTCCTGTTCTGGGGCCAGCGCGTCGTCCGCGACAATCAGCGCTAGCGGGACGACCCCGTCAACCAGCGCTCGTTGAGCGCCGCCCCCCAGACACCGCGCGAGCCCCTCTCCCCCGCCGTCCCCCAACGCCATGACCCGCTTCCGACTCCTCCCCGCCCTCGTCCTCGGCGCCGTCGTCGTCGCCCTCTCCGGCTGCGGCGGCGACAACGCCTTGTCCCTCATCTCGGGCGGCTGGCCCGGCGTCTGCGGCCTCATCCACATCGTGTTCGTCGTGCTCGCGTTCGTCAAGCTGGCGAACAGCTCGGCCGACACGGGCTCGAAGCTCCTGTGGGGCGCCGTGATCTTCTTCTTCCCCGTAGTCGGCCTGATCGCGTGGTGGATCTGGGGACCGAAGGCCTGACCCGACCCAACCAGCTGGCGACGCCCTCTGCTCTTGCCGAGCGGAGGGCGTCGTCTGTTTGGGGCCTCGCTACAGCAAGCGAGGCGGCCGGAGTCAGCACCCGGCCCCTACTCCCACTCGATGGTCGCCGGCGGCTTCGAGGACACGTCATAGGCGACCCGGTTGATGCCGCGGACCTCGTTGATGATGCGGTTCGACGCCCGGCCGAGGACTTCGTACGGGAGGTGCGCCCAGTCCGCCGTCATCCCGTCCGTCGACGTCACCGCGCGCAGGCAGACGGCCTGCTCGTAGGTCCGGAAGTCGCCCATCACGCCGACGCTGCGGATCGGGAGGAGCACGGCGAAGGCCTGCCACACGTCGTCGTACGTGCCCGACGACTCCAGCTCCTCGAGCCAGATCGTGTCGGCACGGCGGAGCAGGTCGCACGCTTGGCGCGTGACCGGGCCGAGCACGCGGACCGCCAGCCCGGGCCCGGGGAACGGGTGCCGGCGGATGATGGCGTCGGGCACGCCAAGCTCTCGGCCCACCTCGCGGACCTCGTCCTTGAACAGCTCGCGGAACGGCTCCAGCAGCTCGAACCCGAGCTCCTCGGGGAGCCCGCCGACGTTGTGGTGGCTCTTGATGGTAGCGCTCGGCCCCTTAAAGCTGACCGACTCGATCACGTCCGGGTAGAGCGTGCCCTGGGCGAGGAACCGGGGCTTCGCACCGAGCCGCGCGGTGATGGCCTCGGTGGCGTCCTCGAAGACCTCGATAAAGACCCGCCCGATGATCTTGCGCTTGGCCTCAGGGTCGGCCACGTCCGCCAGCTCGCCCAAGAACCGCTCGCTGGCGTCGACGGCGACCAGGTCGATGTCGAAGCCGTCGGCAAACGTCTTCTGAACCTGCTCGAACTCGCCGGCGCGCAACAGGCCGTTGTCCACGAACACGCACGTCAGCTGGTCGCCGATGGCACGGTGCAAGAGGGCCGCGGCGACCGACGAGTCGACACCGCCGCTGAGGCCCAGGATCACGTGGTCGTCGCCGACCTGCGCGCGGATCTCGGCCACCTTGTCGTCGATAAACGAGTCCGTCGTCCAGTCGCCGCGCAGGCCGCAGACGTCGCGGACGAAGTTGCCCAGCATCGTCGCGCCGTGCTCGGAGTGGACCACCTCGGGGTGGAACTGGACGCCGTAGATCGGCCCGTGGCCCGAGTCGGGCTCGGCGGCGACGGCGGCGATCGGCGCGTTGTCGGTCGCCGCGATCGCGCGGAAGCCGGCGGGCAACTTGGTCAGGTGGTCGCCGTGGCTCATCCAGACGACCGAGCCCGCCGGGACGCCCCGAAACAGCGGGTTCTCCTCGTGCGAGACGAGCGGCGACCGCCCGAACTCGCGGTGGTCCGACGCCTCGACGCCGCCGCCGAGCGCGTGCGCCAGCGCCTGAAGCCCGTAGCAGATCCCGAGCACGGGCACCTTCTCGTCGGTGCCGGGCTGGGTGAGCGCCAGCAGGGCCGGGTCGAGCTGGGGGCCGGCCTCGTCGTAGACCGACATCGGCCCACCGGACAGGATGAGCCCGCTGGGCTGCATCGCGGCGACGTCGGCCGCCGGCAGCGTGCACGGGTGGATCTCGCAGTAGACGCCGGCCTCGCGGACGCGCCGGGCGATCAGCTGGGTCGTCTGGCTCCCGAAATCGAGAATGACGACGGTTTCGTGAGTCATGAGGGGGAAGTGGGAAGGGGGACGGGGAAAGGGGGCAGACGGTGAGAAGCCCCTTGCCTCATCCCTCCTGCCCCTTGCCCTCTTAGGCGCCGATCATCTCTTTGTACGCCTCGGCCGAGAGCAGCCCCTCGATCGCTGAGGCGTCGGCCGGGCGGATCTTGGCCATCCAGCCCTCGCCGTAGGGGTCGCTGTTGACCGTCTCGGGCGCGTCCTCCAGCGCCTCGTTGATGGCCTCGATCGTGCCGGCGATGGGCGCGAACAGCTCGGACACCGTCTTGACGGCCTCGACGGTCCCGAACGAGCCCTCGGCCTCGACCTCGGTGCCGACGTCCTCGATCTCGACGAACACGATGTCGCCCAGCTCGCCTTGCGCGTAGTCGGTGACGCCGATGACCGCCAGGCCGTCGTCGTCGAGGCGGACCCACTCGTGGTCCTTCGTGTAGCGGAGGTCAGACGGGAAATCCATGACGGGAAGGCAAGGGGGATGGGGGAAAGGGGCAAGCAGCGAAAAGGCTTTGGGACGACTGCCCCTTGCCTCCTCCCTCTTGCCCCGTGCCCTACGCCGGGGGCGTGAGCTCGAAGCGCTCGAGGAACTTCGTGTCGAAGTCGCCCGCGACGAAGCGGGGGTCCTGGAGCAGCTGCTGGTGGAAGGGGACGGTCGTCTTGAGCCCCTCGATGATGAACTCGTCGAGGGCCCGGAGCATCTTGGCGATGGCCCGCTCGCGCGTCGTGTCGTGGACGATGAGCTTGGCGATCATCGAGTCGTACGTCGGCGGGACCGTGTAGCCGGCGTAGACGTGCGTGTCGCAGCGGACGCCCCGGCCCTTGGGGCTGTGGAACGCCGTGATGGTGCCGGGGCTTGGCGCGAAGTTGCGGAACGGGTCCTCGGCGTTGATCCGGCACTCGATGGCGTGGCCGACCAGCGACTTGTCGCCCGTGTCGATGGTCTCGCCGGCCGCGACCCGGAGCTGCCACTCGATAAGGTCGGTGTTGGTGACCTCCTCCGTCACCGGGTGCTCGACCTGGATCCGGGTGTTCATCTCCATGAAGTAGAAGTCCCGGTGCTTGTCGACCAGGAACTCGACCGTGCCCGCGCCGCGGTAATTGACCGCCGCGGCGCCCGCGATCGCCGCCTCGCCCATGCGGCGGCGGAGGTCGGCGTCCATGATCGGCGAGGGCGCCTCTTCGAGCAGCTTCTGGTGGCGGCGCTGGATCGAGCACTCGCGCTCGCCAAAGTGGACGACCGAGCCCTGCCCGTCGCCGACGAGCTGGATCTCGATGTGGCGCGGCTCCTCGACGAACTTCTCGATGTAGAGCCGGTCGTCGCCGAAGCCGTTCATCGCCTCCGTGCCCGCAGCCACGAAGAGCTTTTCGAACTCGGCCTCGGTCGATGCCATCCGCATCCCCTTGCCGCCGCCCCCCGCCGACGCCTTGATCATGACGGGGAAGCCCGCCTCACGCGCCGCCGCCAGCCCCTCGGCCACGTTCGCGACGGCGCCCGCCGAGCCGGGCACGACGGGCACGCCCGCCGCGCGCATGGTGTCCTTGGCGACCGACTTGTCGCCCATCGACGAGATCGTCTCGGGCCGGGGCCCGATAAAGGTGAGGTCGTGGTCCTGGCAGATCCGCGCGAACTCGGCGTTCTCGGCCAGGAACCCGTAGCCGGGGTGGATCGCGTCCGCGCCGGTCACCTCGGCCGCCGCGATGATCGACGGGATGTGGAGGTAGCTCTTGGCCGACGGCGCCGGGCCGATGCAGACGGCCTCGTCGGCGAACTTGACGGCGAGCGTGTCGCGGTCGGCCGTGGAGTAGACGGCGACCGTGGCGATCCCCATCTCGCGGCAGGTCCGGATGATGCGGAGCGCGATCTCGCCGCGGTTGGCGATGAGGACTTTTTTGATCATAGCGGGCGTAGAGCGTGGGACGTAGAGCGTGGGGGGCGGTCCCAGCGGACCACGCGCCAGGGCCTACGGTCTACTTTTCGATGACGAACAGCGGCTGGTCGTACTCGACGGGCTGGGCGTTCGCGACGAGCGCCTGCTTGATGGTCCCAGCCTCCTCGGCCTGGATCTCGTTCATCAGCTTCATCGCCTCGATGATGCACAGCGTCTGGCCGACTTCGACGCGGTCGCCGACCTTGACGAACGGGTCGGAGTCCGGCGAGGCCGCCGCGTAGAACGTGCCCACGATGGGCGCCAGCACGAGCGACTCGTTGGCGCCGGCGCCGGGCTCGGCGGGGGCCGCGGGCGCGGCGGGCGGGGCGGCTGCGGGGGCAGGCGCCGCGGGGGCAGCAGCGGGCGCGGCGGCCGGGGCCGCCATCATCATCTGGGGAGCGGCGGGGGCCGCCCCGACGCGCGCCTTGGCGCGGACGGTCAGCTTGAAGTCGCCTTCCTCCACCTTCACTTCGTCCAGGCCGCTCTCAGCGACGAGTTCGAGGAGGCGTTGGATCTTGTCGAGGTCCATGTCCATGGGGACGGGGTCGGGCACGCGAGAGGGCCCCGAAGCTACGGACACCCCGGGCGCGAACGCGCGCTCCTTCGGCAGCGGCCGGGCGCGAATGCACGAGCCGGGCCGAGTGCACAGCGCCGCCCGGCCCCCGCGGCTACGCCGCCGTGACGCGCGTGATGTAGCTCGACGTCTCCGTGTCCACGCGGATCACGTCGCCCTCGTTGATGAACAGCGGGACGTAGATCGTCGCGCCGGACTCCATCACGGCGGGCTTGGTGGCGCCGGTCGCCGTGTCGCCCTTGAGGCCGGGGTCGGTCTGGGTGACGGTGAGGTCCACCTGGCGCGGGAGCTCGACGGTCAGCGGCTCCTCGGTCCCGGCGTCGACCAGGATGATCACCTTCGAGCCCTCCTTGATGAGGTCCTTCTTGTCCACCATGTCGGCCCGGAGCGAGCGCTGCTCGTAGGTCTCGGTGTTCATAAAGTGGAGCCCGAGGTCGTCGGCGTAGAGGTACTGCATGTCGCGGCGCTCCACGCGCGCCGTCTCGACCTTCTCGCCGGCCCGGAACGTGTTGTCGACGATCTTGCCGTTGCGGACGTTCTTGAGCTTCGAGCGCACGAACGCGCCGCCCTTGCCGGGCTTGACGTGCTGGAACTCGACGATCTGCCAGAGGTCGTGCTTCCAGCTGAGGACGAGGCCGTTTCGGAAATCTTGCGTCGAAGCCATTGCAGGGCGGGGGTCGGGGAACGTCGGCAAGCTAGCCGGACACCGGAGCGCGCCGGGCGAAACGTCGGTGAGGGATGGAGGGGTCTAGGGTTTGGGAAACCCTCTGCCGCTGCCCTCCGGGCCCCGATGCCTACGTCGAGGGGCTCCCTACCGTGTCATCCCGAGCCTGTCGAGGGATCTCCGCCGCTGTGCGGCTCCGCTCAGGATGACACCATGGGTGGGTCAACGGAGCTTCTCCCCAGAGCGAGCCCCAGCACCCAATCCCCAATCCCGAACCCCCGTAGCTTCCCCCATGCCTCGTCTCGTCTCCGAACGGACCGTCCTCGACGCCCTCGCCGCCGGCCGCGCCACGCTCGCGGTGCCCGCCGGCGCCCTCATCACGGCGCTCGCCCGCGACACCGCGCGCGACCACGGGCTCGCGTTCGTCACCGACACCGGCGCGCCGACGAGCGCGCCCGCCGACCCGCCCCGCCAGCCCAGCGCGCCTGCCAAGACACTCGCGGTCGCCTGCGACCACGCCGGGTTCGACCACAAAGACGCGCTCGTCGCCCACGCCCGGAGCCTGGGCTGGACCGTCACCGACTTGGGCACGGACTCGACCGACAGCGTCGACTACCCCGACTTCGCGTACGCCGTCGCCCGGCTCGTCCACCTCGGTCAGGTCGCGCACGGGCTGATGATCGACGGCGTCGGTGTCGGGTCGGCGATCGTGGCCAACAAGGTGCCGGGCGTGCGCGCGGCGCTGTGCCCGAGCACGTTCGCCGCCTTCAACGCGCGCGCCCACAACGACGCGAACGTGCTCACGCTGGGGAGCCGGACGATGGGCGTCGAGGTCTCCAAGCGCGTGCTCGCGGAGTTTTTGGCGACCGACTTCGAGGGCGGGCGCCACGAGCGCCGCGTCCAGAAAATCTTGGACGTGGAGGCCCGCTTCCTGCCCGGGGCTGGGGGCGCGGCGTGAGGCCCGACGCCCTCCCGGTCCGCGCGCTCGGCTCGCGCGCCACGATGCCGCCCAAGGCGCTCGCGGCCCTCTTCGGCGAGCGCGCCACGCTCGCGCCGTCGGCGACGGTCGAGGTCGTCCGCACGGGCCACGTCGTCGCTCGCGTGGCCGTCTCGGCCGGCGCCGCGCTCGCGCTGGTCTTGGACGCGACGGATGCCGACTCGCTCTCGCTCGGCGGCGCGGTCGTGCTGCGCGGGCCGGTCGGCGCCAGCGGCCCGGTCACGCCGGGGCCCGTCTGTTCGCGGCTCGTCCTGCCCGGCGGCCTCCGCCGCGCCTGGAACGTCCCGGCCGACCGCGCCGCCGTCGCCCTGGGCCCGCTCGCCGCGATGGTGGCCGTCGCCGACGGGCCCGACGCCGCCGTCGAGGTCGACCGCGCGCTGTGGCTGGCGGCGGGCCGCCCCGAGACCGCCCGCTGGCTCCCCGGCCTCACGCTCGACACGCCCGACGCCGACGACGCCCGAACAGACGCGACCGGCCCGCTCACCATCGACCGCCGCGTCATCACCGAGACCGACGTGCGCCAGGCCCGGCTCGCGCACCGCCAGATCCGGGTCGCCGAGGGCCAGATCGTGACGCCCGCCGCCGCGTCGCTGGCCCGCGAGGCCGGCGTGTTCGCGGACCGGGAGCCCTAGCGCCCGCCCGGCCCGAGGCGTACAGGGTCAGCCGCTCGCCCCGCGTCGTAGGGACACACCGGCGGTGTGTCCCTACCGGCCGCCGAGGCCACCCCTAGGGTTGTATCGCGATACGCCCCTCCCGACCGATCGGCGTCTGCGTAGGCCCGCCCGCTGGCGCAAGCCCCGCCCGTCGCCAGCTGGCCGTGCCCCTCGCCGACCTCGGCAGATGCAGCGAAGTCCCCCCTCCTCGGATGAGGAGGGGGGACAGGGGGTGGTCGATCGGCTGGCACAAGCCCCTCCTGCTGGCGCCCGCCGGTCACCCTCCCCCGGCCCGGGAGGCTCAGACGGGGGCTTGCGCAAGCCGTGCGGCCGCGAGTCCTCTCGAGGGTCAAGGAGTCCCGCACTGGGTTCGACGGGGCTTACCGTGGGTTCGACGGGGCTCCCCCTGGGTTCACTGGCGCGCACCCAGGGTTCAGCGGCTCCGACCCACGGTTCAGCGGCTTCGATCCAGGGTTCGATGCCTCTCACCCACGGCTCAGCGGCACGCACCCACGGTTCAGCGCGGGGCGGCATCGCGTACACAAGGGGCCCGCCGTCGCGCCCGCTCCCCGTTACCTTCACGCATCCCCGCCCCGACCTGATGACCGTTCGCGCCTGTCTCGCCGCCGTCGCGGCCCTCGCCCTCGCCGCCCCCGCCCTCGCCCAGGGCATCAGCGCCGACACCCCGCTGCGGCCCGTGACGCGCGCCGCCGCCATCACGAACGCCCGCGTGGTCGTGGCCCCGGGCCGCGTGCTCGACCGCGCGACCGTCGTCGTCCGCGACGGCCGGATCGTCGCCGTCGGCCGCGACGCCGCCGTGCCGTTCGACGCCGAGGTCGTCGAAGGCGACTCGCTGACCGTCTACGCCGGGTTCGTCGACGCCTTCGGGTATGCGGGGGTCCCCAAGCCCGAGGACCCCGAGGACTACACCGGCGACCGCGGCGACCCGCCGCGCGAGCGCGCCGGCATCATGCCCGACCGCGACGTCCGCGCCACCTTCGACGCCACGGACGCCCGCATCAAGGCGCTGCGCGAGGCCGGCTTCACCGCTGCCCACGTCGCCCCGCGCGACGGCCTGTTCGCCGGGCAGGGCGCCGTCGTGCTGATGCGCGAGGCCCAGCGCCGCGAGCCCGCCCAAGCCCTCGTCCTGACCGACGCGATGAGCCTGGTCGCCCAGATCGACCCCGCCTCGGGCGTCTACCCGGGCACCCCGATGGGCGTGCTTTCCGTCATGCGCGAGACCGTCGAGAACGCGCGCCGCCGCCGCGCCGGGCGCACCGCCTACGACCAGGCCGCAGAGGGCGCCGCCCGCCCCCGCTTCGACCCCGTCCTCGACGCCGTCGGCACCTTGCTCGACGGCGACCGCCAGTTCGTGTTCGTCGTCGACGGCTGGCTCGAGGGCTTCCGCGCGCTCCGCGCGAGCGACGAGATGGGGCTGGCGCCGATCCTCGCCGGGCTCGGCGATTCCGCGCCGCTGATCGAGCGCCTCTCCGCCGACGACATCGCCGTGTTCGCCCCGCTCGCGCTCGCCGACTCCGTCAAAGTCGACAGCACGGCCGCCGCCCGCGAGCTGCCCTCGACCACGCCCGGCGCCGTCTCGTTTCTGAGCAACCGCCGGATCGTGTCGTACCAGGACGCCGAGGCCGAAAACGCCGCGCTCTCCGACCAGCGCCGCGTCGCGATCGCGCGGACCGAGCGGAGCCCGGCGCTGATGGCCCAAGCCGGCGTCCCGTTCGCCTTCGGCACCTTCGAGGTCAAGCCCGCCGACGTCCACACGTCGCTCGTCCGGTTCGTCCGCGCCGGGCTCGCGCCCGACGACGCGCTCGCAGCGCTCACCACGACGCCCGCCGAGCTCCTCGGCCTGGGCCGCGAGCTGGGCACCGTCGAGGTCGGCAAGCTGGCGAACCTCGTCCTGACCGACGGCCCGCTCTTTACCGACTCGACGGCCGTGCGCCACGTGTTCGTGGAAGGCGTCGGCTACGAGATCGAGGCGGGCGGGCCGGAGGGCGCCGACCCCGACGCCGTCGTCGACGTGGTGGGCACGTGGGACTTCGAGGTCTCGACGCCCGGCGGCACGCAGTCCGGCACGTTCACGCTCACCGGCTCCGGCGACGACCTGTCGGGCACGATCACGAGCGACGGCGACACCGACCCGCTCACGTCCGTCGTGCTCGAGGGCAACGCCCTGACCATGGTCACCAGCGACCCCGACATCGGCACCATCACCATCTCGGGCATCGTCACCGACGACGAGTTCGAGGGGACCGCCGAGGTCACCGGCTTCGGCTCGCTCCCCTTCACGGCCACCAAGCGCCCGGGCGGGTGAGGCGTAAAGAGTGATGAGTGATGCGGGGGCGCCCTGCCCCCCGACTGAGATCCGACAACCGACCACCGACGACCGATGACCCGATTCCTCCTCCTGGCCCTCGCGCTCGTCGCGGGCGCGGCGTCTGCCCAGACCCCGGCCGACCTCCCGCCCGCCTCCGAGCGCGGCTCCGTGCTCCTCCGCGGCGGCACCGTCCACCCGGTTTCCGGCCCGGCGATGCCCAACACCGACGTGCTCGTCGTCGACGGCGTGATCACGCGCATCGGCACCGGTCTCGACGCCCCGCGCGGCACGACGGTCATCGACGTGACCGGCCGCCACGTCACGCCCGGCATCATCGACGCGCACAGCCACATCGCGCTGTCGTCGGTCAACGAGGCCAGCAACCCGATCGTCGCCGAGGTCCAGATGCGCGACGCCGTCGACCCGTCCGACATCGGGATCTACCGGGCGCTCGCGGGCGGCGTGACGAGCATCCACGTGATGCACGGCTCGGCGAACCCGGTCGGCGGCGAGAACGAGACGCTCAAGCTCCGCTGGGGCACTGCCGACCCCGACGGGCTCCTGTTCGAGGGCGCCCCGCGCACCATCAAGTTCGCGCTCGGCGAGAACCCGACGCGCGTCCACGGCCGGGGCCGCGGCATCCGCCCGAGCACGCGGATGGGCATCGAGCAGGTCTACCGCGAGGCGTTCACCGAAGCGCGCGCCTACCGCGCCCGTCAAACCGCCGCCGCCGCCGCGCGCCAGCCGCTCCCGCCCATCGATCGCCGGATGGAGACGCTGGCGGACATCCTGGACGGCGAGGTTCTCGTGCACTGCCACAGCTACCGCGCCGACGAGATCCTGATGCTGATGGACGTCTTCCGCGACTTCGGCATCGAGCGGCTGACGTTCCAGCACGCGAACGAGGCGTTCAAGGTGGCGCCCGAGCTGGCGGCGTTTGGCGCCGGCGCGAGCGTCTTCTCGGACTGGGCCAACTACAAGATGGAGGTGGCCTACTCGTCGGCCTACAACGCCACGATCCTGACCCAGAACGGCGTCCGCACATCCGTCAACTCCGACGACGCCGGGCTCCTGCGCTACCTCTACCACGAGGCCGCCAAGACCCAGCGCTACGGCGGGCTGAGCGACCAGGAGGCGCTCGCGCTCGTGACCCTCAACCCCGCCTGGCAGCTCGGCATCGACGACCGCGTCGGCACCATCGAGGTCGGCAAGGACGGCGACCTCGCCGTGTTCTCGGCCTCCCCCCTCTCGGTCTACGCCCGCGTCGACCTCACCTTCGTCGACGGCGTCGCCCGCTTCGACCGGATGCGCGACGGCGACGACCAGCGCTTGTACGTCGACCCCGAGGAGGAGATCGATGCGCTCCCCACGCAGTCCGACGCTCACTCGGCCTCCTGCATGTTGGGCACCGACCTCTTTGGGCTGATGAGTGAAGAGTGATGAGTGACGTGCCTTCCGCTGCTGCCAACCTTTCTGCGACGTCCCCTCTCCCTCGGGGAGAGGGACAGGGTGAGGGCGGATCGACCGCCGTCCTTTCTCCGCTCCCCCGACGACTCCCGAGCCAAACCCCGATGCGCCTCGCTCTCTTCGCCCTCGCCGCCCTGCTGGCGGTCCCCGCCAGCGCCCAGGGCGCGCAGTACCGCGCCACCGGCGGCACGTTCGCGCTCACCGATTGCCGCATCGAGACCGTCACGCGCGGCACGATCGAGCGCGGGACCGTCGTGATCGCGGACGGCCGGATCGCCGCCGTCGGCGACGCCGCCGTGCCGGCCGGCGCCCGCACCGTCCCGTGCGACGGCGGGACCGTCTACCCCGGCTTTATCGACGCGGGCACGCGGATCGGGCTGTCCGAGATCGGGTCGGTCTCCGAGACCCAGGACTTCAACGAGCTGGGCAACGTGGTGCCCCAGATGAAGGCGCTCACGGCCATCAACCCGTCGAGCGTCCACCTCCCGCTGACGCGCGTGGCGGGCGTCACGACGGCGCTCGCGGTCCCCCGGGGCGGCCTGTTCCCCGGCACGGCCGCGCTCGTCGACCTGCACGGCTACACGCCGGACCAGCTGGCGACCGGGTTCGAGGGCGTCGTCCTCAACTTCCCGATGTCGGGCCGCCGCGGCCGGTTCGACCGCCGCGATCAGGAGGCCATCGACAAGGCGGCCAAGGAGGCGGTGGAGGCGCTCGACGAGACCTGGGAGCAGGCCGTCCTCTACGCCCGCATCGACTCGGCGCGGACCGCCGGGCGCGGCGGCGAGATGCCGTACCAGCCCGAGATGGCCGCCCTCCTGCCGGTCGTGCGCGGCCAGCAGACGCTGCTCGTCGAGGCCAACACGGCCGCCGACATCGTGGCCGCTCTCAACTGGCTCGACGGCAAGAACCTCAACGCCGTGCTGACGGGCGCCGCCGAGGGCTGGCGCGTGGCCGACAA